>NZ_CP191647.1:2400000-3026153 GCF_050562195.1 Flavobacterium sp. JP2137
CATTGCCGATGGCGATGTCATCCGCAATCAGCTCGATCAAAATTACCAACCCCTAGAGTTGGGTTATGATAAATGGACCAACAAGCTCTATGGGAATAAAGAGTTTATCCTCAATGCGGTCAATTACCTTTTGGACGACTCCGGACTTATTAACATCCGTTCTAAAAATGTGAGTTTACCTATACTGGATAAACAAAAAGTATACGAACGCTATACGTCTATCCAAGTAATAACTGTCGGATTGCCACTGTTTTTCCTTTTAATTTTTGGATTGGGCTTTACTTTTTATAGAAAGAGACGCTTTGCGCGCAAGTGTTAATAAAAATTCTTTTATAATTGGTTATAATCCGATATATTTGTAAAATGTAAAAGTAATTTTACACCTAAAAAAGCAAAATAACATGAAGTTTATTGTATCGAGTTCCTATTTGTTAAAACAATTGCAGATTCTTGGAAGTGTTATCAATAGTAGTAATACTTTACACATTTTAGATAATTTCTTATTTGAATTGGATAACAGCGAATTAAAAGTCTCTGCATCCGATTTGGAAACAACCATGTCTGCTACTCTAGAAATAGAGTCGACCAGCCAGGGGAGTATCGCAGTTCCGGCAAAACTTTTATTGGAGACATTAAAAACTTTTCCAGAGCAGCCTTTGACTTTTACCGTTAAAGAAAACAATACTATTGAAATTAGTTCTGACTTGGGGAAATACGTTTTGGCGTATGCGCAAGGCGATGAGTTTCCCAAAGCGGAGACATTAGAAGATCCGTCTACTACAGGAGTACCCGCTGAAGTTTTAGCAACGGCGATCAGTAAAACGATTTTTGCTGCGGGTAACGACGATTTGCGCCCGGTGATGTCTGGAGTGTTTTTTCAGTTTTCGCCAGACGGTCTGATTTTTGTTGCTACCGATGCTCATAAATTGGTTAAGTATTCTCGTGCAGATATCAATTCTTCGAGCCAAGCCAATTTTATCATGCCTAAAAAGCCATTGAATATCTTAAAGAATATTCTAATGACTTCAGATGTAGAGGTGAAGATTGAATACAACGATTCCAATGCGCAGTTCTCTTTTGAAAACTATACTTTGACTTGTCGTTTAATCGATGGGAAATACCCCAACTACGAAGCGGTGATTCCAAAGGAAAACCCGAATAAGTTGTTGATCAATCGCGCTCAGTTTTTGAGTTCGGTACGTCGTGTGGCTATTTATGCCAATAAGACTACTCATCAAATTCGATTGAAAATCGCCGGTACGGAATTGAACATATCTGCAGAAGATATCGATTACTCCAACAAAGCGGACGAACGCTTGACTTGTGATTACCAAGGCGACGATATGCAAATCGGTTTCAACTCGCGTTTCTTGACGGAGATGTTGAACAACCTACAGTCGGACGAGATCATGTTGGAAATGTCTTTGCCGAACCGCGCGGGAATTTTAACACCCGTTGATGGACTGGACGAAGGCGAAACCGTTACCATGTTGGTGATGCCAGTGATGTTGAATAACTAGAACGATACCAAGAGGGAAACCTTCTGAATATAAACAAAGCCCGATGAAGCGATTCATTGGGCTTTGTGGTTTTTAGGAATTTTAGCTAGTATAATTTAGGTACTTATTCGTCCATTCGTAGATTCGTAGATTCGCCATGTTTTGTACAAAGGATTTAAGAACTACATTTTTAATCCGGATAAGAACTCCTTTGCGCAAGCTTTCGAATCCGCGAATACTCGAATACTCGAATCCGCATCAAGTCCTTGATTTGCCGATGCGCGAATTCGCCATGTTTTGTACAAAGGATTTAAGAACTACATTTTTTATTCGGAAAAGGCCTCCTTTGCGCAACCTCTCGAATCCGCGAATACTCGTATACTCGAATCCGCATCAAGTCCATTAGCAGATTTGCCCTGTTTTGCAGACAGTAATTAAGGACTGCATTTTTAATAAACGCTTATAAATGATAACAAAAAACGGGAAAGCCACTGACTTCCGTGAGAAAAGCGTAGCTTTCCCGCGTAAATTGATGTTAATTTATAATCAAATATAAAAAAAATATTTTAAAGTAACCTATATGTGTCCTGTTGTTTTTTAAAAAAACGGGAAATTTACTTGTATGGAAAAGGATAGTTTTAAAGAGGAAAACGAAGCTTTGGGGTACCGCATCCGAGAACTGCGAGAAAATTATGTACACGAAAAAATCTCTCAGGAAGAACTCAGTTATAAAACGGGAAACGCAAAGAAAACCATAGGAGAAATCGAACGGGGCAACACCAATCCCACGTACGAAACCCTACTCAAAATAAGCATGATGCTCGATTTGACCATCAATCAGCTGTTCGATTTTGACATGCCCACCTATATCCGACTGTCTCAAGAATATAAGGAACGGAAAAAGAAAAAATAAGCTTTTTTCTTTTGCGGATTCCTCCGTTGCCACGCGAGTTCTTCCTTAAATCCGCGAATCAGCAGATCCGCTCTTTATTATAACAAGCCATCTTCTATTCTACGGTACTCTCGAATCAGCGAATCATCAAATCCGCGAATCCGCGAATCCGCCTACAATATAAGAGGGTACCAGCGTGACGCTGGCACCAGCGCAGGTTGCAGAAAGTAATTATGGACTACATTTTTTATTCGGAAAAGGACTCCTTTACACTACCTATCGAATAAACGAATAAACAAATCCTCGAATCCGCTAAGAACTAACTATTTCCACAAATCGTGCATTCTCCTCAACTTGGCGAATAAGCGAATCAACAAATCCACGAATCCGCTCTTTGCTATAACAAGCTATCTTCTATTCTCCGGTACTGTCGAATCAGCAAATCCTCGAATCCGCTAAGAACTAACTATTTCCACAAATCGTGCATTCTCCGCAACCCGGCAAATAAGCGAATCAACAAATCCGCGAATCCACTCTTTACTATAACAAGCCATCTTCTATTCTCCGGTACTCTCGAATCCGCGAATACGCAAATCCTCGAATCCGCTAAGAACTAACTATTTCCACAAATCGTGTATTCTCCACAACCCGGCGAATAAGCGAATCAACAAATCCTCGAATCCGCACTTTACTATAACAAGCCATCTTCTATTCTCCAGCACTCTCGAATCCGCAAAAAAAATCCTCTTCGTAAAGTTACGGTAACTAAGCAGTTAACAAATCCCCGGCAAAAACCCTTTAAAAAAAACTTCAAAAGATTAGGAAAGCCGATAAAAAGGCCTACTTTTGCACTCGCATTACCGCAGAAGTTCTTTGATTACCGGGTTGAGATTGTGAGGGTCGTAGGGTTTTAAATCCGACGAGCCGAATAGGGGAGACCAGTGATAGTAACGATTGACAAGAAAATAAAGAGAAATTTTTTCTCACAAAAACCTTGCCAGTTAAAAAAGAAGTTGTAGTTTTGCATCCGCTTTGAGAGACAAGCGAAAAACAAGAAGACACGTTCATAGATATATTGAATTGACAGCAAATAAGAAGAGAGTAAGGAAATCGCAAGATTTCAAGAATTAGCGCAAACTATCTAAACATATTAAAAAAATACGATGAAGAGTTTGATCCTGGCTCAGGATGAACGCTAGCGGCAGGCTTAACACATGCAAGTCGAGGGGTAGAGGGAGCTTGCTTCCTTGAGACCGGCGCACGGGTGCGTAACGCGTATGCAATCTACCTTTTACAAAGGAATAGCCCAGAGAAATTTGGATTAATGCCTTATAGTGTTGTTGGATGGCATCATTTGACAACTAAAGATTTATCGGTAAAAGATGAGCATGCGTCCCATTAGCTAGTTGGTATGGTAACGGCATACCAAGGCAATGATGGGTAGGGGTCCTGAGAGGGAGATCCCCCACACTGGTACTGAGACACGGACCAGACTCCTACGGGAGGCAGCAGTGAGGAATATTGGTCAATGGAGGCAACTCTGAACCAGCCATGCCGCGTGCAGGAAGACGGTCCTATGGATTGTAAACTGCTTTTATACAGGAATAAACCTACCCTCGTGAGGGTATTTGAAGGTACTGTAGGAATAAGGATCGGCTAACTCCGTGCCAGCAGCCGCGGTAATACGGAGGATCCAAGCGTTATCCGGAATCATTGGGTTTAAAGGGTTCGTAGGCGGTTTGATAAGTCAGTGGTGAAATCTCCTAGCTTAACTAGGAAATGGCCATTGATACTGTCGGACTTGAATTATTGGGAAGTAACTAGAATATGTAGTGTAGCGGTGAAATGCTTAGATATTACATGGAATACCAATTGCGAAGGCAGGTTACTATCAATTGATTGACGCTGATGAACGAAAGCGTGGGTAGCGAACAGGATTAGATACCCTGGTAGTCCACGCCGTAAACGATGGATACTAGCTGTTCGGTCGCAAGACTGAGTGGCTAAGCGAAAGTGATAAGTATCCCACCTGGGGAGTACGTTCGCAAGAATGAAACTCAAAGGAATTGACGGGGGCCCGCACAAGCGGTGGAGCATGTGGTTTAATTCGATGATACGCGAGGAACCTTACCAGGGCTTAAATGTAGATTGACCGTTTTGGAAACATTACTTTCGCAAGACAATTTACAAGGTGCTGCATGGTTGTCGTCAGCTCGTGCCGTGAGGTGTCAGGTTAAGTCCTATAACGAGCGCAACCCCTATCGTTAGTTGCCAGCGGGTCATGCCGGGAACTCTAACGAGACTGCCAGTGCAAACTGAGAGGAAGGTGGGGATGACGTCAAATCATCACGGCCCTTACGTCCTGGGCTACACACGTGCTACAATGGCCGGTACAGAGAGCAGCCACTGGGCGACCAGGAGCGAATCTACAAAACCGGTCACAGTTCGGATCGGAGTCTGCAACTCGACTCCGTGAAGCTGGAATCGCTAGTAATCGGATATCAGCCATGATCCGGTGAATACGTTCCCGGGCCTTGTACACACCGCCCGTCAAGCCATGGAAGCTGGGGGTACCTGAAGTCGGTGACCGCAAGGAGCTGCCTAGGGTAAAACTGGTAACTAGGGCTAAGTCGTAACAAGGTAGCCGTACCGGAAGGTGCGGCTGGAACACCTCCTTTCTAGAGATACGCACTAATTTTATCTTGCTCTCGCTGTTCAATTCAAATAATACACAATAAAAGTACAGAGTCTCGTAGCTCAGCTGGTTAGAGTACTACACTGATAATGTAGGGGTCGGCAGTTCGAGTCTGCCCGGGACTACAGGCTACGCCTGAGGTAAACTTTTGAGTATTTTGCGCAAACAAAATGTCAAAGGACAACGTCAGAAGCGGGCATTTTTGGCTAATAGCTAGGAAAAACACACTTTTATTGAAAGGAAATTTTAGAGGTTGACTAACCCGACTACGTTTGGAAGACTACCTTCTAAATTCATTGGGGGATTAGCTCAGCTGGCTAGAGCGCCTGCCTTGCACGCAGGAGGTCATCGGTTCGACTCCGATATTCTCCACTACGGCATCAAGGGTCACTTGGTAAGACAAAAGACCCGCCACACGTTCATTGACATATTGAGATATTTAAATACAATAAAAATAATAGAAAGCACGTAATTGATTTCGATCGATTACACAAGCACATAAGCAAAATAAGGGCGTATGGGGGATGCCTAGGCTCTCAGAGGCGAAGAAGGACGTGATAAGCTGCGAAAAGCTACGGGGATCGGCACACACGAATTGATCCGTAGATATCCGAATGGGGCAACCCACTATGTTGAAGACATAGTATCCGATAGGAGGCAAACCCGCTGAACTGAAACATCTAAGTAGGCGGAGGAGAAGAAAACAAAAGTGATTCCGTAAGTAGTGGCGAGCGAACGCGGAACAGCCCAAACCAATGTTGTTACGGCAATATTGGGGTTGTAGGACCACGATGTTTCTTGCGGACAGAATTAGAACAAGTTGGAAAGCTTGACCATAGAGGGTGACAGTCCCGTATAAGTAATGGAAGATAAGAATAGTGGTATCCTGAGTAGGTCGGGGCACGTGAAACCCTGATTGAAACTGGCGGGACCATCCGCTAAGGCTAAATACTCCTGAGAGACCGATAGTGAACCAGTACCGTGAGGGAAAGGTGAAAAGAACCGTGAATAACGGAGTGAAATAGATCCTGAAACCATACGCCTACAAGCGGTCGGAGCCCTTAAGTGGGGTGACGGCGTGCCTTTTGCATAATGAGCCTACGAGTTACCGTTGCTGGCAAGGATAAGTGGTTAAGCCATGGATCCGTAGCGAAAGCGAGTCTGAATAGGGCGCTTTAGTCAGTAGTGGTAGACGCGAAACCGTGTGATCTACCCATGGGCAGGTTGAAGTTTAGGTAACACTAAATGGAGGACCGAACCGGTTGACGTTGAAAAGTCTTCGGATGACCTGTGGGTAGGGGTGAAAGGCCAATCAAACTCGGAAATAGCTCGTACTCCCCGAAATGCATTTAGGTGCAGCGTTAGTTATAAAGTTATATAGAGGTAGAGCTACTGATTGGATGCGGGGGTTTCACCACCTACCAATTCCTGACAAACTCCGAATGCTATATAATGTTCACTAACAGTGAGGGCATGGGTGCTAAGGTCCATGTCCGAGAGGGAAAGAACCCAGACCATCAGCTAAGGTCCCCAAATGTATACTAAGTTGAAAAAACGCGGTTTGTCTGCCCAGACAGCTAGGATGTTGGCTTGGAAGCAGCCATTCATTTAAAGAGTGCGTAACAGCTCACTAGTCGAGCGGACGAGCATGGATAATAATCGGGCATAAGTATACTACCGAAGCTATGGATTTACAGACAAGGGTCTGTAAGTGGTAGGGGAGCATTCTAATGGGGTTGAAGGTGAGTTGTGAGACTTGCTGGACTAATTAGAAAAGAAAATGTAGGCATAAGTAACGATAATGCGGGCGAGAAACCCGCACACCGAAAAACTAAGGTTTCCACAGCTATGCTAATCAGCTGTGGGTTAGTCGGGTCCTAAGGCAAACCCGAAGGGGGACGTCGATGGCCAACGGGTTAATATTCCCGTACTACTTATAATTGTGATGGAGTGACGGAGTGATGAAAGCACCGCGAACTGACGGAATAGTTCGTTGAAGATTGTAGCTATATTCCAGATAGTCAAATGCGTTTGGGATGGCAAAGATCGATAGTACTGCGAGTCTACGGACAAGTAGATAGTGTGCCTAAGGGCTTCCAAGAAAACCTTCTAAACTTTGATTATAAGTACCCGTACCGTAAACCGACACAGGTAGTTGGGGAGAGAATCCTAAGGTGCTCGAGAGATTCATGGCTAAGGAACTAGGCAAAATAGACCTGTAACTTCGGGAGAAAGGTCGCCAGCGCAAGCTGGCCGCAGTGAAGAGGTCCAGGCGACTGTTTATCAAAAACACAGGGCTCTGCAAAATCGTAAGATGAAGTATAGGGCCTGACACCTGCCCGGTGCTGGAAGGTTAAGAGGAGATGTTATGAGCAATCAGAAGCATTGAATTGAAGCCCCAGTAAACGGCGGCCGTAACTATAACGGTCCTAAGGTAGCGAAATTCCTTGTCGGGTAAGTTCCGACCTGCACGAATGGTGTAACGATCTGGACGCTGTCTCAGCCATGAGCTCGGTGAAATTGTAGTATCGGTGAAGATGCCGATTACCCGCAGTGGGACGAAAAGACCCTGTGCACCTTTACTATAGCTTAGTATTGTTCTTGGATAAGTGATGTGTAGGATAGGTGGGAGACTGTGAAGTGGCGTCGCTAGGCGTTGTGGAGTCATTGTTGAAATACCACCCTTTGCTTATTTGAGATCTAACTCCATATAATGGAGGACATTGCTTGGTGGGTAGTTTGACTGGGGTGGTCGCCTCCAAAAGAGTAACGGAGGCTTCTAAAGGTTCCCTCAGCACGCTTGGTAACCGTGCGTAGAGTGCAATGGTATAAGGGAGCTTGACTGAGAGACTAACAAGTCGACCAGGTACGAAAGTAGAGCATAGTGATCCGGTGGTTCCGCATGGAAGGGCCATCGCTCAAAGGATAAAAGGTACGCCGGGGATAACAGGCTGATCTCCCCCAAGAGCTCATATCGACGGGGGGGTTTGGCACCTCGATGTCGGCTCGTCACATCCTGGGGCTGGAGAAGGTCCCAAGGGTTGGGCTGTTCGCCCATTAAAGTGGCACGCGAGCTGGGTTCAGAACGTCGTGAGACAGTTCGGTCTCTATCTACTGCGGGCGTTAGAAATTTGAGTGGATCTGATTCTAGTACGAGAGGACCGATTTGGACAAACCTCTAGTGTATCTGTTGTCTCGCCAGGGGCATCGCAGAGTAGCTACGTTTGGCAGGGATAAGCGCTGAAAGCATATAAGCGCGAAACCCACCACAAGATGAGATTTCTTTAAAGGGTCGTGGGAGATGACCACGTTGATAGGCTATAGATGTAAAGGCAGTAATGTCATAGTCGAGTAGTACTAATAACCCGTAAGCTTATGTGTACTGTCCCGTTTTTTAAACGGGACAGGATGACTTTCTACTTATACAATACAAGTATTTAAATATCTTCGTATGTTACGATATTCGTTATTCCAAACCCTTGGATAACAACCGATTTAAGGTGGTTATTGCAGCGGGGCTCACCTCTTCCCTTTTCGAACAGAGCAGTTAAGCCCGTTAGCGCAGATGGTACTGCATTTATGTGGGAGAGTATGTCGTCGCCTTTCTTTTGAGAACCCCTAGTCTTCACAGACTAGGGGTTTTTTGTTTTATGCAGATTCGATGATTTGTTTATTCGCGGATTTGCCAGGTTGCGTAAAGGAGTTCGTTTTCCGAATTAAAAACGCAGTCCTTGTATATTTTCTACTAACCAAGGCGCATCCGCGCAGCCGCAAATCAGCGAATAGGCTTTTCCTTATTCGATATTTGCATAAACAAACTCAGTCTCTGAATAAAAAATGCAGTAATTAAATACTTTCTATTAACCAAGGGGCATCTGCGCATCCGCAAATAAGCGAATAAGCTTTTAGTTTGTGCGCACCAGCAAGATGCTGGCGCGAGCGCTAGTCGTGCAAAGGAGTTCTTTTCCACTGATTAGTTTGTTTTCTTATTTTCGTAAGTCAGTTCAGTTTCGATATACAAAATGTAGTTCTTATATATTTTCTACGATCCTTCGCTGGTGCCAGCGTCACGCTGGTACCTATTGTATTGTTGGCTTATTCGCGGATTTGTTTATTCGCTGATTTGCCAGGTTGCGTAAAGGAGTTCTTTTCCGAATGAAAAACGCAGTAATTAAATACTTTCTACAAACTAAGGCGCATCCGCGCATCCGCAAATAAACGAATCAGCTTCTCCTTGGGTTCAATTCCGAGTAAAAATTGCAATCCTTAAATCCTTTGTACAAAATATGGCGCATCCGCGCATCGGCAAATAAACGAATAAGCTTTTAGTTTGTGCGCACCAGCAAGATGCTGGCGCG
This sequence comes from Flavobacterium sp. JP2137, assembly GCF_050562195.1. Lineage (GTDB taxonomy): Bacteria > Bacteroidota > Bacteroidia > Flavobacteriales > Flavobacteriaceae > Flavobacterium. The sequence continues at coordinate 2,409,445 of NZ_CP191647.1, forward strand.
AGCGCTAGTCGTGCAAAGGAGTTCCTTTCGGGATTAAAAATGTGGTTCTTAACTGCTTTGTACAAACTAAGGCGCATCCGCGCATCGGCAAATCCGCGAATAAGCGTTTTCTTGGAGTTCTTTTCCGGATTAAAAATGTAGTTGTTAAATGCTTTGTACAAAATATGGCCCATCCGCGCATCCGCAAATCAACGAATCAGCTTCTCCTTGGGTTCAATTTCGAATAAATAAAGCAATTCTTAACTCCTTTCCGCAAACTAAGGCGCATCCGCGCATCCGCAAATCAGCGCATCAGCTTTTCCTTATTCGATATTTGCATAATCGAACTCAGTCTCTGAATAAAAAATGCAATAATTAAATACTTTCTGCAAACCAAGGCGCATCCGCGCATCGGCAAATCCGCGAATAAGCGTTTTCTTGGAGTTCTTTTCCGGATTAAAAATGTAGTTGTTAAATGCTTTGTACAAAATATGGCCCATCCGCGCATCCGCAAATCAACGAATCAGCTTCTCCTTGGGTTCAATTTCGAATAAATAAAGCAATTCTTAACTCCTTTCCGCAAACTAAGGCGCATCCGCGCATCCGCAAATCAGCGCATCAGCTTTTCCTTATTCGATATTTGCATAATCGAACTCAGTCTCTGAATAAAAAATGCAATAATTAAATACTTTCTGCAAACCAAGGCGCATCCGCGCATCCGCAAATAAACGAATCAGCTTCTGCTTGGGTTCAATTCCGAATAAAAATTGCAATCCTTTAATCCTTTGTACAAAATATGGCGCATCCGCGCATCCGCAAATAACCGAATCAGCTTTTCCCTGGGTTCAATTCCGAATAAAAATTGCAATCCTTAAATCCTTTGTACAAAATATGGCCCATCCGCGCATCCGCAAATAAACGAATCAGCTTCTGCTTGGGTTCAATTCCGAATAAAAATTGCAATCCTTAAATCCTTTGTACAAAATATGGCCCATCCGCGCATCCGCAAATCAACGAATCAGCTTCTCCTTGGGTTCAATTTCGAATAAAAAAAGCAATTCTTAACTCCTTTCCGCAAAATAAGGCGCATCCGCGCATCCGCAAATCAGCGCATCAGCTTTTCCTTATTCGATATTTGCATAATCGAACTCAGTCTCTGAATAAAAAATGCAATAATTAAATACTTTCTGCAAACCAAGGCGCATCCGCGCATCCGCAAATAAACGAATCAGCTTCTGCTTGGGTTCAATTCCGAATAAAAATTGCAATCCTTAAATCCTTTGTACAAAATATGGCGCATCCGCGCATCCGCAAATAATCGAATCAGCTTCTCCTTGGGTTCAATTCCGAATAAAAAATGCAATCCTTAAATCCTTTGTACAAACTAAGGCGCATCCGCGCATCGGCAAATAAACGAATCAGCTTCTCCTTGGCTTCAATTCCGAATAAAAATTGCAATCCTTTAATCCTTTGTACAAAATATGGCGCATCCGCGCATCCGCAAATAAACGAATCAGCTTCTGCTTGGGTTCAATTCCGAATAAAAAATGCAATCCTTAAATCCTTTGTACAAACTAAGGCGCATCCGCGCATCCGCAAATAAACGAATCAGCTTCTGCTTGGGTTCAATTCCGAATAAAAATTGCAATCCTTTAATCCTTTGTACAAAATATGGCGCATCCGCGCATCCGCAAATAAACGAATCAGCTTCTCCTTGGGTTCAATTCCGAATAAAAATTGCAATCCTTAACTCCGTTCCGCAAACTAAGGCGCATCCGCGCATCCGCAAATAAGCGAATAGGCCTCTTGGCGAATCAGCACAAAAAAAAACGCACTACTTTGCCAAAGGCAAAGCGATGCGTTTTAAAAGCCGTATTTATCAAAAAAAACCTAGTGTTCGTGATAAACCAATACGGGTATATTGGTGTGGTAGGTGAGTTTTTTGGTCAAACTGCTCGTAAATATCTTTTCGAAGAAATTTCGGTTGCGGGTCACACTGGCGATCAAGTCGATTTGTTCCTTATCGATAAATTCAAAAATCGATTTTTCGGTTTCCTTACTGGAGATAAAGTGAAATTCAACGGGTTGGCCGCTGTATTTCTGTTTCCAAGTCTGTGCTACTTCCGATGCTTCGGTGATTCCGTCGTTGCTCACATGCAGGCATTTGATTACGGCGTTATTGCGCTCTGCTATGGGCAGTAGTCGCGTGAGTGCGGCATCGTCCTGATGGTCGAATACGGTGGTGAAAGCAATGGCGTTTATGGACTTGTAGACGGCATCATGCGGCACGCTCAGCACGGGAACCGTCAAGGTCGATATCGCGTTGGCGGTATTGGATCCGAGGATTTTCTTTTCAAATCCCGACAAACCGCTGGTACCCATAACGACCATATCGATGTTTTCATCCTTGATAATTTTTTTTAAAATGGAATTGAGGTAACCTTCTTCCAGGATAAAGTGCATGGGGATATGACCCAAATCGTGTTTTTCAGCTATTTGTCTAATCGGTGGAACCTGATCCTTAAAATTCTCAAAACGACCTAATTCTATAGTTTTATACACATCTTGTATCATCATCGGATTGGCTGTAGCCGAGATAACCGGCATTTCATAAGCGTGAAGTACATAGAGTGTCGCATTTCTGTTTTCTGCCATTTTAAGGGCATATACCAAAGCATTGTTTGCCGTATCGGAAAAATCGGTGGGAAATAATATCTTTTTCATAGCTGTATAGTATTGTGTTTCCATAAAGATACAAATAATCAGTACAATATAAAAGGCAAAATGTGTTAAGAAATCTGCTTATAGGTTGAAAACTGCATTTTGGCACTGCCGATAAAAGCGTACCTTTGTAGCGGTAAAACAAAACGACAAAATGATATTACAAGATACGATAGTGGCCTTGGCTACACCCTCTGGAGCAGGGGCAATTGCCGTTATCCGCGTTTCGGGTCGAGAGGCGATTTCACTGGTGGCCGAGATTTTTCAATCGGTCAGCGGTAAGGATTTAAACCGCCAGAAAACCCACACCCTACACTTGGGACATCTCATCGATGCCGATAAGGTATACGATCAGGTATTGGTGTCGGTTTTTAAGGGGCCAAACTCTTATACAGGCGAAAATACCGTTGAAATCTCCTGTCACGGCTCTACGTTTATACAGCAGCAAATCATTCAACTCGTCTTGCGCAAAGGGGCTAAAATGGCACAGCCCGGGGAGTTTACCCTACGCGCTTTCCTCAACGGTAAGTTGGACCTGTCTCAGGCCGAAGCTGTGGCGGATTTAATCGCGTCGGACAACGAGGCGAGTCACCAAATAGCCATGCAACAAATGCGGGGGGGATTCTCCAGTGAAATCGCTAAATTGAGGGAGGAGTTGTTGAACTTCGCTTCTTTGATTGAATTGGAACTCGATTTTTCCGAGGAAGATGTGGAATTTGCCGACCGTACTCAGTTTAACGAATTGGTGCAGCGCATTGATTTGGTGCTCAAACGCCTAATCGATTCCTTTGCCGTAGGTAATGTGATCAAAAACGGTATTCCCGTAGCCATAGTCGGAGAACCCAACGTCGGTAAGTCGACCTTGCTCAATGCCTTGCTCAACGAAGAGCGCGCCATCGTTTCGGATATAGCGGGTACCACCCGCGACACCATCGAAGACGAGCTGGTCATTGACGGTATTGGATTTCGCTTTATAGACACCGCAGGAATCCGCCAAACCGAAGACGTAGTCGAGTCTATCGGTATAAAAAAGACCTTTGAAAAGATGGAGCAGGCCCAGGTGGTGGTGTATTTGGTCGATAATACCAAATTAACCGCTATCGGCATCGCTGAAATCAAAAAAGAACTGCGCCGCATCGAGGAGCAATATCCTCAAAAACCGCTGTTGGTCATTGGAAATAAATCCGATATGATCAATACTGCAACACAACAGACCTTACAATCGGAAATTCCCGGTATAGTATTGATTGCCGCCAAACAGAAGCTGGGTATCGATGAATTAAAAGAACGCCTATTGTCCTTTGTCAATACCGGTGCGCTGCGCAACAACGAAACCATAGTCACCAACAGCCGTCATTACGACGCCTTGCTCAAAGCCTTAGAAGAGATACAAAAAGTCAAATGGGGATTGGAAACCAACCTCCCCGCTGATTTGATGGCCATTGACATTCGTCAAGCCCTTTATTACTTTGGCGAAATCACGGGACAAGTGACCAATGATGAGCTGCTCGGGAATATATTTGCCAATTTTTGTATCGGTAAATAAGTTACGTTTCCGTTGTTAAGATATACTTCCTTTTAGCTGACTGTCAGTAAATTAGCACTGATAGTCTTTTCTTTTATGTTCTTTTCTTAGTATATTCGTTGCCACAAAATCATCACATATTTTGAATATGTAGCAAATATCATCACATAATGAAAATCACACTAAGAGAACGTCTATTACCCAGTGGTAAGATAAACCTATCTATCGAATACTATAAAGGTACCATACTCCAACCGGACGGCAAACGCAAAACCGTTAGAGATTATGAAAACTTAAAACTATTCTTACACAGTGAACCTAAAAATCCTAGTGAAAGAAAAGAGAATAAAGAAACTATCCATTAGATCAAATTATTGAAGAACAAATAGGTTCTATAGGTACGCAAAAGCGTGATTTATTCGAATCCAAGATTCAATTTGAATTAATTGTTTCAAAAATTAAAGCTATCCGAAAAGAGAAAGGACTTACTCAAACGCAATTGGGTGAGCTTGTTGGAGTGCAAAAAGCTCAGATTTCTAAAATAGAAAATAATACATCTAATGTAAAGATTACAACATTGTTAAAAGTATTGAATGCTTTGGAGGCTAAGTTAACTTGGGAGATTAAAGAAAATACATCTTTAAAATAGCGAGCAACTTTATTTGTCATCTCCCTAAATCCCCTTATATTTAACACCAAATGTTAATCAAATAACATACAATGAAAATCAATCGATTAAAAGTTGTTCTTGCTGAAAAAAACAAAACCAACAGGTGGTTAGCTGAACAATTAGGGAAAAGTGATGTAACTATTTCGAGATGGTGTACCAATGAGGTACAACCTTCTATGGAAACTTTTTTACAAATAGCAACACTTTTAAATATAGATATTAAAGAATTATTAAACTCTAGTAAATAAATGCAAGAATTCAATTTCAACCAACATATATCTCAATTACTTAAAACAGATAATCGCTTAGTAGATGAAGAAAACGATATACAAATTAATGTACTAAGAGATTTAGTAAACAACCTAGACAGTCAGTTAATAGAACTTTTAATCGCTGATGAAAAGGTTAGAGAAAAGTTTTTTATTAAAGTAAAAGACGTTTACGTATTCAAGCAAAACGATTTTATTTTTTACTTAGATAGCAAAGTATTAGATGGTTCTTATACCCAATATGCCAATCGTATAGGATTGGCTTCTGGGGGTAAGTTTCTAGCGGATAGTACAGATTATGTATTAGATTTTCCGTATAAAGATTGCATTTTAGAAGGTGGACAAAGTACAGAAGAAGGAAACGATGTGTATTTCGAATACAGTGAAGATACTAACGACTATGTTGAAAAACAGCAAAGCGTAAGGAGATTTTCTATAATAACATTATTGCTAAAGATGAAATAGACCGTTTATTAGAACCTAAAGCATTTCAGAAAGTAGTACGCTATGATGTGAATGGCGAAACGATTCCTACCTCATTTACAAGAGATGCAGAATTGAATAGGCAACGTGGTTTACCAGAAGATACCATTACCGATAATCTAATCATCAAAGGCAACAACTTATTGGCTTTACACTCATTAGAAAAAGAATTTAAAGGGAAAGTAAAGCTAATCTATATTGATCCGCCTTACTTCTTTAGAGATAAAAAACCTGAAGATACATTTACATATAATTCAAACTTCCATCTGTCATCTTGGTTAACATTTATGAAATCAAGATTAGAGATTGCGCGTGATTTATTAACGAATGACGGTGTTATATTTATTTCTATAAATGAAGATGGTTTATGTTATTTAAAAGTTTTACTTGATAAAATTTTTGATATATCGAATTTTATAGAAATATTTAATTGGAAGAAAACTGATACTCCTTCTAATCTACCTCACAAAAGCAAAAAAGCTTCTGAATATATTATTTGTTATGAAAAAATAAAGGATAACGTTAAATATAAGGGTCTTTCTAAAAGTAGCAAAAGTAACGATCCATTAACTAAGCCTAAAAATTCTATCAAATTTTTAGAATTTGAACCAGGTCAATTAATATGTTCAGATAAGAATGCTACATATAAAAAAGGTGTTGACTATGGAACAGATAAGTATCCTATGGAATTATTGGATGATTTGGTAATTGAGAACAATACTAATATCACTAAAGTAAGATTTTCAAATAGATTTACTTGGACGCAACAATATTTGAACGACGAATTGAGAAAAAAAACAAGTATATTCTGCTCAAAAAAATCCTTAGTATTAAGTTACAAGAAAGTTGAATATAATATAGAAGCTCCTTTTGACTTAATAGATAGTAGTATGGGAGTTCAAACGTCTGAAAAAGCTGGTAGTGAATTAACCGAAATGTTTGGCAAGGAAGTTTTTAAATATCCTAAAAGTGAGTCATTAATTGAATATCTAATTAATATCGTATCTAATAAATTATATGATAATGATATTGTTTTAGATTATCATTTAGGTAGTGGTACAACTGCCGCGACCTGTCATAAATTAGGTTATCAATATATTGGTATAGAACAAATGGATTATGTAGATACGTTAATAATTCCACGACTTCAAAAAGTAATTAAAGGCGAACAATCTGGTGTTTCAGATTCCGTAAATTGGCAAGGTGGAGGTTCATTCATTTATGCTGAATTAGGAAAGAATAATGAAACAGCGAAAGAGCGTATAGAGGCTTGCAATAGTTTAGATGAATTGGTACAGCTTTTTGAGGAATTAAACACTCGCTATTTCTTAGATTATAACGTGCGTATCAAAGATTTTAAAGAAAACGTAGTCAAAGAGGAAGCGTTTGTAAATCTAAGTTTAGCTCGTCAAAAAGAGTTATTCAAACGTATGTTAGATAACAATCAGTTATACGTCAATCTTTCAGAAGTAGAAGATGCACGCTACAAGCTATCAGAAGATGCCATTCGTTTAACCAAAGATTTTTATCAAATCAAAAACTAATACCCTATGAGCGATCATATACCTATGTTACCTTCAGATGAATTATCTGAATTTATATTGTATACCGACCCATCGGGCAAGGTAAAGGTAGAAATTTTTGTAATGAATGATACGGTGTGGTTAACGCAACAACGTATTGCAGAATTATTTGATACATCAAAGCAAAATATTAGCTACCATCTTTCTAATATTTTTAAAGATAGTGAGTTAGATGAAAATTCAGTTGTAAAGGAATTTTTGACAACTGCTGCCGATGGTAAAAATTATAAAACTAAATTTTATAATCTTGATGCCATTATTTCGGTAGGGTATCGTGTCAATTCTACCAAAGCAACTCAATTCCGTATATGGGCTACCAATACCTTAAAGGAGTTTATCATCAAAGGTTTTGTGTTGGATGATGATAGATTAAAAGAAGGTAAAAAACTTTTTGGTAAAGACTATTTCAAAGAGTTATTGGAGCGTATTCGTTCCATACGTGCCAACGAGCGTCGCATATACCAACAAATAACCGATATATTTCAAGAATGTAGTATCGATTATGATAAGAATTCAGAGATTACAAAGAATTTTTATGCTATGGTACAAAACAAATTTCATTACGCTATTACGGGGCATACAGCAGCTGAAATTATATATCTCAATGCTGACAGTACAAAACCCAATATGGGCTTAAAAACGTGGAAAAATAGTCCTGATGGTCGCATTATTAAGTCGGATACCAATGTAGCGAAAAACTATCTCAACGAAGATGAAATAAAACAATTAGAACGTACGGTTTCTTCTTACTTCGATTATATAGAAGGATTGGTAGAGCGTCGTACTACGTTCACGATGGAAGCATTGGCAGAAAGTGTCAATAAGTTTTTAGAGTTTAACGAGTACAGAATATTAGACGGTAAAGGCACACGCAGTCAAAAACAAGCCGAAAACAAAGCCTTTGCAGAGTACGACGTATTTAATAAAACACAAAAGATTGAATCTGATTTTGACAAAATGGTAAAATCCATTCAAACTAAAAAGAACAACTAATGACTTTATTTCAAGATAAATATCTTTTTGAAACACTAAGAGATAAAGCCCACGATTTAGGGATAACAAAACAGCTTATTCCTAATTATATTACCGATAATTTACGCTTTCCGTTGTTTAAATGGCAAGAAGATGCTATGCAAAATTTTCTGTTAGCAGAAGCAATTAAGCAAGTAGAAAATCCTGGTACAGCATCGCATTATATGTTCAATATGGCTACAGGTACAGGTAAAACGCTTGTACTAGCTTCTACCATATTATACTATTACAAACAAGGCTATCGTAATTTTATATTCTTTGTAGACCAAAATAATATTGTAGGTAAAACAGAAGATAACTTAACAGACGCTAATCATCACAAATACTTATATACAAACCCTATCGTAATTGATGATAAAACGGTTGAGGTGCGTAAAGTAGATAATTTTTCGCCTTATATTGATGGTACTACATTAGATAATCCAGCTATAGATCATATCGAAATTATTTTTACATCCATACACAAATTACATAATGCGATGTATGTAGTGAAAGAAAACGATATGTTTTTAGATGATCTACAAAAACGTGATTTAATTCTTTTAGCAGACGAAGCGCATAGCTTTAATGCTGATACCAAAAAGAAAAAGCAATTAGATTTGGTAGAATTTAAGGAATTAAAAGATGGTGCAAAAGCAGAAGATGTAGAGCGTAGTTGGGAAAATACAGTAACTGGGAAATTATTACAGAAAGAAGGTATCAAAACTTATGTCAATAATAATGTATTGTTAGAATTTACTGCAACAATTCCAAAAGATACCAACGTAGCAGATAAGTACAAAGATAAAATCATTATTAAGTTCGATTTACCCGAATTCCTAAAAGCTGGTTATACCAAAGAAATCAATTTAGTATCATCTAATTTCGATAAAAAACAACGTATTCTACAAGCATTGTTATTCAATTGGTATCGTGATCATATTGCAAGACAATATGATGTTAAAAATTTTAAACCTGTTATTCTATTCAGAAGTAAGTATTCAGATGAAAAGTTAGAAGGAAATGTACAAGAGGATTATACTTATTTCAGGGATATTGTAGACAATTTAAAAGAAGCTGATTTTAATTTCTTAAAAGCTATCAATGTAGAACAAGCTCAAAAATTATATGAAATTGGGCAAAGTAGAATCGTTGATATTGTACGAATTGTAAATGATAAATTTAATGGAGATTATCAACCCATTATCTCGTATATCAAATCTACTTTTAAGGAGAATAATTGTATTGTTACCCATTCAAAAGAGAAGAATGCTACAGGTCGTAAAGGAGAAGAAAAAACAACGTATAATCAAGATAGATTACTAAATAGCTTAGAAGATAAAAACAATCCCATAACAGCTATTTTTACGTGTAAACGTTTAACGCAAGGTTGGGATGTATTGAATCTATATGATATTGTACGTATGTATGAAGGTCGTGATGCGAGTAAAGATACCAAAACAGGCAAACGTAAAGCGGGTACTATTACAGTTTCTGAAGTTCAGTTGATAGGTCGTGGTGTACGTTATAATCCTTTTAAATTTGGAGATGACGAACCGAATAAACGTAAATTCGATAAGCAATTAGATCATCCTTTACGTGTATTGGAAGAATTTTATTTTCATTCTGATAAAGACGAAAGATACATTGATGAGCTAAAGTTAGAGCTAAAAAATCAAAAGTTGTTTTCAGATGATAAGAAAGTGATTAAACATTTTGATATTAAAGAACATATTAAAAATGACAAAGACTCATTCTATCATCAACTAAAAATATTTGCTAACGATAAATTAGAAAATCCTAATCGTCGTAAAACTACATTAGAAGATATAGTTCAAGCTTTCAAGTTTGAATATACTATTCCATCTTATGACTATAAAGCCGAAAAGGTAATTTTAGAAGATGGGAAAAAAGATGAAGTTCGACATAGTCAAGGCAATGAAGATAAAAAACAGATAAAGAAAAAATTAGCAGATATTTTAGTAAGCAATCAGAAGCATATATTTTTAAAAGCGTATAATGAAGTAGCTAAAAAAGAGAATTCATTATTTAGATTTGATAAACTACAACAAGAGTTACAAATTTCGTCAATAGATGATTTGTGGTCAGATGGTTTTATAGGTAAATTATACATAACGTTATACTTGCCTAAACAATACGAAAGTTTGAGTGATGTAGAACCAAAACATTTAGTGAAAGCTTTTGTACGATTCTTCGAGCAATTTATAGCAGAATGGAAAAAAGAAATTCACCCACATATTGGTAGTGATTTTAAAGCAAAACCTTTTAAATATTACTTTGAAACTCCTAAACCAGTAGCTGTTTTAGAAGATCCAAAAAATACAGATTATGAAAATAAGCTTGTAACTAAGGATTGGTATGCATTAAATCATTTTCACGGTACATCCGAAGAACAATCTCTTGTAGATTTCATTATCAATACGATAGAGAATTTCAAAGAAAAATACGAAAATGTATATTTATTAAGAAATGAACAAGTATATAAAATATACGACTTCAAGGATGGAAAAGGTTTTGAACCAGATTTTCTATTGTTTTTAAAAGAGAAAGAAGCAGATAGATATTATCAAGTATTTATCGAACCTAAAGGTTCTCAATTTAAAGATGCTACAGGTAAATTTGATAATAGTAAGGAAGCTTGGAAGGAACAGTTTTTAAAAGAAATTACTAATAAATATGGTAAAAAAGATGTATTAAAAGTAGAAAACAAAGAATATCGTTTAGTCGGTTTACCTCTATACAATGCAACAATAGCTAATATTGTAAAACAAAGCTTTCATGAAGATTTAAATGTAGATTTATAATATTAAAAGCAGTGTGTTTTAACGAATAATAGCCTTCGAATTGAAGGCTGTTTTTTGTTTACACTAATAATTATAGAAGGCTCGCTATTTTCCTTTAGTTTCTTATGTTTTGATTTGATATATTTACTTACTAACCTTAGTATAAAGAATACATGAAATTACACTCTATAAAGTTAAAGAACTTTCGAAGTTATAAAGAAGAAACAGAAATTGTATTTGATGATTTAACTGCTTTTGTAGGAAAAAATGATATTGGAAAATCTACAGTATTAGAAGCTCTAGATATATTTTTTAATGATGGCAAAGGAAACTATGTGGTGAAATTAGATAAAGATGACATCAATAAATCAGCTCTTTCACAAGGAGATAATATGGTTCAAATTTCAGCTGTTTTTACAAGTTTACCAGAATCAATAACAATTGACTCAACTAATCCAACAACATTTGAAGACGAATACTTACTAAATGCTAATGGTCAATTGGAAGTTATAAAAAAATATTCTAATGCAGGAACAGCTAAAGTTTTTATTAGAGCTAATCATCCAACAAATCCTCATTGTAAAGATCTATTAACAAAAAGGAATACTGATTACCGAAGAATTATTGAGTCAAATCAAATTACTTGTGATAATCAAGCAATTAATGCAACAATGCGTAAAGCTATATGGGATTATTTTGAGTCTGATTTAGATTTACAAGAAGTTGAAATAGATACGTCTAAAGAAGACGCGAAGAATATTTGGGATAAAATACAAACATATCTTCCGCAATACTCTCTTTTCCAATCAGATAGAAAAAACAGTGATAATGATAGTGAAGTTCAGGACCCTTTAAGAAAAGCTGTAACACAAATTTTAGCTGATCAAGCGGTTATTGCAATGTTTGAAGATATAGCGGGAAGAGTCTCAGCTCATCTAAATGAAGTATCAGACGCTACATTAGAAAAATTAAGAGAAATGAATCCTGAAATTGCAAATTCTTTAAATCCTATTATACCAACAGCTAGCGCCTTGAAATGGGTTGATGTTTTCAAGAATGTCTCAATTTGTGGCGATGAAAATATACCAATAAACAAAAGAGGAAGTGGGGTAAAACGATTAATTTTATTGAGTTTCTTTAGAGCTGAAGCTGAAAGAAGAATTCGTTCTGGAAACTCGCAATCAATAATCTATGCTATTGAAGAACCAGAAACATCACAACACACAGACCACCAAAGATTGCTAATAAATGCTTTTAAGGAACTATCTCAAGCAGATAATACACAAGTTTTATTAACTACTCATAGTTCAATCATCGTAAAAGGTTTGGCTTTTGAAAATCTAAGATTAATTAAAGTAGATAATCAATCAAATAAAACTATTTCAGAGGTTCTGCCAAATCAACTACCTTATCCGTCCCTAAATGAGATTAATTTTATAGCCTTTAATGACCTTACAGATGAATATCATAATGAACTTCACGGATATTTAATTGCTGAAGAATACTGGAATGAATTCAAGACTAGTAAAGAATTGATGGATTATATTAAGCAGTTTTCTACTGGTACGCCGCGAAGTATACAGATTTGCTTAACTGAATATATTAGACATCAAATTCACCATCCAGAAAATCCATTAAATTTAAGATTTACATTTGATCAATTAACAGAGTCTGTAAATATGATGAGAGAGTTTATTTTAGAAAAAAGAAGTGAGTTATAAAAACTCACTTCTGATAAAATAGTCGATATTGACCTTGATAAGGAAAACTTCGACAATGGTGTGTTACATTTTCAAGTTTTCCATAACGGATTCTTGTATATGATTTCACAAATACAGGTTTTACACCTGAACAACTAATGCATTTCATAGCTTTTAAACTTTAGGTTAATAACCTAATTAACTGAAAGTGCTATCTGCAAGAGTTAAGCAAATATATACTAATTTACACTACTAAAAAATATGAATTTTAAACTATTAGCTATACGTCCTTTAGAAGGATGTGATCCAAACTTATTAAAGGGATTAAAAACAAACTGTATTTACCGCTTTTATAATGAATATGAGTTTATTAATTGTATTGATAAGAATGTTAATTCTCAAGATTACATAAAGTCTAGGAAAAGTGATAACATAGAATATTTTATTGGTTATGAAAATCAAGTTGTTAGTAAAATTAAGTATATAAAACAAGTACCAGACAATTTTTATTCAAATAATATTAATGTATCCGCGGTTGTTGGAGAGAATGGTAGTGGAAAGAGTAGCTTATTAGAGTTAATTTACTATTTCCTTTTTGATTATTCGGTATATGAAGAAATAATTATAGAAGATGAAGATAATCCTAAAGTTCACCAAAAGATTTTCAACATAGAGTTTTACTGTTTTTATAATGGAAAAATAATAAAAATCATTTATAGTTCTAATCAAAATCTAAATGTTTCCGAATTCATTTTAAAAGGACAATATTTTGAAATTGAAGAAACTAAAGAACTTAGTGATGTTGTATTTTTTCAAAATACATTTAAATATAAAAATAGTATACTTAAAAGTTTTTTACCATTTTACAATATTGTTTCTAATTATGGTTTGTATGGCTTAAATAGTAAACTAGATGGATTTGGTTGGGTAAAACACATAATTCATAAAAACGATGGATATCAAACGCCTATTGTTATAAATCCATTTAGGACTTATGGTAATATTGATATTAATAGAGAATACACATTATTACATCAGCGATTAATTATTAATCATTACGTCATTAAGAATAAAGATTTACTTGTAAATATATCCTTAGATAAAGTTAGTTATTCAATTAATATTTTAAAACATCAATTTTATAAATACTACATTAATGAAGATTTTATTTCAACTATAGGAGATAATGTACAAGTGGAATTATCAAGTAAAGAAATAATCACTGAAACTAAGAAAAATATTTTAGTTAGAGAATATAATTATATAATTGTCAATAGATTAAAAAAAATACTTTCTTTATTATTTAGTGATGAAGGTGTAAGAGGCTTTTTAGAATCATTAATTAATGATATTAGTAAAAGTGATATACTCATTAATTATTGGAACACTAAAGTTGAAAATACTGAAAACTTCATACTTGACAAATCAAATCCCAACCTAAATAGAGAAGAAATAGAGTATCTAAATCTTTTATATATATTTAAAAAATTAGAAAAAATCACCAAAGTTTATGAAGAGTATGAAAGATTCAATTATATTTTTTCAGAAGTAAATCAAGATGAAATATTTTCTTTAAAAGAAAAGAATATTGATGAATTAAATAAATTATGTTCTAAAAATAACGATGAAGATAATTCTGAGGAATTATTTTTAATTGTTGATAAAGCATTTACTTCATTTGAGGAGCTTTTAATTCCAAAAAAAAAAGATGCTAATCTTAATTCTCGAATAGATTTTATTCAAAGAATAATTAATGAAAATAAAGATAACCAAGGAAAATTAAATTGTGAAAGCTTACTAAATTCAATAGTAAGTATGCTAAATAATGAAAAAAAGCTAGATTTTATCTTATACATCAAACGGTTAAAAGAAAATAAGACGCACATAGGATTTAAAGTAAAGCAAGCAATAAGTTATTTTGAGAATGACACACTTAAAAACTTGTTTGTTGAAAACGTAGGTGAATTAAATCCTAAAACTGGTTTCTACGATTTTAAAGTGAATGACAATTACTTTAAAAAGTCCGATGGAAATGATGAGAGTTTTAAAATTGATAATGTCCCTCTCGCATTTTTTGAATTGGATATTTTAGTTAAAAAAGACGGGCAAAAATCTACCTATCCATTTAGTTATCTAAGCTCAGGTGAACAACAAATGATAAATTCACTATTAACGATTTCTTATCATTTGTTTAATTTAGAATCGAATCATGGCACACCGTATAATAAACTAGAATACAAAAATATTAATATAATTATGGATGAAATAGAGCTATACTTTCATCCTAATTATCAAAAGAATTATGTAAGAGAATTACTTCGAACCCTATCATTTTTTAATGAATTTAGTTTTAATGTAATATTCTCAACACATTCACCTTTTATCTTGTCAGATATACCTTCACAAAATGTTTTAAAATTACAAGATGGGTTACCTGTAGATAGAGAACAAATAAATTCATTTGGAGCAAATATACACGATTTATTAGCGGATGAGTTTTTCTTAAAAAATGGAGCTATAGGTGAATTTGCTAATTTTAAAATTAATGAGTTAGTTAATTTTATGTATTTGCAAAATAAGATTTCAAATCTAAATCAGGAATTAAAAAATTCTGAAGACGAAGTACAAGAAAATTTTAAAAAGTTATTAGAGTACTATAAAAAACAACTTTTAAAGCTGAGGAAGTATAAGACGAAAGAAATTGAAGAAGTTATTCAATTAATTGGAGAACCATTAATAAGAACTAAAATGGGAGAAATGTTTAATAGAATTAAGAAGTTGATATGATATTTATTGAACACTTTGAACATGCGAAAAATTATCACCAAAAAGTATTAAATTGTTGGTTTATACATAAATTATACAAGAAAAGCGATTTAAAAAAAGTTGAGTATGAATGTGACTTATTGAATTGTGAATGCTGTAAGGAAATTAATGAACATGGTGCTTATAAAGAAAGAAAGTATTATGAATACCTAAATGAGCCAATTAGAGAATTTTTAAAAGAAAATTTAGAAAATATTTTTACTAATGATTTTTCTAAATTAAAAGAATTTTATCAAAGTAACATTCTATTAATTAGTAGAAATGAAAATGAATTAAAAAAATTCATAATTGAATCAACCTACACAGATTTTTTTCAGAAAAAATGTGGACGCAAGTTTTTAAATCTTTTAAATATAAATACATGCTTATCGTGTAATATTAACTATACATTAGAAGTAACAAAATCGCATAGTAGGGCTCAATTAGATCATTTTTTACCCAAAACACATTTTCCAATCCTAGGTGTGAATTTTTATAATTTAATACCTGTTTGTGCTAGATGCAATCATTTAAAGGGTAGTGGAAAGAGTAAGAAATGGTGGTTTACTAATTATAATAAGATATATCATCCATATTTTAAAGAGGAAGAAATTTTTAAATTTAACTTTAGCTTTTCGAAAACTAAAAATGAATTTGAAATTGAATTTATAAAAAGCTCAATTAAAGATTTTAAAACTATAGAAGTTAATAGATTACATGATATCTATTCCGCTCATAGAGATTTCGAATTAAGAGATTTGTATAACTTAAGAATTAAGTACAATGAAAACTATTTAGATCAAGTACTTAGCTTTTTTGAAAAGAACGGATTGACTAGAAGCGAATGCTATGAAATGATTTTTGGTATCAGTGTTGATGAAAAAAAATATAGTAAGCGACCATTTAGTAAATTTAAATCAGATATAATTGAGGAACTATTAAAAATAAAATAATTTATTTTTTTCGACACTGTACCAAAAACTGTGTAAGTATGAAATTCTGCTTGGGTTAAAACCGAGCAGAATTTTTTTATATATTTAATATTTATACAGTTATGAAAACAAAAGACCTATTCCCAGATGAGTTTTTCAAACAGTTTAAAACTGGAGAAGAACTCCAAAGCTTCCTAAAAGACCTGCAAAAGCGAGGAATTGAAAAAATGCTAGAAGGCGAGTTAGATGCTCACCTGGATTACGATAAGCATGATTCAAGAAAGGGAAATAATGCGCGTAATGGCTATTCTAACAAAAAGATAAAGACCAGTTACGGCGAAGAAGAAATAAAGGTCCCTAGAGACCGTGATGCAAGTTTTAACCCCATGCTTATCCCTAAACGAAAAAGTATGGTAGAAGGCCTAGAAAACGTTATTGTATCACTTTATGCCAAAGGGATGTCCGTTTCTGATATTGAAGAACAAATCAGAGAGGTTTACAATTTTGATGTCTCTCAGTCCACTATTTCTCGTATAACTGATGCTATCACTTCTGATATTGTAGCTTGGCAAAATCGCCCATTAGAGCCTGTTTATTTAATTGTTTGGATGGATGGTATTGTATTTAAAGTTAGAGAAGGTTCTAAAGTAATTAATAAAACCATCTATATCGCAGTAGGATTAAAACGTGATGGACGTAAGGAGGTCTTAGGACTATGGCTTGGAAAAAATGAATCATCTTCCTTTTGGATGAGTGTTTTAACCGATATGAAAGCCAGAGGAACTGAAGATATTTTAATTACCGCAACTGATAACTTAAACGGTTTTACTGACACCATACGCACTGTTTTCCCTGAATCTAAAACACAAATCTGTGTTGTACATCAGATACGAAATGCCTGTAAATACGTTGTTTGGAAGGACAAAAAGCAATTTACTACAGACATGAAAGCGATTTACAATGCTCCAACCAAACAAGCGGCTGAAGCTGCTCTAAACGACTTTGCTACTAAATGGGAACATAAATATTCCTATGCCATCCAAAGCTGGAGAAACAACTGGGAAGATCTTACTGTATTCTTTGAATTCCCCGTAGATATTAGGAAAATCATATATACCACCAATCTAATTGAGAATCTAAACGGTAAAATAAGGAAGTATACCAAAAATAAATTATCCTTCCCTACAGACGAAGCTGTCATGAAATCCGTATATTTGGCTGTAAGAGAAGCAACTAAAAAATGGTCAATGCCTGTGAGAAACTGGGGTGTTATTATTGACCAATTCTTAATCCTATATCAAGAAAGGGTTAGACTCTAAAAAGTAGAACCTAACCCAAGCTTTATTTTTTAACTTACACACTTTAAGAGACAGTGCCTTTTTTTCACCGCATCCGCATCACATAATCCCTCTGAGCCCTAATGAATATAGGGATATAAGATATTGTATCGGCAAGTAAAAGCATTCAGGGGTAAAAAAGCAGTTGTAGGTTGCTACTATGCTTTTTTTGCCTGTTTAAGATCTTAGCGGTCGTGCTCTAAATTAGTTAAGCCTCCAATTATAACCCACAGAAATGGCAATCGAAGTAAACTCGTATTCCATGTTTACTTCCTTATCGTTATTTAAATTATCTATAAATTTATGAGAGCGTTTCGGAACATATAGACCCGCAGAGATTTTGTCGCCTTTTTTCCCCACATAAATGTCTAGATTAATACTAAGAGTCAGTCCGTAAGAAACCATATCATAATGAGAATCTCTGTCTACTTTAAGAATGGAATTATAAACTTTAACTTCATCTTTTTTCAATCCATTTCAGTTGTATTCATTTTATTACGAAAACACGTCACTTTACGGAATACCATAATGTTCGTTCCTTTATTTTCCTTTTCTTTACGATTTTAAAACCAAACGACACAATATGGTGTTATAAAAGTTTTAATTTGATAAAATAAAAGTAAATGTTCTTTACTAACAAAATTTACGAAATCTACAAGACTTTTTTCTTTTGCTTTCGTTTCTTTTATTTGCAGCAAAACACTATTATGAAAAAAGTTATAATTATTCTTTTACTTTCTACTTTTTTTATATCGGTGTAAAGATACCGCAAGATTATACTCATCAGTATATAATCAATCTACCTATGATGAAGAAGTGAATACTGAAAATACCTCTTCGAATGATTACCATATAAATCGCGATTTTATATATGAATACCGAACAGGTTCGTCTGGGAGCTATGAATATAATTATGATGTGAATGGATATGATGAATACGGAAATCCCGTAGAAGGTAATATTGACGTATCAAATGGAGATGGAACTGGCTATATTTACGATGAGGAAGGTAATGAGAAAACTATCGAGGTAGAATTTACCGGATATGGAGAGTTAGAAGGATATGATGAAGATGGAAATTATTACGAATTAAATGTTGATTAATAAAACAAAGTGTTTGATGAGAATAAGCAAAATAAAGCATTATCCAAAGAAAAATTTGCTCAAGCTATATATAATGATGAAGTCAGAATATCAGATGAGAGTTGGGGAAATTTTAGACATATATTCGAACATATTATTTAGAGTACAATTTACTATATGATTGATATTTCAGTCATTTGTGTTATATTTGTATGAAGTAACAATCATTTTGTATGAAAAATCAAGTCGTCTTACCAAAATTTAAAACGTTATTAGGGCAAATGGGTGAAAACATAAAGCTTGCTCGTATGCGTCGAAAATTAACTGCTGTACAAGTGGCTGAGCGAGCCGGTATTGCTCGTTCTACCTTATATTTAATCGAAAAAGGAGAAGCTAGCGTGGCTATGGGAGCTTATTTCAACGTATTTCGTGTATTGGGTTTACAAGATGATTTTTTAAAACTCGCAGCAGATGATGAGTTTGGTAGAAAATTACAAGATTTAGATTTATTGTAAAATGGCAACACAAAAAACAGATATTTATGTGTACGCACATTGGGTAGGATTGGAAAATCCTGTTTTGTTAGGTGTATTAGTCGCACATCAGGCTAAAGGTCGCAAAGCTTTTAGTTTTGAATACGATAAAGAATGGTTAAAAACGAATAGTCAACGTCTGATAGATCCCGACATTCAATTTTACTCAGGTCAGCAATTTCCAAATAATAAAGAGAACTTTGCAATCTTTTTAGATAGTATGCCCGATACTTGGGGACGTACATTGATGAAACGACGAGAAGCACAATTAGCTCTGTTGAAAGGAGAAAAAGCTAAAACGCTGTATGATATTGATTATCTATTAGGTGTTTACGATGAAACCCGCATGGGAGCTTTACGCTTTAAATTAGACCCTAATGGTACTTTTTTAGATAATGATAATGAAAAAGCTACACCACCTTGGTCAACCGTTCGAGAGTTGCAACAAGCGGTAGTTCATTACGAAAATGATACAAATAATGAAGCCATAAATAAATGGTTACGGGTATTAATCGCTCCTGGTTCATCTTTAGGTGGAGCTAGACCGAAAGCCAATATTTTAGACGATAAAAAGCAACTATGGATTGCTAAGTTTCCTTCTAATAATGATACAATTGACAAAGCTGCTTGGGAGTTTTTAACGTACCAGTTAGCTATAAATGCCGGTATTGAAATGGCAGCGTGTAAAATTGAAAAGGTGAATGGTCAGTTTCATACTTTTTTCACAAAACGTTTCGATCGAATTGGAACGGAAAGAATTCATTTTGCATCAGCTATGACCATGACAGCTAATAATGAAGATACGATAAAAAATAAACCTGCTAGTTATTTGGATTTGGTCGAGTTTATTCAAAATTATGGTAAGGATGTCAATGATAATCTAACTCAATTATGGCGTAGAATTGTTTTCAATATAGCTGTTTCTAATACCGATGATCACTTGCGCAATCACGGATTCATTTTAACTAACGAAGGTTGGGTATTATCTCCAGCATACGATTTAAATCCTTCTATTGATAAAGATGGTTTAGCTTTGAATATTGATATGGATAATAATGCGTTAGACTTTGAATTAGCCAAAAGCGTGGGAGAATTCTTTCGATTAACAGAAGATAGGATGGATGAAATTATAACAGAAGTACTAAATGCTGTTAAACAATGGAAAGAATTAGCTACTAAAATTGGTATTTCCCGTTTGGAACAAGAACTAATGCAAGCTGCTTTCAAATTTTGTTAAACAAAATAGTTATTAATTTCTGTACCACTATTGTACAACACATTCCATTCAAACTCTTGTAAATAAAGAGAAGTAAGATATTGTATCGGGAAATAAAGATATTGTTCAAAATGCTGTATAAGTAGTTAAAAATGAATATAGTAGGTAAGAAATTAAGTCATTTTTTTTAAATTTTATACAGTTGTGAAAATAAGTGATTCAATTGTGATTGTATTATAGCATTGTGATAGGGTATTGAACAGATTATAGTCATGTTTAGGGAAGTTTCTAAATAGGGATAGAATGAAAAGTTTTGATGAGAAAGCAAATGAGGTAAATAAGCGATCAGAAGAAACGAACTTGGGTAGAGATCTAGGGCTTTGCCCAAAATGTACTGATGTTTTGACTTCAGAAAACAACCATAATCAAAAAAATATTTTTGTTGATATTTAGTTAATAGATGGAGGAGCTGAACATTAAATATTTCAACAAATTCCATTATTGATTTATTTTTTGACGATGAAAAGGAAGATTAATTGGATAATGGATATCATCGATGTGCTATATGATTCTAATAAATTATTGTAGATAATTCTATTTTGACACAATCAGAAGGCCTACTTTTATCGATAAACTGTCTTTACAAACACAAAACTCTCCATATGTTTGAGAGTTCTTATTTATAACGTAGACCACGCGAGAGGACTCGCGCGGTAGCGTATCCGGATATTTTTAATACTCGCGCACCAGCGGGGGGAATATATTCTGAATCATCTAAATATTCTTAAATTAGGTGTAATAATTCCTTAGCATCAGTAATCTCTGCTTGTCTAATTAAAGCTTTTATCTCTTTTTTTTGTAGAATCTGTTGTTAAATAAATTTCATTCTATACTTTTAGATAAATATGTAAACGTCCCTATTCACTTGAAAGCAGTTTTTCTAAATAAGCTACCTTTTCTTTTTCTGCTTCTAATAAACGCTCATAAAGTTTTTTATTTTCTTCATGCGCTTCTATTAATTTATCAAGTGGATTAAAAGTGCAGAAGTTGTTATTCAGATTAATTGGACTATCTGTAATGGTACTATTGATAACATTCATTACTTTATCATCGGAGTATTCCTTGATTGCTTCAACAGGTACTTCTAATATCTTAGCAATACTTTCTAATTTAGAATCTTCAACAGATTCACTGTTTTCTATAATGGATACTTGTTGCTGACTAACGCCTAAAAGCTCAGCTAAGGTTATTTGCTTCATTCCTTTTATTTCTCGGATTCGACTAATATTTCTTCCTATATGTTTTTGAGTGGCTGTTGTCATGGCTTAATCTGTTTAGGAGTTTTACAAATATACTAAAGAGGTTTTCTAAAACCTATTGTGTATCTATGTGTAATAATAGTGTAAGATACTAATTTTCAATTGTATTATACAAGTAAAATTAGTTCTATACCGCTAAATCCATTGCAAACTTTGACAGTATTAATAACCAAAACACTGTTGACGTATGAAGACTAAATTAGAAATCAACGAATTACAAGGTATTCCCCTTGTCGTTCAAGAGAAACTTCTCCATGAGATAAATAATGGGAATGTTGAATTAATTTTTGCAACAAGTCCGCATTTCTCAACTATTAATCAAATAACGGTTATTCTGAATAAGGATATACCAGAGGCTAAAAGGCAAGAACTGCAAGAATCTTCTTGGACTAAAGAAGTGTTTTTATCTTTGAAAACTCACTCAGAATTTCACAAAAACGAGAGTATTTAAAGCCTTCAGGATTTTCTAGAATATACTCTTGCCATAACAAATATTTAATAACACCTATTTTTTTCAATTCTATCAAAAAATAAGAATATACAGATTCTAAATGAATTCTACGCTGATTATCTAAAATGGAGTCTTTTTCTATTAAAACTAAACATTGAGCTAAATCACTATCTTCCATAGATACTAGCTCTGCTAATGAATAATTAGTTTGTTGTGCTAGCTCTAAATAGGACGCTATAGTTCGACGATTTATACCTGTTTGCAGAGCTATATTTCTTTGTGAAACGCCTCTGTCTAAAAACAACAGTACTTGCTTTATTTTGTGCATAGGAAGAGTTTTATTAGCCATATTTAGAATAATGTTAGGGTTAAAAACATATCCTAAATTAGCTTAATTAATATTTTATACTCTTCAGTGGTGTACTTTGATTTGGAATAAGTGGTGCACTATATGCCGGAATGTCAGTTGTTTATTGATAAAAAAACTAACACTACTGGTGCACTTTAACGGAATAAGTGGTATACTTTGTCGGAATAAGTGGTGCACTTTGTCGGAATTAATGGTATACTTTGATGGAATAAGTGGTGCACTTTAACGGATTCGTGGTGCAGTATAGAGTGGAATATCCATGGGAGGTGGCGGCTTTAGTTAAAATACTTCAAATCGACGATACCGATTTACAAAACCAAAAATACTATGCGTACAACGCTTTGCATTGGTAGGTTTTTCATCAAAGCTAAAATCAATTAATTATGGAAAATTCCAGACAATACATCACCCAAGAACAAGAATCTATTAATTACCTGAATGAAGGCCTGTGGGGAGTCTTGTACTGCTAGCAGTGAAGCTAGCGCCTCGATGTGGCGAAGGAGTCCCGAAAGGTGATTTCTCCATATCGTTCTCGCGTGACAAGCAGTTTGGGATTAAATTAAGCCTTATCCTCGGATTTGCCAAATCTTCCAAATACAAACCAATTTTTCCATTAAGTCAAATGCCCAAATTGCTTGTAGCATATGTTGGCGGTGGTATTAGTTGCTACAAGTTTCATTGATTAAATTTTATATCGTTAGATTTTCCAATTTAAAGGCTAATGCATTGGTGATATTTTGGCCATTATATAGATGTAGAGAAGTGTTGTAGATAATACCGAGCAGAAAGTATGTTTCTGGTATTATTATCCCCAGCGATTGGGCAAAAAGCAATTTGTTCTTTGTCCCATGAACTTTTAGAAAGGTTTGTTTCTGTGCGATATCTGATATAAGATTATAAACCTTCATTTCTAAAAACCAAGATCTCCCTGATAAGGGAAAAGTGGTATTCCATGACCTTATGATAGATTGGTTTACTTATACAGATAGAACGAATAAGATTGTTAACACTAAAATGTTTGAGAAATATTACTTGAAAATTCTTCAAAAAAAATCAAATAGTAGACTAAAAGATGGAATCAATAATAAGGTGGCACTGTCTCATAAACGGTATAAGTTTAAAATTTGCGGTGAAAAAACAGACTATTCACCGCATTTTTTGCGGAGAATAATGGCTATATTTACCGTATAAATCAAAAAAATAAATGGGAATCTACATCCATCAACTAAAAAACTGGCCTAATTTGCAGTGGAATGAGCAGGAATTTATTTCGTTATTAAGCGAAGTAAGGAACTTGCAAGGCAAACTTATGGGTAAAGTTGAATTGCTGGGTTTCGAATTAAAAGGCGAAGCCAATTTAGAAACCTTGATTCAAGATGTACTACAAACTTCTGAAATAGAAGGTGAAATATTAAACCCGGAAATCGTGCGTTCCTCTATTGCAATAAGACTTGGATTGGAATATTTTGGCTTAGAACAGTCAGATAGACATATTGATGGAATTGTAGAACTAATGCTAGATGCCACTCAAAACGACAACAAAACTTTGACGAGTGAGCGTTTGTTTGGTTGGCATGCAGCGCTATTCCCAACGGGAAGAAGTGGTATGCATAAAATTGAAGTCGCCAATTGGCGTTCAGGTGCGATGCAAGTGGTTTCAGGAGGCATGGGGCGCGAAATAGTTCACTATGAAGCTCCAAAAGCGGAACGGTTAGCGTCAGAAATGAAACAATTTATAGACTGGTACAATAATGAACAAAATTTAGAATCATTACTAAAGGCTGCTGTCGCTCACCTATGGTTTATAACCATACACCCTTTTGATGATGGAAATGGGAGAATAGCCAGAGCAATTACAGATATGCAGCTTTCAAAATCCGATGGTGTAAATCAAAGATTTTACAGTATGTCGACTGAAATAAACAAACAAAAGAAAAGTTATTACACCATTTTAGAGCGAATTCAAAAGGGAGATTTAGACATCACCGTATGGGTTATTTGGTTTTTAAAATGCTTAAAAAACAGTATTCTTCACTCGAATGCAATCGTTGATAAAGTAATAAAAAAGCATCATTTTTGGGTTAAAAATGCGGGTTTATTAAGTAATGAGCGCCAACAAAAGATGCTTGACAAACTTATGGATGATTTTGAAGGCAACTTAAATACGAGCAAATGGGCTAAAATGACCAATACTTCCCAAGATTCTGCACTTAGAGATATCACCGATTTAGTAAATAAAGGCATTTTGATTAAAGCCAATTCAGGAGGAAGAAGTACCCACTATATTTTAAAAGATATTTAAAAAGTAAGAAAAACTAAAATGCACTTTACAAGCGACAAAAATCCATGCATTATAACCGCCGCTTATTCGCTGGAATAAATAAAAAAGCAATATTTTATCTATTTAAAGTTAGGAACTCCACGTATTAAATACTTGTTTTACAGCACCGGATAATTATGAAAACATTTTAAACTATTTTGAATTAGAATTTGATTAATTTTACCGATGAAATATATGCTTTTTATAAATATTTAATATAACAATAAAAATAAATGAGATCTGAAATTTGTACTTGCCAAGGATTAAATAGTAATTGTAAAAAATGTTTTGGAAGTGGATTCGTTTCTACTGAAACTGTAAATAAATCTGCTTCTAAATCTGCGGACTACAAAAAGGGGAAGAAAAAACAGCAATTTGAATCGCTTATTTCTGAAAATTTAGATCTTTTATCAAAAAATGAGGTTGAGGAAATTGCCATTAAAATCATCGGCGGTTTAGACCTAAAATCAAAAAAGCAAATGCAAATTTTAAACGCGATTCCTTTTAACACCACTACTTTTCGGAGAGATTTTGGCGATAAATTCGAATTACTGGGTTTAATAGAAGCTGAAAAACAACATTTAAGAAATGAACTTTTAATTGTTGATCAAGAAATTATGCTAAAGAATTATAAAAGTAATTTCAAGTTTAAACATTTTTTATCAGACAAGGATCTGGACGTGACATCGAATCGACAGCTAAAAGAATTGATTCGGGAATATAAAAAATTGAAAAACAATTAAAGTTTTGTTGATTATACAATTAGCGCAACCCTAGTTTGACCGTATCCTTTTGACTAAAACTAGAGATAGTTTTGAGTAAATGTTGGACAAAACATTTTTCCAATATATGCGATAATATTTACGGTCGACGATAGAGGAGCACTCGGTTGTGGGATTTATATTGTATAACTGATTGATTTGATGGTTCCTAAGTGGTTTTGCTGGGTTTTATGATTGTAAAAACGCTTGTCATTTTATGGAAAGTTTTCCTTAATCGACTGGGAGTACACCGTATTTGATACACCGACTCCCTGCCGCTTGTTCTAAAATATTGGCATACCCTTAAAGCAGCTGTAGTAGAATAAAAAACGGGAAAAAACGCCTAGTCTTTTCCCGTAAAAAGTGCTGGTGCACCAGTGATTTAATTGAGTTGCAGGGTTTGCGGTCCAAATTCCTCAAAGAAAATGCGGTCTTCGGACACGTTTTCCTGAACGAGGTAGTGGAAGTGTTTTTCAATAAAGGGACCAGGACCGCAGATGTAGTAATCGGCATCGGTGTCTAAAGACCAATTGTTCAAGCGGCTTAGGTCTAATTGACCTTCGAGAATTGAGGGGTGTACGCCGGCTTCCTTGACGTCGTAAAACACAAAGGCCTCCACCTGGTCGCAGTTGTCTTGAATGTATTGTACGCGGTCGTTAAAGGCCTGTACCGCTCGGTTTCTACAACCGTGAATCCACGTGATCTTTGGAGTGGAATCTCCATGAGATACCAGGCTTTCCAGCATGGCAATCAAAGGGGTTTGTCCGATACCGCCGCTGATAAACACCTTGTTTCTCGGGTTGTTTTGCAGGGTAAAATTACCCGCAGGAGCCGAGATGTTTAGGGTGTCACCCACTTGAATTTCTCGGTGTAAAAAATTGCTGATCTGCCCATTGGGATTGGCGTCAAATCCCCTTTCTTTTTTGACGGAAATTCGAAAACTCTCGCCATTGCTCATCGAAGAAATACTGTACTGACGCGATTGGTAGAGTTGAAGTTCGGGTAAGTAAACTTGAACGCTCAAATACTGTCCCGGTCGATGCGCAGGCAATGGAGCACCATCGGCTAGGGCCAAGTAAAATGAAGTGATCTCATCGGATTCCGCTATCTTTTTGGTTACCACGACTTGTTTCCATCCCGTCCAACTGTGCGGTTGTGTCTCTTTGTCTCTGTAAATTTTTTGTTCGTGTCCGATCATCAAATCCGCTAAGGCCTGATAGGCCAATTGCCATGCTTCGACCACCTCAGTAGTCGCTAAATCGCCTAATACCTCTTGTATCGAGGCTATGAGGTGTTCGCCAACGATGGCGTATTGCTCGGGTTGTATGTTTAAGCTGCTGTGTTTGTGTCCAATCATATCGACTACGGGCATCAATACCCCGGGATTGGCGATGTTTTCGGCATAGGCTAAAACAGCCATGGCCAAGGCGGTTTGCTGTTTGTCGTTTTGTTGGTTGGACGTATTAAAAATATTCTTAAGCTCGGGGTGATGGGTAAACATTCTATTGTAAAAATACTTGGTCAATACGATTCCGTCGGTTCGCAAAAGGGGAACGGTAGAAAGAATGATTTTTTTGTGGGAGTCTTGTAACATCTTTGTTTTTTTTGAGTTATTGTGTTCTTCAAATGTACAGCAGCTGTATGTCAAATTCTATGACTGCAGTCATAAGGGGAAAATTTATACGAGACGAGAAAATTAAGGGGAACTCAAGACGTAACTATGATCTAAAAAAAAATATAAAATGGATTATACCATTAAAAATATAAAATTTTTAAGATATTAGTACATAAATGGATTAGTTCTTATGGGGAACAGTGCGTTTGCGTACGGGCTAAGCTCAAATGAGCCTATTGTTGTTCGCGCTGATAATCGCAGCAGTGATGTTGTTTACTTCCAGTTTGTTAAACAGGGTTTTTCTGTGAAATTTGACTGTGTCCGGCGATATAAAAGCGGCAGCGGCTATTTCACTAATGCTATAGCCGCTAAGTGATAATTGCAGTATTTCTTTTTCTCGAGTGGTAAGTTTTATCTTTTCGTCTGTTTTCCAAAAGTTACCCTCTAAATTGTATTTTAAAACTCGGTTGCTACCCTTTTTATAAACCTGAAAATTTCCCGCCTCACGCTCCGCTGACAGCGATACGGTACAAATGGCTTTCCATATTTTACCACTAGCGGTCAAGAGTAATGGCGTCAGTTTCTGATTGAGTAGAAGTAGGGTGCCGCTATGGTTCTTGATGTGAAAGTCATAGGAAATCGTCTGGTTTTTACGCTCGTCAACGGGAAGGTTGTCGTAGTATTCAAAAGCCAGTGCATTGACTTTAAGGAGCAGGTTTAAATCGGCTTTTAACACGTATTTATCGTAGATTTCGCAACCGATTTCCCTTATTTCTGCAGCGCTATGACCATCTAGAAATATAGGGCTGTCTGAAATGTATTCAAAGCGGCTCGTCTGAAAATCGATTATCAATATACTGCCGTAAGTGGTTCTTTCCAAAGCGTCTATAACCTCTGCATAGTTGAGCGCTGGCGTTTGAAATATTGGCGTGTTTTCAACAGGGGTGTTTCTTAGAATAAAATTTTTAAAAACATTCATCTTTTGATTTTTACTACCCTACAAATTACCAATATCCAATAAAAAACAAGACCAAATTACGGCTTTTTTAGTGTTAAACTTCAAAAAGTTTTTTGGGATTAAAACGTATATTGGCGAATTATTGATGAATACGGTTTATAATTAACTTAAAAAATTATTTACGACTCGAACTTATAATCCCTGTTAGTTAAGGATGACGCCTTGAGGACTGTTGTTTCAAAGCCTGTTGTGGGTAGGGCAAAACCGAGTGGATTGCGGTCTTCAATGGGGCACTTTTTCCATTAAGGCAGATTTAAATCGGGTACAGGATCCTTTCTTGTCCAAAGTCGGGTCTTATTGGCCAGTTCGAACCGGCGCTGGGCAAGCGATTTTATAACCGGCATTCAGACTCGGTTTTAGGACAACTTTAAGCGGGTAAACAACTTTCGGATAAAATATTTTTTTTATATTTATATAGGAGATTAACCCACTTGTAAAGAATTAATTAAAGGAAAATATCGCTGAGCCGCGCCCTTTTTAAAGGGCTACTCCTACAGCGGTACTTCTATTTCATCTATTTATAAACTATCTTTGATTTCTTAAAAAAAACGACAAAGAGATGAGTGTAACGTGGTATGAATGCAAGGTAAAATACAGAAAATTAGATGAAACCGGTAAGCAAAAGGTGGTTACGGAACCCTATTTGATCGATGCTTTATCATATACAGAAGCAGAAAAAAGGGTAAACGAAGAAATGGCAGCTTATATCAGTGAAGAATTTAAAATCACGACGATTAACATAGCGAATTATGCGGAGATTCACCCCTTTGAGAATGCCGATCGCTGGTTTAAATCCAAGGTTTCCCTTTTGGCTTATGACGAGGAAAGCGGTAAGGAAAGAAAGACCAACTTGTTTTTATTGGTTCAAGCCAATGATGTAAAGGAGGCGTACGACAACACGATTACGGTGATGAAAAACACCATGGGGGAATATGCGATACCCGCGATTTCCGAGTCGCCTATAATCGATGTTTTTCCGTATTTTGGTGGTGAAGAGGGCGATCTCGAAAAATTGGAGCGATTCAACAGCTTGAAAAACGCCAAACCAGATACCGATCAATGGACGGAAAATGAGGAAGCGGCTAGGGCAGACGCTTTGGAAGCGTAACCGCTATTTTTTTATCGGACTTATATTGGAGAAGCTATTTCGCAAGGAGTAGCTTCTCCATTTTTGGACGAGTCATCATGCATTGTTTTTTTTCATTCGCATACCGCGAGTCAACCCAGCCCTGCGCTTTAGGGCGGGCTTATTCCAAGTCTTTAAGCGCTCGGTTTAAGCTGCGTATACCCAAGATCTCTTTCGGCGAGTAAACCGTCTATGCTGCGGTCAAAACCCGGTCCGTATCGATATGCGGACAGCACGCCTTGATGCATGGTTATCACGTTGGATTGTTTATATAAAAAATCCGAAAATTGATGAAGGTAGACTGCTGCTTGCCGTAGTGGATGTGCGGGCTCGTTTGCCAGGTGAAAAGAATTTTAGGGTGTAAGTTGTTTGTAATTAAGTAATTATGCGAATCTAAACTGGATTTAAAAATAAGATTAGGTCGATGCGTTGCGTAGAATATACCGAGATCTAGGTATTTTACGAGCTGTTTTTGTTGCCTAAATTTGACTTGATAAACAAGTAAAAACAAAAGATATGAAAGATTTACTTAAATTTTTTAAAATTTTAGGGGTCGTGTTAGCATTTGTCAGCTGTTCTTCGGACGACTCCAGCAGCGATGATGGCGATGGTGGCGGCAATGGCGGCGGAAGCTCCAATAAATTGCACACGACTTGGACGATGACAAAAAAGCATCAAATCGCCTACCAAAGTGGTTCGGTTATTTACGATCGTACCGATCCGTATAAGGATGGAGAAATCACCTATCGCTTTGACAATGACGGGAGTTTCTATGGTCAGGAATTCGGTAAACCGATGACGACGACCTATCGGTTTGATCAGTCGAAGATGATTATTTATTTTCTCAACGACATAAATGGAAATCAGGTAAAAACATTAACCGATTCCAACCTAACCCTGTGGGGATTTAGCGAAAGGGAGGGAATACGAGCGGAGACGACGATGTATTTTAAAAAATACGGCGGAAGTAGCGGCGGTGGCAATGGTGGCGGTGGCAATGGCGGCGGCGGTTCTAACGGCAATAGCGGAAAGGTTTCCTTTTGGGTGAACTACGATTACGGCTGTGGTCCCATATATGTCAGCATAAATGGACAGTCGCAAACCATTACTTCGTATTACGAGTCAGTACCTGAAGGTTGTACTTCGTCTGGAAATGCCAACTTTACCTTTCCTCCGGGAACTTATAGTTTTTCGGCTACTTGTTCATCGCGTAATTGGAACGGTACGGTAGAAATCAAGCCCGACGGCTGCCTGCGCATGAATTTGACCATATAGCTTAGGCTATTTTTACGGCTATATTCGGCCTTTTATAGGGGAGCGACTTCTGCGATCCCTTGCTTTGAGCAAAAGGCACTTGCCTTATTCCCGAGTCGGTAGCAGTATGCTATCGACTCGTTTTTTTGGTATAACGCAATGACATACAATCATAGATTAGACTCCAAATCGCCGGGACAAGGGGGCCTAATGGGCAGTATTACAGCATCGATTCGCGATATTTTGTAGGAGACAGTTGGGTTTTGCTTTTGAATAGTTTGCAAAAGGACTGCGGGTATTCGAATCCCAACATAAAGGCAATTTCACCAATGCTCAGATTTGTCGAAATCAAGATGTCTTTGGCCTTGTCGATAACCTTGTCTTGTATGTGATTTCGGGTACTTTTCCCCGTATACTGCCGCAATAGGTCGCTCAAATAGTTGGGAGAAAAATGCAATTGGTCGGCGATATACGACACGCTGGGTGCGCCATGGAGGGTTATTTGTTCGCTGTTGATGTACTTTTCGAGCAAGCCGTGCAGTTGAAATAATAAATCGCTCTGCACTGGGGAACCCGTGGGTGATATATCGTGGAATTGCCGCGTATAAAATCGCTTGCAATACGTCAACAGCAGTTCGATATGACTAATCAGCAATTCGTGAGTGACGGTATTGATTATGGGTTGAATTTCTCGGAGCAAATTGTGCATCAACTTGGTGATCATTTTTTGTTCTTTTTCGGTAAGATATAAGGCCTTGTTGCTGAGGTAGGAAAAAAAGGGATAGTGATTGATTTTTTGTGCCAGTGGATAAGCCCGTAGAAAGTCGCGGTCGATGGCCAGCATATAACCTTGCATTTGTGGCGATTCATTTTCCCGTATATACAAGAGCTGAGATGGAGATATAAACGTCATCGCGCCCGATTCAAAATCGTAGAGGGAGGAGCCGTATTGTAGTTTTCCCTCAAAATTCTTTTTGATGCTAATGCAGTATAAATGGTAAATCACCGGGTACGGGATCAGCGATCCTTGGTCGAGTGACTCCAAGTTAATCACGCTTATTTTTGGATGTTTTGCTTGCGGAATCCCTAGCAATTTATGCAAATCGGCTATAGTCTTGACGGACAGCGGGGCTTGAATGTTTTTTTTCATAATAGGTCACGTTTAGCAGAGACCGTTTTTGCAATCCCTTTTTTATTCGTTTAAAATAAGGAGGTATACTTGCCGAAGAGGTAATTTAATCAATTATCGCGTATAGGCGTTTCTTCTTCAACGAAAATTTTAAAAAAAAATAAGGGATTTGGATTAGGAAATCGGAGATTGAGCCCATAGTTTCGATTGGGGTCTTTCGATATTTGTAGGGTTAACCATTAAAACTTTACACGATGAATGAGCCTAGACAAGATGTAATCGCTGCAGTAAAGCACTTCCTCGAGCAGGGAACAAAATTATTGCTGATAGACGGCCAATGGAAACCGTCTAGTTCCAAACAGACCATACCCGTTTTAAATCCGGCTACGGAAAGCGTATTGGCCGAGGTCGCGCTAGCCGATCGCTGCGATGTGGACCTAGCAGTAGCCGCGGCAAAAAGGGCTTATGAAGACCCCAACTGGACCGATATGGATCCGCATCAACGGGGATTATACTTAATCAAAATAGCCGACTTGGTAGAACAAAATGCCGAAGAATTGGCGCTATTAGATACTTTAGATGAGGGCATGCCCTTTTCGGATAGCCTTGCAATGGTCAAAGATGTTGTTAAGACTTTTCGATATTATGCCGGTTGGCCCGCCAGAGTTCACGGTTTTACCAATGCGAGTCCCGGAGCCATCTTTTCATACACCAACAGAGAGCCCCTTGGGGTTTGTGGAGCTATAATTCCCTGGAATGCTCCTTTTATTATGGCAGCATGGAAAATTGCACCAGTTATTGCCTTTGGCAATACCGTGGTGCTAAAACCGTCCGAGTTAACGCCTTTGTCGGCGCTGCGACTGGGGGAATTAATCCTAGAATCCGGACTTCCGCGCGGTGTGGTGAATATACTGCCTGGTACGGGGGCAGAAGCGGGTGCCGCTTTGGTAGCACATCACGATATAGCAAAAATCGCCTTTACCGGATCCACCGCTGTGGGTAAGAGCATACTGTCTAGTGCTTCCTCCACGCTAAAAAAAGTGAGTTTGGAATTGGGTGGTAAAAGTCCCAACATCATTTTTGAGGATGCCGATTTGGATCAAGCAATCCAAGTGGCGGTTAAGGCCTTTACCTTTAATACGGGTCAAGGCTGTGTATTGGGAACGCGTATTTTTATTCAAGAGTCGGTTTATAATGAGGTATCTCAAAGAATTATCGCACAGGTAAAACAACTTAAAGTGGGATCAGGTGTGGAAAACGATACGGATATCGGACCGATTACGAACATCAATCAGTTTAATAAGGTGCAAGGCTATTTTAAAATAGCTCAGGAGCAAGGCGCGACTTTAGAGGTTGGAGGAGAAACCTATGGAGATAAGGGCTATTTTATTAAACCGACGGTTTTTACCAATGTAAGTAACGATTCTCGTTTGGCGCAAGAAGAGATTTTTGGACCGGTAGCCGTATTGATTCCCTTTTCAGATGAAAAAGAGGTCATTCAAAAGGCTAATGACACTAATTATGGATTGGGCGCGGGGATATGGACCCGAAATTTGAGCACTGCACATCGCGTTGCTAAGGCTTTAAATGCCGGTACGGTTTGGATCAATACGTATTTGGAAGTGGATCCCATAGCTCCTTTCGGAGGCTATAAACAGTCGGGTATGGGGCGCGAGCTCGGCCAAGACAGCATGTTGGAATACACCCAGGTCAAGACGGTTTTAATCCGGCTTTAATTAAACTTTTCAGCGTTGGGTTTCTTCTGAGCATGCAGCACCTTATGCCATACATTTACACGGCAAATCAGCTGTAGAATGCACTGGTAAATCAGCAAGACTTAAGCTGACTTTTTATAACTTGATGCGGCCATTCCTGAAAAATCCGCTGTTTTTCCTTACACGACCTACCGCAGGCTTGCGCAATAGCCATGGGTTTTATCACGTGTTGTTTGAAAGGGATTATTTAGCGGTGTATTTTGATTAGAGCGGCTGGAAAATTGGACCAATTCCCAAACAATCCCACGCTTATAACCGGCCAGTTTGTCCAAGCTTCGGCTGTGGTGGTCTATGGCATAAGGGTTACATTCCCCAACAAAGAGATCAGCTTGTTGGGCATGTGTGGCGGAGGTATCTAGGACTTTTGTATTTAATCGACCATCAGGAAGCTATCAATTCAGGTTTGCGCGGCTCTGAATTTGCAGACAGTGCACAGGGAAATTTCGTCTGAATTCCTCTGAATCACTAGAGATTTAATATTAGACCCATTAACTCATTTTTTATAAGACAACAGTAGAAAACAACTGTTTTGTTTTTTAACGTCGAATCGGCGGTAATCAGTCGTCTTTCAGATGACTTCATCAAGGGAATTGTCCCTTTAATAGTGGCGCGATGTGGTTGAAATTTTGAAGTGTACCCCGCCATTTGGGATAACTATCCCAGATAAAATGGTCATTTTTAACATCCATATCTCCACGACTGCAAGTGGGTGGAAGTAAAACTTTACTCGGCATGTCCCTTTGCACAGTTCTTTTGTCCCTTTATATAGCAAAAAATCCAACTGTATCAAAAAGCAGTTGGTTTTTTTTACAACAAAATTTTATTTGCTTTTCCTCGAAAATATCCTCTTTTTAGGCAATTTCTTTTACAATAGGACGTGATTTTTTTTGAGACATGAAAATTTCCGATAAATTTTTCACAATCAATTGTTTTTCAATTGATTATATATTTGTCTCAAATGGTTAGTCTGACTTACAGCAGAGGTATGTGAGACAGTTTTATTGTATTTAATACGGAATTTTGTCTAAGAAATTAAAGCGTAGATGAGTGCTTTAATGCTTTTATAAAAACACTTTAATAAGATGCCCTTTAGGGTTTATAACAGTTTGTTAAAGTGTCCTATTTATAAAAAGACTATTTCTAACATTTAAAACAAGACAAAATGAAAAAAAGACTACTCCCTTTAGCAGCATTACTTTTAGTAGGTGGTGCGCTACACGCACAAGTTGGTGTCGGTACTTTAATTCCGAACGCTTCTGCACAGATGGAAATTGTATCAGGCGAGAAAGGAATTTTAATTCCTCGCGTAAACTTAACGGACGTATCAGACAGAACAACAATTACCAATGGT
The DNA here is from genome assembly GCF_050562195.1 of Flavobacterium sp. JP2137. Classification (GTDB taxonomy): domain Bacteria; phylum Bacteroidota; class Bacteroidia; order Flavobacteriales; family Flavobacteriaceae; genus Flavobacterium. The sequence continues at coordinate 2,444,585 of NZ_CP191647.1, forward strand.
AATGTAAATAGTTTATTGGTATTTAACCTTACAGAAAATGAAAGTTTAAAGAAAGGTTACTATTATTGGTTGGATACCCAATGGGTTCGATTAATCAGTGCCGATCAAGTGGACGCATTTAAAAATACGGTGAACGTAAGTGTTAAGATTGAAAACAACGAATGGATTATTACGGATAGTGAAGGTAACGAGGTCAAAATGGCTTGGAATATTCAAGAGCTCATCGCTTTAAACGAAACCGAAACGACTTTAACCAACAATGGCGATGGTACTTATACGTATGTAAACGAGCGCGGGGTGTCCGTAATCATTGATGTTCCGGCGGATGTGATCAGCAATTTCCAAGATATCATAGACAACAGTGTGGTTAAGAATATCTTAAACCAATTTTTGAAAAACGCAGAAGGAAATGTTACTTATGACGGAACGAACTTCTACTATACAGATGCCAACGGGATTAACCAAGTCATCAACCTTCAGGAATTTGTTGCAGCCAATGAAACTGAAACGACTTTAACCAACAATGGCGACGGTACTTACACGTATGTAAACGAGCGCGGGGTGTCGGTGATTATCGATGTTCCGGCGGATGTGATCAGCAATTTCCAAACGATTGTAGACAACACCGAAGTAAAAAACATCTTAAACCAATTTTTGAAAAACGCAGAAGGAAATGTTACTTATGACGGAACGAACTTCTACTATACAGATGCCAACGGGATTAACCAAGTCATCAACCTTCAGGAATTTGTTGCAGCCAATGAAACTGAAACGACTTTAACCAACAATGGCGACGGTACTTACACGTATGTAAACGAGCGCGGGGTGTCGGTGATTATCGATGTTCCAGCGGATGTGATCAGCAATTTTCAAGATATCATAGACAACAGTGTGGTTAAGAATATCTTAAACCAATTTTTGAAAAATGCAGAAGGAAATGTTACTTATGACGGAACGAACTTCTACTATACAGATGCCAACGGAGATAATCAAGTCATCAACCTTGTGGAATGGATTAAAGCCAATGAAACTGAAACGACTTTAACCAACAATGGCGACGGTACTTACACGTATGTAAACGAGCGCGGGGTGTCGGTGATTATCGATGTTCCAGCGGATGTGATCAGCAATTTTCAAGATATCATAGACAACAGTGTGGTTAAAAACATCTTAAACCAATTTTTGAAAAACGCAGAAGGAAATGTTACTTATGACGGAACGAACTTCTACTATACAGATGCCAACGGGATTAACCAAGTCATCAACCTTCAGGAATTTGTTGCAGCCAATGAAACTGAAACGACTTTAACCAACAATGGCGACGGTACTTACACGTATGTAAACGAGCGCGGGGTGTCGGTAATCATTGATGTTCCGGCGGATGTGATCAGCAATTTCCAAGATATCATAGACAACAGTGTGGTTAAGAATATCTTAAACCAATTTTTGAAAAATGCAGAAGGAAATGTTACTTATGACGGAACGAACTTCTACTATACAGATGCCAACGGAGATAACCAAATCATCAACCTTGTGGAATTGATTAAAGCCAATGAAACTGAAACGACTTTAACCAACAATGGCGACGGTACTTACACGTATGTAAACGAGCGCGGGGTGTCGGTAATCATTGATGTTCCAGCGGATGTAATCAGCAATTTCCAAGATATCATAGACAACAGTGTGGTTAAGAATATCTTAAACCAATTTTTGAAAAATGCAGAAGGAAATGTTACTTATGACGGAACGAACTTCTACTATACAGATGCCAACGGAGATAACCAAATCATCAACCTTGTGGAATTGATTAAAGCCAATGAAACTGAAACGACTTTAACCAACAATGGCGACGGTACTTACACGTATGTAAACGAGCGCGGGGTGTCGGTAATCATTGATGTTCCAGCGGATGTAATCAGCAATTTCCAAGATATCATAGACAACAGTGTGGTTAAGAATATCTTAAACCAATTTTTGAAAAATGCAGAAGGAAATGTTACTTATGACGGAACGAACTTCTACTATACAGATGCCAACGGAGATAATCAAGTCATCAACCTTGTGGAATTGATTAAAGCCAATGAAACTGAAACGACTTTAACCAACAATGGCGACGGTACGTACACGTATGTAAACGAGCGCGGGGTGTCCGTAATCATCGATGTTCCAGCGGATGTGATCAGCAATTTCCAAGATATCATAGACAACAGTGTGGTTAAGAATATCTTAAACCAATTTTTGAAAAATGCAGAAGGAAATGTTACTTATGACGGAACGAACTTCTACTATACAGATGCCAACGGAGATAACCAAATCATCAACCTTGTGGAATTGATTAAAGCCAATGAAACTGAAACGACTTTAACCAACAATGGCGACGGTACTTACACGTATGTAAACGAGCGCGGGGTGTCGGTAATCATCGATGTTCCGGCGGATGTGATCAGCAATTTCCAAGATATCATAGACAACAGTGTGGTTAAGAATATCTTAAACCAATTTTTGAAAAATGCAGAAGGAAATGTTACTTATGACGGAACTAACTTCTACTATACAGATGCCAACGGAGATAATCAAATCATCAACCTTGTGGAATTGATTAAAGCCAATGAAACTGAAACGACTTTAACCAACAATGGCGACGGTACTTACACGTATGTAAACGAGCGCGGGGTGTCGGTAATCATTGATGTTCCAGCGGATGTAATCAGCAATTTCCAAGATATCATAGACAACAGTGTGGTTAAGAATATCTTAAACCAATTTTTGAAAAATGCAGAAGGAAATGTTACTTATGACGGAACGAACTTCTACTATACAGATGCCAACGGAGATAATCAAGTCATCAACCTTGTGGAATTGATTAAAGCCAATGAAACTGAAACGACTTTAACCAACAATGGCGACGGTACGTACACGTATGTAAACGAGCGCGGGGTGTCCGTAATCATTGATGTTCCGGCGGATGTGATCAGCAATTTCCAAGATATCATAGACAACAGTGTGGTTAAGAATATCTTAAACCAATTTTTGAAAAACGCAGAAGGAAATGTTACTTATGACGGAACGAACTTCTACTATACAGATGCCAACGGAGATAATCAAGTCATCAACCTTGTGGAATTGATTAAAGCCAATGAAACTGAAACGACTTTAACCAACAATGGCGACGGTACGTACACGTATGTAAACGAGCGCGGGGTGTCCGTAATCATCGATGTTCCAGCAGATGTGATCAGCAATTTCCAAGATATCATAGACAACAGTGTGGTTAAGAATATCTTAAACCAATTTTTGAAAAATGTGGATGGCATCGTTACTTATGACGGAACGAACTTTTACTATACAGATGCCAACGGAGATAACCAAGTCATCAACCTTGTGGAATTGATTAAAGACAACGAAACCCTAACCAGTTTGCGCGTGGATATCGACAACAGCAAGTTGATTTACAAAGATGAAAGCGAAACGGAAAGTGTTTTAGACTTAGCACCACTTGTGCAAGAGCCTTGGTTTAATACGGCAACGGGTAAAGGGGCGACTTCGAACACAGACAATATGTACACCAACGGTTGGGTAGGTATTGGTTTCACAGAGCCTTCTATTGTTCCTAACGAGAAGCTGCGCGTTAACGGTACCATTACCACAGTAAGCAGTTCGTATGCCGATTATGTGTTTGAAGATTATTTTGACGGTTTCTCAACCATTAAATACGATTACAAATTCAACGATTTGGAAACAGTTGCAAACTTTATTAAAACCAATAGACACTTGCCGGGAATTACGCCTATTGGTGATTTGGAGCAAACGAGTGCGGGCTATTCGTTCAACGTTTCGGACTTAGCTATTCAATTGTTAGAGAAAACGGAGGAATTGTACTTACACGTTATTGAGCAGAAAGAGGCTACTGAAGTTAAAGACAAAGATTTGCAATTACAGCTGAGTGAACAGGAGAAAATGATTGAAGAAAAAAACCTTTTAATCAAACAATTGCAGTCTGACAGCCAGTTGATTAAAGATAGATTGGATCGCTTAGAAGCTATGCTTACAAAATAAATCAAGGTACTATTTGTTCTTTGAGCAGTGGTGATTAGCACGATTTTTACACAAAATTATAAGTAGATTACTGCTGATTAGATAGGTCGATAAAAACAAAGCAGTGAGAAGAACTAACCTTTCAACTTACTGCTTTTACACCTATTCGCAAATCGCTCAAAGGGAATACAAATACGCTTTGACAAACAATTTGTAAAATGAAATTATCGAAGGTATCCTAATTTAAAAGTAATAAATGAAACTAAAACTATATATACAAGCGACTATTTTATTGTCGGCGGCTTTGGGTTATGCCCAAAGTATACCGGTAAACTCAAACAGTGGTACTTTGTATGTCTCTCCCAAAACCATAGTGGTTTCTATATCGAATTTAGAAAATTCCTCCACGGGTAAAATTTACAACGACGGCTCTTTCTATATGCGGTCAAACCTAAGAAATGACGGTGTTTTTTCTTTTACAGAAAAATTAAAATCGGGTTATACGGTCTTTGAAAGTTCCAACAATGCGGAGCAGCAGATTTATGGAGACCAACCGACAAATGTCTACGACGTGCTCTTTAATAAATTAAATCCAACGGGCGATATCGAATTGGAAAATCAACTACTCGTCGCTGGAACGGCAAATTTCTACAGCGGCATAGTAAACGTTAAAGAAGAGCAAGGTGCTACTTTAAGTTTTAGCAAAGGAGCTAAGGCTATCAATGCCTCGGACAACAGTTATGCTTCGGGAAAGGTTTTAAAAACAGCCAACGATAATTTTGGTTTTCCCATTGGAAAAAAGGGACATTATGGGTATGCTGGGATTTTAGCCCCTAAAAAGATACTGACGGCTATAGAGGCGGAATATTTCTTTCAAAATTCCGATTTGGATTTTCCACATACGCTTAAAGTTGCGGGTATCGAACAAATCGACGATCAGGAGTATTGGGTGGTGACGAACCAGGTCAATGAGGAAACCGTTGTATTGACTTTGGGATGGAATGAAAAAACGCTGGCCGCTACTTTCTTGGAAAACGAAGCAAAAGGGTTGGGTATAGTGCGTTGGGATGTGGCTCAAAACTTATGGGTGCACGAAGGGGGCATTGTAGACTTAGGCAGTAAAACAGTGACTTTACCGGTACCAGCTGCAAAGTTCGGTGTTTTTACATTTGGAAAATTGAAGAGCGATCTTGAAGTAGAAGGCGATGTAGTGATTTACAATGCCCTATCGCCTAATGGCGATGGGAATAACGATTATTTCCGCATCGACAATCTCGAGCGTTTTCCAGACAACAAAGTAAGCATTTTTAACCGTTGGGGTGTATTGGTTTATGAAACCAGTCATTACGGCACTGCCGACAATGTGTTTAGAGGTGTATCTGGAGGTCGGGTAACCCTTAATAAAAACGAGGGTTTACCAAGCGGTACGTATTACTATATACTTGAATACGACAAAAAGGACTCAAGTGGAACTAATAGAATCAAGAAAGCGGGCTATTTACATTTAGAAAATAACTAAAGCACAGGAAATGATGAATATAAAAAAGTTATATAAATACATCGGTATATCGGTTCTTGTTTTAAGTCCCTTGGAATCGGTTTTTGCACAGCAGGACGCTCAATTTACGCAATATATGTACAATACCATCAATGTAAATCCGGCTTATGCGGGTTCGCGTGGTGTAATGAGTGTTTTTGGAAATTACAGAACCCAATGGGTGGGTTTGGATGGGGCGCCTAAAACCGCTTCCTTGTCGGTTCACACGCCCTTGAGCAATTCGAGACTCGGATTGGGAATGTCGTTGATCAATGATCAAATCGGTGCTATGGATGAAAATACGATAGCCGTAGATGTATCGTACACGATCGATTTAAATCGCGACTATAAATTGTCTTTCGGCTTAAAGGGAAGCGCCAATTTGCTCAATGTGGATTATACCAAATTAAATATTTACAATCCCAACGACGGGCTGTTTGAAGAGAATATTGACAGTCAATTCACACCCAATATTGGAGCCGGCGTTTACCTGCATTCCGATAAGGCCTATTTGGGATTCTCCATTCCTAATTTCTTGGAGATGCAACGTTATGACGAGTATAGTGTTTCCACGATGAAACAAAAGATGAATTACTACTTAATCGGGGGCTATGTATTCGATTGGGGGTCTCAATTAAAATTTAAGCCCGCTTTTTTGGCTAAAGCCGTGGCAGGTGCTCCTGTCCAAGTCGATGTTACCGCAAATTTTTTGATTGCAGAAAAAGTTACTCTGGGGGTGGCCTACCGTTGGGACGCCGCTGTTAGTGGAATAGTGGGTTTCCAAATCAGTGATGGTTTATTTATAGGATATAGTTATGATGCTGATACCACTAAACTGGGTACTTACAATTCAGGATCACACGAAATTTTTATGCGATTTGAATTGTTCAGTCGCTTTAACCGCATTACATCACCGAGATTTTTCTAGATAAAAATGATGAAACAACAATTATACGCGCTACTATTAGGGGCTTTGTCCCTAATTTCAGTAAGCCTGAGTGCTCAAGACAATCGAGAGCAACAGGCGGATAAAAAATACGAGTCCTTAGCCTATATGGATGCGATTAAACGCTATGAAAATAGAGCCAATAAAGGGTATGTAACTGCGAACTTGCTACAAAATTTAGGCAATTCGTATTATTTTAATGGAAAATTGGCCCAAGCAAACGTTTGGTATGCCAAACTGTTTGCACTGCAGGGCAGTCATCAAATGGACAACGAATATTATTACCGGTATGCACAAACGCTCAAAGCGATTCGCGACTATAAAAAAGCCGATAGCATCGGTGTGCTATTCGCCGCAAAAGAAGCGATGGATTTAAGAACGCTGCACTTTAAGAGGCAGTTGGATTATTTAAGCGATATCGATAAAAATTCAGGGCGTTATACCATAAAGTTGACCGATGTAAACAGCAGCAGCTCGGATTTTGGTGCAACGCTATATCAGAATCAACTGATTTTTAGCTCCTCTAGGGAATTAGTGGGTTTTTCCAAGAACACGCACACCTGGACCAATGCGAGATTTACGAGTTTGTTCAGTGCTATACCTACAGAAGACGGCAGCTTTACCAAGCCCAAAGTCTTTGCAAAAGAGCTGCAATCAAAGTTTAATGAATCCACGCCCGTATTTACCAAAGACGGTAAAACCGTGTATTTTACGCGTAATAATTACGCGAACGGCAAGCGTCAAACCAACAAACAAGGAACGACCTTGCTGAAGATATTCCAAGCTACTTTAGTAAAGGGCAAATGGACAAATATTGTGGAATTACCCTTTAATTCAGATGCGTTTAGTTCGGCTCATCCAGCCTTGTCGGTGGAGAACGATTGGATGTATTTTGCATCGGACCGAGAAGGAGGTTCTGGCCAGTCGGATCTGTATCGGGTGGCCATCTATGAGGATGGTACTTTTGGCGAACCCCATAATTTAGGACCCCAAATCAATACTCCTGGAAGAGAGAGTTTTCCCGTGATTACTGCAGAGGGTGAATTGTATTTTGCTACCGATGGTTTTCCTGGATTGGGAGGCCTGGATATTTATGGAACTAAAATCAATCTAGACGGCACCTTTACAGAGGTTCAAAATATTGGAGCGCCCGTAAATAGTCCGGTAGATGATTTCGGATATTATATCGATGTTACAACTCGTACCGGCTTTTTTACGTCCAATCGCGAGGGCAACGACAACATATACAGTTTTATAGAAAAAGAAAAAATGAATTTAAGCTGTTTTCAGGCCATTCAAGGCCGCGTTTACGACTTGCCGACTTCGGGTAATTTGGAAGGTGTTTTAGTCGGTTTATACGATGCGGAATTAGATAAAACAATTGAAGCCATAACCGATAAAGACGGAAATTTTAGTTTTGAAAACCTGCTGTGTGGCTCCAAATATCGCGTAATAGCACAGCTCGAGGGCTACAATGCAGCCGAAGTTGCCGTGGTCTTGCCCAATATTGAGGGAAGTACCCAAACCGACTTTGGATTGGAAAAGAATAGAGTCATTGTCAAACAAGGAGATGATCTGTTTAAAGTTTTAAAACTAAATCCGATTTATTTTGATTTCAACAAAGCAGAAATTCGCAGCGATGCGGCCTTGGAACTGGCTAAAATAGTGGCGTCATTAAAAGAATACCCCTTGATGAGTATCGATGTTCGCGCCCATACAGATAGCCGGGGAAAAGACGAGTACAACTTAAAACTATCCGATGCTAGAGCTAAAGCTACGGCCAAATGGATTGTGGAACAAGGTATCGATTCCACACGGGTAACGGGAAGGGGCTTGGGTGAAACCGAACTGCTTAACCAGTGCTCCAACAAGGCCAATTGCACGGAAGAAGAACATCAAATGAACCGCAGGAGTGAGTTTATTGTTCTAAAATTATAGAAGGAGTGGGCGGAGGTATGCTCGTAGAAATCGGTTTTTTGCAATTCTCCAATTTTCTATAACATGCCTTAGCACCTCCTCTCACCAAGTCAATCGGTGATGACGGTCGGATTCAAAAAAGTTTAGAAAGTTAAAGAGATGATTCGTAGCTGTGTCGCTTTTTTAGATTCCACTAAAAAACACCCTTTTAAGGTAGGGTAACACACCCTTGCCGCATTTTAATGCGTTGCATATTGAGGAGCTGTCTATTTATTATATATAACATTTTTTATTTATATTTGTAATACTTAGTGATTTTTTTGTTTTTTTAACTTTTATTGTAAAAAATGTTTTTTTAATTATAAATATATTATATGTCGCAATTTAAAGTGGTGAATTTCAAAGGGTTGAAATTGTTTTATCTGCAAGAAATAATCAAAATTGCCATTCTCTTTTTTGTTGTTCAATTTGTATTGGTATATCTGGACAGCAACCTCTATATAAGTGGTGTTTATTGCCCGTTGATTTACCTGTATAAGCGAAATTTAAACCATCGCTTTGAGATGGAAAACGATCATGTATTGATCTATTCGCAGATATTTTTCTATCTGGTGCTGGTGTGCGTTTCTGCGCTGGGGTACCATCTTGTATTATTGTGGATGTCTTTGGTGTATCTGATATCCTATGCAGTGGCAATTAATACAGAATTGCGAAAAAATGTAGAAGTAAACTATTTTAGTAATTCCAAGCACGTCAGTAGCTTGTTTATGTACTTTATGATTTTAGGAAGTTGCGTAACGGCCTTTCAACTTTTAGAAGTGTATTTCGGAACCATTTTTGGTTTTTCATCTCATTTTATCATACTGGGTGCCTTGTTGATGAAAATCTTATTTTCAGTCATCAGTTTGTTCACTTTGAGTAGGGCAGAAACGATGATAGAAGATGAAGAAGTTATGGAAATAACGAGCGACTTGGGACGTGAAATACTGAGCTTTTTTGAAACATCCGAGGCCTATCTCAAACCGAATTTTTCGATCAATAATCTGGCCACGAGTTTAGGAGTACGCAAAGATGCGGTTTCCGAGGTCATCAACAGGGAGATAAAAATGAGTTTCTACAATCTTGTGGCGAAATATCGAATCGATTACGCCAGGAAAATTTTGTTGACACACGATCATTTTACCATAGAATCTATAGTGGAGCAATGTGGTTTCCACTCTAGAACTACCTTTAATAAATATTTTCTGAAATATGCAGGTCTAAAACCCTCGGAATTTAGAAAACAGCATTTATCTAAAATTGAAAAGTTGAACTAATGGATCATTACGTACATTTATTAATCTTAACGACAGTAGTTGTATTAGCTTTGGCAGTTATATTTATAGGCAATTTGTTTTTTAAAGACAGCACTGAATTCAAATTGCAGCGGATATATCTTTTGTTTATTATTTTTCACAGCATTTACGTATCGTATTTTACTGGTGGCGACTATATGTTTATTAATGTCGGAGCCCCTTTTTCACTTTTTTATGCCCCTTTATTTTACAGCAATATACTAGCGATTATTCAAGGTGAAAAATTTAAAATACAAAAAGTATGGGTACACTTTATTTTGGGATTCGCCTTTGTGTTGACCTTCGTATTGCTCTACATCCAAAAAAATCACTGGAGGCCGTATGTTACTTTTTATTTGCATTGCCTGTATATAGTTACTTGTGTACAATTGATATTTTACGCGATTTTAGTCTATTTAAAATTTAATAAAGTAGCCAAAGACAGTAAGATGATTGCTTTTATGAACCAATCTATTCTCGTGATGATTGTTAGTGTCTTGGTCTTCTCGGGCATGGTCTTTCGAGATAAAACACAAAACCTCAATTTCATCAATAGCTTTTTACTGTATGTTATAATGCTACTCATTGTCATTATAATCTTTAGATACAATCTGGCGATTTTAGTGAAGAAGTTGAAATTTTACAAAGGCAAATCTAAAATGGAATATTTCAGCAAAAATCTGAAAAAGCAGGGTAAACTGGGAAAATACTATAAATCAAAACTCAATGGGGACGAGATGGAAGATGAGATTAAGGCGTTGGAAAAACTCTTAAACAATCAAATCTATTTGCAACCCAATTTAACACTTGACGTGCTGGCTAAAAGATTAAACATGAGTGCGCATCGTTTATCGCAAATTTTCACTACTGGAATGCAATCCAATTTTAATAAAGTCATCAATAGTTACCGAATTCAATATGCTGTAGATTTGCTTACCGATAGGAATGGCAATGATACAATTGAAGAAATCGGATTAAAGAGTGGTTTCAATTCCAGAGCGTCTTTTTATAGGGCGTTTAAGCTCACTATGGATATGACGCCATCCGATTATCGAAAAAAAAACGATATAGACCAATAGGTATTAGAGTGCTCGGTCGCTATTAAGGGACGAGTAGCGCGTGTTGGGCAAGCCTTTTTACTGGATTTGTAGCAACGGATATAAGGTTGTTTTCCGCACACCCCTAATAGGACGTTATAATCCCTGTCCCAATAGGGACCTTTAAAAAAGTATAAACGAACAATTTGTAATTCCCTAGGCCCCTTTTATTATTTGTAAAATCCGGTTACTACCCTTTTTGTCCATAAAAATACAAAGGTGATTCAGCGATTTTAAAACCGTAAAGAGCCTCAAGGGGCATTGTTTCTCCCCATTACTATAATCGCCTGTGATTCATTTCTTTTTTTATTGTAAATCAAGGCACTAGTCAAATTGTATCAAATTATTGGACTGTTGTACAGTGTTGTTATTTGAGACTGTAACCCCGTTGTTTTAAATTATTTTTGTCACATAATTTGTTTACAGATGTTGTGGTACATAAAAACGGGTAAAAAAACAATAGACAAAAAATTAATACGAAATAACGCGATACTCTCACAGTCGAGCAAATCAAAGTGGCAAGACCATTTTTTTTATGAATTCCAGTATCCACAGGAAAGTTTTTTGTTAAAAAACGATAAAAATAATAAGTGGATGTATCAAATATCTAGGCTGGAATTAATGATGCAAAAACCGTGGTAAATGGAAATATGAAACTTGTTTTTAGCACAGTACATGTATTTTTGAGAAGCTATTTGCGAACGACTAAGAAACGACAACTACCGGTTTTTACAACAGAGCCGCCAAGTCTATTTTTAAAGATTTATTAAATACGGGCTTGACCAAAAAAGGGGTTGGACACTTTGTGACAAAGAATAAATGATTGAAAAATTAAATGTAAATAAATAAACTATGAAAAATAATACCTTTTTTAAACTTTTAGTGCTTTTTAGCTTTTTATGTGTTTCCGTTGAGGCATTTTCACAAGAACCCGCTACCGGTATCGGAATTTTGATTCCAGACCCAAGCGCAGCCTTAGATGTAGTAAATGATAAAGCCGGAGTTTTAATTCCAAGAATTTCAAATGTAGCCGTAAGTATTCCCAGGCCGGCAAACGGTTTGTTGATTTATGATATAGATAAACAGTGTTTGAGTCAAAATACAGGAACCCCCGATGTACCCAATTGGGTTTGTATAAGCGGGAATGTAGTGAAATTTTTCTATATGCCGTCGGTGGCTTTAGACATTACCAATAGTACGGGCCGTTACGATTTATTCGAAATTTACAAAGAGCAATTCTCTACTCCCAGAGTGAGTAGTGCGGGGTCTCCGGCTCAAATTCCGTTTTTTGCCTCCGCATCAGATTTATATTACTATGTGACCTATTATAGCGATGTGGTATTCGAAAATGTGCAAGTGAGTCCAGCTGGAATTTTGACCTACTCGGTAAAAGATTCTGCACAGGCAAATGGAGACAATAGCGATTTTATGAACATTGTATTAGTAGTAAAATAGCTTTAAAAAAAAACCTTGGAATATATGAAATATAGCAAACCTAATTATAGATTTAAAGAGATTTTTTCTCTCTTTTTTCTCTTTGCCGTCTTTAGTACTAGCACAGCCTCCTACGGACAACAAACCGGTTGTCCCAACGATTTTGATTGTGATGGTATCATCGACGCTTTGGATGTGGACGACGATAACGACGGCATCTATGATCATATCGAATCTCCCAATTGTTTTTATTTGGATCGATTGATACATCAAACCGGCGACAGAAGAATTTTTATCGATCCAAGCACCACTTTAGCATATACTGTGGGAAGTCCGGACTTATTGGTCGATGGAACCCTAAGCGGAATAACAATTCCCGCAGCTACAGCTTTAACAGGTCAGGAGATTGTCCGATTAAATTCCACCTTTCTCGGTGGAATAGAGTATTCATCAATTATTCTTGCCTTTAATGCCACAGCGTTTTTTACAGCCTCTTCACGAGTGGTTATGCAAGGTTCTCAAGACGGAAATAACTGGACAGACTTAACAGAAGTAGTTAAGCCAGCTGTAACCGCAGTAGTGAGCTTTCCAATTACTAAAAACCGAGCTTCTTTTAAAATCTATAGAATACTAGGTGTAGAAGGACTCACAGGGGGGCAAAGAATATTAACTGAAATAACCACAACGGTGGGCGCTTATATGCCCTCACTATTTCCCAAAGCAAATTGTGAGGGGGAGGATATCGATGGCGATGGTAAACCAAACCATCAGGATTTCGATGCGGATGGTGATGGCGGTGCGGATGTGATTGAAGCCGGTTTTGCCGACGACGATAACGATGGTATGTTGGGATCAAGCCCGGTTACCGTAAATCAATACGGAGCGGTTACCTCGGCTAGCGGATATACCTTTCCAAGATACTTTTATAAAACGGCTGGTATCAATGCAACTGTAGATACCGATGGCGACGGTATTGTTGATGTATATGATCTCGACGACGACAACGACGGTATCTACGACCATTTAGAATCTCCGAATTGTTTTTATTTGGACAAAACCATCTATGAAACGGGAGATAGACGATCTCTATTAGTGGTGAGTACTGATTTACCATATACAACTGGGAGTACCGACTTGATTGTAGACGGAATAGCAAACACGGGATTGCTAATCACTTTGGGAGCAAAGGCTGTGGCAGACGTAGAAATCGTAAGAATAGCGACCCAATTGACCTATGGAATTGAGTACAGTTCGTTGACAATTGCTTTTAGTAGAACATCGTTTTTTACGTCCTCTTCTCGAGTGGTTTTACAAGGTTCGTCCGACGGTGCGCTATGGGAAGATTTAACTGAAATTTTTAGTCCTACGACTACTTCAGCGATAATTAAAATACCCATTACCAAAAATCAAGGCTTGTACGCCAGCTACCGCCTTTTGGGTAAGGAGGGAACCATTAACGGAGACTGTTCAATCAATGAAGTATCGGGTGTAGTAGGGGCTTATATGCCATCGCTATATCCAAAAGCATCTTGTACAGGTGAGGATATTGATGGCGACGGTAAACCAAACCACCAAGATTTAGATGCCGATGAGGATGGAGATTTTGATGTCATTGAAGCTGGATTTAGCGACCCTGATCGTGACGGCATATTGGGCAGCAGTCCGGTCACTGTCGATCAATTTGGTGTTGTACAAGCTGACCAAGGTTATATTACACCTTACGAGTACTATAAAACCGCCCAGGTCATTTTTACAACAGATACCGATGGTGATGGGGTTGTCGATTTATTTGATGTAGACGACGATAATGACGGTATCTACGACCATGTGGAATCGCCATCTTGTTTTTATCTCTATAAAAAAACATTTGAAAGCGGCGATCGTACGGAACTGTTTGATGCAAGTACTACCTTACCGTATACAGCGGGTAATACCGATTTATTGATAAACGGAACAACGACTGACGGTGGCATAACTGTAGCTGCTTCCACACCCTTAACGGGAAAGGAAGTAATTCGTTTAACGACCAAATTAGCTAGGGGTATTGAGTTTTCGGATATAACTCTTAGCTTTAATATGGCAGCATTTTTTGTAACGAGTTCCAGAGTCGTGCTGCAAGGGTCTCAAGACGGAAATACATGGACCGACTTAACAGAAGTCATTACTCCTTCGATGGAAGTAGATGTGCCTTTTGCGGTGACTAAAAATCAGGATGTATACCGAATGTATAGAGTATTAGGAACCGCTGGAATTAGCGGTGGTTTAAAAGTATTGACAGAAGTAACCGCTGCCGTTGGGGCATTTATACCCTCATTATATCCCAAGTTAAATTGTATAGGAGAAGACCAAGATGGCGACGGTATTCTAAATCATCACGATTTGAATGCGGATGGCGATAACTGTAACGATGTTATAGAAGCCGGTTTTCTCGATCCGGACAGAGATGGAATACTCGGAGCTAGTCCAGTTACTGTTGATCAATATGGGCAAATCACTTCGGCCGTCGGTTATAGTACTCCTAATAATTTCTATTTCTTGGATGCTACCAAAAACGTTTGTACCGGCGAAGGAATTCCGATTGATGAAGATTCTCATTGTATAGATATGGAAAACATCACCAATGATTACGGTTTAGTGCAGTCTACCTTTCACAGTACTATGGTCAGAACCAAAACGGGATTTGCCGTCTTTGGAGAGTATTCCAATGCAGTTACTGGAGGGCATCATTTAAGTCCGGTAGACGTAATTCCAGCAAATGGATATCCTTATGAGGGCACTATTATTGCCGGTAGCTTAGGTGGATTTGGAAACATGTTGCAGCCGAATCAATATTTTGTTTTGTCGACCGCAGGACTTTATACTTGGGGAAGTCTAAAGGGGGTTAGCGTACCTGCATCTTGGACAACGAGTACGAGATTTCAAAAAATCATTATGCCCGAAGGTGTGGCGCCGAGAGACGTGAAATTTATGAGCGCAACCAATACCAATTTGGTGTTATTGACGAAATCAGGCGATGTTTATGTGGCTACGGGGGGAGGACGTGTCGGTTCAATAGGCGGATATGGTGCCTATGGCGATGGATCGACTAGGGAAGATGCTTTATGGCATAAAAGTGAAATCACTCAAGTGGTCTCGGTCAAAGTAAATAGCTTTGGTCAAGTAATGGCTCTAACCCATGCCGGGGAGTTGTTTACTTGGGGGCTCAATGTAGTACTGGGAGATGGTACACCAATTCAAAATTTATTTGTCCCGACAAAAATGACTTTACCCGCTGGGATTACCTCAGTAAAGATGACGGCTCTAACCTCTGGGTATACCGTTGGAATAAGTGTTTCTTATTTTGTCTTAGGAAATGATAAAAGAGTGTATTCTCTAGGGGGAAACACAGACGGACTATTAGGTATAGATTCAACCACTCCACAATTGACTTGGCAAACGGTAAAAGGAGTGGATGGGGTAGGTTATTTAGAAAATATCAAGTTTATAAATGCCTCTATACACGATACTACGAAAGGAGCTGCTGCGGCTATAGATGTAGCGGGTATGCCTTATATATGGGGAAGTAACGGTAATATGGGAGTTTCTCTAACACCGAAAATTCCACTGAAAAGCAATCCGGAAGACTACGATATTATCTATATCGAATTGGGGGGACACGTTACGCCTATAATCGATAAAGGACTTGGAAAGTTTGGTTATGTCGGACATAAAGTCAATGGAAGTATGGGGGATGGTAGCGAAGCCAATAGCAATATTCTTATCTATGATTTTGAAAACACACCGTTTATCGATTTCTGTAATATTGTAATCGGTGGTCCAAAAATAACCCGGGTAATGGTAAATCCTATGAATATAAATTCAAAACCTCGTAAAAATTAAGTATTTAATAATACGGTGGCTATACTATCCAAGAGCCGTGAAACAGTTGTTTTACGGCTCTTTTTTTGCCAATGGAATATGCTAAAACCTGGATGTGGCATGATTGTGAAGCAATGTTTGTTAGAGGTCTGTCCTCTTGTGGACATTTAAAAGTTCGTATATAATTTTTAAATGATATTTGACCGTATTTTCAGAAATAAATAATTCTTTTGCAATTTGTTTGTTACTCTTGTTTTTTTTGACTAATTCGATAATTTCCTTCTGTCTATTCGTCAAAGTATAGCTGTATGAATTTTCTTTATTTGTTTGGTCATCTGAAGTTTCGGCATTAAATAAGTTTTCTAAGTTTAGCCTTAAATCGACATTTTGTTGTTCTATACAGGCTATTTTTTTTCTTCTTTTGCGCAACACCATTATTAAAATGACAATTATCGAGGCGAGGCTCACCACGATCAGTATGATAACGTAGGTCTTCTGTCTTCTCGTTTCTAACACTAGTTTACTATGTTTTTCTTTCAAATCATTTTCTAAGTATTTGAGTTCGCTGCCAATACGCGTTGGATTATATAGGGTTACCGATTCCAAAATTACTTTACTCAGTTCAATGCTTTTCTTGAAATTGCCAATACTTTTTTGATAGTCAGACATCGAGCGATGCAAGTCGATGGAATAGGTAACGCGATTAAATTGTTTGGCATACTGTATTCCCTGCAAATAGGATTCCCACACTTTTTGCCCTTGATCGAGTAAAATATGTAATCTGATTTTAGTCCTGAATACAATAGGCAAATACTGGGGCTCGTGTATTTTTAGTAAATCTATGGATTGGTCCAGTAGCGTTTGGGCGCGTTCGAGGTCGGTTTGCTTTTGTTCCATCAGAACAATAGCTTCCAGAAAAATTAAAATAGCAAAATCTCTTTCCTGTAGAGGTTTCTTTTTTATAGCGTGTATTTTGTCTGCACTTTCAGCGATTAAAACATAATCTGTTTTCTCACAAGCAACAAGCAATAATTCCAATTCATGTCGGATAATAAGCTGATTTTTAAGGGCGGTTTTTATCCCATATTTGCGCGCTAGATCCAAATTATAAACGGCTTCCGAATAATTATAGAGCAATTTGTAAATCTGATACTTTTCATAATAGGCTTCGTACTTTTCCAAATCACTGCTATGAGAGCTCGCTATGATAGGATGTAATAGTAAAATGGACTTGTCAAACTTTAATTGTACCGCATATTGCTGCGCTTGTTCCTTGATATTAGTTGCATGGGAAAGCTGACTTACTAGAGCGAAATGAAAAAAGAAAAATAAAATTTTCATAAATTATTCGGGTATTGCATTCTAAATTTCTATTCGACTTTTTACATTTAGTAATTGATAGATATTCTTTAAATGGTATTTTACCGTATTTTCTGATATAAACAAAATAAGGGCTATTTCCTTATTTGTTTTACCCATTTTTATCAGTTCGACCAATTCATTTTGCCGTTCGGTTAAATTTTGAGGAGGTAAATCTTGTTCCTGTGGCTTTACGTCCTGATTTTCTACTTCACCAATAAGAGCCACTAAACGCCCATTTAGATCGTTTTGATCCGCTATAGCGACATTTTTTTTTCTTTTTAAACGCAATAAATATCGTATTAACAGGGCAAAAGCGGCAGTAAAAATACTGCCTATAAAAAGCATCACTAATAAGTAGCGAAAACTTTTTTCTTTTTTTTTCTCGATTCGTTCCTGTGAGATTCTATTCTCTATAATATTAAGCTTACCGACCGTACTGCCTTGGTCAAACTGTGCGACTAACTTATTGCAGATTTCTTGTGTCTCCACAGCTTTTTTGTAATCTCCAATCTCTTGATAAAAATGGCTTAAATCAAAATACATGTTTATGATATAGATATCCACATTATATTTTTTTGCATAAAACAAACCCTTTTCAAAACTCTCCAAAGCCAAATCATAACGTTTGATTTTTCGATATAAATCAATTTTCTTGCGGTATATCAAGGGTAAATGTTGTGGATTAGTTATTTCCAACAATCTTATTGCAGTAGCGTAATACTGATTAGCCTCATCAAACCGACTCTTCCTTATTTCCATGGTTCCCTGAATGATGTAATAAAATGCTAGGGCATTAGAATCTACCAATTCGAGCTCATTCTGAGTAATGCCATTTAATAGCTTCTCCACTTCCTTAAAATTCAGCAAGTCAAAGAATATAAATAATTTTTCGAATTTAATCTGGGCGGCAATTTGCTTTTTTTGGTCTGTTTTAAGTCCTTGAATCAGTGCCAGATCTAAATTAGTTTGGGCTTCTTGATAATTAAAAAGCCTTTTATAAGTTAAGTGCTTTAAATAATAGGCCTGATACGAATCATACGAGGTCGACTTCGGATTCGCTATAATTTTTTCTAATAGCGAAATGGTTTGCTCATACTTACCAGCATTGTTAAATTCGCCAACTTTCTTTGATATCTCGTCGGTATTTATGGTTTGTCCATAAACACAAAAGTTCAAAAATAAACAGCAATAAAACAGCAATTTGTAAAAATTATAATTTATCATTGATTCATTCAAAAAATAAATGCAAAAATAGCATTTTTAATGAAATGTTCTAATAAATTAGATGTAAACATACTTATAAGCGTGCTGCGAAAACAAAAATATTTCTTAAGAAGGATATGGTATTTATTAACAACTGGGGCTGGCTAAATGAGCTGTCGATATTTACTTATAGTAGGCGACAGTTAAATGAGATTATATTTGGTAAAGGATTGATATAAAAGGTAATGGATAATTGGGTTTGCTGCATGGCGTAGCTGGCATCGGTAAGGAGGTAAATGGGGTGCTTTGTGAAGTTGCTAGTTGTTTTTACCATACTTAGGTCGTAAACTAGGGGGCGACTGTGGGCTTTTGTTTAAATGCGGTGTCGGACAGATAGATGCAGTGTTTTTTTTAGTGCCGCGGACTGGAACGAAACTTTTTACGTAAACCATTGCCCGTTTTCTCGATTTCGTATTTTAGGGCATTCTCGATTAAGGGTTTACGGGATTAAATGGTCTGTTGGCAACTTGCTTAAAAGAGATAATGCTCATCTTTAAAAGATAAGCATTATCACACAAATAAACAAATAAACAAAACAATAAGAGACTAGCACTGCCGGTTGTCTTTCCCGTAGACGGTGTTTCTTTTTACATACTATTTTTTATCTATGGTTTTTTGGAGTTGTTCGATTTGCCTAAGATGCTCTTGTAACGTAGGTAAAGCACTGTTGGCAATATCTTTTAAATCTTGATCACTGCCATTTTTGGCCTGTTGTTGAAAAAGATCGATTGTTTCTCGATGATCCTTTACCATCTGAGAAACGTATTCTCTGTCAAATGCCAGACCATCTAATTTTTCAAGCGTGTTATAGCTCTGCTGCAAATTGTTGGGAAGCTGCTCGGAAATTTTGTCTCCTCTTCGCTGAGCAGTTTCTTTTAATTTGCTGTTCACCGCGTGGTGGTCTCGCTCCATCATCTCGCCATATCGGATAATTTCAGCATTCTTACTTTTTTTTCGTGCTAGCGCGCCTTTTCTCATCTCTGCAGTGCCTCCAGCAATAGCTTTTGTTACAAACTGCTCATCGTATTCCATCTCTTGCTGCGATCTCGGCGCATTCGCAGCAGTTCTTTGCTGTGCGAATGTGACTGTTGCGGCAAAACAAAAA
Organism: Flavobacterium sp. JP2137; assembly: GCF_050562195.1. GTDB lineage: Bacteria > Bacteroidota > Bacteroidia > Flavobacteriales > Flavobacteriaceae > Flavobacterium. Next base: position 2,464,473 of record NZ_CP191647.1, read on the forward strand.
ACGGCTAATAAAACTATATTTTTCATAATGTATCGTTTTTATTGGGTTATAAGTTTAAGGGCAATCGCTACCTTCCGGAATTGTTTGTATTGGTCGTTCTTTCGGGCGTATTGTCTCTCATGCGATTGGTACTTGTAGAATCGTATGGAGAATTCGTGCGGTTCGAATCACCACCTGGGTATAAAGTGTCTGCTGCCTGGTCAAATTCGTTTCTTTGATCATCGGTTGTACTAGCCGGAGGGTAGGTTGGACGATCGTATTCCGGGTTATTCCTTTGATCCTTACATCCCGTAAATACCAAAGCTGCGAAACCAATAAATATGGCGAGGCAGGTTTTTAAAGCTGTTTTTCTCATAATGTAAAATTTTAAAAGCAGTATGCCTTATGAATAAATAATCCGTAACAGGCCTGTGTGTGGGATTGATGGTTTTGTTAATTCAAGTTTCGCACCAAATGATTTTATCGGGTGATTACGGGAATAGTTGTGCGAGATTTTTTGCAAACCCCACCCCGATGTGGGGAAAAAATATACAATTTGGGTATTTATTTCCTAAAAACATAACTTGCTTGATATAGCTTTTTGTTGGCTTTTATAAAGAAATAATGCGTTAATAGTAGTGTATTTGTTTTTTATTTATTGTTATTGGTCTTTTTTGTTTTGAATTGGTGGATACTAAGTAAATATTTCACATAATTATCATCAAGCGCTATATATATCATTAATTAAAATTTTTATTGCTAATAATTTGTGTTCGGAATAGGGGTTTTGTGTTTTTTTAAGCGCTAGTCAACGCTCATCTCATTGTCTATACACCGTATTGCAAGCGAAAAAATCTCATTTTTTGTGCAGCAATCCACGGTACTACTGCTAGTGTTTTTAGTTTTTTTTTTGTTTATTTCTCTTTCATCCACCATTTTTACAAAAAATGGAAGAGATTTTGCCACAGTCTAGTAAACAGTGTCGAAGCTACTGGCCTTTTTAACAGCATACCCTCCCTTGTGCGTAAAAAAAGATTGCTGCTAATGGGGAGCTAGGGATTTCTAATGCAGGTTTAAAAAATCGGCAAGCCCATAAAGAGGGTGCGAATTTGTAAAGTAGCGAGAACAATGGAGTGATGGGGTCAAAGTAAATATGTAGTAACGGTTTGCTTAGGACTGAATTTGCGGTGCGCAACAATACAAGGAAAAAACCACCTGGAATATAGGTCGCTACAAGTCCAATGCCGACGCGGTTGTCCCTGTGGTTGTTTTCTCTTTAGTACACTATTTTCAGTAGTAGAGCGGGGCTGTTATAAAAATTTTGCTATTGGTGAGCGGCTTGTTTACCGATGGTAAAAGCTTAGTCACACAGATTAATGCAGTATACTAAACCAATTAAAATTTTAGATATGAAAGATTCGGAAAAAAAAATCCAGGAAAAGACAAAAATAAAAAAACAAGTCCAACGGATATTAAGGGAAAAGACGTTAATCAAGCCAACCAGACCAATTCGGGAGCAGGAGGTTCCGCGATAAAAGAAGGCAGTAACGCCTTGCCGGAGCAGAAAGATAAAAGCGGCAAAAACATTACCGAAAAAGGCGAAGGAAACAAAAACACGAAATAGGAGTAGGTAAATTTAGGCCTTAGAATCCTGAAAAGAACTCTGTTTTGTTTTAAAGTCCACCGTAAATAAGGTGCAGCTGCGCAAAGCACGGCATACTGAAAAGACTAAGTCCCCTGTTGTGGTGTTTGTTTAAAGTAACCATTTTACCGCGTTTATTTGCAAATTTATTGAGAGAACCCTAAAAGATACTTAGCATGAAAATAATCACATACAACCACATTAATAAAGAGCCCAGAATAACAATAGGGGTAAATCAGTGTCTGAAGCAACTGGTCAATGGTGATAATCCGCTATACAGAGGCAGCCATTTTTCGACCAAAGTGGAATCGGGTATCTCAGCTATTGTTACGGATAATGTTTATAAAGAAGACGCAGTGGTTAAATACGCTGCGATGGATTCTGAACATATTGGAATTTATTTTTTCTACACCGATAGGCACCTGGATTTTAGAATTGATGACAGTTTTCATATCGATGAAAACCAATCTTATCACACCATGTTAGTCGATTTGGGGTTGCCCCTAAGTTATAGGGTAGCAAAGCAAACAGCTGTTTTTTCTGTCAACATATCTATGGAAAAGCAACTTTTAAGTGCATACTTTAGAGAGATTTTATTCCCCAATCTCACTATGGATGCCATTCAGGATACGGAAACAAAATCGCTTATATACAACAACTATATTAGTGAGCAGAGTTTAATACTGCTCGAGGAATTCCGAGCAATTGCTAAGAATCATCCTTTTTACGAATTATTCTTAAAGGGGATAGTGTACGCGTTAATCAAGGATTTTGTAATCAATATGCAGGGTCAAAATTATTACATTCAAAACAATTAATCCGTTTCCAAATGAGCTTGATACCACCAAAATTAGAACATTACATTCGATTTTTTATATTTATAAATAAATATTGGGACGCCGATTTAGTCGATAAAGAGGGGGATGATTTGGAGGATGAACACGAGGAACGCATGGCAGGCGACTTTAACCATAGCCCCGAAGAACTGGTGGAAGATTTAAAAAATATGGGCCCTACCTACATAAAATTAGGGCAGTTGCTTTCCACGCGACCAGATTTACTGCCCCCGTCATTTATCCACGCCTTGAGCAGTTTGCAAGATGATGTAGAAGCTTTCGCATACCGCGAAGTAGCGGAAATATTTAAAGCGCAAATAGGTCAGCGAATTTCCAAGGCATTTAAGTATTTCGATTCCAAACCGCTTGCTAGTGCCTCTATAGGACAGGTTCACATCGCAGTGCTCCATTCTGGAAAAAAAGTAGCAGTCAAAATACAGCGACCGGGGGTCCGTAAGAGAATCATGGAGGATTTAGAAGTGCTGGTTAATCTAGCCAAACAGGCAGAATACTATAATGAAAATGCTCGTAAATTCTCTATTTATGAGCTGGTGGAGGAATTGCAGTATATCTTGCTGCAAGAACTGGATTATCAGAGAGAAGCTCAAAATTTAAGAACCCTCAATGAAAATTTAAAAGAATTCCACCACTTATATGTTCCGCTGCCTATTTCAGATTTCTGCTCGGACCGAGTGTTGACTATGGAGTTTGTAGACGGCCAAAAAGTGACCAGTCTTTCCCCCTTGGCCTTAATGGATTTACCCGTAAATGCATTGGTTGATGATTTTGTAAAAGGCTATTTAAAACAGATTATTATAGATGGATTTGCACATGCCGACCCTCATCCAGGCAATATAAATATAAATAGTAAGGGGCAACTCGCGATAATGGATTTGGGAATGGTTGCAAAATTTAGCTATTCGATTCAGGAAGTTATTCTTAAATTAATGATGGCTTTAGGAAATTACGACGGTGATAAAACTGGAAATATCCTGCTTGAGATGAGTTCTTACGACGATAAAAAAGCTCATGTAGACCAATTTAAAAAAAGGGTTGTGCGCAAAATTCAGCAAAGCGAAAATACTAAGGCCAAAGATTTACAAACCGGCCGAACATTACTCGAAATGAATAAATTTGCTGCACTAAATGGCATAGTGCTTCCGGTGGAGCTTTCTATACTGGGTAAGATTTTACTCAATATGGATCAAATTGTAGCCTTTTTAGCGCCAAATTATGATTTGCACCAGACCGTTAAAAATTACGTAGAAGAGTTGATGCAGCAGCGAATGGTTCACCAAATGCAGTCGGGCCACTTTTTACAGTCGGTGCTCGAACTAAAAGAACTGGCCGAAAAGCTGCCTTATCGACTCAATAAAATCACCGAAAATTTAGCAGATAACACGTTTAGGATAAAAGTCGATGCTATAGATGAAACTCGTTTTGCAATCGCATTTCAAAAAGTAGCCAATCGAATAACTATAGGATTAATTATTGCCGCATTAATACTTGGGGCTGCTTTGATGATGCGCATTCCCACCTCCTGGACACTGGGTGGATATCCGGGCTTTGCAATTCTCCTTTTTTTATTTGCCGCTTCAATTGGTTTGTATCTGGTTTACTTGATTTTGTTTAAAGATGAATCCGATTCCCGAAACGAATAGGGCTATTTAATCGGAAACCTGTGCAGCTTAACTCCGTTTAATTATTGTTGATATGTTTCAAGATTTTTTTAACACCACCACCGAATTGTCATTGATTGCTATAGTGTTACGTAGTATAATTATGTATTTTGTTGCCTTAGTACTACTTCGAATTGGAGGAATTAGGATAATTGGAAAAAAAACAGGCATGGATTTGGTTATTATTATAATGCTGGGATCCATACTCACACGTGGTATCATGGAACATACCTCTTTTTTAACTTCGATAGTTGTCGGAACAATTATGGTGAGTGTTAATAGATTTTTGGTTTGGTTGTCTGCCAAATCCAATCGCGTAAACTATTTCTTTAAGGGGAAACCCTTATTGTTATTCGATCATGGAGAACTGCTGTGGGAGAACATGACCGCAGCAGCTATCAGCTTAAGTGAAATAATTACCAGTCTGAGATTGGAAACCAATTCAGAAAGTTTCGAGGGTGTTGCCCGGGCCTATTTGGAGCCCAACGGTAAAATTAGTTTTGTTTTTAAAGCCGGGCACCACTAAAAATCAAGTGAAGATAATTTAAATTTTTGCGCTTTACAAAGGCTGTCTTTTTAGGGGTTTTATACTAAATTTTAAATACAAAAGATGTATGGTCAAACTATCGACTTTTATAATAAATGTATCGGGGATTTTAAAAGATACTTTTGTCGCTTTTATGGACGATAAAGGTATGAAGTTAAGCGCATCTCTGGCTTATTATACCGTTTTTTCCCTCGCTCCCCTGCTGCTGCTGCTCATTTCCTTAGCCGGGACATTTTTTGGCAAAGATGCCATTGAAGGGAGTGTTTTTACCGAACTCAATAAATTAATTGGTACTGAGGCCGCGGCTCAAGTACAAGAGGTTATAAGAAATATCGAACTTTCTGGCAATACTAAAATTTCCTTGATTATAGGTGCAGTCAGCGTCGTGATTGGTGCAACGACTGTTTTTGGTGAAATTCAAGATTCGGTTAATGGAATATGGAAAGTGAAAGCCAAGCCCAGAAAGGGGTGGCTCAAATTGTTGAGAGACCGCTTGCTGTCGGGGTCGGTTATTATAGGTTTTGGTTTTTTGCTGATAGTGTCGCTAATCGCCAACGGTATTTTGGCAATTTTTAATCAGTTTCTAGATGATTATCTCCCCAATTTATCGCTACTACTCCTAAAAGGATTAAGTCTGTCTGTCAATTTTGTAGTACTTGCTCTCTTATTTGGAATTATTTATAAGGTATTGCCGGATGCAAAAATAAAGTGGAAAGATGTGAGAGTTGGAGCCTATTTTACAGCAGTACTTTTTATCATTGGGCGTTACGCAATTGGAATTTACATCGATAAGGCAGAAGTGGGTACACCATACGGGGCTGCGGGTTCGCTGATTATTATTTTAATTTGGGTCTATTACTCAGCCGTAATCTTATATTTCAGTGCGGAATTTACTAAGGTATATGCCATATTTAAAGGTGAAAATATACAACCTGCCGAATATGCGGTTTATGTTGAGGAACATGAGATTGAACGGGATGAGGTATCGGTAACACGAGCTCATGAAAAAAAGAACGCTAAAGACTTTTGACGACGAGTCAAAGGCTGCCCCATAGGGAACTTGTGACCGTTAAAGCAATTGTTTTGGGTGAACTCCTTCTATTAGAAGTAATTTGCGAGGTACTACTGGATGGGGGGGGGCCTCGGGTTAAACCACAAAAAATTAAGTATGAGAGATATCGATATTTTGTATTGTAGTGAATTATTAGCGAAGAAAAAACTAAAAATTGCTTTCATAGAAAGCGCAACCGCAGGTGCTTTGGCCGCTTCGTTTGCACGTACACCGCATTCTGGCGATATATTGGTCGGCGGTATGGTGTGTTACGATGCGGATGTTAAAACGGAGCTGCTAAAAATTCCAAAAGTACTTATCGACCAATACACGGCGGAATCGGCAGAGGTAACTTTGCAGATGGCTGTGCAGGGTCGCCTTATGTTTCGAAAAGCAGATGTAATTATTGCAGTAACCGGGCTTACCAAAGCTGGAGGAAGCGAGCATCGAGATAAGCCCGTAGGTACTGTGTTTTTAGAATTCATACTGCCTTCAGTTCAAAAAAGCGTTAGAAAAGAGTTTAAAGGAAGTCCCGACCAAATTCTAGATGCCACGATTTCTTATGTGGCACTTTTTTTAGTAAAGTATTTGGACTATTAAAAAATCCAGTAATCAAACACTTATTAACAAAGGATGGAATCGGAGGAAAAGCAATAACTCCTGATTTTTTTTGCGTCGATATCGGAGCATAACCTTTTTAGTGTACGCTTTGCTGTTGCTCGGTAAGCATGCCTGAAATGACTAGTAATAAATCCTCTGTTTGTGTGGTAATGCTTTTAAGTAAATTGAAAAGAATCGCTTTTGTTTGTTGATTCGGCGCTTCCTGTATGAGGTTATTTAAAGTTTCTCTACTGCTTTTAAAGAAATTCAAATAGCTGGTGATAACGGCGTTATCACCTTGCTCTAGCAACTTTTTATATTTTGTTTTGAGCAATTCGGAACTGGGCTTACTTCTATCAAAGGTTAATTTCCACTGGAGTCCTAAAGTATTGTCACTGGAAAAATGATCCAAATTTTTTGAGGATTCCGTTAAAAAACGGTCAAATTTCTCACAGTATTCTTTTAACGGACTCGGGTTGGGAACGGCTATTCGATAGTGTGTTAAATCGGAAATATCGCGCAATCGCTCTTGCAGCTCTACGATATCTATAATGAATTTTGAAGAGGGTTCCGATTTTTCTGAATGCTCCTCTGGGGTGGGGTACATGGCCGTTTCGAGTTTTTTTCGAAACAATAACATGAGACTTACAATCAGCACACTGCCAAAAGCCACGCCCACGGTGTTTTTAGATATTTTCATATAAGGGGTTTTTTATAAAGAAGCTACAACTATAATTAATATAGTTGTAGCTAAAATTAGGATAAATAATTTAAGTTTGTTTTAAGTCTGAACGAGGTAAAACAAAGGGTTAGAATCTCTAAGAATTGGATTGACGTCCTCCAAAACCCGATCTTTTGTTGGAACGTTGGCCGCTTGATCCATCAGAGGTTCTGCTATTTCTGTTTAGGGAAGTATTTCCGCTAGAATACCCATCATTATCCGATGAGGAATAGTCGTTATAACCTTGTCCCGAATGCATACGCATATCGCTTGATTCCTGCTGATCCATATATATTTGTGGTCTTCTGTAGTTGCCTTGATCGCGGTCGCTACGGAACGATTCATTACCACTGTTGGAACGACCGCTGTTGTTGGAACGACCGCTGTTGTTGGAACGACCGCTGTTGTTGGAACGACCGCTGTTGTTGGAACGACCGCTGTTGAACGATTGATCGCTGTTGAACGATTGATCGCTATTGTTGGAACGGTTGTTTTGATTAAAAATGGAATCGCGGTTGGAAGAATAATCCTGATATCCGTAGTCGTTTTGATGGTGGTTTTGCATGCCTTGGTCTTGGTAACCTCTCGAGCCTCTCGAATGGCCTCCGTAGTTGTCCATGTCATACGAATCGCGCGAATGATAATCACCACGGTCGCCGTCGTACTGTTGCTCGTAATTATTGCCGCGATTTTCTCGATCGGTATTGTGATGGTAATCATAACTTCTAGACATGAAGTTTAGCGAATTATCATGATCTAAATAAGTATCGTTATTCTGGTTATCATCAAAGTAATCTTCATCGTTGTGAAAATATTCACCAGAACTATTTCTATCAGTGGAATTATCATCAAAGCGATAGTTAGTATTATTCCCGTAATCATGGTCACGATCGTTGTAGCTATTGTCTTGATTATAGTTTGAGTGGTTCCGATTGTCGTTATACGAGTGACTGTCGTTGCCATAACGCTCCGATCTTTCGAAACGCTCTAATGGTCCTTCCGCACGGGGATAATCGTACTGGTCGTTTTGTGAGTTCGTAAAGCGAGAGTCAGAATCCTGATGTTGACGTGATCTTGAATCAGTATTACGTGATGATTCTGTGTGGTGATTTCTGTGGTTTGAATTGCGATTATTCATAGTAAAAAAATTTTGGTTAATTAAAAATTAGTGACAGCTAGTTTTTAAAAATGGATTCCAATATTTCTTATAATATCACTTGCAAAATGCGTGCTAATATTTTCAAGTTTGTAAATTAATATTTTTTTTTATTGCAATAGTGCATTTTTTTTATGACGAATATATTCTCTAGAACATTTGCAATGGGTTGCTGTAACTCTTAGTAGGGGTTATATTATTTCCCTTTTATCGGACATTTTTTTTGTAAATAGGTGATAAAACGTTGTTTTTATTGGTTTTGTGTATTATTTAGAAGATATTATCGTTTGTTGCTGTTTTTTAGTCCAACAAAAGTTAATGTAATCTATTACCGAATAGGGAGAGTTGTTTTTAGCTTTATAAGGAAATGTTGTTGCGAAATGGGTGTTTTTTACCCATATTGGGTATTTATTCCTCGTTTTTATTTTTTGTATTTATTGTTGATAGATGTGAATTATATGTCTTTAGTGATTTAGTAATTCGCAAAATGCAGTTTATGGACGATTTTCTAAATTTAGCACGGAATTTGACTTTTATACCTAAATAATCGAGGCTGGAAAAAAAATAATCTTTTAACTCCATTACTATGAAAGAAAAACAAAACGATAGGTATGAGGAATCATCCTCTTACACCGGTACAGAACCCAAACAATCTCCGCCAGGGTCTGAACACCAAATGAAAAACTATCCCGACCACGGCGAATATTCCTACAGAGGAACTGGATTGTTTACCGATAAAGTCGTCCTGATCACAGGAGGCGATTCTGGTATTGGAAAAGCCGCGGCTATCGCTTTTGCTAGGGAAGGGGCAGATGTAGTAATTTCGTACCTCTCTGCGGTCGAAAATGACGATGCCCATGACACTCAAAACTGGATTGCCAAGGAGGGCAGGCGTTGCTTGTTGGTGCAAGGGGATATAACAGACCATAAACATTGTAAAAGTCTGGTCGAAAAAACGATTAAAGCATTTGGTAAAATCGATGTACTAATTAACAATGCAGCGTTTCAGATGGAGCACGAAAATTTGCAGGATATTTCCATTGAAGAATGGCAAAAAACATTTAATACCAACGTGCACCCTTTATTTTATTTACTTAAATATGGCTTGCAACACATTCCTAAGGGCGGAAGTATCATCAATACCACCTCGGTCAATGTTTACGATCCAAACCCCGGCCTGTTGGGTTATGCCAGTACCAAGGCCGCACTGCAAAATTTAACCGCAAGCTTAAGCAAAATGCTGTTGGAACAGGATAAGGGCATACGCGTAAATGCCGTGGCGCCAGGGCCAATTTGGACGCCACTAATTCCGACTACCATTTCAAAACTCGCCGAATTTGGCGACAATACGCCGATAGGTCGGCCAGGTCAACCTGCGGAAATTGCACCGATATACGTGTTTTTAGCCAGTCCGGCTGCCTCCTATATTTCTGGCGCAATCGTGCCCGCTACAGGTGGAAGGATAACTTTGTAAACAGGAAATCATGAGATATAAAAAAGTATTTATTACCAGACAACTTCCCGTTTTAATCCGAAGGTCAGCACCAAATGATTTTGTAATAGAAGCGTGTTGGGATGTATTTTCCCTTCAATTAGATAATTTTAAAACCAGCTTGAATGCCGCTTGCGCGGGCATAATACCCTTTGTTCCTGAAAGCGAGAACGAAAGGGATATAATTGTGCAGCAGTTGGCGCAGCGCCACTTCTATCCTGTTTTTATCGACCAGCAGGCCTGGAACAATTTCAATGAGTTTTGTGATGATACCTTAAATGCTATCAGTTCTTTTGCCCCGAGCCAAGGCGCCTACAAGGAGGATTTGTGGCGGAATTACCATACAGTGCTACGCGAAATGGTTCATCAATTAAAGCGGTACAAAATGCTAAATACCTCCTTGTACTTGTTTGGTCAAGAGTTGGCCCTCTTGCCCAGCTTGCTCAATATGCAGAGCCAATGTGGCGAAATTAACTACTTCTACTTAAATGCTTTTCCCCATTACGACATTTATCAGGCTCTGCCTTGGGCAACCGAATTTTTGACGAGTCTAGGACAATGTGACTATTTGGTTTTTGAAAACTACAACGACCGTATTAACTTTTACCAATGTTACGAACGCGACCGATATATCAGTATAAACGGATCCGTCCAATCAGAAACTTCGGCGTCCTTTATGGAAGATGTTTTTGTTTTGCCTTTAGGGATTGATGTCCGTCCGACTAGAAATACGCTGGCCGAGGTAAAAGTGCAAAAGATGATGATTGAACTGCGCGAACAATTAAAGCGACTACAGCTCGTTTTTTCCTACTTCGAAAACATGCAAATTGCCCAGTGTTTAAAAGTATTGGATATCATTAGTTCTTTTTTCCAAGTCTATCCCGACAAAATCAATCAAGTGAGCTTCGTTATTATGCTTAATACGCAGTTAAGAAATTTTTCTGATTCGCAGAATCTAATAGCAGTTATCGAAAGTAAAGTGGGACATATCAATGCTCGCTATGGAACACTTGTTTGGAAACCCATTCATCTGTATCATTCACAGGCCGACTTGCAGCTGCGCTACGCCTATTTGCGCCTATCGGACGTATACCTATCTACAAATCCATCTAGTAGCTGGAATGGAAGTCAACAAGAATATATAGTGGCTCAACACAATCAAAAGGGAATTTTAATTGATTGTACAGCCTTTCAAGATAAATTTATGCCTTCTAATCCCTTTAGCTGTAATATCAATAACGGCAAAGGGGTTTCGGAAATGCTTTATAAAGCCCTGGAATATCCGAGTAAACTCGCGTATTTTGAAATGAAATTTCTTTATAAAAATAGCGTATTTAATAAAATGCAACACGGGATTTTGGAGCTCGAAAACAAAAAGAAATATCAGTTGCAGTCGTGGCCGTTGGCGCTTTTTAGGTATTCCTAAAAGCGCTGAATCCAAGTTGCTCCTTGAGCACGCAAAAAACCCTGTAAAATTCGGTGCTCTTGTCGGCAGCGAGTCCTTTTGTGAGTATCGGAGCCGGCTTTTGCGCCTCGCTGCCTATATAGTGTGCCACCGGTATGTTTGTCTAGGGGTATGCAGGGGTTTATACTGCATTTATCGCCAATTTTCAATGCTGTTTTGGTTGCTGCTTCAAACGGTACAAAGCGGTAGAGGGCGTGGCAAAGCCGTGTTTTATCCTACATAAGGGCGGATGTATACAGTGGTGAAAATTTGTATCTCTTAGTAAATCAATGAAATATATCTTATAAAAAAACCAACAAGATGGCTAATTATTTTGAAAATAAATTTGTTATATATACTTTTGTCAGAAAAGACGTACTTTTTATGAAATTTAAAAAGGGGGTCTATATAGATGCTGTGGTTGCAAAAGAAATCTTATTTGATCGTTTTCAGTTACAGCAGGATAAAAGTGTTTATGTAATTTGTGATATTGACGAAATCGTAGGTATTTCGTTGGAAGCACGATGCTTATTGCAGAGCATCGGCCCTAATTTAGTTGTTTTTGTAGTGTACATTTGTAGTCAAATACTACCCTTATCTATTCTTAATTATTTTACAAATCAACCACTTAACAAGTTGCTTCACTATATTGTTAGCAGTTTTGATGAAGCCATGCAGATAATTAATAAATATTAGCCGATTTATAGATGTCAATTACTTTAAGTAAAATACGCTTACAAGCTTTTATAGACTCCTTAATTGATCTTTCAAAAGGTAATTATAGCGTTCGATTGTCCGAGTCTTTTATAGGAGATGATTTTTCAAGTGCAGAAGTGGTCTTTAATATGCTTGCGGAAGAATATGAAAATAATCTCAAATATTTTATTTCTTTACAGCCGGGGGTAGGATATGAATACGTCACTTCCTCCATCACCAAATTGAGTCACGAAGGGAAAATACTCGATATTTCGCTTATTCATACCATGGATGATAGACTGGACAAATTTGATTTTATTGGACGTCTGGCGCTCGATTTAATTGTCGAAAAAGATCAGGATAAATGGCTGAAGAATTTCTTGATGTTTTTACAATCACCGGCCAAGCGAAATTCTTTTGCACTGCACCTGTCTATTAATGGTAAAGTCATTTTGGGACATTGTGCTTTTCACTTTATGGGAGTCAGTAGGGAGGTATGGATGAGTTTCGCTATTATCGGTCCGATCGCCCACGATAAACCGGCAATTGATTTGAAGAAATACATGTCTGAGATGGGAATCGATTTGGAAGATCAAAGTAAAATCCAAAAGATTCGAAACTTGCTCGCTAACAATGATTACCAAAAAATCTATTCGCTGGAAGAGCTCTCTGTCGATTTTAAGATTTCAAAAAGTGCGCTGCAAAAAGGGTTTAAGCTGCTGTATCACGAAACTTTTTATCACTTTTACATCAAGGAACGAATCCGATATGCCAAAGAGTTATTAATATATTCGAATTTGTCTATTAAAGCGATTTCAGATATTTGTGGATTTACGAATTATTCTAATTTTTTTAGAAACTTCCACAAATTAGTACAAATCAGCCCTGCGGACTTTCGCAAACTCTATAAAAACGAAAAACTCAATCCTATTTAATCGGATTCAGCAATAGCAAGCAGTACTACAATAAAAAAAGACGAAATTAATTTTCGTCTTTTTGTTTTGGTTATTTTTTTAAGGAATTTTCAAACTGAGTGGCTGTTTCCAAGTGAGAGCGTACTTCTTGTAGGGTTTCATTGAGCTCGCTTTTAATCCGCATATTTGTGGTATCCTCAATTCCGTCTACTAAGGTGTTAACCGAGGAATTGTGTTTGGAAATAACTTCTTTAATCCAAGTTCGATCAAAGTCGTTCGGCTTTTGGTTCTCTAATTTGTTTAAGTCGTCCCACTGCTGATCCGAGAGGTTATTGGGAATGGAGTACTCCAATTCAGCGGCCAGCGCTTGCAGTTTTTCTAGACGAGCCTGATGGTGTTTTTGCAAAACTGCTGCAAAATCTTTTAACTTGGCATTTTGAGATTTTTTAAGCCCCACCTTGCCCAATTCCACTTCATAGAGCTGATCGTGGATCACTTCAACCAACAGCTGCGCGTATTCCTTTTCCACGGTATTGTTTCGCATATTAGCCTCATTTTGTTCTTGTGCCATTTTCTCGGGCTTTTTGGGTGCCTCTTTACAGCCATAAAGCAGGCTAAAGATACCGAGCAGTAAAAGTCCTTTTATTGTTGAATTTCTCATAATTGTAAAATTTTAGCGTTTATAATTTATTTAGCAAGGTGGTCGCATAATCGATTTGCAATTCCATTTCCTGACTCAATTTTTCGTAAAATGTTTTTACATCATTATTGGAAGTGTTTTTAAGATTTTGCCATAAAACATCGCGCGTTTCCATCTGAAGTTTAATAAGGGTTTCTAAAAAAACCTGATCGTAGTCTTTGGAGTCGGTGGCCTCTAATGTTAGGGGAAAGCCCGAGGTTTGAACAGCGAAATCTTGACTGCTTCTCGGCAGCTCCTCACCAATTAATTTTTCCATTTCTACCCTGTTATTGCGATATTCCACCATTAGTTTGCTGGCGTAGCTCTGTACTTCAGTAGCCTTTGCTTGTGTTTTCGCTTGACTGGCGTAATGCAACTGAATCTTTAGTAGGTCTTCGTAGTTGCGCATCTTCTCAGCAGTAACCTCGCTTTTCGGATTGGACTCATGTATGGAGCGCTTGGTACGTGTGGTTTCGTCTGGTGTTTCCTTATAACGGTCTTTTTTAACCGATTTTTCATCGCGACAAGAAAGAACCGTCAAGGCGATAAGTAGTGACAAACAAACTGGGATTATCGGAACTTTTTTGAAAGATATAGGAGTTTTCATCGTCGTTTTGTGTTTTAGTAGTAATAATAAACACGATCGAACTGCAAGCGGACAAAAAGAGATAAACGCAGATTTAAAAAAAGCTTGCAGCTGATCGATGAATGGTAGAAGAACGTGTTTAGCGGTTATACAGCTACAGCTCCCTTAAGCCAAAGGAAATGGAGACCGTTCGTCTTATTTCGCTTTGTTCTTGGATATGGCAGCTGCGCCTTTAGCACTGCTCTTCAAAGTCGGACTACCAGTAGCTGTACGTTCTTCGAAGTTCTTTTGATTTTTTTTAACCTTTTCCGAATCCTCAGTATCTGCAGGATTGCCGGAATAATCAGTTCGATACGGCGACCCCTCATTTTTATGATCGGCATCGTTTTTATCATTTGCGTCCTCTTGGTCGTCGTCTTCTTCTTCTTCTTCTTCCTCCGCGGACTCCAAATTGATATCTCGCTCGGCAATTTCCGTCAAATCCATATCCGTTTGTTCTTCTTCTTCCAGGGACTCTTCTAAAAGCGAAGCCGATTTATGGTCGTTAAGCGCGAGCGCAAATTGCAGCAGACCGCCGTAAGTGGCGATTTCATAGTGTTCAATTTGTTGCGCTATTACAATTAGTCCAGCATCGCGAACCATGCTGTGGTCTTTTGTTTCGCGCAGCAGTTTCTGAACCATCTTGCTGTAAGTATCCATAATCTCGCATTTTTCGGATTTAGCGTCGATATTTAGGGTCTTAAATATCCGCTCCAAGCGCATTATCTGCTTTCTGGTTACGATTTCATGGTCTTCGAAGGCCTCTTGGAGTTCTTGAGTGGTGGCATGAGTACGCATTTCTGGCAAGGCTTTTAATATGGCCTGTTCGGTGTGGAAGATTCCTTTTAAAAGTGTGTGATATAATTTTTCAAACTCTTGTTCTCCTTTATTGGAGTTGCTTTGTTTTTTGACTGCTTTCATAATATAGTTTTTTAAAAAAAAAAGAAGGAGGGCTGGATCTCCTTCTTTTTCATGTTTTCAAATAATTATCGCGAAGAAGATGATCCACGTCCGGAATTCGAACTACGTCCTCCACCGTGTGATGCTCTACCTCCCATTCGGGCAATCTCAGTGCGCTTTGCTTTACTCATAGAAGCAAATCCTCTGCCGGAATTACTGTTTGAACTGTTCCCACTGCTAGAGCTACTTCCTGAACCTCTAGAGTTTCCCGATCCGCTGTTACTGCTTCTTGAACCTCTAGAGTTTCCCGATCCGCTGTTACCGCTTCCCGATCCTCTAGAATTTCCCGATCCACTGTTACCGCTTCCAGATCCTCTAGAATTTCCCGATCCGCTGTTACCGCTTCCTGATCCTCTAGAATTTCCCGATCCGCTGTTGCTGCTTCCCGATCCTCTAGAATTTCCCGATCCGCTGTTGCTGCTTCCCGAACCTCTAGAATTACCCGATCTGCTGTTGCCGCTTCCCGAACCTCTAGAATTTCCCGATCTGCTGTTACCGCTTCCCGATCCGCTGCTGCTTCTAGAGCCTGATCCTCTTGAATCACTGTAGCCTCCGTTAGAACCAGAACCGCTGCCTCTGGATACAAATCGACCTTGCGAATCACGGGGATGATCTTGCTCCTCAAAATCCTGTGAATTGTCAGAATCATTGTAATCATCGTCCTCGTAATCATCATCATGATCGTTTCGCCCGCCGAAATTTCCTTCGTCAAAATACTGATCGAATTCTTCGTGATCGATTTCATCGTCGTAAGTTTCTTCGTCGAAACCGTCGTCGTATCCGTGCTCGTAGCCCAACTGATAGATTTCTTCTGCTAATTGGTAAAAGTGATCCTGTCTACTTCTCCCTTGAGACTGTCTGCCTCTTGAATTTTGATTGTTCATAATAATTCTTTTTTGGTTAATATTTACTGTGATAACTAGCTGTCATAAAAATCACAGTTACTATCTCAACTGCAAGAGCTGTGCATATTTTTTTGGAACTCTCCAAACGATGGCGAAACGCTGCTTTTAAAAAGCTACTAAAAAACATTCTTAATTAAGAGCAGACTTCGCTTTAAAGACGCTTGAAATAAGTGGAATTGTTAGAAGTTTGGCTAAAATAGTGGGGTGTTTTTATTTTCTAAAGCCAGTATGGGATAATGATACATAAAAGTCTATTTGTGTTAATTACTTGCGTCAATTTATGTTAAAATGTTAAGTTAAATTTATTGAAGTTCGGTGTGGTGGTCTTAAAAGATAATGTGAACTCATAATAGCTTCCATTTCTTTTTGGTTTTTTGTATAAACTATTGCTAATGAGTGATTTGTGTTTATTTTAATATTTTTATAAGTTTTTTCGTCCCCAAAAAAAAACAACTAGGGATTTACAACGTAATTTCATCAATATGTGTAATTTTTCTACTAATTGTAGAATTTCTACACATATTTTATAATTATTTACTGCGGTAATTCTATTTTTTATTTCATTATAAATTATTTGCAATAAAATTGATTGTAATATAATATATAGCGTCTACATACGGTAAGCGCCTTTTTTTGGGCAGTACAATTTCATCTTGTTGCTCTACTGTTTATATTTTAGTACAGTTCTTGTTAATATTTAAGTAAGGATTTGTTATAAGCTTAATAATATTATTAAAATTTCAAAGGGTTGCCCAAAGTTGCTTTAACTGATTTTCCAACCGTCATCCACCAAAACCGAACTACCGAAAATGTGAAGAATTAACTAATAACCCAAAAGCACCATCTCTATGAAAATCGATACGCTAATTGTTTCTAATAGATTACCTATTACCATTGTTTTAAAGAATAATACTTTCGAAATCATTCCCAGTACCGGTGGATTGGTTAGTGGTTTAGCCAATTTATTAAGTCGGCCCGATACCTTTTGGATGGGATGGGTGGGTTGCGAGGTTGCAGATCCCGCCTTACAAGCATTAATTACGGACGAATTGTGGAAGAAAAAATTAATTCCTGTTTTTCTGGACAAAGATTTAGCAGTCACCTATTACAATAATTTTTGCAACGAAATAATCTGGCCTTTATGCCACTATGAGCCTACCTTGGCAAATTATCAGGAAAAGGGATGGCTGGCCTATAAGGAGGTCAATAATATTTTCTGCAATCACATTAATTCTCTTGCTTCAGCGGCTCATATATGGATACAGGATTATCATCTGCTGTTGCTTCCCGAATTGTTGCGTATAAAAAATGAGCAAGTAAACAGTTCTTTTTTCTTGCACATTCCTTTTCCTATCAAAGAAATATTTATGCAAAATCCCTGGTATCTAGAGCTTTTAAACGGTTTGCTTGGTGCCAACAGCATCGGCTTTCACACCCATAAGGACCGTGAGAATTTTTTGAATACCGCTTATTTCAACGGCCTACTGCAAGCCGACAAAAACGATACCTTTATCTATAATAGTCGCGTAATCGATATCAGCTATTGTCCTTTGGGTATCGATATGTTGTCGTTTAAAAAGGCCTTGGACAGCGATCCTTATAAATTTAAATTCCTGCATCTCAAAGAGGTGTTTAAAAATTTGAAAGTGGTTTTATCCGTAGATAGGATGGATTATAGCAAAGGAATAACCGAGCGCTTGGAGGCCGTAGGTCTTTTTTTAAAACACTATCCCGAGCACCTTACCCGCGTTTCCTTTGTCATGATTTTGGTTCCCTCTAGGGAAGATATACCAGCTTATGGGAATTTGCGCGAAACTGTAAACGCTACAGTCGCGCGTATAAATAGTAAATACGGAAGTCCGTCGTGGAAACCGATACATTTTTTTTCTACAAGTTTTTGCCAAGAAGAATTGGTCGCTTTTTACCGATTTGCCCAAGTTTGTCTAGTCACTTCACTTAGAGACGGGATGAACTTAGTAGCCAAAGAATATATAGCATGTCAGCAACAGGGCGATGGCGTTTTGATTTTAAGTAAACATGCTGGCGCAGCCGTACAACTGCAAGATGCCATCTTGATAAATCCGTACAATACCACGGCTACCGCAGCGGCTATCAATACGGCCTTAGGCATGGTGGGTATCGAAAAGCTTGCGCGTATGAAAAGCTTGTTTCAATCTATTGAACAATTCGACCACCACCGTTGGAACAGTCATTTTGAAGAAAGGCGCAGACGTTTTGACATCGAGGAAAAAAAAATTTCGAAAAAGCCGTTGGAACTGGTCGGGAATCGGTTGCAGACCATTAAGTTAAAGTATTTTAGAGCAGCTAAACGCCTTTTTTTGTTGGATTATGACGGTACTCTAGTTCCTTTCAAACCCCATCCTAAAAATAGTGTTCCCTCCCAATGCCTGCTGGACTGCTTGACAAAACTTGCTCAAAATCCCGCCAATATTGTAGTGATCATCAGTGGAAGAAACAAAGAGTTTCTGGAAAAATACCTGTCTAATAAAAATGTTTTTCTCGTGTCAAACCACGGTTTGTCTGGAACATATCCCGATGCACAATGGAAAAAATACACCCATGCTGTAGCGCATTGGAAAAGTGAAGTAGTCAAACTATTTCACTTGTTTAGCCTGCCGGGTACTATTATCGAGGATAAAGACAACTCTGTGGCCTGGCATTACCGAAAAGTATCTTTTGCAGGAATTATCGAATGGAAAAATAACCTGATTAAGGCTTTGGAATATATGACAAAAAATTACAATTGCGAAATTTTACAAGGAGACTGCGTACTGGAAATCAAACCCCTGCATTATAGTAAAGGAAGTATCTCGCAGCGAATTATTTCGGAAATACAACCCGACTTTATAATGGCTGTGGGCGACGACGTTACCGATGAAACCATTTTTAATATACTTGACCAAGAGCAGGTGTCTGTCAAAATTGGCGACAAACAAACCAAAGCCAAGTATTTTATCAAATGTCAAACGCAGGTTATACCCTTAATCGATTCCATAAGCAACTATAGGTAGAATAATAAATAGGCTGGAATAAATAAATATTAATGTAAAAAATAAAATTATGAGAAACATCTTCTGGTTACTTGTTATCATCCTCATTATAGGATGGGCGATTGGCTTTTTTGCCTTCGGTCAACTGCTTGGTGCAGCAATACATATTTTGTTAGTGGTTGCGGTTATTATGATACTAGTTCGGGTCATACAAGGGCCTCGAACGCGAATTTAAAGGACTTGATCTTGAACAGTGCTTTTAACTGCTGCGGCATAAACATTAAGCGCCCGTCATCGCCCTGCTACAAAAATGCCGTGTTCTTCTGAGCAGCTACTATAAGATTTTTTTGCGCAATTTAAGAGCTTTTTGAAAAATCCTAGCTGCTAAAGATTAAAAAATAAGGCTTTAGAATTTAAGTTTAGTTCTCAATTAAAAATAGTGTTATCATGAAAAGTAAATGCAAAATGACATCCGTTTATTTCCCTCATTTCAGTTTAAATCTTGTTTTAATGCTGATTATGGTGGTGCTAGCAGTATTGTCTTTTGTAACTATTTTTAGGCTGAATAGTTCCACTGATACTATTAATAGCGCTAAATATCAAGTTTTGAAAATAAAACTCGATACCGATAAGCGGAGATTGGCCCATATGGAAGAGTAAATTTTTCACGCTCTTCCTAAGCAATCTTAAACTGATGGGATAGGACATATACAGCGGGTTTATCCTTATGTTAGGAAGTAAACCCACAATCGCCCTCAGTTTTACAGTAAAGTTTTCTATATCAATAACGTAAAATTTAGAAATTATGAAAAAAACAGCTTTTTATAAAATCGGAAAAATCCTGTGTTGTACCACTATTGGAGTAGCGGTCCTGGCACTGGTAATTAAAAAGAAATTAAATCAAGTCAAAAGGGAAATGAATCACTGCCAGTCCGATTAATTTGACGAGTCCTCAATTCAATTCAGCTTGAGTGTTTAAGGTATGCGTGCGCTGCTGCGTACGGCAACTGCACGCTGCCTTATTAACAATAAGCTGGGGGAGCTCCTTTTCAACAGCAAAAGCCCTGCATACATCAATAAAGCATAACCAAAAAGTAAATTTATAAAATGGAAAAGAAAACCACACCAAAAAAAAATGCTGCAAAAAATTTAGCAGAATTATTTGAAGACAGCCTTCAGGACATGTTCTGGGCAGAGCAAGCCATACTTAAAGGTTTGGATAAAATGAAAGTCAACGCCACTTCGAGCAAATTACAAAAGGCTATCGAAAAACACCACGGTGAAACACAGCAGCAGTTGGAACTCTTAGAACGCGTTTTCGAGTCGCTGGAACTACCAGCCAAAGGCAAAAAATGCGAAGCCATGGCAGGAATTCTAGAGGAGGGAAATACCATTCTAAAAGAAACAGAAGAGGGTGCCGTACGCGATTCGGGTATTATAGCCGCTTGCCAAAAGGTTGAACACTACGAAATCGCCACTTACGGTACTTTAATCGCTTATGCTAAAACCCTAAAATACGACGAGGCCTCCAAAATACTGATGGAGATACTCGAACAGGAGAAAAAAACCGACGAAGACCTTTCTAAACTGGCTACTTCCGAAATCAATGGAAAAGCAGACGCATAGCAAACTCGTACGGTGATGCACTTAGTCGTGTAACTACCCAAGTTTTGCACAAAAAACACTGATGCCGCCCAAACTACTGCGTAGCGTTGGTCGGATAAGAATTTAATAACCCTAAAATTAGTAATTATGAACAACTTAGAATTAGAAGGAAAGTGGAATCGCGTCAAAGGAGCCGTAAAACAAAAATATGGAGACTGGTTTGACGATGAACAAGCATTTGCCGATGGAAAATTTGACGAAATTGTCGGTAAAATGCAAGAAAAAAGTGGAAGAACTCGAGAACAAATCGAAGACGAAATCAGAAACTGGAAAGAAGAGTAAAGCTGTTTGCTGAAAAAACTTTAGCACTGCTCTAAAAACCGCCATACGGCTGGTTCTAAAAGTGACTTCGCTTAACTACTAATCGGAGTCACTTTTTGTTTTAATAAAAGAATGGCCTTTAATCGGCATTCAACTAGCTCATAGCTGACTCATCGGTAGGTTTTTGCTGCACATTTTAAATAGTTATTTGCAATCCGTGACTTATTCTTAATAGATGCTTAGATTACGGTAGCAGGGCCTATATAATGGTGACTATACCGCTCTTTTTACCCCGCTCTTTTAATAATTTCCCTCATTCTGGATTAACATTCAGCACCCGAGCTTTTGGAGTGGCCATTTCTTCTTTATAGCGTGGTATATGGTGACAATGAAAATAATCAACCTTTTATTCAGCAGTTCCTTAACAGTTCATTCCAAGATTAAAGACCTCTGGGGTATGATTCGCTTGGATAATTTTTATCGCTTTCAATCGTATGTAGCAAAGGGTTTTTCTCGCTGTCTGTCAATTCAAAATAGTCGCTTCTTAATTCATTAGATCTCCGGGAGTAATCGGAAAAGCATTTTTAATGATAAAAAAAGACCGGCATGGATAAGATTTTTGCTGCGACAATCTGTATCAAAATTTTTATGCTTAAAAATGTTCAAATGCAACTTTATTGCTCCACTTTGACTTGGCAAAATTACTTGTTCGACAAGTAGAAAGAAGTGGGCAAAACAAACGGAGGGCTGTTTGTTGTAGTAGAAGTGGATACTGACGCTCCCAAGTGGAGAGGCGTACTTTTATAAAATATTTGCAAAAAAATAAGTGCTCAAATAAAAAGAGGGAGACGCAGTTTAGCTTCAAAGTTAAGTATATACATAAGGCTAGAGCTAACTTTCTTACGGAATTCGGAAGTCGGAGCTAGGTGCCGTTTCCAATTATTTTTATTCATTTCAAGATTTGTACTAAGAAAGTAACCAAGTGCATTGTACGGCAATAAAGAATGCGAACACCGTTTCGGACGCACCAAATATTTCATAGCATTAGAGGAAAACGACCAATCAAAAACTCCTTCTTTTTAAACAGCCCATTAGAGCCCATGGCATACTTCAGTTGACTGCGGTTTTTTGAAAAAATCGAAGCGAATTATCAACCAACTATAGGGATAGTGCTAAAACCTCTAGAATCAAAGGGATATATACACATTATATACGGAGTAATTTCGTCTGTACTATACGATAACTTCTGCTGCTTAAAAAGTTTGAAATTGTTATTTCAAACTTTTTTATGAAGTAGAACTAGTTGGATTTTCATTTTTATAGGGGCTTGTTTCATATACAAAAATCGATGTTTTATCGGAAGGAACTAATTTTTGTTTGCGTTAATTTACAGGAAAATAGGGGTAAGGACTCATTATTTTTTTTTAAATTTAGTGTTGGTGAAAATTAAAAAAACATAGGTGCTGGTTGCATCATGACAATAGGAATTATATTTTTTATTGTTGGCTTAGGATGAGACAAATCTATTAATCAATAAGTGTTTTTCAAGTAATCCTGTACGAGATCAGAGCTTGTCAATTTATGAGAAACCAAGGCTATTCGGTTTACTGAACAATTGGGCAAATGAATTGCTTACGCCATAATTATATGCGGAATGTTACCGCTACGGGCTGTTCGACGACGGAAAGAAAAAATAAAAGGGGAGCAGAATAATACCAAGCAAAAACGTCTACTTGCTTTTTTATTATCGATATGAAACAGATAATTTAATCCAGCAGCCAGTAGAAACCTGAATTAGTGGATGTCATAAATAATTATTAAGAATGGACAAATTTAAAATAGAAAATGCAGCCTGGGATACTTTCAAACATCTTTTCAAACGGCAAGAAATTCCTGCAAAGACAATGCTACTAAAGGAAGGCGAAATTGCCAAACAAGCATTTTATATTGAGAAAGGCTGTTTAAGGATTTGTTTTAACAACGAGGGGAAAGATATTACTTTTCAGTTTTTCTTTGAAGGTGAAAGCGTTTCTTCAATAGAAAGTTTTCGAACAAACCAGCCAAGTTTGTTTACCATAGAAAGTATTGAAAACTGCGTTCTGTATGCTATTTCTAAAAATGATCTGGAAATAATAACTGAAACATCAGCCACTATTAAAAATCAAATAGATAAATATATTTTTGAGCGATTAATATTTTATCAGAAACTATTTCTTTCCCGAATTAAAGACAATCCAGAAAAAAGATACTTAGAACTACTAAAAAATAATCCAAAAATTTTACATCGCGTTCCCCAACATTATATCGCCTCCTATTTAGGAATTACACCCGTTTCGTTGAGCAGAATAAGAAATAGACGATAGACATTTCTTTACAATTGTTATCGTCAATCTTTTCCAAAGTACTGACTTTTGTGCTGTGAATTTTAAACATCATAAAATGAAAGTAGTTATCGTATTTAATCATCCGTATGACGGAAGTTTTTGTAACGCAATATTAGAATCCGTAACAAACGGACTTACAAAAGGCAAACACCAAGTAGATCTTATTCACTTGGATAAAGATAATTTCAATCCCGTTATGACGGCAGCAGATTTAAAAAGCTTTCGAGATAAAATGCCCACTGATCCCAAAGTCATTGAGTACAGCAATAGAATAAAAAATGCCGACCATTTAATATTTATTTTTCCTATTTGGTGGGAATTAATGCCAGCAATGACAAAAGGTTTTGTGGATAAAGTGATTTTTCCAGGTCTGGCTTACGATTATACCAATGCAGGCAATACTCGTATGAAACCGTTGTGGAATAACGTCAAAGGGATTACAATGATTACAACAATGAATACCCCTGATTATTTGTATGGGTTGCTGTTTGGAAATGCTATAAAAAAAGCAATGATTGTAGGAACTTTTTGGAAAATTGGTTTTAAAAACAGAAAATGGATAAGTTATAATCAAGTCAAACAAGTTAGCATGGAGAAACGAAAAAAATGGTTAATTAAACTTGAACATAAATTTGCATCGTTTTAACGAAGCCGAAAAAGGAAAATCACTTTATATAATTTGGGAGCTATTATGTAAATATAATTTTCCTGATATGATTCCTGCTATATTATATTGTACAAAAATCGGAATAATCAATCTGGATGAAATAGTCTAAAAGATGTTTCATCCTCTTTATTTATAAAGAAATATACTACACATTTTTACACCTATTTTTAAATTCTCGGCCGCTATTCCTCTTGTATTTTTGTTTTTAATAAAATTTTGCTTAAAAAACAGGTAATTTACCTATTGATTGACATAAAAAGCTGTTGTCAGTTTGAAGAATCAGCATTTAAAGAATTACCTGAATTCTATGGTGGTTTTAAAAATAAATTTATAAGTAACCAATTAAATCTATATATTATGGAAAACAACTTTAATTTATTAATAAGATTATTACTCGTATCATTCATGGCGTTTTCTTGTAGTGAAGACTACACGGGGAATTGAGATAGTAACTCGAATAATTCCTAATATAACAGTTTGAAAAATGTTAATACAGCTGTTACGGATTATACATTTGAAGATATGAGAATTGATATTGGTATTGAGCTTTTAAAAGTTCCTATACGAATGAGGTCAATGGCAAGTACTTCTTATTTATCAGCTAAATCTTTAGACTGTAGTTTTGGATTTGGTTTTTGTATAACCATATCAAATGAATGGAATGCAATACAAGCTCCTCACTTAGAAGGTGTGGCTCCAATAACAACTGAGGAAAACCATGTGATAGCAGTGTATAAACAAGATGAAATTGCAGGAACTGTAACATTTTACTTTCCAAATGATTTAACATCATTAGATCAGTTTTCTGAGGAAGATATTCAAGAGTTTACAATTTTTGAAGATTTGGAAATTACAGAAGGAATGGTATGGAAACCTGGGGGCTATCCTTTACAATATGACAGTCTCGGAAATTTGGGATACGTTATGGAAATGTATTAAAAAAACTATTTGAAATACACAGCAATTTTATAATAAATCAGGTAAAAAGAAGCGGGTTGGAGTTGTTGAATTCATGGGATATAATAGGAGGTAAAAAAGTAACACTAACTCCTTTTTTTGTGTGGCAAAAAAAATCTTAAAGCAGCGTGGCTGCCGCTGTTAAAAAAAAATCCGCCTGCATTCCAGAAAAGCAAGCGAATTTTCACCTTTTAATAAAGCCCTAGCCTTGATAGCCTGCTTTTTTCTAAATGCTGTACAGGAAACAAGATAAATGAGCGGGGAAGTGCCGAGGTATTTTTATTTTTTTTGTGCGGTATTGTTTTTAAAGATTTCGCCGTTTTTAATGATGACCAAAAAGTTTTTTTCGGGCTGAGTGATAAGCGATAAATCCTTTAACGGATTGCCATCTACAAGCAACAGATCGGCCATGGCCCCTTCTTCTACCACGCCAATTTTTCCCGGATAGGGGCTGCGCAATCCCGAAAGTTGCAGCAATTCGCCGTTGTCTTGCGTAATCATCTTTAGGATCTCCGCATTGGAAAACCATTTTTGAAGGCGCAGTATATAGCTGTTTTGTGTTTTATTGAGTTCGGGTTCAAACAGAAAATCAGTACCCCAAGCCAATTTTACGCCCAGTTTTTTTGCTAACGGCCATACGTAATCTTGTCCTTCTAACACCGGTTTGCGCTTTTCTTTGCGCAATTCATCCATATTGTCGTTGTTGTCCATCAAGTTTTGCAAACTCAGCCAAATGCCTTTCTCGGCCATTAATTTGAGGGTTTCCTCGTCGAGCATCTGACCGTGTTCTATCGATCGTACGCCGGCTTCGATGGCGCGTTGCACCGCTCTCGGCGTATAGGCGTGTACCATCACATACGTACCCCAATCTTCGGCTGCTTCTACCGCCGCTTTCATCTCGTCAAAGGTGTATTGGGTCACGTCGATCGGATCGTATGCAGACGAGGTGCCTCCGCCAGCCATCAGTTTTATTTGGCTCGCGCCAAAGCGCAGGTTTTCTCGTACCGCCGTCAATACCTCTGCTCGGCCGTCGGCTATAAAGGTGGCGCCCAATTCCTCTGCTCGGGATGGCTTTCCAAAAAAGCGTCTTGATCGCTCATCGGGAGTGCGGAAATCGCCATGTCCTGCGGTCTGACTAATAGTTGCCCCCGAAGGCCATATCCTCGGCCCCTCGAGTTTTCCCTGATCGATGGCTTGTTTTAAAGGAAAAATCGGTCCCCCGGCATCGCGTACACTCGTAAATCCACGCAGTAACATTTCTCGCGAACCGCTGCCAATTTTTTGTACCAAGTCCTGCTCGCTCAATTCGGACGACATCATTTGCTGCATGCTCAAGGCGCCAAAGGTCATGTGTACGTGGGCATCTATCAGTCCCGGCATCAGGGTTTTTCCACCGCCGTTGATCTTGAGCACCGTTGCTGCCGGAGTGGGAATGGCAGTAGCGCTAATGGTTTTAATATGAGCGCCGTCAATCAATACGTTCATCGGGCTGGTAAGCGCCGCGGTTTTATGGTCGAGTATACGGACGTTTGCGATGAGTATCTGCTGGTTCTGTGATAGGCATAAAGTACTGGTTAACAGCGAAAAGACAAGTGCGTATTTTAATTTCATAAAGCGTGATAGGGGTTAGTTTGGCACAATAATTTACTATACCGAAAATACTCTTTTAATACGTTTTATCCTATATAATATTGAAATACGGCGCATAAAAGTACCGCTCTCTATCGGTTACTGCGGTTTCCGATATCGTGCTTCTTAGGGGAGTAGCGCAATTCTTCCGGAAATTGGCGCTACAGCGGTGTCGATGCGCCACACGCAAGAGTATATCCGCTTGAGCGTGGCACCAACGAGACCAGCACTTTGCGCTATTCGAAACGGGAAATACATGCATCGCAACGAAATACCGAGCATTTTTCTAGAATAAATTAAATAATTGTTTAGGTTTGTTGCCTAAAATGGCAATTTTATGAAGTATTTATATCAAATGCAACGGTTAGCAATCGGGCTGAGTATAGCCTGGATAGCTGTAGTAATTAGTGGTTTTTCGACGGTGATAACCCCGAATCCCCTCGGGAAAGGTCAGACAAAACGCCTGATTAAATCGATAAAAGAACGCCATTTTGAGCCGGTGGAACAGGCGGGTAAAACGCTAAAAGGCACCCCCAAAATGAGCGTGCTAAACCTGCCCGAAAACCACACCCGCTACAACCGTCTAGGCCATATTGTCGAAGAAATCATCTATACACCGGTACAAAAACACAGCTGGATTGAGGGCAAAAAATCGAAAGAAATCGTTCATACCCAAAGACACGCTACATACACGTACAAGGGCAAAAACCAACTGGTAGAAAAGTGGGAATATTCCGAATTTATGCGCGAACACAAGAAGTATACCTTTACGTATGACGTGCTGGGGATTTTGGAAACGGTGGTATGGGCCGATGGCGATGGAAAATTATTGGGAAAAGAGCGTTATCACTACGATGCCGAAACCAACACCACGACCAAACACAGCTATAGCGGTTTGGGAAATTTAGAAAGCCAAGTAATTTATAAAAGGGATGAGCGCGGTGAGGATCTCGAAATACACCGCTGCGATGCCAAGGGCGAATTGCAAGAAAGCTATTACTTTTCCTCGACCTACGACGAACAAGGGCTGCTCTTGGAATATTGCCGGTCGTCGGGTTTTGAAGGGATGGATTTAGGGCAAAAGACCACCGTCAAATACCAATACCAGCAAGGGGTTTTGGCGGAAGAGAGTGTCTATGATTCGCAGGATCAGCTCGAGGAACGAATGACTTATACCTATCTGAGTTTTGACCGTGAGGGCAATTGGACGCGCCGTATCCTACACCACAACGGACTACCGGAGTCGTTTGTCGAAAGGGAAATCCACTATTTTAGATAAAAAAATAGTACGTATAGGCGGTAAAAATGCCTTTTGAATGTTTTACTACAAGTCAAATACCTACTTATAGGTATTGCAGAGCAGTTGGGGTAACCTTATTTTTATTGGAGGTAATAGACGTCCTTTAAATCCGATAATTATGAGAATTCTAAGGGTAGTGCTTAGTATTGCTCTGGGAACAAGCGCTGTTTCGCAGGCACAAAAAGGCAAATGCGGTGCGTTTATAGCACCGGGAGTGTGGAAGGAGTTTATGTGCGAAAACATAGGAGGCAATCAGGCACTTTTCACTTGGAAAGAGGCGCAAACCGCTTGTCCCTCCGGATTTCGTTTGCCCACGGTAGCCGAGTGGAAAGGCGTGGCTCAAAACAACAAATACGAGTGGAAGGGCGGCGGCGGTTCTTATGCAACAGCAGCCCACTTTGGTGACAAACTGATTCTTTATCCCAAAGGCTATTCCTCCGAAGACGGCAGTTACAGCAGCAGCGAAAACTATTACGGATATTATTGGAACAACGAGCCCCTAGAAGGGAAGCGCGCCTATAATATGGTGTTTTCTGCTTCTGGGGTCGACGCCGAAAACTATGGTATGCTCGGTAAATTCTGTGTGCGCTGCATTGCGAATTGAGATATATTCGCACAATACGATTTTAAAATACCGGCGGAACCCACTGTATTGTAGGAACCGTCTACTGTTTGCGCCACGGCATCCTCCAACTAGCTCTTTGTGCTGTTGCGGGATGCCGTGGCGTTTTTTGGCTTAAATAAACAACCCCAAAGTGTATCGTTTGCCTTTTCTTGGGCAGTTTTTTCCCAACTTACCTCAGGCCGTTGCTGCCTTTGCTTCCATATCCCATCTTTCGTTCGTACACCACTATAAAACATAGGCGGTGCTACGGACTTTTCTCTTTATATACCGCGGTTCTTTAATAATAGCGATGAGTAATGCAGCCTTAACACAGGGCGGCATTACTTAAAGATTAGGTAAACTTTTGATAATCCTATTCTTTGGGGGTTTATCCCTTTATTTTACTCCTTTAATAAACGCTAAACTATGAGCTATTTATCTCCAGAAGATAAGATGAGAACCCGCTGTATGAAGTATTTAAACAAAGAATTGGGTAAGGAAGATCGATTGGTTTTTGAAATCGATTTACTGCTAGACGAGCAACTCCGAAATTGCTTCGAACGCGTTCAATTGATTTGGAAATGCTATCCGACCAATAAAAACCTGGTTTTAAAATCGCAAACCACCCAAAATCGCGTTCGCTCCAAGGTCAAGGCGAACCTTAGAAACTTTTTGGGCATAGCCTGCAGTTTGTTGATAGCCCTAATGTTTTTTTTCTATACAGGCAGCGAGGCGCCCTTTTTTCAACAGTCAAAACAATTGGGTAAAATGCACACCTATACCACGGCATTTGGAGAGCGCAAAAAGATTCAGCTCGAAGACGGCTCTACCGTAACGCTAAATGGAAATTCCAAAGTGGACTTTCAATTGTCTGCCTACACGCGGATGGTATGGTTGGAGGGAGAAGCCTTTTTTGATGTGGTCAAAGACGCGAATAGAAAGTTTATCGTCAAGCACGACGAGCTGCAAGTGGAAGTGCTGGGAACGCGCTTTGCCGTGCACAGCAGCCGAGAGACCAAACAGGTTTCCTTGCTCTCGGGGCAGGTGTTAGCCAAGTTGGGAAACGGTGAGCAACTCTACCTCAAACCCAATGAAAAATTGCTGTGGAACTCCCGTTCGGGCGACGTACAACGGGTTACGGCAGACGTAGACCAAGAGTTGGCATGGCGCAATAACGCCCTCATATTTAAAGACGAAAAACTCGCCGTGGCCGTCAAGCGCATGGAAGATTTTTACGGCTATTCCTTTCTTCTTCAAAACGATTCCCTTGGTGAAGTTCGCCTGACTGGGGTATTTGAAAACCAATCCGTTGCCCAATTTGTCGAGGTGTTGAGCTTTGTTTCCAACTGCAACATCAGCTTGCACAACAAAACCTATTTAATTGATTTACATGAAACTACTAGCTCAAAAAGAAGATAAAGTGCTGTCCGAAGATGTGCGCATTTTTAAACAAATCGCGAGTGGAGACCAAGCAGCACTGGAAAAATTCTACGTCAAGTATTACAAACACCTGTATCGCTTTGCCCTGAGTTATGAGCGCGACGTGTTTATAGTAGAGGAAAAGATATCCGATGTGTTTTTCTACCTCTGGCATCGTAAGGACGAATTGCACAAAATTCTCAATCCAAAGGTCTACGTCTTTACCATGACCAAAAACCTGCTGTTTCAAGAGAAAAAATTAGCCAGAATGCAAGCGCTAAACGGCGATTTCAAATCTTTTGAAGCCAATCACTACGCCGATAATGTAGAAGATCAAATCATATTGAATGAACAGGAGGAAAAAATTCGGAAATCACTGTATAAAATCGTCGAAAAGATACCGCCAAAATCCAGGCGCATCTTCGAAATGAGTCGAATTGATGGGCTCAAATACAAGCAGATAGCCGAAATCCTAAACCTCTCGGTCAGAACCGTGGAAAATCAAATGAGCATAGCCCTGAGAACCATTGAGTATTTGCTGGCAAAGCAACTTGACTAATAAAAACCAAAAACGATAAAACACCACCTCATGAAAAAAAAGTATTTGTATGCACTGCTCTGCTTGGCGCCTTTTACAGCCAAAGCGACTAGTGTGGAACCGATTGTCCAAGCTGCGTTTCAAACGACACCAACGCAGAAAGCGGGCAAGCTAAAGAGCAAGTTTACCCTGCCCGATCAAAATTTTACCCTCTTGGAATTATTCGAAAGACTAGCGCACAGCTACCAAAAGAAATTTGTCTACATTTCGGATAACATTCCGCTGAAGCACACGGTCAATATACCGGGCTCCTACGGCGACATTGAAGAGGTGCTAAACGCCATTGCCAAGCGGGTAGACGTCACGTTTCAAGTCAACGAACAGCAGATTTTGGTCAAGGGAAATCTAGTGGCCCAACAAAAGATCATCACGTTAAAGGGAAGGGTGCTCGACGGCAATGCACAGCCGCTAATCGGCGTCGCCATACGTGCCAACAACGATGAAGCTGTCGCGGTAACCGACTTAGAAGGCGCCTTTAACCTCACCGTGAGTCAGAGTCCAGCCACGGTTGTTTTTTCCTATATCGGGTTTAAAACCAAGGAACTCACGTATACGCGTAGCAATACCAACGTGCAAGTGATCTTGGAAGACAATTTGGAAATGCTCAACGAAATCGTGGTGACGGGTCAGGGCGCAGACGTACAGCGCAAGCGTTTGTCGAACAATGTTACGGTGATCAAAGCCAGTGAATTGGACAAAATTCCATCCCAGCGTATCGATCAGTTGCTGGCGACCAAATTGCCCAATGCCCAAATCAATATCAACGGCGGACAGGCTGGAGCAACCTCTCAAATACGCTCACGCGGGGTCAATTCGGCCTTTCTGAGCAGTACTCCGATTATCTATGTCGACGGCGTTCGCTTGGACAACAACAACACCCGAGCCACCCTAGGCGGTAGTGCTCAAGGAGCTTCGATGAGTTCGATTGCCGACATTCCCATGGACAATATCGATAAAATTGAATTTATCAGCGGCGGGGCTGCAACCACGCTATACGGTTCTGATGCGGCAAACGGCGTCATTCAAATCTTTACTAAAAAAGGCGGACTTCCCGGCACCCATGTCAATGTGTTTACCGAAATGGGGGTCGAAGAGGCCACGACAGATTACCTGCACTTTGACCGTACCAAGGACCTGCTCTTTCAAACCGGACTTTATCAAAAGCACCGACTTAATTTTAACGGCGAATCGGACAACGGTTTTGGGTACAACTTTGCTACCAGCCTTCAAAACAGCAGCGGTACGCAAATACACGATCAAAACAAGAACCAGAAATTTGATTTGAGCTCGGGCTTTCACGCCAAATTAGCCGAAAAAGTTACCTATGAAAGCTCCTTTTTATACGTGTACAACAAATACAGCAGAAATAGAAATGGAAACCAAGGCGGGTATACCGGACTGTGGTTTGCAGAAGACGGCGCGTCCAAAATTACCGGACCCGGATTCAAAAACCGCTTAGACGAACTGACCGACCAAGAGTTTGAAGCCGTAAAGAGTTTTGTCGATCTGGCCGAAAAGCTGCAAGACAATACCATCACAATCAACCGCTTTACCACCTCGCAGCAGTTTAAGTACAACCCCTTGGATAATTTGTCCTTTAAATTGGTCGGCGGACTCGACTACCGCGTCCAAGATCAGAAAAATGTGGAGACCAACGAATACTTATCCGCTACCAAAGGACAGCTGATCACCGATCAAGGCAGCATACAAAAAATTCAAAGAAAGTATTTGGGACTCACAGCGGAATTCAATGCGCAGCACACCTTTGAATACAAGGATTTCTCCTTTATAAGCACTTTGGGCGGTCAGGTTTTTAGAAATTCAGACAACCAAACCCTAATCGATGGAAAAAATATCCGCGACGGGGCAAATTCCATCTCCGAAGCCGCTATTAGAAACAGCGATGAGTTTATCAGCGAGGTCTTGAATTACGGGTTTTACGTACAGGAAAACATCGGCTATCAAGATAAATTGTTCCTGGACCTGGGGGTTCGCGGCGACAGAAACCCTTCGTTTGGAAAAAACATCGGGGTGCAATACTATCCAAAGGTAGGGGTGTCTTATATGCTGTCTCAGGAAAAGTGGTTTACATCGGAGCTGTTGAATTCCCTGAGAATTCGCGGAAGCTATGGTATAGCAGGAAATTTACCTCCGGCCTATGCCAATGAAAAAACCATGGCATTTACCGGATTTTTAGAATCTCAGGCCTCGCAGTTTTCCCAACCGGGTAACGACGATTTAAAGCCGGAGAAAACCCATACCTGGGAAGGAGGGGTAGACCTGTCTTTGTGGAAAAACCGCCTGACCTTATCTTTTGGATACTACCGCTCGGAAACCAGAGATGCTTTGTTCTACGTACCGCCAACCCCGTCTAGTGGTTATTCCAAGAGCCAATTGTTCAATATAGGGACCATCGAAAACAAGGGCTTTGAATTGAATATGTCTGTAGTAGCCGTGGATTCCAAAGATTGGAACCTAACGGTAAACGGCTCTTTTAATACCCTGAAAAACGAGGTGTTGAGCACCGGAGGTGCACCGGCATTCAACATCAATGGATTTAGTTCCAGAACCTTGCAAACCGTGGTAGAAGAGGGCAGACCCATCGGATTTATCCGCGGAAATAAAGGGATCATGGGCGAGGACGGTACTCTTAAAGAAACTGTGGCCCAGTCGTATTTGGGAACCACCATACCCGATATATTCGGAAACCTCGGATTCAATTTGAAGTATAAAAACCTAAGCCTATTTGCCAATGCCAATTACCAAGCCGGCGCCTATGCAGCCAATTGGGATGCCCAGTTTAGGTATTTCTACGAGGCCTCAGACGACAACGTACCCCTGGAGGAAATCAAGGCGAACGGACGCGACAATTGGTTGAATATGACCGATCGCTTCGTCGAAAAAACCGATTACCTAAAAGTGAGAACCATCGGACTATCCTATTATCTGCGACCGAAAAACAAAACGATTTACGAGGCGATTACCTTTGGCTTTACCGTGGTCAATCCCTTTAGCTTCACCTCTTCTTCCTTTGATCCCGAAGCTACGATCAGCGGCGCCGCACAAGGACAAGGGGGGGCATCTACAGGTGGAATTGTATACGCAACCTATTCCGCACCAAGACAGTTCTTGGGTTCGGTTAAAATCAACTTTTAATTTATTGCAACATGAGAAAAAACATCATAACTATTTTTGCGGCCTTGGGCTTGGGTTGTTTGGCCGTGAGCTGTGTAGACAATCCCTATGTAACCGAAGACAATTACCTAAACAAACCCAACGCGGGCCGCAGTTGGATAGTTGGACTTCAAAAACAACTGGCCACCACCACCAATACCGTGGTAATCAATACCGAAATCACTTCGGACAATTACTACAACAACTACTCCCAGTATACCAAGGTATTTGATATTCCACAGATTGATTATTTCGATTCGGATGTCAACGGATTGCAAGCAAGTATTCAGACCTTGCGCGAAATGGCCGATTACGGCTTAAATACTATACTGCCCAAAGACAACACCTTGGAGCAAACCGATAGGGCATTTATGCACTTTTGCAAGGGCTATGCCCTGTTGCTCGGTGGCGAACTCTTCGTCGGACTGCCCGCTGCCAAGTTGGGCAAGGTAGACAGCGCCAAGGAAATGCTTGCCAAGGCAGTAGTGAGCTTTACCCAAGCGATGGAATTGGAAACCAAAGAGGAAACCAAGCGAATCTATTCCCTGCTGGCCGCTAGGGCGAATTACTACTTGGGCGATAAGGAACTTGCTGCCCAATTTGCCCTACAGGCGATTGCCGATACAAAATTGCTGTATAGCGTAAAGTTCGACGGCAAAAACAGCCTGCCCAACGAAATGCAAAACGCCACTTTTGACGCCTTGCCCAATCGATTGGCACCCTTGCCGCGACTCGATTATTTAGATCCCAAGTTTTTCTCGGTGGGTACCCCTTCGACAGATCAAAAGGCTTTAGCTCTTGTCAAAGCGGAAGAGGCCTTTTTAATCTTGGCCGAGGTGGCCTTGGCCAGCGGTAAGCCCCAAGAGTCCAAAGCATACCTCAAACAACTGCTCGATGTGGTGGCACTGCGCCCCGTAGTTCTCGTAGACGACAAAAGGGAAACGCGCAATGGCGGAAAGCGCAAAGATTATCCCTTAAAAGCGGTAGGAGTGAAGTTTGCAGCCGATAAACCCAGTGTTTTCGGTTACGTCTTGGACCGCCAAAAAGAAAAGGTACCCGTTTACACGGTTTCCGGTACCAAAGTGACCAAAGAACAGTTGGAGGAAGCCACAGCGACAGACGATTTGCTGTACCTGATTTACCTGATGCGACAAGAAATCTTTTTTTGCGAAGGCCGACGCCTGAGCGATTTGGGAATCAAATATCCGATTTCGCAAATTGAGGCCGGCAACAACCCCTTGGTCAGCGCGGCTTATACCCAAGCGATTATACCCGCATTTATTCCTTTGCAAAGCGGAATGGACGACTTTACCGCCGATCCAGCTACTGGCGAAATTACCGTGAAATACGATATGAACGAACTCTTGGTAAAAAATAAAAACAGTCAATATATAATGCCTTTATTCAAATAGATGAAAAAAAATGTTTTAACAGTTCTAGCAATTTGTTTCCTGGCCTATACCTCGTATGGACAGCAGATTAAACACGTGATTTTAGTGAGTATAGACGGGTTTAGACCAGATTTTTATACCGAAGAACACTGGGGTACGCCCAATTTGAAGTGGATGGCCGCCAACGGCGTGCAGGCAACTGCTGTTCGTACGATTTTTCCGTCGGTAACCTATCCGTCACACACCACTTTGGCCACCGCTGCGCTACCCTATAAGCACGGGGTGTATTACAACACCCAAGTCAATAGCGACGGCACCGCCGGCGAATGGATTTACGACAGCAAAGACATCAAGGTACCCACGATTTGGCAAAGGGCCAAAGAAAAAGGGCTAACCACGGCCTCCGTATCCTGGCCGGTTACTTTGCACAACCCGTATATCGATTACAATCTACCCGAAATTTGGGACTTTAAAAACCCGTCAGATCGCATTGCAGCCACCAAAAAAGGAGCCACACCTGCGGGTTTATTCGAAGAAGTTTTGCAAAACGCCTTGGGTAATATCGGTCAAGACCAATTCAATTTGAGCAGTTTGGCCATGGATGAGAACCTAGGACGTAGTGCGGCCTATTTGATCAAAAAATACCAGCCTCATTTGCTAACGCTCCACCTGCCTTGCACCGACGGCGCACAACACAGTCAGGGCAGAGCCGGACAAGAGGTAGACAGAGCGATAGCGGGTGCGGATAAGGCCGTGGGCAACCTGCTCGACGCCATTGCAAAAGCCGGACTCACCGAGAGCACTGTAGTCATCATTACCGGAGATCACGGATTTGTATCAACGGACTTTTCCCTAGCGCCAAACATCTGGCTCAAAGAAGCCGGCTTGTCGGATAAGGCCTATTTCTTTACCTCTGGGGGAAGTACCGCTTTGCATATTACAGACAAAAAGGACCAATTGGTACTCCAAAAAGTAGAAGCCCTTTTGGAGGCTTTACCCAACCGCTACAAAGCGCTCTTCGAGGTCATCTCCCAAAAGATGATTCGCGAACGGGGAGGAGAACCCGAAATTAAATTGGCGCTTTCCGCCAAGTTGGGCTATGCGTTTAACAACCTCAAAGAGGGCAAAGTACTCACCCAAACCAAAGGGGGAAAGCACGGCTACTTCCCCAATTTTAAAGAGATTTACACCGGTTTTATAGCCTACGGACCTACCCTAAAAAAGGGCATGGTGGTCGAGGCGATGAATTTAGAGGATATTCCCGTTATCATCAGTGATTTATTGGGTTTCGAAATGCGCGATGTAGACGGCATAGGCATACCAATTAGCAGACAAACCCCAGCATCAAAAAAGTAAGGCTGCGATAAGCCAGCCGTAAATCAAGGCGTTGAGCTGCGTATGTGGTATTAAAAACGACTGGAGAAGTAAAAATTCCAGTCGTTTTTTTTAGTTTAAGCACTCCGGCCAAAGCATTATTTGCCAATAAAAAATAGCTGCTGCTCTAAAGGCGATTGGTGGTTTCTGCCGAGACTATAGCAGACGGCTACATCCTTTCTGCGATTTCTTTAAAGAGGCATAGCCAATCAGGAGAGGGATATTTTGTTTTTGTACTAAATCAGCCGGGCAGTGTGTTGCCTACTGCAACACTGTTTATTCAATATTCCCCTTATACCATGAAAGCAAATTGGTCTACCCTAATCCTCTATGTGAGCAACCCCCAACTTCTCAAGCGTTTTTATGTAGACCAACTGGGATTACAATTGCTGGAAGAAGACGAGAACTGGGTGCTGTAAAAGGCGGGAAATTTAGACCTAGGACTGCATAAAATGGGCGCAAACTATGCCAGAACTCAAGCCGACGTCGGACAGGTGAACAACAATGCAAAAATGGTTTTGAAGTGACGGGAAACTTAAAGGCCCTGCGAGAACGTCTTGTTTTAAAAAACGTGGAAATACGCGATATAAAGACTTTTGAGAATTATGGTTTCTGGCTGTGTGATGGAGTGGATCCCGAAGGAAATGTCTTTCAGCTCAAAAGCGCGAAATAAAGCTGTTTTGTTAAATCGATTTTTTAAGGAAGTTGCGCTTGCTGTAAAACAATATATGGTTGTAAATATGCCCTTGAATATCGATCGGATCCATAGTAGTTTGCTGCAATTTGTCGTAAATTTTACGGTACTCCGGCGTATTTCTAAACCGCTCCCACTGATAGTCCTTAAAACTTTTATACTGCTTATAATTGAAAATTTGAGTCGTTTTGACTACGCCTCGCTTGATTTCTAGGATGTAATAGCTGTCGAAAATGGGATTTAAACTGTCTTTGGCGTGGAGAATGATGGGGTTCCCCAAACCCACATCGAACAAACCGTCGATCCAATGCATTTTTAAACCCGAGGCATTTTCGGGCAATACCTTTTTTGCTTGACTGACTAATTCCTGGTAATTGCCGTTAACCGGGATTTTTAAATCGCGCAAATACAACTGTTGGTCGGCGATTTCATATTCGGCTATATAACCTCGAGATATAATGGTCGAATCCTTGTTGATAACCGGTCGCTTTTCGGGATAATAATTAAAATACGATTCCAAATGGTGGTATCGGTAATCGTAACTTATGCCATCGATTTGTATTTTATCGGGATGATAGGTCTGTGCGACTAGGGTTTGCACACAGCACAAAAATAAAAAGTACATCAGCTTCATAGCGTAACGGTTGAAAATCGCACAAATATAGGCGATAGCTGTGATTTATTCGATATTTTTTATAGAACACCCCATTTTTATTAACTTTTATAGTCGAATGTGGTCAGAAGCGAACCGCCTAAATATACTTAAATATAGGTATGGTATAAGAATATTAGCTGCTGTAGATTTGATGGGTAAGCGGGAAAACAGTTTCCATCCGTAGGCTTTTCACTTCGAAACGCTGAGGAGGAGCATTTTTTTGCAGACCAAAGAACAGTATAATAATCTTTTAAAATCACGAACGATGTTGGTACAAAATGAACAAGAGCAATTGCTAACGATTTCCGCTTATGCGGAACAGTTGCTTAGAGAGGGACTTGGAGGAGAAACCGTAACGGAAGCCGACGCACAAAATGCTTTGGGCGAATTATTTCTCGTAAATTATCAAGAGCAAAGCCAGCTGTTTTTAAACCAGCCAGCAGGTTTTACGGCACTAACGTTGCACGATGTAAACCTGTTTATACCCTGGCGGAAATTAAAGGAGGCTTTTTGCGAAATTTTAAAAGGTGACGACATTTTGGGCCATATAATCGAATGGGTGATCGAGGCCATTTTGACGGTTATTGGCGGTGGAAAATTTATTGCTACACTGGTAAAAAAGATTGTGAAATACTTTATGGGTATCGGCAGTGAGGCGATGTGCAAATAAAAGCAACTGAGGTGCCGCATTACTTCTTTTTTTTGGGGAGTCTTATACCACAGCTGTCTGCGGAGCAAGACATAAAAAATGCCTGAAAAAAGAAAAAAGCCACCACAAATCCCAAGGCCCACAGTCCAGAGTCTATCATTTCAAATAGAAATACCAGTCCGATTCCCAAGCGAAGGTATCGGATCAATGCCCATTGTTTAAAATAGTGTATGACGGTTTTCATCGGTGTTGTTTGAAACAAAATTAAGTCTTTTACCGCAGTGATACAGTAACAATTGTTACTGTATACCGCCGTTTTAAACCATAGGTTTGCAGTTAGCCTCTCGGAGATTTTGCCGTGGTCCAATTTTCGGCATAAAATACCTAGAAGCGTAACAACCTTAAAATTACGATACAATGAAAAGACTAGTTTTAGCCATTAGCTTGGCGATTATGGGAGGGGCACAAACGGCAAATGCAGCAGTGCAATCTACAGGAGCAGTAGAACAGACGGTAGAAGGCAAAAAATTTGCGATGCTGGTTCAATCGGTCAAAAGTTTGAGAAGCGCTATCATGACCGCTACGGAAATCAAACAAGCCAATCCTTCTGCACAGTTTGAAATCGTTATCATGGGACAGATGGTTCAGGAGTTGACCACTGATCCCGCATTGCAAGAAGCGTATATAACAGCCGAGAAATACGGAGTAAAATTGACGGTTTGCGAATTTGCAATGAAAGTCTATGGCATTAGTATGGACGCGATCAATCCGTACATCAAAGGAACGCCCAATGCGCATAAATACCTGTTTCAATTGCAGGAAAAGGGGTATAACACCCTGTCTATTTAAACCGGATATCAAGCCGAACAAAGAGCCGAACAAAGAGCCTGCTAATCGTTTTAGTAGGCTTTTTATAGTAACTGTGTTTAATAGGGAGAAGCCTTCCCTCAAACAAATCAACAATACCATGCAGCAGCAGGTGCCGCCAACGGTTTTAAAATACGAAATTGGATGAAAGTAGGTTTTTTTCAATACGCGGTTATTACTAGAGATAGGAAGGCTAATTTAGCGTATATCACTTCCAAGTTGCAACACCAAAAATTTGATTTGCTGGTTTTACCGGAATTGTTCACCAGCGGATATGCCTTTGACGACAAATGCGAATTGCAGCCCTTTGCCGAAGATTTGACAAATTGCGAAACCGTCGCTTGCCTGACGGAATTGGCTGCAAAATGCGGGGCTGTATAAGTGAAACCATACCCGAGCGCTTCGACGGACTAATCTACAATACCGCCATACTCGTCGATCATACCGGATTGATTGGCTATCAACGGAAAATACAGCTGCCGGATTATGAAAAGCGCTTGTATGCAGCCGGCGATGCTATCAACGCCCTTCAATACCGCGACAGCACTATCGGCATGATGGTTTGCTTTGATTGTTGGTTTGCGCCGGTTAGTGCCAGATTAAAACTTCAAGGCGCCGAAATTAGCTGTCATTCCACTTGTTTTGGAGGCGATGTCACACCGCGTATCTTACCGATTAGAGCCCTGGAAAATCAGTGCTTTATCATCAGTTGCAATCGCATAGGCGCCGAGCGTTTCGACGGACTGCTCGAAGCCTACCGCGGAGAAAGTCAAATCGTCGATACCGACGGCAATAGGCTGTATATAGCGGGAAATACCGAAGTGTGGATTTTTGTGGAGCTGGACCTAGCTGCGGTCAATAAACCTAAATTCGGCAGTTTGATTACAGGAGATTTTATGTCGGAACATCAAAAATACGCTATTGAGCTAAGGACTGTCGCTTCAAATCCGGTGGTGAAATAACCGTTTTTTGGCTGATTTCAATGCTTTTTAAGGACAAAATGCGATTTACATCGGTCTTGGCTGCAACAACCGCGGCTGCTACACTGTTATAGCGCGAGCTTTTCGGGTTTTGGGCAAATAATTTTCAAAGCTCGGGCGTTTAATGCCTTTTAATGGTTATTTTGCGGACTTAAATCCGTAGACAACAACACGATGAAACATTTTTTATCAGCGGCCATACTAGGGCTTTTCCTTTTGGTATCCTTTAGTGCGTTCTCACAGAAAAGCAAGCAAAGCAGTGTTCTGATTCCCTATAACCAAGACGGAAAATGGGGATTGAGTCGCACAGACAAATCCTTTGTAATTGCCCCTCAATACGACGAACTCACTTACCACGCGCCTTATTTCTTTGCGCGCAAAGGGGAGCAGCGCGACATCTTAAGTGCTGATGGTGCGGTAATCGGTAGTTTTGATTTGCTGATTGGGGCCATTGACGAAAACCGCTTTTTGATCTTTAAAGAAGCGGCGACACCGGTACCTAGCGATATTTTTAGCAACCGCAGAACCTTTCAACAATACGAAACCTCTTTTTTGCTCTACAAGCTCGAAAATGATCAATTAACCCTGCTTAGCGAGGCGAGCAACGATGCTTATTTGCTGATGCCAGCGGCGGACAAGACCAAAATCCCACAGTTGTATGTGCTGACAAAAAACGGTTTGTCCGGTGTATATGATGTGGCTGCAGAGCGGTTCTTAATCGAACCGGCCTACAAACACCTGCACTTCCCATTGGGTAATGTGATTATTGCCTTTAATGAGGCCGACGATATGGTGGTCAAACACCGCGATGGAACCACCTTGCCCACGAGCATCTGGTATGCAAAAAGAGAATTGATGGAGGTTTTGGACAACGGCTATTTTACCACTGTTGTCGCTGGTGCCGATCCCGCAAAAGTACCTACCTATAATTATAAATTGGATTTTCGCACGCCCGATGGAACAATCAAAATCAAGGAGGGGAACGACCTAAAAGTCAAACCGGAAATCGATATGCTGGTTTGCGAAACCATAGACAGCGATGGAAATCACCTCAATAACCTATACGACTTGGAGGGAAACTTACTCTTGGCGGACGTTTTGGAATACGATAATTATTATCCCAATCTCTTACATGTATACGGGGCGGGTTACGAAAATTTCCTCGGCTTGTACAATTATAAAAAAAGGAAAATGGTGTGGAAAAACGATTTTCCCAAAACGGCTAAAGTAAAAATAGAAACGCGCTACGGCATACCAAAAATCGCAGTGGATACCACGACTTATTTTATTGATGACCAGGGGCGTACCCTAATGCGTATAGGCCAACACAGTTCCTATTTCGCACGTGTTTTAGAATTGATGAAAACGATCAAAGTATATAGAAATTCCTCGGCTCAAGCACCGTATAAGGAAAAGAAATATACCGCTTTTCGAGACTCCAAGGAGCAACCCTTTGCTATTTACGACGAAAATTACCGCAAAGTAACAACGATGGACGAGTATTTAAGCAATATAGATGGTGAAATAATCGCTTTTAGAAAGGGAAATAATTGGGGACTCAGTGATGTCGACCAAAATTTAGTGCCCGTTCAATACGATTCGATTACTTATAGCAACGTATATTACAATTTCCGCCTGTACAAAGACGGGAAAGCACAGTTGTATTTAAAAGACGCTAAAAAGATACTGCCCGCTGAGGGCTATGATGACGGAATCGCTTATCGCGATCACAATTTTTTCCTTGGTATTAAATACGAGCGAAACGCAGGCTTTGATCTAAACCCCATCTCTTACAAATACCTCAAATGTCAGGTCGATTTGCTCGACGATAAAGGCAAAGTGCTTTATTCTTTTAAGAAGACGTCAGACTTAAAAATCGACTTCGCCCTGACTGCCAGCAATCAGATTATCGCGTTTTCAGAAGACAATCAATACACGCATTTCTTTATTCACGATACCCAAACCAAAAAAATCACAGAAGTAAGCGATAGGTTTGCGGGTTTTGAACGTTTAAATGGCAGGCCGGTTATCGCTACCTTTTATACGGATAAGGGACAGGAGGTGTGGAATATCAACACCTGGGAACGCATCAAGACGTTAAACGAAAGTCGGGGGCTGTACAAGTCAAAAAGCGTCCTGTTCCAAAACGGCGCGGTGCAGTTACCGGCTTTGGCCTTGATCGAGGTGGTGGAACGCCCCAATCCCGAATACGAACGCAATTTTTTCGCCAACCAAAGAACGCGCACGGAAACCGTTATCGGCTATATGAGTGTAAACGGCACATTTTACGGGAATTTTTCCAAGTAAAAACCCCTGCCAACAGCGATGCACAAGCGGTTTGGAATCGGGGATACAGCGGGCGCGGTACGCATACAATTACAACAATCGGAAAACCCATACTTGCGATGAGGTTGAAAAAGACGGTGAATTATGAAAAATTTAGACGAGTTAACCCAAGAGATTATCGCATTTAGAGATGCCCGAGATTGGCAGCAATTTCACAATTCCAAAGACTTGGCTATAGCCTTGAGCATAGAGGCGTCGGAATTGCTCGAGCTATTCCTGTGGAAAGACAAGGAGGAGTGCAATCGTGAACGGCTAAAAGAAGAACTGGCCGATGTTTTGATATACGCCCTGATGCTAGCCGATAAACAGCAGTTCGACCTGGCGGAAATTATAACC
This sequence comes from Flavobacterium sp. JP2137, assembly GCF_050562195.1. Taxonomy (GTDB): domain Bacteria; phylum Bacteroidota; class Bacteroidia; order Flavobacteriales; family Flavobacteriaceae; genus Flavobacterium. The sequence goes on from NZ_CP191647.1 coordinate 2,507,360, forward strand.
GAAAAAATCAAAAAGAACGCCGAGAATTACCCTATAGCCCTGTCGAAGGGTACCGTAAAAAAGTACCGCGACCGCTAGGCATTTAAAGCTCAAGCGCAGATGAATTCAGCGGTTAATTGTAGGTCAGATGCATAAAAAACGTGATAATCAGCATAAAACCATTGATCAGCAGTATGTTGTAAAAGCGGTTTTTAGTCATGTTTTTGTCCCATTTGAGATACAGCAAACCGATAATACTACTGAGGTATAAGAGGAATAGCAACATAAAAACGATGCCGTTTAAGTCGGAAATCAATAGATCGGAATAATCCTTTTTATCGGTTTTTACCTGGGTGATAAAACTAAAAATCGGCGTGAGGGAAAGGGTGATGTCGCTTTCTTCCACAAATGCTTTTTCCGTGGAAAAAGGGTGGTTTTTTTGGGTATAATAGTGATAGCCTTCCACTGTTTTAAGGCTCTTAGTCGCGCCTTTACCCGTGTAAATGACGCGGTATGCAACAATCTCATCCCCAAGCGTTTTTTGAGGCAATACCCACAAATCGGCCAGCAATAAACTGATGGTTAAAAAGATAAATGACAGCGCAGTAGTAGCGTTTTTTATGTGTTTTTCAATCATTATAATTAGGGTATCAGGTAAAATAACCACCAAACCGCCTTTGTTTTAAAGGAAATTCGTATCCCAAGTAAGCGAAACTTCTTAATGATTCGGCATTTTGGTTGTTTTGTCGGTAGTTTTTTAGCGATTTTTAGTGCGATATTAGTAATTTTAATGAAGTAAATCAACAATACTGCGGTTTTAATTTTACGCCTAACGGCTTAACTTCCCTGATGGCAGTTCCTACACTGCCCAGCGCCGGTTTACGACTTTTGTGCAAGCGCAAGCCACGTCTTACTACTGCACCTCCCGCTTATGGAATTTGCGGCAAAATGTCGCCTACACACATACCGCTGCTTTAAAACAAGAAACGGATTAAAAATATTTTGATATTTTCTATATTAATGGACTCGTTATGTTAATTTTTTCAAAAAAATAGAATACTTTTAGGGGGAATATTAAACTATAGTGTATGAAAATAAATTTATTCTTCGCCATATCGGCATTTACTTTAGGAATTACCAGTGCGCAAGCACAGCAGCTGATCGACGAGAATTTTGATGCCTACCTAGTGGGCAATCTGACCACCGATGCAACGGGGGCTACTTACGGTCAGGGAAATTGGCGAACGCAAGCCCAACTCGATGGTAAAGTAACGGATTTTCAAATCACAGCCATGACGGGTAGGGGAAAAGTACTCGCGGTAAAGTCTCCGGATTTACCAACTCATTACGAGAATTACAACAACGCCAAATTCGTTTGGAAAGATTTGCCGGTAAATGGGTGGAATAATCGGACGCAAGGCAATAATGTTCTTAAAGTAGAGTATGAGTTTTTTACCGGAAACGACGGTGCCACCTCTGCGGCACACCGCCATATTACCAATGCTGCCGACGGTACCATCATTGCCGCTTTCCAATACGAACCCGGTCTTAGACGGCTTCGTGGTATGACCCGTTTAAATTTAGACGGTACGGTAAAACTGCAATTTATCCTGCTCGCAGGCTCCCAGTCCGATTTGATTTTACCGGCAAATACATGGGTTAAAGTGTGTTATCAAATCAACTATACCACGGAGGAAATCACCTTTCAAATCCCCTCTGCGCATATAGACGGTAAAATCCGCACCGCTTCTATAGCGGAACACCAACCTAATGAGGTCAATTTTGTGAGTTATTTGTCTGAATGGGATCAAGTGGAAAGTACCACTTTATACGACAACTACGTGGTAAGTGCCGTAACCGATGGGGTACCACCTGTAGTGAGTGTCGATAGCCCCGTTTCCAATAAGTTTAATCTGTTTCCCAATCCCGTGGGTGATGTGCTAACGATTTCTAATAACGACGGTATAGAAGTGACGCAAATCAGCGTTTTTGACATAAATGGACGCAAGGTGTTTACACAGAATTTTAATAGAGAATCCGAAATACAAGTGAATTTGACCGACTTGGCTTCTGGGGTTTATGTGTTGAATATGAATACCAACCAGGGAACTGCGGTTAAGAAACTGATCAAGAAATAAAGTTAAATAAGACTTTTGGCGGTGGTTCCTGGACTTTAAGACAACGGGGTATACCTACGTTTTGGAGGTTGATAGCAACTGCCGTTTAAAGTGAAAAAGGGTGTAAAGTTTCTGTAGAGGTAAGTGTTTACCGCTGCAAAACTGGACACCTTTTTTTGTATGACCTCTTGGTTGTCCGGGTTTTTTTGGCGTGACTAATCTTTGTTGTGCTACCAAGGCATTCCAAACTCCAATAGCGCCCTTATTATCCATATAAGTTAGTGATTTTCTATGAGAATTAGCCGCAAATACAGTGCTGTAATCTCAATTTTAACAGTCGATCCGCGCCATTAGCCGCGTTTTCAAGGATTAACCTAGGGCATGATACCTTTTTTAAAGAGCACTTTCGCAGGGTGTTTTCGGGCATACACATCGATTAATTTGCGGATGTATTGGTTGCTTTTGTACGGAGTTAGGTAGTCTTTTAGCGCTTCTGCAGTAGGGGGATTACAGTCGTAGGGCAGGTATCCCATACCGTAAAAATGACCGTTTTCCACCAGTATACAACTGCGTTCGTCCTCGGTTCTTCCCTTGTCGATCAACGCAAAACTCGGGCGATTGCTCGCGAGGTAATCCAAGGCTTTTTCAACCTGTTCGTTGTGCTGTTGGAGTGTGGGCAAATCCGGTGCATCGCATAGGGGAGCAGTCGCCTCTGCGGGAGTGCCGCCGTATTTGCAAAATCGCGGGTCTAGTTCAAACTGCTGCGCCAAGTCGAGTAGCAAGCGACTGCCTTCGTATTCGGAATCAAACGATTCAATACTGTCCTGAAACTTGCTGAGTTTGCCGATAGCGAGATAGCGGTAGCCGCTGCGAGCTTCGTAGTGATACAGTCCATACTTGGCATCAAAGCGCTTGAGTGCGCGGTTATAGGTGGGCCAAAGCTTTTTGATTTCGCTGCATTCCAAAATCAGCGCCAAGAGTTCGGTCGCGCAAATTTCATGCGAAATCGCGTGTATGTCCCTTAGGAAATGCTGCCTTTGCGGATTGATGTTATGACCGCTAAAGTGGGTGGCCACCCGTTTCTTTAAGTTGATGGCTTTGCCCACATAAATCACCTTTTTATAGCGGTTGTAAAAATAGTATACCCCGGGCTTTTCGGGTAATTGCTCAAAGTCTTCCGGTGGTAAATTGGGCGGTAAACGCTGGTCTGCCGCAGTTTTTTTAATCATTTTTACCAGTTCTCCCATGCTGTCCCATTGCAGCAATCGCGTAAACAATATGGCGGTGGCATCGGCATCGCCCCCTGCTCGGTGTCGGTTTTCCAAGGGAATGTCCAGGCTGGCGCACAACTTGCCCAAGCTGTACGAATGCAGTCCCGGCCGGATTTTTCTACTGGCTCGAACCGTGCATAACTTTTTGGCGCTCCAGGCAAAACCGGCTTGTACGAGTTCGTGGCGGATAAAACTGTAATCAAAGTTGACGTGATGGGCTACAAATACGCAGCCTTCGAGCAGCTGGAATACCTGCGCTGCCACATCCTCAAACAGCGGAGCATCCCGAACCATATCGTCGTTGATACCCGTTAGGGCGACGATGTGAAGCGGTATTTCCCGCTGCGGATTGATCAGGCTTTCCCAACGTTCAATCACTTCGGTACCGTCGTGAATGCGTATGGCGATTTCGGTAATGCTACTCCCGCCGGCATATCCGCCGGTGGTTTCGATATCTACTATGGCATAGCGGGTGTTTTTCATCTGTTATTAGGGGTTAGGCGAGTCGTCTCGGATAGGGAATCTAACGGGGTCATTTTATGTCTGGGCAATCCGATATCCTGCTGTTGCGGATAGGGTTTTCGGTGGGTCATCGACACGTCTTCTTTGATGTTTCGCTGTACGTCAGACGGCTTGTTGGCCGCATTTTCATAGCGGGGATCGGCGATAAAAGGCATCTTGGCCATTTTGCTAATGCTAATCGTGGGAAAGTGGTAATCGACCTCTACGGTTCCCAGCAGCAGATAACAGCCCCCGCCCTGAAAGGGGTATTTCTCCAGGCTATCGGTAAAATGTGCCGTGTCGAAATAGCTGCCTTCGGCATCGATCCAAGTCCCGAAAAACATAGCTCCCCTTTTGGTGGGTACGTGTTTTCTCGAAATGAGATAGGCCAGCATCTTAACCGTTTTCCGGTGTTGCAACAACAAATCCTTGGCCATAATATCCCCTCTGTACGAGGTTTTTAGCAAATCAAAGGGCGAACAGGAAACCGGAAAACTCAACAGCTCTATCTCGTCAAAGGCATCCTCAAAAGGCATGCGCTCCAACAGCGGCAATTGGTATTCTTTAATGGGCTCTTGCAGCAGGGTCAAGGTGTTGTTCGAAACTTGGTAGTTGACCAATAACAACCGAGCGATAACCAGCAGTTGGTTTTTGGTTTTGCCGCTAAAGCGAAAAGCACCGATAAAAATCAGTATTTGAATCCCTTCAATACCCATGGGAATGCGGTGGATAAAGTCCTCTAGCGATGTAAAAACACCGTTTTGCTGCCGTTCCTTTACGATAAATTGCGCCAGTTTGGTTTCCAGTCCCTCCAAATGCATAAAACCCAAGTAAACCTCCACCCCGTATACCGTGGTTTCGTACTCGCTTTTATTGACACAGGGATTGCAGACCGTTGCCCCAGACATTCGCGCTTCGTGTACGTAAACTTCGGTTCGGTAAAAACCACCTTGGTTGTTGATCACCGCCACCATAAATTCGATGGGATAATGCACTTTGAGGTAGAGGCTTTGATAGCTTTCCACAGCATAAGAAGCCGAATGGGCCTTGCAAAAGGAATAACCGGCAAAGGATTCGATTTGGCGGTAAATTTCCTCGCTGAGTTTTGGCGGATGCCCCTTTTCGGTACAACAGGCAAAGAAGTTGTCCTTTACTTTTTGCAGAGCGCTTTTCGAGCGGCCCTTTCCACTCATGGCACGACGCAGTATATCCCCATCCGCAGCGGGCAAACCACCGTAGTGTAGCGCTATTTTAATCACGTCTTCCTGATAGACCATAATGCCGTAAGTTTCGCCGAGTTGCTCTTTAAAAACCTCGTGGAAATACTCAAACCGATCCGGGTGGTTGTGCCGAAAGATATACTCTTTCATCATACCCGATTGCGCAACTCCCGGACGAATTATCGACGAGGCCGCTACCAGGGTTTTGTAGTTGTCGCAGTTTAAGCGTCGCAACAACCCACGCATGGCCGGACTCTCTATATAAAAACAACCTATGGTTTGTCCCCGGGCCAAAAACGCATTGCAAACCGCTTCATTTTTGGAGAGGGCCGTATTTCGAATGTCGACCTGAATACCGCGGTTTTTGGCAATCAGTTTGACGCTGTCGTCGATATGGCCGATGCCGCGCTGACTCAAAATGTCGAATTTCTCAAAGCCGATCTCTTCCGCTATGTGCATATCAAACAAAACGATGGGAAAGCCCTTGGGAGGCATTTCCAAAACCGTATAATTGGTAAGCGGCTCTTCGGATATCAGTATGCCGCAGGCGTGCATACTGCGTTGATTGGGATATTTCTCGAGCAGCATTCCGTATTCCTGTACATAGCGAACCACGGTATTGCTGTCGTGTAGGGCCATGGGATTCTTGGCCAACAGGTCGAGCTCTTCCTTGGGCAGCCCAAAAACCTTGCCCACTTCCCGAAATATCGAACGGTATTTAAAGGCAACTTGGGTGCCACAGAAAGCCACGTGCTCGGCGCCATAACGGTCAAAGATGTATTGCAATATGGTGTCGCGCTCCTTCCACGACCAGTCGATGTCGAAGTCGGGGGGACTCTTTCTGTTGAGGTTTAAAAAACGCTCAAAATACAAATCCAACTCGATCGGACAAATATCGGTAATCCCCAAGCAGTAGCTCACTATGCTGTTGGCGCCACTACCGCGACCGATGTGCAAAAAACCACAGCTGTTGCTGTAGCGAATGATATCCCAAGTAATCAGAAAATAACCGCTGAATTCGAGCTCGCCGATTACTTTTAATTCCTTTTCCACTCGGGCTTGTGCCTGTGCGTGATTCGGACCGTATCTCGAAAGCAAGCCCCGCTGGGCCAAACGGCGCAGCAAGACCATGTCGTGCTGCCGGCTATGGGTATAGTACTTCTTGTTTTTAGGCGTTTTAAACTCAAACTCAAAATGGCATTCGCCCAATATTTTTTCCGTATTGGCCAAGATATGGGGATGGGATTCGAAACGAGCGCACAAGGTTTCCAGGGGCAGCATAAACTCGGTAGGACTGCAATGCGCTGCGGGGTCGAGTTTGGACAGCAGCACATTGGTGTCGATGGCACGCAGTATTTTATGCAGGTTGAATTCCTTTTTAGTGCGAAAGGTCACCGGTTGCAACACCGCCATTTTGTGTTGCAATCCCTGCCATTTCGCCTGGAATAATTGCGATAACTGCTCGGGGCGTATCCCGATATATTCGTGCTCTTTTAAGAGAGATGGGGCGTTTTCCAGCGGATATATCACCAATACCTGCTCCCAATCCGGAGCGAATAACGGCAGCGCACTGCCCTCAAAATTGTGCTGAGTCAAAAAGCGATTCATCTCGGCGAGTCCCTGCGCATTTTTGGCCAAGCCGATATAGCGCAGTTGCTGCTGTTGCCGAAATTCCATACCCACCACGGGTTTAATGCCGTGCGCTCGACACGCTTGTACAAAGTCGTAAATACCCGTAACGGTATGGATGTCCGTGAGGGCCATTACTGTTACCCCAGCCGCGACAGCCTGCTCTACCAAAGCGGTTAGCGGTATGGTTCCATAGCGCAACGAGTGAAAAGAATGACAATTGAGATACATAGCAGTTTATTTGCGTTTTAAAATTTCGGACTTCGTATTGGGCTTAAAAGAGGCTCCCGCACAACGCATAACCGCGTCAAAACCATAGCGACTCTTCATCTTATCCATCGCCTGATAAAGCGCTAACAGCTCTTCGGTATCCTCGAATAAATCGATCTGATAGGTGCCCCGAACCAAACCGCTAAACCGAATGCCAATCAGGCGAAGGCGCATACGGCGTTGGTAGAGCTTGTCGAATAAATCACTCACCTGCTGGGTCAATATGTGATCGGCGGAGGTATAGGCAATCTTGCATTGCTTGGTTTCCGTATCAAAATTGGCGTAGCGTATTTTAACCACCACGGTAGAACACAGCCATTCCTCGGACCGCAATTGAAAGGCCAGTTTTTCCACCATGCCGATCAACAGGGATTTTAACAGCGGAATATCTATAGTGTCCTGATCAAAGGTGTGCTCCGTCGAAATGGACTTGCGTTCGGTATAGGGTTCCACCGCTGCGGTGTCTATACCGTTGGCTTTTTTCCACAGCTCCAAACCGTTTTTGCCAATCATCTGCTGCAATACCGCTGCCGGCATTTCTGAAAGGGTTTGTATGTTGCGAATCCCGATTCGAGACAGCAACTGAAAGGTCACCGGACCGAGCATGGGAATTTTTTGAATCGATAGGGGATTGAGAAAGGGCTGTACCATATTTTCGGTGATCTGCAGCTTGCCCAACGGTTTTCCCTCGCCCGTGGCAATTTTGGATACGGTTTTGTTTACCGATAGCGCAAAGCTTATCGGTAGCCCTGTTTCCCGAGTCACGCTTTGTGCGAGTTCGTTGGTCCATTTATAACTGCCGTAAAACTTATCCATACCGCTGATGTCCAAATAGAATTCATCGATGCTCGCCTTTTCCATCACCGGCGCCTTGGCTTCTATAACCTCGGTAACGGTATGAGAGAGTTTGGAGTACAATTCCATATCGCCCTTGACTACTTTGGCCTGAGGACAAAGGCGCAACGCCATTTTAATAGGCATGGCAGAACGAACCCCAAAGCTGCGCGCCTCATAAGAACACGAAGCCACCACACCGCGGTCACCACCACCAATAATCAGCGGAATCCCGTTTAATTCGGAATGGTTCAAGCGCTCACAAGACACAAAAAAACTGTCTAAATCCAAATGTACTATAGCTCTTTCCATAATCATTGCATTTTATAATCAACAAAATTAGTACAGTCTGTAACAATATTGATTATATTTGCTGTTATAAATTGTAACAATATTGCTATGTCCTTATTTTCCGATAACATCAGAAACCTGCGGATTAAGAAGAAGGTCTCTCAAGAAAAAATTGCCCAAAGCCTTTTAATTACACGCGGACGCTATGTCAAATACGAAGATGGTACCTCTGAGGCTCCTTATGAGATATTAAAAAAAATCGCACAGTATTATCATATTAGCATAGATTTATTGCTGTCTGTGGATATTCGTAAAATTCCTTTGGACGACTTGTTGCAGCTCGAAGGCAATCGGATGCTGCTGCCCATCACCGTAGATCGGGAGGGAGACAACTTTATCGAAGTGGTGACTCAAAAGGTAAAAGCGGGATATTTGAACGGCTATTCCGATCCGGAATACATCGAAAACCTTCAGCAGATTTCCCTGCCCTTTTTGGGTCCGGGAAAACACCGCGGGTTTCCCGTAGAAGGAGACTCCATGCCGCCGCATGAAGACGGCTCCATCATCATCGGACGCTATGTCGAAAGCCTGGGCGATGTCTTAGACGGCAAAACCTATATACTGATCACCAAAAGCGAGGGCATGGTCTACAAGCGACTCAATAAAAACAAAAAGAATACCTTGGTACTGGAATCGGACAACGATTTTTATCCGGCCTATGAAGTCAAGGCCTCTGATATACTAGAGGTATGGGAATATACCTGCAGTATTGCCACTAGGGAATTTGTCCCCGATCGTACCCCTGAAGACACGATGGCGGGGATGTTAAGGGAAATTAGAAAGGATATCTCGGCATTAAAAGCGCGCCTTTAAGCCACGGCATTGGTCGCTACCCATTTTTCAAAGGCCAGCAACCACTTGCTCAAAAAGCCCTGAGTCGATTCGTTGATCAGCTTGCCTTTAGCGTCAAATAACTCCGCCACTCCGCCGATATAAGCCTCGGGTTGTGCCATAGTGGGCACATTGACAAAGACCAGGGATTGGCGCAGGTGGTGATTGGCGCCAAAACCGCTAATACCACCGATAGAAGCACTGATAACACCACCGGGTTTTCCGCTCCAAACGCTTTTGCCATAGGGACGTGACCCCACGTCAATCGCATTCTTTAATACCGCCGGCACCGAACGGTTGTACTCCGGTGTTAAAAACAAAACGGCATCTGCCTGAGAAAGTTGCTTGCGAAAAGCCGTCCATGACTCCGGAGGCGTGGCTTCGGCATCTTCGTTGTAAAACGGTAAAGCTCCAATTGGAATAAGCTCCAATTCTAAGGATTTTGGCGCAAGTAGGATTAAGGACTTGGCCAATTTAAGATTATACGACTCCTTGCGAAGACTTCCTACCAAAACGGCTACTTTGTAATTTTTCATCTGTTCAGTTTTAAGTGTATAATAAATGGGCTATCTCTTTTGAATTCAAGAGCATGACTCTAGTAAAGTTACATAAAATATTCCACAATTTGTGATTTTTACGAGCCATTCATACGCGAAATGCGAGGAGATACCCAGCCCCAAATTCGAAATAAATCGTAAATTAGCCTGTGGTCAGCGAGCAACTAAGCGATGATCCTATTTTTGGAATAACTATGTTTGAAAGAATCGATTTAAAGGCGGTAGTCGACCCAGTATGGATCGAGAAATACCAATCTTTTTTTACCGAAAAAACCCTGCCCCCAAAAACGGTTTTACTCGAGCAAGGACAAATGGCCGAGGCGATTTATTGGATTCAGAAGGGCTGTATACGCGCTTGGATCAACCACCAGGGTCAAGAGGTCACCTTTCAGTTTTTTATGGAGGGGAGCTTAGTCGCTTCCATGGAAAGCTTTTGGAAGGGCAAACCCAGTGCGCTGACCATAGAAACCATAGAGCCCTGCGTGGTATGGGTCGCCGATAAAAACGCTGTACAAATCTTGATCGAAGAGGTTTTGGAGCAACGCGAATTTAGAAATTTGTTTATCGATGCTATTTTTGATCGAACCTTTGATTATATGCAGCACAGCCTGTCCTTTATCCAATTGACCCCCGAACAACGCTATGTCAAACTGCTCGAAGAACGACCCGAACTCATTCGGCGAATCGCTCAGCATTACATCGCTTCCTACCTCGGAATTTCCAGTGTTCACCTGAGCAGAATTAAGGGCAAATGGGCTAAAAAATAACCGGATTTGATAACAAATGTTATCGTTTATACAGGCTGGTTTTGATACTTTTATCTCTTAAAATCAGATACTATGAAAGCAGTAGCCGTAATGAGCAAAGGAAGTGATCCCGTTTACGTCGATCACTTGGAAATCCCTCACAGTTCAAATCCAGAAGAAGTTTTGATACACGTCAAGGCGGTTTCCATAAAAAACTTAGACCGAGCCATAGCCAGTGGCAAGCATTATTCCGCCCAAACAGCGGTTTTTAGCCCCCAAATCATCGGAACAGACGGCGTGGGACTATTGGACGACCAAACCCGAGTATACGGCTTTGGCGTGCGCGGGATGCTGGCCGAGCGCGCCTTGGTCAAAAAGAGCAGCCTGGTTGTGATTCCCGAGGGACTAAGCGATGCCACGGCCGCTGCCTTGCCCAATGCCTTGATGGGGTCGGTAATCGCCCTGATGGAGCGCGGCCAATTCAAAGCCGGCCAACACCTGCTCATTAATGGCGCCACGGGAATTACCGGAAAAGTAGCCATCCAAATGGCCAAGCACTACGGCGCTTCCAGGGTAACGGTTACCGGTAGAAATGCTGCGGTATTAGAACAGCTGCGCGATTTGGGGGCAGACGAATTGCTGTCCTTAAACCAATCGGAAGCTGCACTCATCGATCAAATCAAATCCATCGACTCCTTAAATCCGATAGACGTGGTAGTCGATTACCTGTGGGGCGACAGCGCCAAGTCGATTTTACAAGCGCTAAAGGGACAAGGGCAGTACACACATCGAACCAAGTTTGTCAATGTAGGAGCCATGTCGGGAGATGTGATGGAATTGTCGTCCGCTGTTTTAAGGGGCACGGATATCGAATTAGTCGGCTCCGGACTGGGGAGCTGGAACGCCCGTGAAGTAGCGCGCTTTTTCGATTCCCTATTGCCCGAAGCCTTTGAACTAGCGGCCCAAGGCCGTTTAAAAATAGACACCACCGTCTACCCCATGTCTGCCGTGCAGCAGGTTTGGCAGCGCTCGATAGATTTAAAGAGCCGTTTGGTGTTTTCCGTCTAAATCTACCCGCTCACATCCGATAAAACCAGTGCCAACAGCTCATTTGAATTTAAGGCGAAGTACAGGCGATTTTTGTGTAAAACAAATTGCGGTTTTGCTATATTTGAACAGAGCGCAAACCAAGAGGGGAATACGCGAAAAATAAAATAGCCACAGTTGGATAGGGAAAAAAACAGTCGTTTTGACGGCGAAAAATCGAAAAATAAAATGGCTTTTTTACAGGGAATCAGCTATCCAATAGGCAGCTTTTTACTGGCGTTGATTGTCTTTGTTTATCTTGTTGTAGGGGATACGGCCTATGAAGACGCGGCTTTTTTTTATATATTCACGCTACTACTAGCCTTGCAAGCCCTGGTTTTTTTCCTGTTTAAACGGCGCAAAAACAAAGTGATTTCACTGGAGTTCAATCCGCATACAATCAAACTGAGCTATCGCAGGGGGAATCGGGAGGAAACGGCAACTATACCCTTAAAAGACACGGTGCTGGAATTGTTCGAACTTCGCGATTACCAATCCTTTTTTATGGGTTTTCAAATCGATTTAATACACCAAGCCCTCGATCAAAAATTTGTGATTCTGGAAGAGTACTGGACTTATGAGCAATTCGAGGCGATTTATATCGAATTTAAGCACCGTAAAAAAGAAGACATCAACGAAGGGGAAAAACAAGCGTTTAAGCAACTTCAGCTGATGAATAATACCCTAGTGGAATAAGCCTCAAGCGCTGGATTAAATAAAAAAAGAACCCGATGTGGGTTCTTTTAAAAGGGAATTTCCGGTTGGGATTAAAACGTATACGTCTTGGCAGTACTCGAGGGGCTAAAGATAGCTTTGGCCGTTGAAGTAGCTGCTTCATAAGTAGCTTTTGCCGCAAGTGACGGATTGGAGGGATAGCTGCCTTTGTCAAAAGTCAATTCCTTCCATTCACCACCCGATTGAACCGATAAAACCTTCCAGCCGTTTTTCTCGGTGGACTCTGCAAATAGCGGAGGACGTGTAACGGTAAAGCGGGTAATCAGCTGTAACGCATCGCTGAGCAATAAAACCGTACAACCGCCTGAACCGCAGAAATAAGGCGAATTCAAATACACAAAAACCTCTTGCTTACCGTCGTTATTCAAATCGATGGTGTGGAGTTGAAAGGTCTTTTCCTCGGCGGTGATCGCTTGCAAATCGGCGGGCTTTAAAAAAGAACCGTTTAAATAGGCTTGAATCTTTAAGGCGAGTTCGTCGTTGACGCTTTGCGGTTCGAATGCTACGGGGGTTGCCTCCGTTGCTTCGGTAGTAATCTCAGTAGGCTCCACCACGACAGGGCTGGTTTCCTCTGGGTTTTTCTTACAAGCCGTTAGGGCCAAAATGGCGCCTAAGCTCAATAGGGAGATTTTGATGTGATTCATAGGTTGGTTTTTCTTTGGTATAGTCAATTAACGTGCCGCATTGTTGCGGGGGAACCCCTGTTTAAAAATAAACCGTTTTAAAGGGCTCCGCTGTCGGGTTCACTGGGGAAATCGTTCCAATAAAGCAGTCGGTAGCACATGGATTCACCGCTGTTGGGGAAACAGTCCCCGATAGCCCATCGCATATTGAGGGAACTCGAAAGGAGTGCCACCTAATACACCACCAAGCCCACAGCTGCGGCGAGCGCGAGGAGGAGTATGGGGTGCCAGCGGTATTTGATCGACAAGAGCAGCGCAGCGCAAAAGATCAGTCCGCTGCCGTAATCGCTGAAGTTTTCTGTATTCATCAGCGAAAGCGCGGCCATCGCGATCAGGGCAACGCTCAGCGGACGTATTCCCGCCAGCGCAAAGGAGAAATAGCGGTTGGACTTAAAGCGCAAGAAATAATAGGAGATAAATAGGATCAACACAAAAGAAGGCAGGCAAATCGCCAGCGTAGCCAACACGGCACCCAATACGCAAATCCCCGGATGATAACCCAAGTTTTCCAGCGCCTTATAGCCACTATAGGTGGCGCTATTGATGCCGATCGGCCCGGGGGTGGTTTGAGAAATAGCGACCAAATCGACAAATTCCTGATTCGTCATCCAATTGTTTTGAACCACAACTTCATCGCGTATAAGCGACAACATCGCATAACCGCCACCAAAGCCAAAACAACCTATCTTTAAGAATGCCCATATTAGTTTTATAAAGACCATACCGTTTTAGTTTGTTTTTTCTCGCACTAGGTTATAACTGATTCCCCCCAAAGCACCCAAGATGATGACCCATATCGGCGACAGTCCAAAGTACCACATCAACAACAGCGCACTTAGCGGGATTAAGGCGGTTTTCCAATTCAAACGATTGGCCTTATAGGCCGCGTAACAAGGCGCTACAATCAGGGCTACTGCCGCAGGGCGAATCGCTCTAAAAGCTTTTTCCACCCAAGGGTTATCGGACAGGCGGTTAAAAAAAACAGCGATTAATACGATGATTAAAAACGGCGCAATCACGGTGCCCAAAGCCGCGACTATACCGCCGGTCAAGCCTTTGATTTTATAACCGACCATAGCCGCGAGATTGGTGGCGAAAACCCCGGGTAGGGATTCTGTAATCGGTAATATCTCGTAGAATTCGTCTAGGGTCAACCAGCCTTTTGCTACGATTTCTCGCTCGATAAGCGGGATAACGGCATAGCCGCCGCCTATGGTAAACAAACCGATTTTGGTAAAGGTAAAAAAGAATTTTAGGAGCATTATAGCACAGCTTTTGGAGTGACAACGAGCGTTTGCGCCCGTTTTAGGCTAAGGCAAGATACTGATAATAGGCTTTTACCGCAAGCGAATGGGGCGTTTTTCACCGGTTTTTTGCAACTTTTTTTAGCGGTTTTCACCGGCCGTTATCGGTGCCGGCTGTGTTTCTTTAAGGCGAATAGAACACCCGCTAAACGGGTCGCAGCAAATCCCTACTGCGACCCGATTTTTGACCTGCTCAATTCGAAGTCGATTCGCTTGTGGGCTCCGCGATCCAAAAGCAAAGCACGTACAACAGATGACAAATAAACAGGGCTAAACCCGTTAGTACCAACAAGTCTACCGGAATGATATTGGTGAGCGCCGATAGGAAAAAGGTGACGAGCAATTGCAGGGAACCCAAGAGCGCCGATGCAGAACCGCTATTGGCGTGAAAGGGCTCCAAGGCCAATTTGGTGGTGGTCGGAAACAAGATGCCCAAGGTCAACACCACAAAGAACAACGGCACCAACAACGCCTCAATTGGCTGTTTGCCGATGCACAGCGCTAGGAAAACCACGCTAAACGCCAATCCGACGAATACGGTGCCGCGGATGATTTGCCGCACCGTCCACCAACGCGACAAAATCGAATTGGAAAACCAGGCACCCAGTACCAAACCTATCGCGTTCACCGCAAAGATATAACTGAAGTTTTGGGACGATAGCGCGCCGTATTCCATAATCAAATAAGGGGCATTGGCCAGGTAAATCATCAAGATGCTATAGGTTAAACTGCCGATTAAGGTGTATTTGACAAAAGTCTTATCGCGGAGTATGATTTTGAATTCCCCCAGTAGATTCCCGCGTTTAGTAAGGGTCTTGCTCTTGGTTTCCGGCAGAAAAAGCACTACGGCAACCAAACAGATTACCCCCAAGACCAACAGGGTGACAAAGGTCGACTGCCAGTTGAAATGACTGACCAAGAAATTCCCAGCAACCGGTCCTATAATCGGAGCCACACCCGCTATAATGGCGAGTAGGGAAAATATTTGCATGGTATCGGCTTGGTCAAAGTATTCGTTGACCACCGCGCGGGCAATAACCACCCCGGCACAACCGGCAAAGGCTTGGAAGAAACGCGCAATCCAAAATTGCTCGATATTGGCGGCATAAATACAGGCCATGGTCGCGGCGATAAACAACAGCAAGGAGAGTATGGTGGGCCATTTTCGACCGTAGCGGTCGGAGATGGTACCCCAAAACAATTGGCCAACGGCAAATCCCGCCAAAAAAGTCGAAATCGAAAACTGTACCGCCTTTAAATCGGTGTAGTAGTATTGGGCAATCTTTAAGAAGCCCGGCAAATACAAATCGATGCTAAAGGGTTCTAAAGCGGATAATAGCGCTAGAATCAGCACTACGACAAGTTGGTTTTTTTTTAATCGTCCCATGTTTTTTGTTTTAGAGCACAAAGGTATCCCGAGATTCAAGCCCACACCTTATGCAAAAAAGACTTATCCTTGGACTTTCTTCACCTGTTCTCTAAAGTGTAAAGGCGTTTGCAGTGTGAGTTTTTTAAAAAATCGATTGAAATACGACACCTCTGAAAATCCCAGGGCGTGAGAGATATGCTGTATGTTGTCCGTGCTGTAACCCACCAGTCTTTTCGCCTCCAAGAGCAAGCGGTCTTGCAGCTGTTGTTTGAGGCTTTTGCCGATTGAACGCAGCAGGATTTCGTTCATGCGCTTGACGGATAAAGCCACCTTATCCGCATAAAATTCGTTTTTTCGCTCGCTTATATAATGCCGTTCTACCAGCTCCAACAACTTGTGAATACGCGCATCTATGGTAACATGGCGCTGTTGCAACAGCGGTAAATCTTGTAGGTGAAGCAGGTAGAGCTGCAAGTAGCGCTCCAAGACATCGGCGCGTTGCAAACCGCTAAACTCCAGTTCAATCAATAAGGTCAGGTGTTCAAATAGCCCGCGTTTGTCCGCGCCAACCTCAAATTTTAAGGGCGCGTTTTCCGTAAAGGCCTGTTGCTTGGCTTCGCGAAATAAAATGCGGTGAAAGTAATCCTTGTCGATCGCGAGATAATAACCGCAAATCGACTCGGGATCGAAGTGATGTACCTGTCCGGGGTAGATGATCCAAATTTGATGAGCCGCAATCGGATGCGCGACAAAGTCGATTTCCTGCTGCTGATTCCCCGTTTGGGTAAACCAAAAAATCTGGTAAAAATCGTATTGATAGTGGTGACGAAAATCAAACAGCTCCAGGCATTGCTCAATTCTAAAAAATTCGATGGGAACGTTTTTATCGTGTTGCTGTACTTGGATGACTTGCTTTTTTGACTTCATGATTCTCTGGGTAATCGCTACCGTGTGGCCTGCTCTTCGCGGGTTCAAAGATATTAAAAAACGCCGGACTAACCACAAACCGCAAGGGTGTGGGTGCGACCAAGGTATTATGGACCTCAAACAACCTTCAAACAACCTTCAAACAAGCCTCAAAAAATCCTTTGAAAACTCTCTGCGAGTTCCTGCGATTACAGCCGTTTGCTCGACGGTATCCACAGAATCCTTTGACAACGCGGACAGGGTGGCGGCAGCTCCTGCGTAGCGATTTGAGTTTCTCCGCAATAGAGGCAGGAGTAATGCGTATCTCTTTTTAGGGAAACCGCCATTTGGTCGAGGTAGTGCGGCAATATCGGAAGGCCGTACTGCACTTGGTCCGACTCGAAAAAATAAACGCTAACCGCTCCGGAAATCTCCAGTATGGCATATTCCACCTGCCCTAAATGATAGACGCCCTGCAGTCGCAATTCCATAAAAAACTCATCCTTGCTCAGGGTTTCCTTTTTAAAATCCGCAAGGGCAAAAGTGCCTTGTCTGATGATGTAAACGGGACGGCCCTCAAAGAAGTTCTCGATGGCGCTATACTTAAAGAGGAGCAGGGTAAATAACTTATAGCACAGCACGATCACCGAAAAGGTAATCAAGGCATTGACAATGCCGATTTCCTTGTAAAGCATCGGATCTCCAGCTGCAGAACCCAATCCCAAAATAACGACCAATTCAAATACCGACAATTGCTTAACCCCGCGTTTGCCCAGTAAGCGCAAAAAGAGCAGTATAATCAAAAACATGACAAAGGTGCGCAGCGCCACTAGCAGTAGAAAACGGTAGTCCGAATCGCCAAAGAAGAAAGCAGTGGTTTCCATATTATCCCTTTTATTTGATGCCTAAATATACCCAGCCGATCGGTTGTTTCACAGCCCGCCCTAGAGCCGCTGTTCCACCTCGCCCGATGGATTCCACCGCCCTTTATACGGTGCACAAGGGCTGTAAATGCAAAACCAAGATACAATTTTGTTTGATAAAATAATTTTGTTTGTACGGTATTTGTACAGCTTTTGTACTTTTTTAACAAAACCCCAGTGTTTGTGTGCTATTCTCTAAGATTGTTTGTATGCAGTTTGTACGGTATTTGTACAAGACCGTTTAAGGACCAAACGGCAGTCGCGACGGCAGCTATGCGGGGACTATTTTTTGTGGGTAGTTCGGTATGCTTGGGTAGGGCTGCTTGCTCGCGTCGCGTATTGTCGCACAATTTGGTGGAAGCCATTTCCCATCCTTTGAGAAAAGAGTTGGAAAATGGCGCATTTTCATTCAGTGCAGCTTTTTTTAGCGCTGAGGTTCAAAGATCATCAAGGTGGCTTGATCTTTGGCACTCGGTTTGTTTTCCACGCCTTTGGGCACGATGATGCATTCGTTCGGGTAGAGTTGCAAGGTGTGGTCTCGGAATTGCAATTGCAATATGCCGTCGACTACAAAAAAAAGTTTGTCTTCTTTTTCGTGGGTATGCCATTCGTATTCCCCTTGCATTTTGATCAATTGTACGGCGTGATCGTTGATTTGTCCCAGTGATTTAAGGGTCCAAAAATCTTTTAAATCGGCTGCGGCTGCGGCCGGGTTAATCTTGTCTATTTTCATCTTCTTCATCTTTAGTTTTCCGCGTTTAAAGGCGTCGGCCATCGGTATACATCCGACAGTTAAAACACTCTTATTTGGATTGAATTTAAATAATAAAACAAAGTTAGCTATCTTTGTATAGGCAATGTGCAGCAATATATACGAATACAGCAACAGCATGGGCAGTAGGGAGATTTTTTAAAGGAGACGCGATGAAGATAGAAATGCAAAACGAGCGATACCGACCGTTGAGTCGGGTGATGCAACAATCGGCAGACTATGCACTTCCCGAGGGGGTGCAGTTGTTAGAAACGCAGGATGTGATTGCGGAAGCCGGTTTTTTCCAGCGGTCCGAGCAGTTGCAGCTGCCAGGAGTTCGACTGAGTTTTTATGAGAGAACCCAGAGCGAAGCGATAGAAACCGCGGTTAGCGCCAACGGTTCTTACCTTCAAATGCACTTTGAGATTTCGGGAGGCTCGGCCTACTACCATCCGAATAGCGAGAGTGGAAAGGCGATTGAGACCCAGACGGGCGCGTTTTCGTTTTTTTATATGCCCGAACTCGACGGACGCTTACGAGATCCGATTTGCCAGAGTGCCCGCAGTTTGGAGATCGAAGTAGGGCGGGGTTGGCTCGAACAACATCTAAGCGCGGATTCCCAAACGGCGGCCCGTTTTTTACAAGCCATGGCCGACGGCCAACCGGCGTTATTGGGGGGAAGGAGTCACCGTATAAGTGCGCCTATGCGGCAAACCATAGCGCAAATGTACCACTGTCCGTATAGCGGCCAAGTCAAGCGGCTGTTTATCGAGGGCAAACTGCTCACTTTACTCGGACTTCAACTCGATCAAGCGCAGCAAAAGCCGCGAGCGGTTAAGCGCTTGGTATTAACGGCGAAAGATCGCGAGCGACTCCACTTTCTCAGGGAGCAGCTGACGAAAAACTTTTCCAACCACCACCCCTTAGAGGAGCTGGTAGCGTTGGCGGCGATGAATCGCACCAAGCTGCAAGCGGGATTTAAGCAGCTCTTTGGAAGGAGTATACACGAATTTCTGGTACAAACCCGTATGGATGAAGCCTACCGTTTATTGACTACTACTACCGACAACAGTCTGACGATTGCCTCGCTAGCCGCTCAGGTGGGATACAGCCACTACAACCATTTCTCTGCGGCTTTCAAAAAGCGTTTTGGCAGTCCACCCAGTCGATTTTTAAACGTTTGATGGGGATTGCTTATAGCCGTAAAACCTTTTGGAGCACCTTTTATTTTTTTGAACATTTTTTTTGAGTTAAACGGGTTTTTATTATATTTAAACCCATATAGCACTGTTTTTATGCCGACATAATAACGTGTATTATGACTAAAGGAAGTCAGAATTTTTACCTCAATCAAGCAGAGCCGCTAAAGAGTTGTTTGTTGGCTTTGCGCGAAATTATTCTCACCAGGGATGCTTATCTCTCGGAGTCGAAAAAGTACGGGATGCCGTGTTTTAGCTATGTAAAAAAACCGCTTTGTTATCTGTGGTTTGACAAAAAAAGGGGGAGCCGTATATCCTTTTTGTCGACGGACAGTTGCTTAAGCACCCGTTGTTGGAAGGGGGGAGTCGTTTGCGAATGAAGATCCTTCGCATCGACCCCAATATTGATATTCCCGTAGAGACGATTGACGAAGTACTGGATGAAGCCCTATTTCTGCGTAAATACGGTTCTAACAGTTCGCTATAGGCTATTGCTAAAGTTTTTACTAAATTACGTTGGCTCGCGAGTCCTCTCGCGTGCCATGTGCCATTGCTATAGTACTTTTACTAAATTGGTTGGCTCGCGAGTCCCCTCGCGTGCCTTCTAGTCCTCTCGCGTGTCATGTACCATTGCTATAGTACTTTTTACTAAATTTCTTGGTTGGCTCGCGAGTCCCCTCGCGTGCCTTTTAGTCCTCTCGCGTGCCTTTTAGTCTTTCGTTGGCTCGCGAGTCCTCTCGCGTGCCTTCTAGTCCTGTTGGCTCGCGAGTCCCCTCGCGTGCCTTTTAGTCCCCTCGCGTGCCTTCTAGTCTATTCCGTCCATTCAAGTTTTTGTATTTATAAAAGGTTTTTTACTGTTTTTCTTATTTTTATTCAAACGAATAAAACCATTAAAATGAGTAGAAAATATAAATTTTATAATCCCGAAGGGTTATACTTTGTAAGTTTTGCTGTAGTGGGTTGGCTAGATGTTTTCACTCGGAATGTGTATAGGAATTTGTTTATCGCGAGTTTAGTGTATTGCCAGCGCGAAAAGGGATTAGAATTACACGCATGGTGTATCATGACAAACCATGTTCATTTGATTTTTAGAAGTGTAAAAGGACAGCCTCCCGAATTGTTAATTGGAGATATAAAGCGTTTCACTAGTAAATCTATTGTAAAGGCGATTAAGGAGAATTACAGAGAGAGCAGGAGGGAATTTTTGTTAGATTTTTTTAAAAGGGAAGCGGAGCGGTCTTCCAATGTTGTGGGATATCAGTTTTGGAGACATGATAATCAGCCTTTCGAATTATGGAGTAATCGAATTATCAAGCAAAAAATACGTTATATTCACAACAATCCAGTAAAAGCAGGCTTGGTTTACAGAGCGGAGGATTATGTATATAGTAGTGCTATAGACTATGCAGGACAAAAGGGACTAATTGCCGATGTTGTGGTATATGAATCATATAGTTGAAATCGGGCCATTGCTATAGTACTATTTACTAAATTTCGTTGGCTCGCAAGTCCTCTCGCGTGCCATGTGCCATTGCTATAGTACTATTTACTAAATTACTTTGGCTCGCGAGTCCCCTCGCGTGCCTTCTAGTCCTCTCGCGTGCCGTACCATCAATTATAAATTATTTTTTGGGGGCATGGTCTAAAAACAGTTGTTTTACCTTTTGGAAATCGTAGCTTTTACCAGCTTCTAAATCGCCGGAAGCTATGGTATTGATCACTTCACCTTGGCCGTTGATTACGAAGAAGAAGGGATATCCCAAATCTTTGGCGTTGGGTACATAGCGGTCAAAAACGGCTTTATTTTTGTGTTTGGTGGAGTAATTCAAGTGATAGTATAGGTAGTTGGCATCGACTACGGCTTTGAGTTCGGGGTTATTTTGAATGAAGTCGTTAAAGCGCAGACACCATATACACCAGTTTCCACCGGCTTGAACGAAGACATTTTTTCCTGAGGCTTTTGCAGTTGCGATGAGTTCGTCGAGTTTGGCTTGCGCATCTTCTTGTTCGTTGTAGGGTTTGGACAGTTTTTCTTTTTCAGCTTCCACTTCTTTTTTTGCTTTGAGGGTATCTATTTGAACGGAGGTATCGACAGAGGTATTGGTGGAGGTATTTTCTTTTTTACAGCTAAATACGGTGGATAATAAGGCGAGTATTGCGGTGGTGATTAGGAATTTTTTCATGTTTTTGGTGCGTTTGTTTATGGTATAAAATTAAGGTTTTTTTGGATTGCTATATACGATTGGCGTGTTTTAAATGCGGTTTCGCGATTTAATAAGTCGATCAGGGGTATGGAGAGGTGATTGGGGTATCTTATAAAAAGAGGAGGACGCCCAAAAGGCGTCCTCCAATCCATCGGCACTAAGAGGTGCGATTTATTTGTTGAGTTTGTTGTTTTTGGCTTTGCTATAGATTTTTCCTTTACCGCTGGTCCATTTGTTTTTGGTTGCTGTGTTAGGTTTTTTGGCAGCATTTCTGCGTTCGCCGTTTTGAAAGCTAAGTGCACCGTTATAGGTAGCGGTGATTTTATTCTCTCTATCGTCGACCACATTGACTTTGATGCTGTAATTGTCGCCTACTTTAGCAACGGTTACTGTACCAGAGCGGGTAGGGGCGGCATGGATAAAATCGTCGTTTTGCAATTGGTAATACCAAGTACCAAAATCCAATCCAACTTCTGTACCACCACCGGTGCTTGCGGTACCCACTTTCTCTTCGCCTATAGGATAAACGCCTACAGGAATATCTGTAGTGGCATCGAGTGCTGTGTAGATGCTCAGGCGCATATATTCACCGCTACCTTCAGTATACCAGTAATACTCGGGCATAGTGGTTAGGTTTTCGTTGAATAAATACACTTCCCAGCGGTTGTTTTCTTTACCGGCTACGGGAGATTTTCCTTTGTATTCCAAATAACCGTAGTCCAAAGTGCCTACTGTTTTATCGGATTTCAAAGTCGAGATGGTGTATTCGTCTCCTTGTCTTACTTTACCCACGTATTTGCCCAGGTGTCTAGAGCCGTCTTGTAGTTCTAAGTTAAAGCGAACCTCTTGTCCTTTTTCGTTGTCCATGGTTAGTATAGCACCATCCATGATAAACATTTCTTGTTTTACACCTTCTTTGGTATTGTTGTGAAGGTATTTGGCAAAACTAAAAGTTGGAGCACCGCTTTCGATTTCTTCTTTTGAGCCTACGTGAAAAGTTCCGATTTCATTTTTGGTTGAAGCGCGGTACATTTTGTTGGGAATTTTGATGTTTCCTTCCCATTGTTTGGGAGCCATAACATCAAAGAAAGACAATAGGATGTGGTATCCATCACCATCTTCTTTCAATTCGCCGTATTTGTCGTAATCACCTTGAGTAAAAAACGACATATATTCACCTACGTTGGGGTAGTCATACATATCATCACCCCAGAACCAGCCGTTTTGGATTTCGTATACCGTTTCGTAAATCGGTTCGATATCGATTAATCCGTTATAGTTGATTTGGTAAACGATGTTTTGTTCATCGGTCAAAAGACCTTTAATGCTGTATTTACCGTCGGTTTGTGATACATCGAGATCTCCTTTGGTGATTTTTAGTTGGGCATCGCCTTTTTTCAAATAGCTAGTGTTGGCGATAGTGTACAAATCACCAGATTCGGAAACGCTGTATTTGGTCGATTTTAATTCTGCTTCCAGCAGGTCTTTATCGGCGATTAGATCGGAAATCAAGCTAAGTTCAAAATCCGTGTCGTCGGATTTTAGTTGAATGGCGAATTTCCCCTTAGCGGCTTCGGTTCCTAGATAGGTTCCTTTAGCGTTTTTAATCGCGATTTCGGTCTGTTGTTCTTCTTCTACTTTTGGGCTGCTGTCGTCGCTACTGCAAGACGAGAATACGCCGTTTGTGAGCACTAATAGGCCCAGTAAACCAATCATTTTTTCATAGAAATGGGTGTTTAAATATGCTGTAAAAGCATGTGATTAACGTTTAATTTTTTTTAAAACAAGCTGTTGACAAGCTGTTCTAACTGTCGTCGTTAGTAAAGTTAGATTTTAAATTTTGTCAATAAGCAACGCATGGGGATCGGTTTTTTTATGTTTTTTAAGGGCGATAAATGTAAGGATAATTTGTGATAATATTTATATACTGTGTAAAAATTAGTTTTTTTTATTCGCATATTAAGAATATTATCCCAAATTGATTTGCCAATGAAATCCCATTTTTCCTAGTGTTTACGTGAGTTGCCGCAAAAATTGGGGACCTTAAAAGGGACAGCGCTCAAAATGGGCATATTTTTTTGTGTTTATTCCAAGGCGACGATAAAAGGGGAATTCGAGTCGTTTCGGGACTAGCGGATCGATTTAAGGAAGGGGTTCAAAGGTATATGGGCGAGATCAAATTAGCAGATTTAAGGCAGCAATTCCGTTCAAATACGCTAATTTTGTAAAAAACAAAGGCGATGAAAGACAGCAGTCCGAATAAAAAGAAATTACATCCGAGAAACAAGCATAACAAACTATATGATTTCGACCGATTAAGAGCGGTTGTACCCGAATTAGTACCTTATATCATCAAAAACCCATCGGGGGTGGATACCATAGATTTTTCCAAGCCCGAAGCGGTGGTTTTGCTCAATAAAGCCCTGTTGATGAGCGACTACAAACTGACATTTTGGGAATTGCCCAAGGACAATTTATGTCCTCCCATACCCGGTAGAGCGGATTACATTCATTATGTAGCCGATTTACTGGCGACTTACAATGCTGGGGTGGTACCGACGGGCAACAGTATTAAGATATTGGATTTGGGCGTTGGAGCCAATGCGATTTATCCGATTATTGGAGTTGCGGAATACGGTTGGCGTTTTGTGGCTTCAGACATCAATAAGGAGTCTTTGGCGGCAGCCGAGCATATAGTGGCAAACAATCCGCATTTAAAATCGACGGTGAGTTTGCGCTTGCAACCGAGTTCGCGAAATATCTTGGAGAACATCATCGGCGAGCAGGAGCAGTTTACAGCGGTTATTTGCAATCCGCCTTTTTATAAGTCGCAGGAGGATGCGGCCAAACAAAGTGCGCGAAAAATCAAAAATTTGGGTAAGAAAGCGGTCGTAGCGCCGACGCCCAATTTTGGAGGCCAGAGCAATGAGTTGTGGTGTGAAGGGGGAGAGCTGACTTTCATTACCAACTACATATACGAGAGCCGCCGTTTTGCAGCTCAAGTGAAGTGGTTTACTACCTTGGTATCCGATCAAAATCACTTAAAACCCCTACAGCGATTGCTGTCTAAGGTGGGAGCAACGGAGATGCAGATCATTGAAATGGAGCAGGGAAATAAAATCAGCCGCATCATCGCTTGGCGATTTTAGGAGAAAGCACTAGAAAAGCCCTGTAAATCCATGGATTTACAGGGGTTTTTTATGCGCAACTACCTCCCTATTTCTACAGCGTATTTCTCGGGATTTTCGACTTTGGGAAAGCTCAGATTCCCGCGTTTATAAATAGCTTTTTTGCGGATTCGCAGATTTGTTTATTTGCAGATTCGCTAGTTTTCGGAAAGCACCTCCGTTTTCACTTAAAAAGCAGCCGTTTCGATTTACCGGAATCCTAGGTGCATCATCGCATCCGCTTTTTTGCCTATTTACAGATTCGCCAGTTTCCGAATATCACCTCCCTTTTCACTTAAAAAGCAGCCGTTTCGATTTACCGCAACCCAAGGCGAATCCTCGCATCCGCGAATGGACGAATCCGCATATTTACAGATTTGTTTATTCGCCAGTTTTCGGAAAGCACCTTCATTTTTATTTAAAAAGCAGCCGTTTCGATTTAGCGCCATCCAAGGCGCATCATCGCATCATCGAATCCGCGAATGGACGCATCCGCTTTTTTGCCTATTTCAGATTTGCCAGTTTTCGGAAAGCACCTCGGTTTTTACTTAAAAAGCAACCGTTTCGATTTACCGCCATCCAAGGCGCATCATCGCATCCGCGAATGGACGAATCCGCTTACCGCAACCCCAAGCGAATCCGCAAATCATCGCATCATCGCATCCGCTTTTTTGCCTATTTACAGATTTGCCAGTTTCCGAATAGCACCTCCCTTTTCACTTAAAAAGCAGCCGTTTCGATTTACCGCAATCTCAAACGAATCATCGAATCATCGAATCATCGAATCATCGAATCATCGAATCATCGAATCATCGAATGGACGAATCAACCCATCCGCTTGAGTTCTTTCATTAAATCTTCGAGATAATCGGTTTGGATTTCTTGAATTTCAAGTAGTTTTTTGTTTTGATGCACGAGTATATGATCCATCTTTTCGCTGAGCAGTTTGATTTCCAATTCGGCTTTGAGATTGATTTTATAGTCGTGTTCTCCGCGCATACGATCCTTTTGTTCTTGTCTGTTTTGACTCATCATGATGATAGGAGCTTGAATAGCGGCTAAACAGGATAAGATTAGATTTAAAAGTATAAAGGGAAAGGGATCGAAGGGTTTGGTGGCTAAAAACCAGATATTAATCAGCATCCACACCAGTATAAACAGGAAAAAGCTAATGATAAACATCCAGCTTCCTCCAAAAGCCGCCACCTGATCGGCGAGTCTCTGGCCCAATGTCAATTCGGCTTCGATCTCGTCTTGTATGTTTTCGGACAGTATGGAATTGTTTTGTATGGCGGTCAGCACATCGACATCGATCGCGGCCAATTCGCCTTTTTCTTGAGTAATCAACGCGCTGAGGTAGCGGCGTCGGTATTGATTGAGTTCGGTTAAGGTGATGTAGTCGTTCTTTTGCAAGTCGGGAAAATCCACTTTCAATAGGTTGTAAATACTCTCGCGTATGTCTAGAGCCTGTATTTCCTCGCCGGATTTAATCTCTTTTTTGCTGATGTGGCTGATGTTCATGAGTTGCTTTTTAAATGAAATCGGACTTAAAACGGTTGATTGCCCCTGTTTATAGCGATGGATTCGCCCGGCTGCTATATCCGATTGGCCGTTGAAAAAGCGGCTGCGTTCCTGCGGAAACAGCAATTTTTAGCGCGTTAATGGAATATGTTGCAATGCCTTTGTTAATCATTTAAAAGTATAACAATATTTTTTAAAAAGCTTTAAAAAGAGGTTGGTTTTACAGCAGTAAATAGGTGGATTTTGGAATTGGGGGTCACGGCAGGGTGAAGACAAGCTTTTCGCGCTGTTTTTACAGAGGCAGCGGGAGCAGTTTTGGTGCGGCGAAATTATACGCTGCTGTCCTGCATGGCGGGTATAGGGATTTCCTTGATGCAAATGGCGGTAGTCCTCCCGGAAATGGTTGCTATCCCCTAGTGGTGCAAGTGCCCAATATCGAAACTAATAGCACACAAATTGATACCATTACTGCTGATCACCGCTTTTCAAGTATACTTTTGGATATCGGAAAAACGTACAGATTTAAAATAACCGATGCCTGAGGAGAATAAATTATGCGATATCGCTATCAAAATCTTACGTCTACTTCTTATCAACAGGTATGTATCTACTCAGGACTATCTGACTTGTTAGTTCTTTCCTTAGCCAGTTCAAAGGCCTGCTGCTTAAATGGAGCATCGTACGCCTTTCTAATTCTATTCCTAGTTCAAACATAGGTCTTTATGCTTAACTCAATGTCCGGGCTAAATTAGTAAGTCCAAAGTTGGTTTGAATAATGATTTGCACTATAGTATTTAAGGTCGGAGAGGGCTATAAAATCATGAATAAAACGTGATGGAACGGAGGGAAGTTTGAGGATTATGGCCGGGTAAAACGAATCATCTTCCTATTGAATACGTGTTTTAATCGATAATTTGAACGGATTTACCGACCCTATTCGCAGCGTTTTCGCGGAATCTAAAACGCAAAACTGTATAGTATATCAACCGCGGTTTCCAATAAAAAACATAAAGGGATGCGTAAATAGAAATGCCAGTAAACACTTGGTTTGGAAGGATAAAAATCAGTGTGCTACAGCTAAAAATCGATTACGCTCCAAACAAACAAGCCAAAGAAGCGGCTTTAAATGTTTTTAGAGCCAAATGGGAAACCATGTATACTTACGCTGTTTAAAGCTGGAGAAACAACGGGGTCGACCGGATATTTTTCTTTAAATTCCCAAGATATTTCAACAAAATAGATGCTCATTTCCCACCGATGAGGCCGTTGCGAAATCCGTGTATTTGGTGTAAGAGTGGCAGTAAAGTAATGGACTTTGCCTGTGCGAAACTGGGGGGTTATTCTAGATCAGTTCGAATTCTTTATAAAAAAAGGGTTAGACTTTAATTAAAAAATCTAACCCCAAGAACTTAAGACTTACACACTTTATGCGAAAGCCCATTTAATGAATGTACTATGGGTAATGTTTATTTTTGATCCGCTACTTTCTTAAAGCGCATCATAGCGATGTCTTTCATGTTCAAGTTTAATTTGCCATCCTGATCAATTGAGTAAGAATCGATTTGTTGGATGGTTTTTAAAAACTGTTGTTCGCCACCGCCTTCGCAATGCATCATAGTTGTTGCTCCCGGTTGAAAGCTAATGGCATTGCCTTCCAATTTGAATTGAGCGTTAAAACCGTTGCAACCCGTGTTACCCGATGCGCGATTTGTGCTTTTTTCCAGTTTGATAAAAGGTTTTTTGTGAGGAAATAATCCATCAAATGCAATACGCGGACCAGAAATGTATTCCAGTTCCCAAGTCGTATCATACAGACCCGAAGTTTTTGAAGTGTTTTTCATTGACGTACAAGAGTTAAGAAACAAGGCCAAAACCGAAACGAATAATAATACGTGTTTTTTCATAAAAATAAATTTAATAGTCTAAATTAATAAATATTTAGTAAATTCTATTAATAATTCTATTTTTTTTTAATTAATGTTTGTGGTCCTTTCGAGGCTGATAGTGAGGGACTTTACCTGATTTCTGCGGTAAGTGGCTTGTAAAACGGCCCTTTATCAGCTCCTGGCAGTAAATAAAAGGGCGTTGAACTCCGTCGGCAAACGGAATAAAACCAGATTAACTCGCGTATAAATGCGAAAATCGCAGCGAAACCCATTTTAGGGCCTGCTGCGATTTTATAAAAATCCAAACAAAAAATTAATCCAAATAACCAAATCGACCCATATTGACGTCGTTAAAAGCCTGGACGATTTCCTCTTGTGTATTCATGACAAAGGGGCCGTGAGAAACAATCGGTTCGTCTATGGGTTCACCGCTTAAAATCAATACGATAGCATCTTCGGTGGCGGTAACGGTAAAGGCTTCGCCTTCGTTGGCAAACAACAGAAAATGATCGGCGGCAACCTCGCTATCGTTGACGCGGATCTGTCCTTCAACCACCAGCAAGGCGGTGTTGTACGCTGCCGGAAAATCAAAAGGAACCACGGCGCCTTTTTGGAGTTTCGCATTGAACAACTGCACCGGTGTAAAGGTCGAGGCAGAACCTTGTATGCCGTTGTAGGCTCCGGCTATGACTTCAATAACTCCTGCCTGATCGGGCAAGTCGTATTTGTGAATATCCCGGTTTAAGATCCCTTGGTATTTGGGTGCAGACATTTTGTCCTTTGCCGGCAAGTTGACCCACAGTTGTACCATTTGAAAATCGCCACCTTCTCGGCTAAATTGCTCTTCGTGGTATTCTTTGTGAAGTATGCCAGAGGCTGCGGTCATCCATTGCACATCGCCTTCGCCTATAATTCCGCTGTTACCCGAGCTGTCGTGATGCGCAACCTTCCCCTTATAGGCGATGGTTACGGTTTCAAAACCGCGGTGGGGGTGTACACCCACGCCGCGCAGTTCCTCGGTCGGTGGAAAGTAAAATTTGGAATTGTAATCCATCATAATAAACGGACTCATGCGTTCCATGCTCATGCCTCTTCCGTATGGTATAAAATTGTGTACTCTAAATCCATCTCCAACCATGTGGGCTGCAGGCGGTGCTATAATGCGTTCTATTTTTTTTGTCGTCATCGCTTTGGGGGTTTTATTGTGAAACAAAGAATTGGCTTGATATTGGGGATGCTTGTCGATATAGGCATTTATAAAGGGACAATACGGCTTTACTTGTAAGTGCTGCTCTTGTGTGTAGTCCAAAACATATCGGGCTATATAACTGGCAATTCCCCTTCCGGCCAATTCCGGTGGTACTTCTGTATGGGTATAGGCAATACCGCCTTCAAAACGCTCATACTGTACTAGTGCTATGGCTCCATCCAAGTGAAGTTCAAAGCGGTTGGCATCGGTGTTGTTAATGATAGTATATTCCATGATGTGATATTTTGATACTGTAAAATTAATACAATCAAAACGCCAACTACTTGATGTATGGTAAGAAATGAAAACGGAAGTTAAGGGTAGGGGTCGAACGCTAAAGCCCTTCACAGCAAATCACTGCTCGACGAGCAAATTGTACGAGACCGTGTAAAACGGGGGACGACTTAACCTTTAAAGTTTTTACGCGCGAGTTCTTTGCGAACCCTACTCAGACTCTCGGGGGTTATGCCCAAGTACGAGGCAATTTGGTGTAGTGGCAGCCTCAAAGTGAGCTTGCGATGGGTTTCTATAAAGTCCAAATATTTTTTTTCGGCAGTAGCGGCCAATAGAAAGTTGATGCGCTTCTGCATTTGACGAATGTTTTTTTGTAGTGCTAAGGTATTGAAACGTTGGTAATCGGCAGAGATTTTCGCCACCTGATCCAAAAACTCCTTTTGTATGTAAATCACCTCTGTATCCTCCAAGGCATCGATAAAAAGATCGGCCGGTTCGTCAAAATAAAAGCTGCTGCGGTCGGTAATCCACCAATCCTCAGAGGCAAATTGAATGATGTGCTCTTTGCCCATCTCGTCTACGGTATAAGAGCGCAGCAAACCCTTACAGACAAAATAAGAACGGTCGCAAACCTGATACTGTTCCAAGAGCACACTACCTTTTTTAAAGGATAGGGGAAAGGTTAGCGGTTCTAGCAAGGCATATTGTTCCTCGGTAATATCGGTATTGCTCAGTATGTAGTTCTTAAAATTGTGCTGCATAAGTGGGGGAATAGGAGTTGCTAATACGAAGGACTCTAACAAATTTAATCAAATTTGGTGGCTTAAGGAAAAAATCTGTCGGTTTTTTGGTGGGAAACCTGCTGATTTAGGAGAGATTTATAAAGAACACTACTTTTTTAAAGGAAATGGCAAGGTTGTCGATCAAAAGAGTATATTGTTACGCGAATCCGGTAAGACAAGGCGATTATTAGCGGCTTAAAAATGAGTGTATTACAGTTTTAAAACTTAAAAATGGCAAAAAACAAAACGATGGAAACCGCGGTTACAGTGACGGAATTCTTAGAATCCTTTGTAGAAACCGAACAAAAGCGCGCAGATAGTTGGGAATTTATACGCTTAATGCAACGAATAACCGGTGAGGAACCCAAAATGTGGGGACCCAGCATCATCGGATTTGGCCATTACCACTACAAATATGCCAGTGGTCATGAAGGCGATGCACCCCTAATCGGTTTTTCACCGCGCAAATCGGCCCATTCGCTCTATGTGTTTACCGGTTTGGAAGAACACGAACACCTCTTGGAGGGACTCGGTGCTTTTAAAAGGGGCAAAGCCTGTATTTACGTCAAGAAATTTACCGATATCCATGCGGATGTATTGGAAAAGTTAATCGTAGAAACCATCCTTTTTTTGCGCAATACCTACGGAGTAGTGGACGCAAATAAAATTCAAAAAACCTAAATCGATGCAGTGGATAGAAAATGTATTTGACCCCGCCGTTTCGGAGGGACTCATTGCCAAAATAGAGGGGCTTAGCCCTGTTGCTGTACCGCTCTGGGGCCGTATGAATGTCGCTCAGATGTTGGCGCATTGCAACGTGACTTACGAACTGGTGTTTGAAAACAATCACAAACGACCCAATGCGCTTAAGCGATTGCTGTTGGTTGGCTTCGTAAAAAAAGCCGTTGTCAGTGAAAAACCCTATAAGAAAAATGGACCCACCGCTCCGGAGTTTAAAGTCGCGGATTCTCGCGATTTTGCGCTGGAACAGGAACGCCTAATCGCCTATATACGGCGCACACAGGTCTTGGGAAAAGCGCATTTCGACGGATTGGAATCCCATTCTTTCGGGGTTTTAACCGCTGTGGAGTGGAACAATATGTTTTACAAACACTTAGAACATCACCTCGCGCAATTTGGCGCGATAAAAAGAACGCTATGAGATGGAACACCCTCAAAATTGAAGTAAAATGGGCATTGCTTTTTACCGCTATGGGATTGCTGTGGATGGTATTGGAACGGATTACGGGTTTGCACAGTACTTATTTGGACTATCAGATGTACCTGACTAATCTATTCGCGATTCCCGCCATTGCCGTGATGGTTGCAGCGCTTCGGGATAAGAAAAAGAATTTTTACCACGGCGTGATGACCTATAAACAGGGATTGATTTCGGGCAGTATACTGAGCACGGGTATTGCCTTGTGCAGTCCGGCCGCACAGTGGATCACTTCTTATGTCATCAGTCCACATTACTTTTCAAGGGTTATTCAACGATCGGTGGAATTGGGGTATTACCGCGATACGGCAGCGGCAGCCGCTCATTTTAATTACGCCAATTTCGCCGTACAAGGGGCAATAGGTGCCTGGGTTATGGGCATATTGACCACGGCTATCGCCATGTTCTTTATCAAAAGCCGGAGAGGACAAGCGTAGGCAAATGCCGCAAATCCATTAGCTGTTCTTGCCCTTGATTGTAGCGGTCGGCGATCGCATTATAATCAGCCGAAAGCGCGCTTTGGGCATTAAAAGCCTTGTGGCGTTAAATTTTTACGAGAAAATTAACAATCAACTGCGGCAATTATGGGTATATTTGCGAGGTATGACAAAGAAATTTTACATATTCTTATTCGTTGCATTGGGACTTTTATTCGGACCCACTCAGGCGTTTGCCGCTGAAAGTGATTCGGCGATGTCATGCTGTACCCAAGAAACCGGGATTAAGGATTGTTGTAAAATGGAGGGAACTGCTCAGCAACAGCACGATTGTGACCACAGTTGTGTGGGAACTACTTGCGGATGTCCTTCGGCTTTCAACGGACCAACTTCCATTTTTGTCGCTCCACATACAGCCCAGCTGATTTTGGTTCCTTCCGAGAAGGCCGCTGTATTCTTTTATTCTAAAATATTTATTTCTTCGGATTTTCGTTCGATTTGGCTACCTCCTAAAATAGCTTAAATGACTGGCGGACAGCCATAGAACTGTCTTTTTGTTAGTCTATCCGACTATCACATCATTTAAAATTCCCCAAATTAACTAGGACTAGGCGGTTTATTCCGCAATAGGGTCTTGTTATAGGGCTAATTCCTTCAACAAAATTAACGATGAAAACCATAAAAAATTTATTGACAGCAGTCGTTGTACTGCTATCGGTGTGCGTTTCAAATGCGCAAATAAAAAACAAAACCACCAAAACCGTAAAGATTAACGGCAATTGTAGCATGTGTAAGCAAACGATGGAAACCGCAGCGAATGTGGCGGATATCGCCCAATTAAATTGGAATGAAAACACGCAAACGGCTACCTTGGTATACGACAAGGAGAAAACCACCTCCGACGATATCTTAAAGCGCGTGGCCAAAGTGGGCTACGACAACGAGCGATTTATTGCGGCAGATGGGGTTTATAACAAACTGCACGGCTGTTGTCAGTACGATCGAAAAATCAAGAGCGAAACCCAAGTAAAATAACCCCTATTCAATCGACATTTTATGTTTAAAATTAAAGTTATAGGTAGTTTTTTACTGCTTATGTGCACGGTGTTTACGACTAATGCCCAAATCAAGTTGGGCGATAAACTACCGGATATAGCCCTTCAAAATACGCAAAACGCCACGGTTAAACTCCAGTCTTTTAAGGGAAAGACCGTTTTGGTTGACTTTTGGGCTTCCTGGTGTGGACCTTGTCGCTTGGCCAATAGAAAATTGGTTAAGACCTATAAGGAATACAAAAATCAGCGCTTTGAAATCGTGGGCATTTCCATAGATACCGACAAATCCAAATGGCTCAAAGCCATTGAAAAGGACAAGATAAACTATACCCAATTGATCGATCCCAAGGGGTTTGACGCCAAGTCGGCACAGACTTTTGGGGTAGAAGCCTTACCCGCGACCTTTCTATTTGACGGCAGTGGCAAATTGATTGCCATCAATCCGACAGAATCACAAATCATTGATCAAATCAAAAAAAACAACAAATAAGATGAAAAATATAAGCATACAATTCCTCGCACTTACATTATTAGTGCTGCTAACGGGATTCCAATCTCAAGCTCAAATTTCTAAAGTGGATATCATCGCTACAGGGCTTACCTGTTCGATGTGTTCCAATGCCATCAACAAGCAACTGCAATCACTCGCAGAAGTGGAGCGTATTGGTACGGATTTAAATACCAATACCTTCACGGTTTTCTTTAAAGACGGTCAGGCTGTAGAGCCGAAAGTATTAAAAAACGCCGTTGAAAAAGCGGGTTTCTTTGTGGGTTCTATGGTGTTAACCGCCGATTTTAAAGAGGCGAAGATCGAAGACAATGCACAGGTACTGTTAAATGGTGCTACCTATGTCTTTATAGATACCAAATCGAAATCTGCCGATGCGGCAAATCAATTTAGAGTGTTGGACAAGGGGTTTGTCACTCAAAAGGAATATAAAAAACTGATCAAGTCCTATTCGAAGTATCCGACCTATGCAGCCGAAAAAGAAGAGGATTACCATTTAAAAGCAATCTAAATGAGGTATTTATCCCTATTAGGACTCTTTTTGGTGTCTCTATCCGTACAAGCACAAGAGTTATTTGTCATGACCGAACCCGCTAGCAATGCCCCTGCGGGCTCCATAGGGGTTCGCGTCGGTCAATCGCTGTTAAAAAATCAATGGGAAAGCGGATCTCAATACAATTTGTCACCAGAAGTTACCTGGGGTGCCAATAAAAATTTGATGTTTCGCGCTTCGGCCTTTGCCAGCGATGAAAACAACGGATTGGGACTCCAAGGCGGTGGTGCCTATGCCAAGTACCGATTCTTTTCTGTAGACGATTTGCAAAGCCATTTTCGAATGGCTGCTTTTGGACGCTACAGTTGGAATAAATCCATGATTCATCAGGAAGCCATCGATTTAGGTGGTAGTAATTCCGGTTTTGAAGTGGGCCTTGTCGCGACTCAATTGATTAAAAAAGTGGCGATCAGCAGTTCGGTGAGTTATACAAAAGCACTAAACAACGACAGCTACGACTTTCCAACACATTTGGGGAGCAATGCGATAAACTATACCCTATCTGTAGGGCGGTTAATGCACCCTAAAAAGTACACCAGCTTTAAGCAAACCAATGTCAATGCGATGTTGGAATTGGTCGGGCAGACCATTACCGATAACGGCAGGTCATATCTCGATGTGGTTCCTTCCATACAGTTTATCATCAATAGTCAGGCTCGAATCGATATCGCCTATAAAAAGGAGTTGTACAGTTCTATGCACCGCGCCGCTACAGACGGAGTGTTTTTAAAACTGGAATACACCTTTTTTAACGTGACTAAATAAGCGGTTTTACCGATTTCTACATGCAGTGTCCCGAAGTAATTTGATTATTTCGGGACACTTTTTTTTAAATGGAATTGTTGTTTTTAAAAATTTCTTGACGGAGGAGTGTTGCGCTATTAGCGGTTCTTGCCGTTTGTAGTACTCGAAGCAGTATACGGACAAAAATCGGTAGGACATTGGGGGGTCGTTGCAAAAAGATACATGAAACACACGGTTAGCCTGTGACCGTAAATCTATACGGTTTCGTTTAAAATGGCGTTATAATTGCTTTCAAAACGCTTTTTTAAGCGCTGTTTCGACTTTTTGACCGCCTCGACGGTGATACCCAATATCTTGGCGATTTCGGGATTTTTAAAACCGAGTTTTTGCAGCAATACAATTCGGAAATTCGCCTCGGTCAATCCGGGGAAATTCGTGGTTAAATACTGGTAGTATTCCGGTTGTTCGGTTATAAAAACCGCCTTAAATCGCAACCAGTTTTCCTTGGTCATCAAATGCGAGTCGAGCAACTCCTGTAAGGCGTTTTC
The DNA here is from genome assembly GCF_050562195.1 of Flavobacterium sp. JP2137. Taxonomy (GTDB): domain Bacteria; phylum Bacteroidota; class Bacteroidia; order Flavobacteriales; family Flavobacteriaceae; genus Flavobacterium. The sequence continues at coordinate 2,542,729 of NZ_CP191647.1, forward strand.
GTTCTTTTTGACGTGGGGGCTGTGGTGGCGCTTTTTGACTTCTTGTTCCAGTCGTTTGAGCTGCTGGTTTTTCTCCGACAAATATACCTTATACGAAGCCAAGGTGCTTTGGGTGTCGTGCAGCTTTTTCTCCGAGGTTATTTTTTCCAGCTGAAACTTTAAGATGTTTTTCTCAAATTTAATGTTTTGAAGTTTTAGCTTTCTGCGGTAGATAGCAAAGATCAAAATCAAAATCAATACGAGCAACAGACTGACAATTATCGCCGTGGCCTGAATGACGGAGGCTTTCTCTAATTTGTTTTGCTCGGCCTCTAATTCCAATTGGATGTGCTTCTTTTGAGCTTGCCACTGCAGCTGATTGACCACCGTGCTGCCGTCGGTTGTGGCGATGATTTGGTTTAAGGAATCGATTGATCGACGGTGGGTTAATTCCGCTTTAAAGTCTTTGTTTTGGATGGCGATTTCGAGCAAGACCTCCGTTATTTCATATTCAAAACTGGCTAAATGCTCCTTGGATTTAACGTATTTTTTAGCTTCTTCAATGGTGTTTTTTGCTGCGTCTAAAGCATTTTGTTTTAGGTATAAACGGGCGAGTAGTATTTGGGCATACATCGTATTCCGATCGGCGTGCTGTTGCTTAGAAATAGCGATGTCTTCCAAAAGCAAGGCTTCCGCTTGGTCGTAGCGGTGTCGATGTATCTCAACCTTGGCTAATTCGCCCAATGCCTTGGCATAGCGAACGCGGTGATGCTGCTTTAAGGCCAGCGCTTTGGATTGCAGAAAATATTTTTCTGCCTGATCTATTTGATTTTGATTGAACAGCGAAATGCCTAAGTTATTGAGCAATTCCGAATAGTTTTCCGAAGCGGGATTTTCCAAGTAAATGGCCTGCTGTAGGTATAATTGCTCCCGCGTATAATCTTGTATAAAGCCAAAGAAATACGCATTCCACTTCAGTATATCTTGCGCTTCAATCAATTCTTCCGGGACTTGGCGATCGAGGTTTTGCGACGCTTTGATAAAATACGGCATCGCTTGAACCAATTCGCTGAATCGGTAATAGTAGACTGCTGCTTTGGTTTGGGTCCAAATCAATAAATCGGCTCGATTGGTTGTCGTTGCCAGCTGTACCGCAGTTTGATATAAAATTTCGGTCGCGCCTTTTTTGCTGTCTTGGGTTTTTACGATCTTATCGGCCTCTAGTACCCGATAAACCACTTCTATTACGGTGGGGTTCTCCTCGGGATACTGTCGTATAAAAGCTTCTAAATTCGGGCTAAGGCAGTCGAGTTGACAGTCGCGATAAGTTCGAATAAGCTGATTTAATCGCGCCGTGGTGGTGGTCGCCTTTGCAGGTGTTGACCAACACATCGCGAGTAGCGCTATCAAAAAGGGGGCAAAGCGAATTAACATAGGGAGTATAATAATTCCTGTAAAGCGACAGTGTTACGTTTAATTTCCGGCAAGTTAATCAATTTTGAGAAGGCGTGGTAAAGCCACTGCTTATTTGAGGAGAAAATATAATCGCAGGGCTGTGTTTTTTCCCTGAATGAGCGGCTTACGCGGTGGTCAGTTAATGGACTAGCAGGACAGTCGCCCTCATTTAAATGGCGGTAGACGGGGTGAAAAACGCTAGACGGAAGCTCAAAGGACCTAGATCGGGTGATTTAAAATAGAAAGGCCGTCTAAAAAGACAGCCTTGGTTGATTTTACGGGCGATTAAAAATCAAAAATATCGCTTAAAAAGGATTTTTTCTTAGATCCGTAATGCTCTTTGTAATGTTCTTTGTGCGGACGGTTGTAATCGTTGCTGTTATGGTTGTTGTTGGGCGTGTCTTGGGCAAGGGAACGCTCGATGATTTTATCGAGTTCTCCGCGGTCTAACCAGATGCCTCTACAGCTCGGGCAATAGTCAATTTCAATTCCATTTTTTTCGCTCATCAGCAGCGTCTCATTACAAGTAGGACATTTCATGGTGTTTTTGTTTTTGTGTGATTAATTGGACTCGAATTTAGCGAAATCAACTCACACATTGCGTGCTAACGCGCCACTATTTTTGTACTATAAGTAAGATTTAGCAATTCCTTAAGAGAAAAGTGTACCAACACGGTGTTTTTTGTGACGACCTTGGCACTAGGGCGATTGGACGGCAAACCGCAGCCGGGTTTCGATTGTTTTTTCACCGGATTTTTTACGTGAACTTCCGCCGATGTGCGGGCCGAATACGGGTGCGAAATCGGATTATAAAGGGATGCAAGTCCTGTTTACTCACCGTTGTGCGTCTAAAAGTTAGTGGCAGTTGTTCGTCGAAAGGAGTTTTAACTGCTCGTTTTGCAATAAATCGTTTGCTAAAAGGAGGTTGGAGCTTGGAATTTAAGCGGTTGTAATTCTATTTGCGATAGCAGGCCGAAATCGCGTAATTCCCCCTTGAGCACTTAAATGGCAGCAGGCGCTGTTACTGGCTTCCCCTGTAAACGCTTGCTGTTTTTTTTAATTTACTTCAACAAAACCAAACAATGGCACGGGTAATCGCAGTATTGTTTGTGCGACAGTTGGAATAAAATAGTATTCTTTGTGTTTTGCTGTATTTTTAGTGATTGAATCAGAGAGGTTCTTAAAAAATAAAAAGATATTTAACCGCAAATTAGTTGCATCTGAATGCGAAACTTCTAAATTTGTAATCTTAATTTAATATAATAAAATCATGGAAAATTTAATCCAAAAGATCAATGCCGAAATCGAAACATTTAGATCCGAGTCTGAGTCATTAATTGACAAAGGTGTAAAAGCCGCTGGAGCAAGAGCCCGTAAATCAACTTTGGAATTGGAAAAACTTTTAAAGGAGTTTAGAAAAGTTTCTATCGAAGAATCTAAAAAATAATATTTTTTTAAGAAACACACCTCACTTTTATGCTTAAAGTGAGGTTGTTTTTTTTGGAGCAGTTTTGCTTTTCACGAGCGAAACCGTTTCTCTAACTCAACTGGGGATAAGGGTTTTTACCAGCTGATCCCTGTTTTTGTCTTCACCCAGTTTAACAACCAGGGTTTCACCGTATACTACGGGTATTTTAAATATGTTGTGCAGTGGAATTTCCAACAGATAAGCCCATATACAGCGAATGACACCCGCATGAGTGACCAAGGCTATCTTTTTGTAGTCTTGCAACCGCAGCTGCTCTACAAAGTCTTCTACGCGTAGATACAGCTCTTCAAGGCTTTCACCGCTAGGTGTTTTGGTATATACAAAATCTTCCATCCACAGTCGCAACGGCTCCGAATCCAAATCGTCCCAGGTTTGATTCTCCCACTGTCCAAAATTCATTTCCATCAACCGATCGTCAACATTCCTATCTACAGCACTTATTTGAGCCGCTAGCAATCGACAGCGCGTTAAGGGGCTGCTGATCACCTGATCAAAGTCCGTCGGCAGTTGTTGTACAACGGCCTGTATCTGTTCGTCGGCCTGCGCCGTCAAGGGCACATCAGTTTGTCCGTAGCAGCTTCCTGCCGGTACCGATACTTCGGTATGTCGAATTACATAAATTTCCATAAGGCCAAATAGGTTAGGAGAATACTAACTTCTGCCAGCTGTTCCACAGCACCTAAGCAGTCGCCGGTATAGCCGTCGAGCCATTTGTTAAAAAAGCGCTGACTAAAAAAATAGAGCAATGCCAGGGGAATCAACACCAACAAAAAGCCGCTGTGACAGTAGGCGAGTAGCAGCAGTGGTGCCAGGCCAAAGAAGTATACGCCCAACACCTCCTTATAGGAATACGCCTTGGCAATGGGTTTGGACTTGCTGCTTTCATCCTCTCGCGAATAGGCCGAGCTAAAGGAGATGTTAATTGCGGTAAATCGCGCTAGTGCGTGGTAACTCACAAAGAGCAGTAAGCCAAACAGCATACCGGATTCGCGGGTCTTTTCCATCAATTCGGATAGGGCTAAAATTTTTAGGGCAAACAGGAAAATCAAAGCCACGGCGCCGTAGGTACCCAATCGGCTGTCTTTCATGATGTCGAGGATGCGGGTTTTGGTCCAGCCGCCTCCGAAACCGTCAAAGCTATCGGCTAGTCCGTCTTCGTGAAAGGAACCCGTAACCAAAACACCAGCAGCCAATGCGAGCACGGCAGCGATTTCCACAGAAAACAACAACTGACTAAGGCTAAATACCAAAAACGAAATCCCCCCGACAATCCATCCGATTAAGGGGAAATAACGGGTGGATTTATTGAGCAATTCCGGCGAATAACCCACCCATTTCGGACAGGGAATTCGCGTGTAAAACATCAGGGCGGCAAAGAATATTTTTAACTCGGTCTTCATAGCGCGTTTTTTGTAGAAATACCCGCACTTTCAAAACTGGCCATCTCATTTAAGAAATGCACCGCGTTTTCGATGATGGGATAGGCGATTGCACAACCGGTACCTTCGCCCAATCGCATTCTAAGATTGACCAAGGGCTCTGCATCCAAGTACTCGAGTAAATAGCGATGCCCATATTCATCGGACAAATGACAGAATATGGCGTTGTCCTTTATTTGGGGTTGCAATTGAGACGCGATTAAATAAGCGGCCGACGAGATAAAACCATCGACCATAATCAGCATATTATTTCGATATGCCGCCAGCATGGCTCCACAAATTTGGGCAATTTCGAAGCCGCCGTAGGTCTGTAAAATCGCTTGGGGATCGGTGAGGGGACCGTGAAAATCTTGACATTGTTTTAAGATGTTTATTTTGTGGTCCAACTGTTCCTGACTTATGGCTGTACCTCTACCGGTACACTGCTCCAACGGCAAACCGCAAACCGCACTCATAATCATGGCAGCAGAGGAGGTGTTGCCAATGCCCATTTCGCCAAATCCGATGATGTTACAACCTCCGCGAGCGATGGAATCGACCAGTTGTCCGCTCAGCGCAAAACAGCGATCCAGAGCCGCGGCATTCATCGCTTGATCGACGAGGAAGTTCTTGGTTCCCCGGCCGATTTTTGCATCGATTAAATCGGGATGAGGGGCCACTTCCGAGTTGACTCCTGCGTCGACCACTTGAATCGCAATCTTGTTGTGTCGCGAAAACACGTTAATCGCCGCGCCCTGGTTGAGGAAATTGATCAGCATCTGATGCGTCACCTCTTGAGGATAGGCACTAACGCCCTCCGTGGCTATGCCGTGATCGGCTGCAAAAACCACTATGGTCGGGCTTTTTAAAACCGGTGTTAGACTTTGTTGAACGCTGCCTATTTGCAAGGCCAGGGATTCTAATACGCCCAAGGAACCCACGGGTTTGGTTTTGAAATCAATTTTGTGCTGCAATTCGTTTTTCATAGGAAAAAAAGGGTGTTTTTAAGAGGCTTAGAGGAGTTTATACAGCGTTTTACGGGCAACGCTCCGACGGCAAAGACCGGCCGTTACCGCTATGGCGGGTTTACATCCGCAAAACGCCGTGAAGATAAGCAGTTTTTTTATTTTTTGACTAAGGCCGTCTTTCTTTTGTAGGCGAGTGCAGAGGATATTTCCTAAAGGGGAGAGAGGTAAAGCGCTACAGCAATTCGAAAGCCATGGCAAATTTGAGGAGGCTGGCAAAGGAAGTGCAGCTGGTTTTTTGGATGATGTTTTTGCGGTGCGTGCTTACGGTATGTATGGAAATAAAGAGCTCATCGGCAATTTCCTTAGACGACTTACCCTGGGCGATTAAGGCGATAATCACCTTTTCTTGTTTGGTCAACAAGGCAAAAGTCTTGTAATTGTTCTTGATGTAAATATCCTCATCGAGGACTTTATTGACGCGATTGATCATATAATCGATACCTTCTACCGGGCTGGACAATAAAATCATCTTGTCTAAAACCTCCTTTTCATGGGTAATTTTAATCAATTTGCAAACGGTGTAAAACCATTTATAGGTCGTTTCCCGATGCAGCTTGACGCGCTGAAAGAAGTTGTATTGCTTCGAGAAATCTTCATCGTCGAGAAAACCGCGCAATCCATCAAATATCGCAGAAGTTTCTTCTTGGATAAAGTATTTGCTATAATACGTATCGCCCATGGTGTTAATTTCCGCTACAGAAGTTCCCAAGCGTTCACACCCCCAGTTATTCATATAACTGATTCCCTGAGGTTGCAGCTCGACCATATCGTGTAACATGACCGAAGCGGGTAATATGTTTCCCAAGTCGGCTATGCCGTACATACCTTGAGCCAGATTGCGCTGAACCGCATGCAGTTGCTGGCTCAATTCCCGTTCCTGAGAAAAGATAGATTGATGATTTGGTGCCATAAATTTTCGTTAATAAAGTGATGTGCAAGTTACAAAAATATAACAATATGCCCAATGGATATTTGTTAATTGTTTTGTTTAACGGGTTAAATAATGATGTATATGCAATAAAATAAGGAAAAGTATAATAAAAATACCCGGTAATAGGTATTATTCTATACGGGATGATTTGGTTAATTTACGGTTTAATTCAACAGCCTATAAACAAACAGCCGTTTCTTTGGTCGGAACTAGCGACAGCAACTTACGGAGTTTAGCAGGGGCATGTGCACTATAGATTTATGAGTATTTACAGCATTCAAGATGAAGATTTTATAGCGGAAATGGCGGTGGTATGTCCGAAGTGTCAAGCGATGGCAGCTGTTTTTGGAGGGCAAGCAGCGGCTACTGCAGCAGAAAATGAAGCTCAGCTGCGTTTTTTTTGCGTGAGTTGTAACTTTGCACTGCGCTACAAAAACACCCCGAAATTTAAGGCCCATTCCAAGGCGGGTAGAGGCAAAGATGGCGTAGTGGAGGCAAATCTTGTTTGCGATCCGTTTTTTGGATTCGATCTGTGGTATTGCACCGATACCGCTTATGGCCTGCTGTGGGCCTATAACCGAGATCACCTACGCGCCATCCAATACGAGATCGAGCAACTCCGCTTGGCGCAGCATCAAAACACCCAGGGGGGAACAGCCCTTCCCTTATGGGCACAGAACCCAAAAAATAGCGACTATTTAATACAAGTCTTGGAAAAACTCGTCTTAAAATAACAAGGGATTAAAGTTTTACCGGTCGGCATTTAGGGGCTCTTCGGCGTTTTACGCCGTTTTTTACGGTCGTAAGCGGGCTAAAAAACGACGATGACGTAAAAACTGCGGGTGCCGATTCCCGTTTATAGCCTGTTTTTTCGCGGCTTTGAACCTGTAAAGGGCTGATTGCTTTTTCTTTAGCAGCATCTGTTTTATACGCTTTTGTTCGGCAAAAATAATTAAATAAAAAGCGCTGAAAACACCTAGAATACCAAATCCTTTTCTTAATATTGCACTGTTGGTCAAGTTTGTTATTTGACTGGCGTTACTCCCTATGTCAGGCTTCCAATTCTGCTTAGGGAGATTTTTTTTAATGCATATTAGCTGCTGCGTTCATTCGCTAATTCGCTTAGAATCGCTGAAATTCCAACCCCCACTTTTTATAGGACTAACTCGCTGAGGCGTCTATTGGATAAATTCGCCTAGGATTGCTAAAATTCCAACCCCCACTTTTTTAAAGGACTAACTTGCTGCTGCGTTAATTCGCCTAGGATTGCGGAAATCGAACTATTTTCCGAAAACTGGCGAATCATCGAATCATCGAATCCGCGAATCTGCAAATAGGCGAATCCTCAAATCCGCGAATGAGCTAAATCGAAAATCGATCTACTTTCCGAAAACTGGCGAATCATCGAATCCTCAAATCCTCAAATCTGCAATTAGGCGAATCCTCAAATCCGCGAATAAGCTAAATCGGAAATCGAACTATTTTCCGAAAACTGGCGAATCATCGAATCCGCAAATCCGCGAATCTGCAAATAGGCGAATCCTCAAATCCGCGAATAAGCTAAATCGCAAATCAATCTATTTTCCGAAAACTGGCGAATCATCGAATCCGCAAATCCGCGAATCTGCAAAATAAGCTATCCTTTTAAATTTAACTTTTAGTTAGAGAAAGGGAATAGGGAAAAGCATTATTTTTGACACAATGCAAATGAAAGACTCACATATTGCGCGATGGTTTTTTATCATATTTACGGTGTATTTTATACAACCGTTCTCGCTGTCGTCTGCCAAATTGTGTTCGGGAAATGCGTCAGTGTGCTTTCGAAAAGTATGCCAAGTACAAACCACTTCGCCTACCAAAAATTGGGAACTAAAAAAAGGCATTCAGTCTAAAGCCGTTCAGGTATTTACGGTTTCTTGCGAAACCTTGATGAATACCCTTCCTTTCAATTTTGAGTTTTACAAGCCCGCGTTTTGGACTCTTAAGCGCTTTTTCTATCTACCAGACATCCATTCACCTCCATATATTCAATTAATAACACCGCCTCCAAACGCTTTTTTATTTTAAATTTTCGCGGTTACAACCGCTTTTTTTAAGGCGACCGCATTTTCTTTTAAAAACAATTAAAATAAAAAAATCATGACAAAACAGTTATTATGTGTTTTGTTTTTTGCCATAGTGGGAGTGAGTACCCAAGCGCAAGAAATAAAATGGATGAGCTTCGACCAGGCGATCGCCGCTCAGAAAAAAAAGGCTAAACCCATCTTTATCGATGTGTATACCAATTGGTGTCCACCGTGTAAAATGCTCGATGCCCATACCTTTAGCGATGCCAAAATCGCCGAATTGATCAATGCCAACTATTATGCGGTAAAGTTTAATGCAGAAGGCGATGAAAAGATTGCTTTCTCGGGTAAGAACTATTCCAATCCCCGCTACGATGCCGCTAGAGCCAATAGTCGTAACAGCTTGCATCAATTTGCAGAATTTTTAAAAGTTCGCGCCTTTCCCACGATGATCGTGTTGGGGGCCGATCAAAAAATATCTCAAAATATTATGGGATATAGAACAGCGGAACAGTTGCTGATTGAATTAAAATAAGCAATCCACTTGATATTGATTTAGAGGCTGTCTCAAAAGGACAGCCTCTTTTTTTTGGGGTACTTGCCAACTCTTTTTAATTGTCGAAATTGCTCGTGCAATAAACGCCCTTGTCCGTTATTAAAAACAACTTATCATTTGTGAAATAAGCATTTTTAACCGCACGGCTAAAGTGTAATTCCGTTGATTTTTTAAATTGGAAATCCTTGTTGTAGGTGTATAGCGAATACCCTTTTTTGCTGCTGATCAACATTTTATAATCGTCATCCTTATCGCGCCACACTTGATGATTGGTGTATTCCTCATCCACCGGGTCTTGATATTCCAGTTGGATTGTGCGTTTGCGCGCCACATCTATGAGGTAGGGATGATTTTTAAGCAGTATAAATTGATCAAAAACCTCGAGCTCTATATTGTTGATCAACTGTGCTGTATTGTAATCCGCTTGCTTTTGAAAATCTAAGGCGTACAAATCTTCGAGGTATTTTTCAAAGACAATTTGCTTTTTACTTTCATCGATTTTCAATTCGCTAATTAGAGGAGGGGTTGTTGTAGCGGTCGGGGCGTAGATAAACTGATTTAATTTATACAGCTTGTCAGCGCGAACTAAACTATTTGTGGTGTAGTAGTATTCATCGTTATTATCGTAGTCAATATCGTAGATATTGGCGTTAAATTGATTGTTGAATAAATCCTCTTCGGAGAGTATGGCCATTTTTAAGATATTGTAAATGCCATAATTCGGGGTGCCGTCTACGGTGGTTTCGGTTATTTTAGGAATGACAAAGTCTATATAAAGCGCGTGGTTGTAATACAGTAAGTTAAACAGGTCAATGCTTTTCTTTCCTATGGATTCCATGAATTTTTTGTTTTTGAGGTAAACGGCATAGTCCGTTTGATCCATTGATTTTTCCACGATTTGATCGAGGTTCAAATCGGTAAAATCAAATTCCCGCACCTTCCCATCGCCGTCGACGATATAGAGGTTTTTATACAGCAAATCCACGTAAAAAAGCTTGTTTTCGGACAGTGAGTATCGCGTCAAAACGCGCTCGGATATGCCTTTATTGTCAAAATTGAGCTTGTTTTGAACAGATTTAAAGGATTTTAAGCGCTTGTGTACATCGGGTAATTTCGTAAAATCTTCTGACTTTAAATAAAGCAACAACTCGGCTGTTTGGTTGTCTAGAACGAATAAACCCGATAGCTGTCCGAGATAGGGTTCGGATTTAGTGATTAAATCATCGGAGAACACCACCTTTTTTAAATCCAATTTCTGATTAAAATGCGTCTTATTGAATTTCTCAAAACGCAATCCCCGATAATTTTCTGGAAAGAGCAATTTGTAGTCATGATCGTCCGAATCATTAAATACATAGGAGGAAAGCGCCGAGTAACAACTCGAACAATCTTTTTCAGAGATTTTTATATACATATCTTGTGCGGACATATTGGTCGCGATAAAAAGGCTAAGGAAAACAAATACTATTCCCCGTTGTTTTAGTTTGTTCATGTCTATGGAGGTTTTAAATATAGGCTAAGGGCTACTGCTCTTACTGCTGCAATTTGCACTGAGGCGCAGTATTTTGGGTGTTAAAAGCTATTGAGAAAATTTTATTAAACACCGCTAATTAATAGTTTTTTTTGTTTGTATATGATATATTACTGATTAAAAAAACATAAAAAAGTACAAAATGGCAGGTTTTAATCGTTTTTGTAAATAAAAAAAATAAATGTTCTAATTCCAAATAAAATTTAATTTTTAACATTATAGCGGTTTAACAAGGCGGTTTCTTTATCGGAAACACTTGATTTATTACGGCTTTAAAACCTTTCTAGGGGGGCTTTTTATCGATTTAAATGGTTTTTTTGGAAGAATAGGACGATATTTCGATGATTTATACAAAAAAAAGAGGTCGCCCAAAATTAATTGTGAGCGACCTCTTTTGTTTGGAATAGGGCGTGTTAGGAACCCTGTCGGTATTGCTGCATGATCGATTTAAACAAGGTCCCGTTTGAAGGCGGAGTAAGTACTATGGCTTGTGCACCCACGTCGATGACCTCGTGGATATTGCCCAGGGTTTTTCCGCCGGTGGCGATAATGGGGTAATCGGGATAATGGTGGTTGATGTGTTGTATAATGCGACAGGTTTCCTGGCCACCGGTAATGTGAAAGAGATCGACACCGGCATCGATACGCCGGCGAAAATCAAAATCGCCGATCGAAATACTCGAGATAATGGGAATGCCTATGGTTCGTTTTATCTTTTCGATGTCTTTGTTGGGAAACGGTTGATTGACGATGACCGCTACGGCACCGAGTTGCTCTGCTTGCTGGGCCATATCTAGTGCCGTGCTGCCCTGGGTGAGTCCACCTCCTATACCGCAAATAACGGCCTTATCGGTAAAATCAATCAGGGTTTTCATAATCTTAGCCGAGGGTGGAAAGGGATATACCGCCAACACGGCATCGGCATCACTGTGGTCGATCAAAGCGATATCGGTGGAAAACAAGATGGATTTGACGGCGTGATTACCCAAGGAAATACCGCTGCAACGCTGATGGATGCAGTTTGGTGTCGCCAATCCCTTGGTGCTTTTAGGCGTTCTAAAAAACAATCTTCTCCAAAGGGGGATGCGGCGGTTATTTTCATTCCAAAAGCTTGCGGAGTGTGAGTTCGTAGTCATATCGATAGTATGCCAACAAAAATCACCCAAATAAAAGCGCCAGCGGACAACGATGTAAAGAAATCGCTAAAAGCTGTAATAAACCGCGGAAAAAATGAATCAAAACCCGATTAATACGGAAATCTGAGGGAATTGAAAATTGCGTATAATCCAACAATTGTCCATTCGTCATTCGCACATAGGTGAATCCGCCGAGAAAACTTGCAGGGAAAGCAGGGGGGGATACAAAAAAAACCGACGAGGCTTTAAAGTCCAGGTCGGTTTGTGTGCTTAAGATATATAATTGCTCACGGCAATTAAGTTTAAATCGGGATCTCTAAAAAATATGGAATTAATCTTTCCTGTGCTGCCGATCCTTTCGGTAATTCCCCCTTCTAATACGGGAATGTTTTTCTCTGTGAGTTCTTGTAAAACCTCGTCTAAAGGCGTTAGGGTAATCAAACACAAATCGGCAGAACCCGGAGTGGAATTACGTGCCTTGGGAAAGGTTTCTTGTTTGAACTGATGCAGGTTTATTTTTTGAGTGCCAAATTGTAAGGCTTTCTTATTTTTTTCAAACGTGACGATGTCCATTCCTAGTATTTCACTGTAGAACTCACAAGTTTTTTCAATATTTGCCACTGTTAAAACCAAATGATCTAAATGACTGATTTTCATGTTAAAAGAATTATAATTGTGATTAAAGCAGCTGATGCTTATTTAAAAAAAATGATTTTAATTCGGTATTACACCCACGATATATTCCGACTGATAATTTGCCACAACCACTAATTATAAAGGCATTCACAGTTTCTACAACGGCTAAAACAGCCGTAAACCAAGTTGCTTTGAGTCCGCAATTTGCCCGTCGGACTGCAAGTACTTGTGTTGCGAATAGGCGCAAGAACATAGCTCTGTTCGTTAATTCAGCGGTGCAAAATCCCGCTTTTGCCCTTTTGGCAAATGCGAACTTACAAACCGCGGTGTCAACTAGAATTGGTGTCGACAAAAACACCTTGCAGTCAAACAAAGAAATACGATTAGATTTTAGTGCTGCCATTCCTAAGGCTAAGTAATAAAAAATAATAATCATATCAAAATTAATGTTTTGCTGATTTATAATTCTATTTTAAGATAAATTCTTGTTTTAATTCTAAAAAGTGAAATTACAGCTTTATTATGGAATAGTAAAACTATAATTTACTTTTATAAAATATATTTCAATTTTAAGGACTATTAACGGTTTATTTTAGGCAAAAAAAGTTTTTATTGGTGTAATATATGCTTTATTGGGAGTTAATCCTTTAATATTTTCTTTGCCAATTTACCAACGGTTAGGCCTTGAACCACTATGGAGAAAAGCACGACGATATAGGTGATTTCCAAAAACAAATCCTTCCATTCTCCCGCGGGCATGGAAAGCACCAACGCGATGGAAACCCCTCCGCGAATCCCGCCCCAAACCATCACAATGAGCGAGCCTCTGGAATAGGTATTGGTTCGCAAAATGGATTTTACCGGTATTAATATAGAGAGCATTCTCGAAAAGAGCACGATGAATATGGCGGCGACTCCCAAAACCAATTGCTCGTAAATATCCGGTAGCAATAGCAATTCAAAACCGATAAACAGGAATAATATCGCATTCATAATCTCATCGATCAGCTCCCAGAACTTACCCAAATAATCGCGCGTTTGCTCGCTCATCGCAACCGATTTGCCAAAGTTTCCAATGATCAATCCGGCGATGACCATCGCTAGCGGACTCGATACGTGTAGGGCTTTAGCGATTAAAAACCCGCCCATAACAATCGAGAGGGTGATCAAAACCGAAACCTTGTAATCGTCGATTTGCTTCATCACCTTAGAGGCGGTATAGCCCAAAGCGCCTCCCAGGAGTACGCCGCCTACGGCTTCCTTTAAAAACAACAGCGAAACCGAACCCACAGTTACGTCGAATTCCGTATCTGTGGCCAATTTGAGCACTATAGCAAACATCACTACGGCCACCCCGTCATTAAAGAGGGATTCACCTGTAATCTTGGTCTCGAGGTGCTTGGGTACCTTGGCTTGTTTTAAGATGCCCAGGACTACTATAGGATCTGTGGGAGAGATCAGTGTGCCAAAGAGCAAACAGAAGATATAGGGGATGTGTATGCCAAACCACGGCGCGATGTAATAGAGCAGGGCGGAGATGATCAGGGCCGACAAGACCACACTGATCGTCGAATAGGTGGCAATAGCCCATTTTTGGTCCTTTAAATCGGATATGTTGACGTGCAAAGCCCCGGCGAACAACAGAAAGTTTAGCATGGCGCCCATCAGAATTTCATTGAAGTCAAATTCCTGAATCAGGGTAAAGAAATGCTTGGTCGTATCGGGAAATACCGAAGCGCCCAAAAAGCGTATGCCCAAAGATACAAACAGGGCAATAAGCATGATTCCTATGGTACCGGGAAGTTTTAAAAAGCGTAAATTTAAGTAGGCAAAAAAGGAGGCAAGTACTATTAAAATAGAGAAAGTATAATATAATTCCATCAAAAAAAATTTTTACAAAAGTACAATTTTGATCGAAACGCTCGAAAATTTTATCGGTTTTTATGGAGAAAATCCAGCGGCTTTCTCGGCGAATTTTAGAGCAAAAAAAAAAATATCCTTGCCACGCGAGGTAACAAGGATATTTTATATGGTGAGTATGTTTTTTAAAACAATTTAATCAGGGTGTAAATCAATGCGGCTATGGCTGCCGATACGGGAATGGTCAATACCCAAGCCCAAAGCAGGCTGATGGTAATTCCCCAGCGTACGGCCGAAACGCGCTTGGTTAGTCCAACACCGATTATAGAACCGGTAATGGTGTGTGTCGTGGAAACGGGTATACCAAAAAACTCGGAGATATAAAGCGTTAACGCTCCTGCGGTTTCCGCACTAACCCCTTCCAAAGAGTTGACTTTGGTGATTTTGGTTCCCATGGTTTTTACGATTTTCCAACCGCCACTCATCGTTCCTAAACCGATAATGATAAAGGATAACAAAGGTACCCAACCCCATTGATCGACAAAGTAATTAAAGCGATCCGGAGAATTGATCCAATCTTGATGTCCCGCATCTACGTGATAGAAAATCACCGCTGCTCCAATGATACCCATCACCTTCTGTGCGTCGTTTCCTCCATGTCCCAAACTGAACATAGCCGAAGAGACCAACTGCATTTTTTTAAACCACTTCTCCGCTTTTTTCGGATTGGCATGCTTGAATAAATGGAGTATGGACAGCGTGATAATCGAGGCGAGTAGCATTCCGATCAACGGGGCAAAAAAGATAAACAACACTATGGGAATCACCTTGGCGTATACGATGACGTGCTCGCCGGTTATACCGGTAAATCCTCCCGCATGCATCATGGCTGCTCCGATAAATCCTCCGATTAAAGTATGGGAAGAAGAAGAGGGGATTCCGAATTTCCAAGTGATTAAATTCCAGATAATCGCTGCGATTAATCCGGCAAAAATAACCTCCAATGTGATAAAGTCTTCGTTGACCGATTTGGCGATGGTATTACCAATCTTAAATTCTTGAAACCAGTATTTAGAAATAAAATAGGCGACAAAGTTAAAAAAGGCAGCCCATAGTACCGCTTGAAACGGCGTTAAAACCTTAGTCGCAACTATGGTGGCTATAGAATTGGCAGCATCGTGAAAACCGTTGATATAATCAAAGACAAAGGCCAAAACGATGACGACAATCAGTAATGTAAATGGTTCCATAATCCGCTATGAATGTTTAACAGATATAGCTTCTAAAACGTATGCAACACTCTTGCATTGGTCTGCAGCTGATTCTAAAGAAGAAAGTACCTCCTTGTATTTTATGATGTTTTTGGCGTCCATCTCGTTCTCGAAAATCTCTTGAACCGCCTTGTCGAAAATCTTGTCCGATTTGGCTTCCAATTTATTGATCTTTTCACAGATGACATTGATATTGCCTAGATTGCGCATTTCTTTGAGTTCTTCAATGGCTTCGCCAATCAATTTACACGCATCCAAGTTGACCTCGGTGAGTTTGCGTATCGATTTGGAAATTTTCGCAACTTGGTAAATCTTCATTCTGTTCGCCGCTCCATTTAAGTTGTCGGCAACATAATCTATGGCTTTGATCAAGGCGAAAATATCTTCGCGGTCAAAAGGAGTGATGAAGTTTTTTCCCAATTCAATATTGATTCGCTGCTTTAGCCCCTCAATCTTGGCTTCCAACTTGGAAATTTCGGCAAAATACGCTTCCCTTTGGTCTTTCGGCGCATTTACACACTCATGTAGCAATTCGGCTAGTTGGATTAAACTGGATGAAGCCTCCTTTAATAATGGAAAGAAAACCTTATCCTTTGGGGTAAACATTTTAAAAAACGAATTTATAGACATTTCATGTTATTTAAGTGGTGCGAAGTAAAGATAGTAATGTTAACTTAAGGTTAATCTAACTTTAGTAAATTGATAAATACACCATCGGTTGTTATTGTTTTAATACAAAAAAAAACAGCCGGTGATCGTCTGAAAGCTTCATTAGGAGCGTTTTAAATAAAAGAATAAATATAGGAAATATTTGATTACAACAAGAAATTATTAACTTCAAAATTTGCGATTTTTTCAATCGATTTTGCCGTAAAATCATGATAATTATCAGCTTAGGTGCCATTTTTAATCATTAGTATTGTGCTTCTTATTAAAAACAACTAAATCATGTCAACTAAATCCTTACACACCTTTCACATTCCCGTGATGGGATTGGCCTATACCATCGATAGCCCAATACGGGTCGCAAAATATGGAATTTCCTCTGTGATTTCGGTCATGGACGACGAATTGATGGAAAAGATGAATCAGTTTTACAGCCTGCAATTCGGTTTTCCCTATCAGGAAATCACCAAAAAGATGGAGGATTTTCGCTGTAAGCGCATAACTTCTTATTTGAATTTGGTCGATAAAATTGTCAAGCAGAAGTTTTCACAGTGGAAAGAAGAGCTCAGCGAGAGCAAAAAAGCCGTGGAAAACTACATCGAAATGCTGCCGAGCAGCTCGGAAATCCGTCGGGAGTTCCAAAAGTTTATTCAAGAAACGCCGTTTAAACAAAATCTGATCAACTTTATTGATCAGCAGCTCAAACCCGGCGATATCGATGTCAATATCATGACCAAGGTCGACAAGGAAAACTTTGATAAAAACCAGCCCTTAGACAGTATTTACAACGATGCTCATGCCGCCTTAAGGGGGTTTGCGCAGAGTACGCTCAATTCGTCTGTGGTGTTGTCTGCAGGTATGAATCCGCGTTTATTCAGCTATTTCGAAACCTTTGACGATTTTTATCCCAATGCCAACAACGAACTTCCCAAGCGGATTATCCTAAAGGTCAGCGATTATAGATCGGCGATGATACAAGGCAGCTTTTTGGCCAAAAAAGGCCTATGGGTGTCGGAGTATCGCATTGAATCGGGCTTAAACTGTGGGGGACATGCCTTTGCTACCGAGGGCTATTTGTTGGGTCCCATATTGGAAGAGTTCAAAGAAAAAAGAGAAGAACTGCAAAAGGCCACACACGAATTGATGTGCAAGGCCCTGCTGCAAAAGGAGCGACACCTGCCCGAATCTCCTTTGCCCTTGAATATTACCGCTCAAGGTGGAGTGGGCACGGCAGAAGAACACGCGTTTTTACTCGACCGCTATCAGTTGAGCTCCGTCGGTTGGGGAACCCCTTTTTTACTGGTACCCGAAGCGACTTCAGTGGATAAAAAAACCCGCGAACTCTTGCAAAATGCCAAGGAAGACGATTTGTATCTCAGTGCACTGTCTCCTTTGGGCATTCCCTTTAATACGGTTAAAGGCATGAGTAACGACCTGTACAGAACCCAACGAATTTTAAAGGAAAAGGCCGGTAGTTCTTGTCCGCGCAAATACCTGGCTCTAAACAAGGAATACACCAATCAGGGCTTGTGCACGGCATCGAGGAAATTTCAAGACAAGAAGATAATGGAGTTAGAAGCGCAAAAGCCGCAATTGACCGACGCCCATTTTGAGGAGCGCTACCGCGCAATCACCGAAAAAGCTTGTCTGTGTATCGGCTTGGCCAATGCCTCTTTGTTGGAACACGAATTGCCAATTAAAGGCGAAGCGCAGGGCATAGTAATCTGCCCCGGTCCCAATATGGCGTATTTTGATAAGGAAGTATCGCTAAAAACGATGATTCAACATATTTACAGTCGAGAGCACAGCATAATCGATGCGCCACGCCCGCACTTCTTTATCAAGGAACTGCGTATGTATCGCGATCATTTCCTGGGTGAAAAAACCGAATTACTCCGCGATTTTAACGCGATGAAAGAAAAAAAATTACTGAAATTCAAGCAAAACCTCCTGGACGGCATCCGCTATTATCAAGAGCTCTTTGCCGCAGATAACTTTTATTTTACCCGGGAAAAAGACCAGGCCTTAATCGAACTCAACAGCATTCGATTGGAATTGGACCAAGGCTAAAAATTTAATGGTTGCTGATGCCCTTAGGCTGGGGTATTTTTACGAAATAAGGGCGTTGCCGAAAGGTAGTCGCCCTTATTTTATGGATGTCCGACACCCGTTCTAAAAGTTCGGGGAGAAAGTGCGCGAGAATAAAGCAATTTGTTTGTCATTTTTGCAATGGGCTTAACGTTCCGAGTCATACGCAGCCTTTTTTTGGCAATTCGCAAAGAAAAGATTCGGTGGCTAAGCCCTTATTCGCTAATGGCTGTCGTTCAACGGTACGTCATCCAAGGACTTTTGCAAAGACGAAGAAGGCGTTTTTCGCTTGATCATTCGATCAACGCGTCCCATCATCACTATACTGATAATCGAGATGACCACCACCACATAACCGACGATATCGTAATTGATCAACGGACTGTTTTTGTGCTCCTGATAGACGATGACACCCGCAACCGCTGCACCTATACCACCGGAAATCTGTTGCAGCGATGCATTGATACTCATATAAGCACCGCGGTCTTTCATTTCCGGAACGGCGCTGCTCAAGGCGGAAGACGGAACCATACGTCCCATGATTCCCAGCATCATTAAAATATTGGTGATAACCACCAACCAAAACGGGGTAACCCCAAAATTGGTATAGACCACGCAAACCACCATCAACCAAATACAGGCTATGGCGAAGAGTTTAAACTTGCTCATACGGTCACTGAGTTTTCCGATAAAGGGCATCATGGCCAGCGAGCTGATTCCCGATAGCATAAACAACATCGGCAATTGGGCTTCGCTTACCCCCAGGTTGTTAACGGCGAAAACCGTTCCAAAGGGCATCATCATAAATCCGCCGACAGACAAGATACCCGTGGCCATAAATCCGATGCGATAATCCTTGTCTTTTAAGGTGTGCCACAGGTGCAACAAAGCCTTTTTTTCCTGCTGTACCGCCAAATGCGCATTGACCGGTTTTAACCACAGTGCTATGCTGGCTGCTATGAAAACCGCCATAATTACAATCATAAAAAACGGCGCTTCCCAAGCCCATTTATGTGCGACATACAGTCCGATGGGAATTCCCAAAACTTGACTGGCGCCAAAACCCATCTGTACAAAACCCATTACTCGTCCGCGTTGTTGCAAGCTAAAGATATCGGTGATGATTGCCATGGAAATCGAACCGATAACCCCGCCGAACAAGCCGGTAAAAATACGGGCGGCTACCAAGGTGATATACGAATTGGCCAATCCGCAAAATAAAGTACCCACTATAAAACCGATATAAAAGAATAACAGCAGTTTTTTGCGGTCAAATTTATCGGCAAAACCCGCGGTCAGCAATCCGGAAATCCCCGCACTAAAAGCGTAAGCCGACACGGCTATACCGAAATCGCGGGTATCCATATCCAGGGATTTTAAGAGCAAATCGCCCAGTGGCGACATGACCATAAAGTCCAAGATCACCGTAAACTGGGTGATGGCTAATATAAAGATGACAAATTTTTCGTATCCCGTAAAGGAAACCGTTTTTTTCTTTTCCATAATAAGTGCTACCGTAGGTTGAAGCTGGGTATTTTTTTAAAAGCTGTGCGGGGGAGCGCCATGGGGTTGATCGTGATTCGGATTGATTTTTAACGCGCGGATAACCAGGTCAAAGGTCTGCCATAAAACCGCTTCGGTCAACTGATAGGGTTTGCCCTCCAAACCGAGTTCCTCGTAGTGAAACTTGATCAAGGAATACAGCGGAGCATGAGCGATAGACCAATACACCTCTAGGGGAATGGGGAAAATCTCGCGACGCGCTATGGCATTTTCCAAAAATTGATTGAGTTGCAGTTTGATGCGTTTCATCAGTACAGCCAGAAAATCGCGGTAATAGGACGAACTCTTAACCTGTACCATAAATAAAACGGCATCGCGCTTAAACATCATCTGCTGGTAGCGGTTGATCCACTGCTGCCGCAGTCCCGCTTCAAAAGTCATATCGGGCGAAAAATCCCTGAGGATCAAGTCGGCCAATTCCTCTCCTTGCTCCGTGGCGAGTTGCACGATCAAATCGTCCTTATCCTTGTAATAGATGTAAATGGTCGCTACGGAAACACGAGACAGCTTGGCCAATTTGTTGATGCTGAAATTCTCCAAACCACCACGGCCGATCATGGCAATCGCATTTTCTTTAACCGTTTTTTGTTTGTCGAGATCACGAACTCTCATGCCTGTTTTATTTGTGCTGCAAATATAAGTGAATATTCATTCTCTTATAAATAAATAGCGATTTTATATACGTTTAAAACCCCTCATTTTGACTTTTTTTTGCTTTTGGTCGAGTAAGCTTATGAGCTGTCCACATTATAAACCCCTAACTAACCTTCAGTAATAGTATATTGGTTCGGTTAAGCCAACATTAATCACTTGCTCAATTCGGTTAAAAGGAGGTGTTTTATTTACTTATGTTCACAAAGGCTTGCATATATGCTAAAATTGAGCTATATTGGAATAAACCATTAAAGAGGAGAGCGATGAGGATAAATTATTTTTTGTTGTTGATAGGAATTTTGGTAGCGACTTCGCTGACAAAAAACAACTGCGGTCAAATCAAGAAGACCAAAGGGCGAACGGCCGACTAAGGACCCTATATAGCGAACCGTTTTGGAGCTTTTGTGGGCAGACATCCCGATAAAAAGTGCTATATTTGAAAATAACCCGAAAATAGAGATGATGAAGTTCAATCGTTTTGTAGTTGTTGTCCTTTTTGCGACGACATCGATTTTTGCACAGCAAAAAAATGCCCAAGAGACTTTTTGGAATCAATTAAAAGCGCGCTGCGGTCAGGCTTATGCCGGTAAAATGACCACCGAACCCATACCGAATGATTTTGCCGACCAAGCCCTGTCCATGTACGTGATGAGCTGCTCGGAAAATGAAATAAAAGTACCCTTCTATGTCGGGGACGACCACTCTCGAACGTGGGTGTTTACCAAAACAGCACAGGGCATACAACTCAAACACGACCACCGCTTAAAAGACGGCTCGGAAGATAAGATTACCCAATACGGCGGTACGACTACCAATACGGGTGGCGACCAAATTCAATACTTTCCAGCCGATCAACAAACCACCGATATGCTGCCCGCAGCAGCCGGCAATGTGTGGTGGGTAACCATAGATGATCAGGGATATACCTATAACCTGAGAAAGGTCGATAACCCCAACCACTTTCAAGTGCGCTTTGAGTGGAACCAACCACTACCCGTACCGAACAAACCTTGGGGACATTAATTTTTTGATTTGATGAGCAACGTCTGGGCTTATGCGATTATTTATCCATTCGCCCATTCGTATATGCACTTTCTTTTGCAGAAAACTGTCCTTCGTTAAATAGCACATCTTCCTCCTTTGCATAAACGAGCAAATCCGCATATCATCGAATCATCGAATCATCGAATCCGCTCTTGAGCTTGTGTGCAAATACACTTTCCTTTGCAGAAAATTGTTCTTCGTTAAATAGCACATCTTCCTCCTTTGCATCAACAGGCAAATCATCGAATCCGCGAATCATCGAATCTGCTCTTAAGCAAATCATCGAATCCGCTCTTAAGCATATCCGCGAATCCGCTTTTCTTTGCAGAAAATTGTCCCATCTACCTTCGTTAAATAGCACATCTTCCTCCTTTGCATCAACAGGCGAATCATCGAATCCGCAAATCAACGAATCTGCTCTTAAGCAAATCATCGAATCCGCTTTTTCACAACTCCGCCATCCTTTGCAGAAAATTGTCTCATCTTCCTTCGTTAAGTAGCACATCTTCCTCCTTTGCATCAACGGGCAAATCATCGAATCCGCGAATCATCGAATCCGCTTTTTCGCAACTCCGCCATCCTTTGCAGAAAATTGTCCCATCTACCTTCGTTAAATAGCACATCTTCCTCCTTTGCATCAACAGGCAAATCATCGAATCATCGAATCATCGAATCCGCTCTTAAGCTTTTTCACAACTCCGCCATCCTTTGCAGAAAATTGTCCCATCTACCTTCGTTAAGTAGCACATCTTCCTCCTTTGCATCAACGGGCAAATCATCGAATCCGCGAATCAACGAATCTGCTCTTAAGCAAATCATCGAATCCGCTTTTCTTTGCAGAAAATTGTCCCATCTTCCTTCGTTAAATAGCACATCTTCCTCCTTTGCATCAACAGGCGAATCCGCGAATCCGCAAATCATCGAATCCGCTCTTAAGCATATCATCGAATCCGCGAATCATCGAATCTGCTTTTAAGCAAATCAACGAATCTGCACTTAAGCATATTTACTAAAAAGACCACTATCTAAAATAAATAGATTAAATTTATATCAGGAGCGGCGTGAGTGGGGCGGTCTAAAGTCCAAACGGCTGTGGCTGTTGTGAAAATTTGGACTGCAAAGTACTCGGTCAGCCACAAGAGACCCATGAAACCAAAACCATCTAGATATGAAATTTACCAGAACAGCAACTGCCCAATGGCAGAAAGACTTAAAAACGGGAACCGGCACTATCAGCACGGAGAGCAAGGCGTTGAATCAGGCCGCTTATGGCTTTAAAACCCGATTTGAAGACGGCAATCCCGGCACCAACCCAGAAGAATTGTTAGGAGCGGCACATGCCGGTTGTTTTACCATGCAGCTCAGCGCTTTGCTTGGCGAACAAGGGTTTGTACCCGATACCTTACACACCGAAGCTCAGGTGACATTTAAAGATGGCGGTATCGCTTTGATTCTGCTTATCGTCGAGGGAAAAGTGCCACAAATCGACTCGAATACCTTTGTGGCTACGGCGCAAAAAGCCAAGGAAGTATGTCCGTTGTCCAAAGCTTTGGCCGCGGTGACTATTGAATTGCGCGCGACCTTAATATCTTAAAAAGCAAATTTATGGAACTTGGCATTAGTATGTTTGGCGATTTGTCCTTTGATAAAAACACCCAGAAATTCCAATCACCACAGCTGCGATTGCAGGAAATGATGGAAGAGATTAAACTGGCCGACGAAGTGGGACTAGATGTATTTGGTATCGGTGAGCACCACAGACCCGATTTTTCGGTTTCGGCTCCAGAGATTATTTTGGCAGCAGCAGCGACGATTACCAAACGCATTAAACTGACCAGTTCGGTAACGGTTTTGAGTTCCGTAGATCCGGTGCGCAGTTTTCAAAATTTCTCCACCGTCGATTTGCTGTCAAATGGACGTGCGGAAATCACCGTGGGCCGGGGCAGCTTTACCGAATCCTTTCCGCTGTTTGGCTATGACTTGGCCGATTATGCCGATTTGTTTGTCGAAAAGTTGGAATTGCTGCTGCAGATTAATGCCAGCGAATCGACGTTTAATTGGCAGGGGCGGTTTCGAGCGCCTTTACACGAGCAAGAAGTATTGCCCCGACCGACCAAACCCTTGGATATATGGGTGGCGGTAGGAGGTACGCCGGAATCGGTGGTTCGCGCTGCACGACTGGGACTGCCGTTGATCATTGCGATTATTGGCGGTATGCCGCGGCAGTTTAAGCCGTTTTTTGACCTATACCGTCAGGAGTACATCGCTGCGGGACACGATGTGTCCAAGATGCAATTGGCTACTCATTCCCACGGCTTGATCGGGGAACACGCCCAACAGACCGCCGATGCGTATTTTGACAACTATGCCGAACAAATGAATCGCGTAGGGCGCAGTAGGGGGTGGTCGCCCTATACCAAAGAGCAGTACGAAGGTGGAAGGAGTCGCGAAGGCGCTTTGTTTATCGGAGATGCCAACCAACTCGTCGATAAAATCCTATACCATCAAGAGATGTTTGGACTGACGCGATTTTTGCTGCATACCGATATCGGAGCACCTGCGCATAAAGACCTGATGAAATCGATTGAGCTGCTGGGCACCCATGTGGCCCCGGCGGTGAAAAAGGCCTTGGCCGATCGAACGCCCTCTAGTTAAGGATTGCTTTAAAATAACCGACAAGTCCGCTATATCAACAACCGCTTTTTGATGCGATATACCGCAACAAAAGCGGTTTTTTTGGATAAAAGAGCCAATGAGTACTGCCGGTTTGCCTGCGGAAAAAGCTCTAAAATAACGGCATATCCTGCGCCGTTTTACCCGTGAATTGACGTATTTTTACCGAAAATCGACTTAAAATCGACTTAAAAACGACTGTAATTTAGAGTTTATGTGGAAACCGATTCTAATCAGCCTGTTGCTCTGTTGCAGCATCGGCGCCAAAGCGCAATCCAATGAAAGCGCTATTCCGCGTATTCCCTTTGAACTGACGGAATACAACAACCTGTTGATGAAGGTGGTGTTGAATGATGTGGATACCCTCGATTTGATGTTTCACAGCGCTGCCGATGCGGTACACTTAACCGAAGCAGCTACAAGGCGTTTGCACTTAAAATTTGAGCGCGTCGATCAGGTAAAGAGTTGGGGAGGTGATGTCAATGCCTCGCGCTTTAGTCCGTCTAACCGCATTCAGCTGGGCGATTTGCAGTTCGAAAACGTTCCGATTTGGGAAGATCAAAATTCCGGACAGCACAGCGACGGTAAATTCGGAATCAATCTGTTTGACGGCAAGGTGATTCAAATCGATTTCGACCGGTCTGTGTTGCTGTTGCCGCAACAACTGCCCGCGGACATCGATAGCTATGTCAAACACCGACTGCTCAGCGAAAACGGCTATTTATTTATAGAAGCCACAGCTGTTATAGGTGCTCAAGAGCTGAGTAACAAATACCTGATTCATTCCGGTTATGCCGCTGCGGTATTATTCGATGATGTATTTGTGGAAGCGTTTGGAATAGCCGATAAATTGACCATAGTGGATGAAAGCGAACTCAAGGACTCGTTTGGCAATGTGCTAAAAACCCAAAGGGCTATATTGCCACAGTTGACCATTGGGCCGATCGTGTTAAATCAGCTACCCGTCAGCTTTTTTAGCGGTGCTGTAAACCGTCAAAAGATGAGTGTCATCGGCGGTGATTTTTTAAAGCGCTTTCAAATAGTAATCGATAGCAAGCGCGAATACATCTATTTAAAACCCAATTCCCTCACAGCACTGCCGTATTTGGCGATTTGATGTGATACTTTTAAGGATATGAGGTTTCCCGTAAAGGGGCTAAGCGACCGCTCGGTACTTTTACGGCGGTTTCTTATATATAGCTGATGAATAAAATGCGCACTGTGCTGCTGTGTTCTGTATTGTTGTGGGGATGTAAGCAGAACGCCCTGCTCAGCCCGAACGTTGAGGGCAAGGAGATTAACTCCTTTGCGCGTCCTGTTGCGAAGGTGGAGGCACTTCAGTCAGAATTCGCCGCAGTTGTAGCGGAATTACCACCGCTGCAGTTCGAGAACGAGGAGGAGTTCGAAGCGATTTTACAGCATTATGAATTGTTTGTCCACCACTTTATGGGCCTCTACCACCAGGTGCAAAACGGAGAGCTAAAGGCCCTGTCGGAATACACCCAATTAATGCCGCAGGCAGCCTTACTGCAACAGCGCTTGGCGGGCGCCGTTCAATCGTCCAAGTTTACGAAGGCGCAATGGAACAGCTTACATCGCCTGGAGCAAAAAATTTCCGAGCTGCTTCACTAGCACATGATCGGGCATTAAAGCCAAACTTGAGCGGGGTTTACTTTCTTTATACCCCAGCACTGCGTATATTTACCGCAGTTTAAAATAATGGGGTGCCTGTTTGTCGGATGTTAGGTCTGCGATCAGCGCTGAGATAATACCCAATAACGCTTTGGCGTTATGCACTTGCCAGATAATGCTGGCAAAGGATATTCTTGGATCACTGCGGTGCATACCCGTTGTTTTTATTGATGGTATAAAACAAAGATAAAAAATGACGAATTACTTGACGGAGGCCACTTGCCTACTGCTGCAACAAGAAGCTGTTTCAGCTGAAAAACTAGGGGCTTTGACGCCCAAACAACTCGAAATTATTTACGAACACCGACTCTTTAACCTCTTTGTACCCAAAGAAAGTGGCGGGCTGGAATTGGATTTGATCTCCGGATTACAACTACAAGAACAGCTGGCGGCTATAGACGGGAGCTTGGGATGGACGGTGACTTTGGTCAGTGGTGCCAATGCGTTTTACGGTTTTTACACTGCGGAACAACTCGAACAGATTTATGGCAATCCACAGGTTTGCTGTGCCGGTAGCGGTGCGATTAAAGGCGTAGCCCGCGAAATCGAAGGCGGATATCGGATCGACGGCCATTGGGATTATGTTACGGCAGCGGCACACGCGACGATTTTTACGGCCAATTGCCAGATTGAACGAAATGGAGTGCGCTTGGTCGATGAACAGGGAGCACCGATTTACAAGAGCTTTTTCTTTTTGCCCGACGAAGTCGTGGTAAATACAGACTGGCATACGATGGGTATGGTTGCCACGTCCAGTCACAGCTATGCGGTATCGGATTTAAAGCTCAGCGAAAACCGCTCTTTTGCCATTAATGCCCCGGCAGGCCACAGTGCGCAACTGATTTACCGCTATCCCTTTAGCGCGTCGGCTGTGCTGACGATTACCGCCAACCACATCGGCATGCAAAAACACTTTTTAGAATTGGCTCAACCGCTGTTGCAACGCCCTACACCGTTGGGGAGTTTGAATTCGAAAGCGCAATGGTCAAGGCAAATTGAAGCGGAAATTCAAGGGCTTCACCGCGAATTTTACCGGCTGGCACAGCAGTCGTGGGAACAGCTACAAACCGCAGTTACGGTGTCGGACGAACTGATACTGCAGATACAAAACCACTGCAAGCACACCGCAAAAAGGGGACGCGAACTGTTGATGGACTTATATCCCCACCTGGGTATAGCGGCGGCAGATCGACAAACCGAACTCAATCGGGTCGTGCGCGACTTACTGACGGCGAGTCAACACAGTATATTGTTGTAGCGCCAAAGTCCTGTGATTTAGATAATCCCACAGCAGTGGCGATTTAAAGCGCGGTAGTAAGCCTGCAAAAATACGCGTCACGAATTAAAGTACGACGGTAAGCATTGAAAAAGGTTTGTACGGCGTTTGTATGCGCTTTGTACTTTTTTCCCGCGAACGCAAGCAAAGGCTAGTTAATCGAGTAATGCTTTGTACGCACTTTGTACACGCTTTGTATTTATAGGGGTTTACCGCTGGTACTTGTGCTAAAGGGCCTCATAAAAAAAGGCGAAACCCGCTTCTCGCAGTTTCGCCTTTTCGCTTTATATGGAAAAAACCTTAGTTTTGCTCGTTATCTATTTGGTGCGCACCGTGATTTCCCGTTCTGTGGTCTTGCACTTCCAAGGCCGCATTGACAAAATATGCACTGCCAAATCCATTGACATAAGCCCCTTTAATCGGTTTTAAATCAAACATGATAAAATCGTCCATTTCCGAGATGACATCAACCACTTTTCCGTGTCTTTCCTTTAAGGCTTCCAATGCTCTGTTCCACAAATCGCCACCCTTTTCTACCAATGCCGCTTCGCTGTCGATAGTCAGGCGGTTACGCGCATAGATTTGACGGGAGGCCGACTCGTCGTCGATAAACATAAAAGAAACCTTTTTGCCATCTCTTAGGTTTTTGGTATGACGGGCCATATAGGAAACTAAAATTTGGAAACTTCCATCCAAGTTAACAAACGGAGCATAGCTCGAGTTCGGCGTTCCCTCGGTGTCGATAGTCGCTAAAATCAACGACTTTGAACTCGCGATTAACTCTTGTACCTTAGGCGCTTTGGGTTGTACTTTGCTGTGGTCTAATTCTGCAGGCTTACCATGATTATTACTCATAATACTTGTATTTATTATTAAATTTCCCTGTTTCTATCCCTTCTATCCATCGGGAAAAGGGCTAGGTAACAGTCGGCTAATTTAAACTAAATAAGAATAATAACCTACAGCAGCGGTCAAAATTTAAAAGACCATTAATGGTTCTTTTGGGACATCTAGTGGCTTTTGAACGGGTAAAGGGGACAATTGCTGCTTTTTCCGACGGATTTACAGGCAATTGATTCGAACTTGCTAATGCCGCAGTGGCGCGGCAGCAGTGCTTCGATTTTGAAATCCAACCGCGCAGAGCTGTGCGGAAAAAGTGCCACTCGGTGCAGGGCGAACGGGCAGGGCTGAGAATGTGATGGTGTCAGATGTTAATATTTTAGAAAACTGCTCTATTTTTTGAAGGTTTTTTAAGTAAAATTTAGAGTAAAAAGGGTTTTTTATATCGTAGCTTTGTAGTAATTCAATTTTATTTATACAATAAAAAAGAAAACGGACAACGATGAGTTCAGAATCACAGATCAATGCCACTGCCCAAAAATACCTGCCATGGCTCGGTGCTATGGCTATTTTTATGCAGGCCTTAGACGCTACCATATTAAATACCGCCTTGCCTTCGATCGCTAAAAATTTAAATGAATCTCCTTTAAAATTACAGTCGGTCATCGTGGCCTATACCCTAACGGTAGCGCTGCTAATTCCGCTTAGCGGCTGGTTGGCAGACAAGTTTGGAACCAAAAAGATCTTTATGACGGCCGTGGCTATATTTGCATTGGGGTCGCTGTGTTGCAGTTTGTCGGTGACCTTGGATCAACTGGTGATTTCGCGCGTGGTACAAGCGGTCGGTGGCTCGATGATGGTTCCGGTGGCTCGATTGACCTTGATCTATGCCTATCCCAAAGACCAACTGCTCAAAGTGATTAACTTTATTACGATTCCCGCCTTAATCGGACCCATGCTCGGACCCACCGTAGGGGGCTTTCTCGTGCAGACCCTGTCGTGGCACTGGATTTTTTTAGTCAATATTCCCTTCGGTATCTTCGCAATTTGGATGGCGAGCTTTGCCATACCCGATTTTAAGAACGCCGTCAAGCGATTCGATATCTGGGGATGGATTTGCTTTAGCGGGGGCTTGACCACCTTGACGCTGATTATCGAACGCTGGAATTCCGATGCGGTCAAGCCGTGGCACTTGGGACTGCTGCTCTTGGTTTCCATCGCCTTGATCGCCCTCTATGTCTACCACGCCAAAAGGGTAGCCAATCCGCTGATTAACCTCGATCTCTTTAAAATCCGAACCCTCAGAGTGGGTTTAATCGGCAACTTGGTAACCCGCTTCGGCATCGGGGGCATGCCCTTGATGATTCCGCTGATGTTGCAAGTGGGTTACGGATACTCGGCCTTTTACGCCGGTATGATGATGATTCCTTCGGCTTTGTCCAACCTGACCGCCCGCTCCTTTGTCGTTCCCATAGTGCGCCGTTACGGCTATAAAAATACCTTGATTTTCAATACCGCCATCTTGGGGGTGCTGATTGGCGTGTTTTTCTTTTTGCGTCAAAATACCCCTTTATACATCTTAATTCCCATGCTGATGGCGCACGGTTGCATCAGTGCCATACAGTTTACCTCCCTAAACACCATTTCCCTGGCCGACTTGGACAAAAACACTTCTAGCGAGGGCAACAGCTTGCTGTCTGTAACCCAGCAATTGTCGCTGAGCTTGGGAATTTCCATTGCATCCATGGTGTTGGTCTTGTTTAAAAACAGCAGCTGGATCGACCACAGCGAGGATATCAGCGTGTTTAGATATACCTTTTTGGTTATGGGTATATTGACCGTGGTGTCGTCCTTGGTGTTTTTAAACCTGCGTCGAGACGATGGAAATGCCCTGTCGGGACGCCGGGTATACAAGGGAAAAAAAATGAATAAACTCTAAGGGTATGGACTGCCCGCAACCGCAGCGAAGTTTAAAAGGCGAGGGTACCGCCTTCGTTGAGGAGGTAGCGAATATCGTCGGCTCCAAGCGAAAAACAGCGAAAATCGAGACTTTCTAGGGTTAAATCGGCACGAAATAGGGTGGTTTTATTGTTTATACGGTACAAATCGACATGAGGCGAATCCGACCATTCTAAGGTGTATTGGTAGCCGTCGGTGATGCGCTGCGTTTTGGGATCGACTTGCAACACCAGGTAATCGTGAAAGCGCTTTTGCGTTCCGTCGTAGGAATCTCCCAGAAAGGTGGCTATAAAAAAATAGACCTCGTCGCGACCGCTGCGCTGTGTAGAAAAGGCCTGCGCGATGGCGTTGCGGCCCTGCAGTTTATCGGCAGCCAACTTTTTAAAAGCCGCTGTATCGATGCGCGAACGCTCGGATTTACCCTGCAGTTGATACACTTTTTCCTGCGCAAAAGCCGGGCAGAGCAAACCCGTAAACAACAGCAATACCAATAATCTCCTCATCGCTTCTTTTTGTATAAAGGTAGCGCTTTTATTGATTTTGTTCCAGATTTTCAAGCATTTTCAAGGCGTTCTTAAAACGACCTCGCCTATAACCGACAAATCTCTGCCTTGGAAACCCCAAAGAAAAAACCGCTGACAAAGCATTTTCGAGGTCAGAAATAAGCGACTTAAACACGGCGTATTGAACGGATGTAATCGTCGAAAGTCGGCGCGATGGCTTTCGGTTTTTAAATCGATTTAAGCGAGAATTCGACCCGGGCGGCAATCGATTCGATAAGCTCGGTGAAGCACTGTATGTGGTTGCGCTAACGGCTTTACATGAGTAGCGCATTGTTTGGAGTTAACGCACTAGCTACACTAGGATTGCTGATATAGCGGCGGGTCTATCTCAGATTAGGAGCGGCGGTTAAACAAAAAAACGGGAGCAATTTAGCGCTCCCGTCTCGGATATTATGGCATGGGATATCGGTTTATTGAACCTTTATCGTACATCCTATCGCTACTGTGGTGGTTGTAGCTATGGGTTTTCCCGCTAACAGGGCATTGACTGCATCGTCGACATAGCGCTCGCTGACATCGTTTTCATTCTCATAATTGTTGTCAATGGCACCGATGTATTTGACGATATTCTTGCCGTTTTCCTTGTGGAGTAGGTAGACGTGCGGCGTTTTGGTAGCGCCATACACCGGATATACGCGCTGTCCCTCATCGATCAGGTACGGAAAGGTGAATCCCTTTTCCTCGGCGCGAATTTGCATGTTTTCAAAACTGTCTTCGGGTTGTACCGACGGATCATTCGGATTGATGGCAATTACGGGATATCCCAAGTCGGTATAGCGTTTATTCAAGGCGATTATGCGGTTTTCATAGGCTTTGGCATACGGACAGTGATTGCAGGTGAAGATCACTATAAAACCCTTGGCCTGAGGATAGTCGGCAAGGGAAATGTTTTTGTTATCGACGTTTTTCAAGGAAAAATCCTGCGCTTCATCGCCGATGCGGTAACCGATAGCGGTGTTTTCGGCTTCGGGTAGACTCGCGGCGTTTTCCGTGCTGTTTGGCGTTTCGGGAATTACTTCGGTATCGCTTGCTTTTTTACAAGCAGTCAAACTCAATATAGCCAGGGCTATTACAATCAGTGGTTTCATAATTAAGGGGTTTTTAGTTGTATTGATAAGGCATACAGGGCAGCGGCCTATAAATGGGTTTTAATCAGTGCTTCGAGTTCGGACTTGGAAAGGGATTGCTCGACAAAGACGCGCTTTTCCCCATTTTTATAGAGAAACGTAGCGGGTATAGCTCCGGACCAACGCGGGTCAAAAGCGGGAATCCAAGTATTCATGCGCTTGTTGTCGTCGAGCAGATAAACATCGGTGACGATTTGGTGTGCGGACAAAAAGGGCTTCATCACCGTTTCAAAATCCTTGGGTCGGTCCAGGCTAACCAAAATCATTTTAAATTTTTTGTCGTCCTCGTACGCGCTGTTGACCGCCATAAAATCGGGGAGTTCTTCGATACAGGGCTTGCACCAAGTCGCCCAAAAATTAACGACATACAAGCGGTCGTCCCTTTGGTCGATGATCTCTTGTAAGGCTTCGTACTGTACCATTTTTACTTGGGGTTCCGCCGGGGTAGTCGGTTGACAACTCCCTAAAACAAGGGCCAATAGTCCGATGTAAATCGCTTTCATAATGTTGATTTTGAGTTTTCTAAGATAGGTTTTTTTTTGCTTTTACCAAGAAACACTCCTTTTTTTACGCTTCCATGCAGAAAAAAAACACAGCAGTGCGTTTTCTCCGATATAGCGGTGTTTCTAAAGCGGGAGAAAGCGACTGTGGCAACGGCCTGTTTGAAGCGGCATAGAAATACGCCCTTGAAAGAAGCGAAGGATTAGGACGTAGACGATTGCAAGACTTTCATGTGCAAGCCGATGCGGTTGCCCTCCGAGTCTTGAAATTCCGCTACATATCCCCCAATGCCGTTCGATGTTTTGGGATACAGCAATTTGGCGCCTTGTTCCACTGCGCGTTCCAGAGTCGCATCCATGTCGGTCGTATTAAAATAAATCAGTGTTCCCTTTAAGGAGGGTGTATAGATTTTACCTTTTACCAAAGCGCCAGAGATGCCTCGGATTTTGTCGGAAAAGGGAAAAATGGCCATTTCGTTGTGATCGATATAATCTATTTCAAATGCCAAATTAAAAACCGTCTGATAAAATGCCGTGGCTCGTTTGATATCCAACACCGGAATTTCAAAATAGACTACTGCGTTGGAATTTTGACTCATAAATCTTTTGAAAAATAAGGGTTAACCTTTCTTTTGAGAAAAGGCAATACAGCTAAACATTAGCGCTCCCAATCGATATACTGTATAGCGCCAAATTGATCGGTCTTTATGGATAAAATTTCGTCACATAGATCACCATCAAGCACATAATCAAAGGTGGCGTAGTAAGCCATATTATATTTGCCATCGGGATAAAGCGCAATGCGTATGAGCTGCATTTGCGTAAATAATTGCACTTTCACATCGGGAAGCTCAGGGTTAATATTAAATTGTTTAAGTAAATTCTCTCGGCCTAATAAATCATAGTGGAAATCTAAATAGGATTTCACAGGGCCCCCTTGCTTAAAGTTTTCTTGTAATGCACTGCAGTTTGCCTTCTCAAAATGCCCTAAATTTAACATGAAATCCTTTAAAATTCCACGTTTACATTCCTCGATAGTTTTGTTTTGAAAATTGAGCTCCAGCTGGTATTTTTTCCCATTGGATTCCATCATCACTCGATAATACTCTTCTAAATGACTTCCTTTTATTACACCGACATTCAGTAGCTTAAACTCTCCCATCAATAGCTTTTTAAAAATATTTTTCACACCCTAAAAACAAGGACAATTCATTTTTTAATGAAATAGATATGTCCCTGTTTTTAAGTAAATTAATTAGATATAAGTGTCTTACACTCTTCAAAAATAGCAAAATTGTTAAACATTTTGCATGAATTGAAATTAAATTTCAGTGGATAAAATTAACAGTTAGCAAAAAAAATGCAAGAAGTGATTCAAAGTAAAAACATCGTTGGTAATAGTGGGTCATTTTAATGAAAAATAACATTATATAGCTATGTTTTACCCGAAACTAAGCTGGGGATTTATTAATGATTTTTAATATATAAAGCCGTGTTAACAGGGAAATAATGAGTTTTCAGTCGTTAATTCTGGGAATTGGAGCAAGTAGCAGTAGCGAAGAATAGTGGGAAGTCGTTGAGCAGGTTGCGCCATTGCTCATTTACTTGGGGGTATGGGTTACCAATTTTTTGCGACAACAGGCTGTCTCAAAGCTCGGGCGAACAAAGCGCGAATTTTCGGTAATACGAGGGGATAAACCGTTCTGTTTTACCGATTTAACCTTGTTTTTTTTTCTTTTTTTTTCGCTCGTTTGGAATGGATTAACCGTGGCAACGTATAAAGGTACAAACCCGGTTGCTTCAAAAGAACCGGGTTTTTCAAATTTTTTTTGGAGTATAGCAGCGCTTCTTTGCCGCGGGATTAGAGTTTGCTGAGCAGCTGATCCAAGTTAATACGGTTCATATAGTTCGAATCGATATGGGAATAGCTAATCATGCCGTTGTGATTCACCACATATACCGCCGGTATGGGAAGTTCGCTTTCTGCGCTGCCGTTAATCTTCCTCAGGTCGATATGCAGGTTTTCATAAGTCGCGGTCGCATACTCGGGCAGGCTGAGGCAAATGCCGAGCTTTTTGGCATACGCATTGCCTAAGTCGAATAGCAGTTCGCAATTCAGCTGCTGTTCGCGCTTTAAAAGGGTACTGTGCTCGGGCAACTGTGGACTAATGGCAAATATTCCGACCTGTGGTAGGTGATTTTCTTGGATAAAACGCGCTACCGCAGCCAATTCTAGTTGACAAAACGGACACCAGCTACCGCGGAAGAAAAACAAGACGATTTTGTCGTATTTGCTTAAGATTTCGTCGGAATGAACCGTTACTCCAAGGTTGTTCTGCAAGCTAAAAGCCGGTAGGTGCATACCGCTTTGAATCGCCTTCTCCTCCAAATTGACCGCCTTAAAATCGCGGATACAACGGCTGAATACAGCGAGGATTTCCTCGGGCAATTTATTTGTCATTTCCGACTGTAGAGTTTCTAATTGTTTGCTTAAATTTGGCATGACTAAAAGTTGTTTATAAACGTTATATACGGCAAACATAATTCTATAATTCAGTCCCCACAATACCGCATATTTATAGCCCTAGGGGATAAAAAAGTCACAGTTATGAAGGAGAACAGCCCCACCGTTATCGAAAAGGAATGCCCGTTGGAATTCGCTGTAAAAGCCATAAGTGGCAAGTGGAAAATTCCGATTATTTGGCGCATGCACCAGGGGGAAAAACGGCCTAGCGAATTGCTTCGCGGCATAGTTAAAGTCGACCGTCGTGTACTCAACCAACAGCTAAAGGAAATGCAAGAAGCGGGTATTATCCACAAGCAGTCCTTTAACGAGTTGCCTCCAAGGGTGGAATACACCCTAACCGAATTGGGAGAGGGACTGGTTAAAGTACTGTGGGAGCTCAACGGTTGGGGTAGGGAATTGCTGAAGTCCGAAGCGCTAAAGCAATTGGACAATCCGCCTAAGGCAGGGCAGGGCGGATGTATAGAGGATTGATCAAAAAAAAATGCGGTACCACTGCTGATACCGCATTTTTTTTATTCTTGAGCAGGGACTTTTTCGCTGCCGTTCAAGGCCTGTAAGCGCAGTTCTTCCCGAATTTGTTTGACGGTTTTACTGCTGCCGTCATGACTCCAGCCTGGAGGACCAAAGACATACATAAACTTGTCTTTTAATTTGGGCGATTTCTTGGTATCGTCCCAAATATTGACGTATTCATGGGTCAATATCGTCCATAAATTATAAGAATCCGGCGGCGTGGTAACGCCGTATTCGATATCGATATCCTCATCGAGTTCCTTCCAGGTGCCGAATAGCTTGTCAAAAATATTGAGGAATCCCCCGTGATTTTTATCCATGTATTCCAAATTTCTCGAATGGTGTACCTGATGCATGGTATGCGTATTAAAAATTTTTTCTAAAAAGCCGAGTTTGGGTACGTACTTGGTGTGCAATTGAAACTGCCAGAGCGATTCGATACCCAAGCAGACGATCAACATTTCTGGCGCAAAGCCAACAGCGGGAATCCACAGGTAAAAAAGCGGCTTGTAAAACAGGGTAAACCAACCGTTTCTAACAGCGGTACCCAGGTTAAAGTTGTCCGAGGAATGGTGTACGATATGCGCGGCCCAAAAGAAGCGCACCATGTGATTTTGTCGGTGAAACCAATAATAGCTAAAATCGTCGGCCAACTGACATAAGAGCCAGATATACCACGTATATCCAAATGATTGCCAACCCATGATGTTGGTGCGCACCCCATCGACTACGGGATTAAAGAGCTCGTAAACCGCCGTAAAGACCAATATAGCCGTAACGGTTTTCAACAGGGCAGCGAGTATGGCCGAACCCAGTCCGATCGACAGGCTCGAAAACAAATCTTTCCACTGGTATAAATCTTTTTTATCCGTGTGTTTGCTGTAGCTGAGTTCGAGTAAAATTAACGCTAAAAAACATGGCGTACCATATACTAAGGGGTTTGTAAAATCCATCTGTATTTGTTGTCATTAAATTTTTTTAAAACTAAGACAATCTACCGAAGTATTCCAATTAAGTGATTTATTTTTTCTAAAAATTATTTTTTATATAGATAATTTATAGGAAACATGGGCAGTTTGAGAATAATAATCTTACTTTTATCGGCTTGGTTTTTTGCGGTAAAACGGGGCGATTGCGCGATTGCGCTTGTGAAAATGATTTGGACGGCAATGTTGAATGCGGTCTTGGTAGATTTTTACTCCCCGTGAAATCGGCGAAACTCCTGTGACGCAGAGCTATAAGCTTGACGGTCGGTATTTATCCGAAAAGGGTGTTTTTTTTCTGTTTTTTTTCATTTATTTTTGGCAGTAGCGATACCGCCTTGATATAAAGGGGAGTGAATCACGACAAGCGAAAAACTCGCGAACGGCCTTGGCGCAAAAACGACTGCCGGGTCTGGTCTCGGAACCGCGCAACTAAGGATTTTGCCCAGCGAGCAGCGACCAATCAGGGTCCGGCAGCGCTACTATTAATACAAAACAACACTATGGTTAAAGACGAAAATACACAAGGATTAAAAAGAGTATTAAAAGCGCGACATCTTTCGATGATCGCGATAGGAGGGTCTATAGGAACCGGCCTTTTTGTCGCCTCTGGGGCGACTATCGCTCAGGCAGGTCCGGGCGGAGCCTTGCTCTCCTACCTCTTTATCGGTATTATGGTGTATTTTTTGATGACGAGCTTGGGCGAACTCGCCGCTTATATTCCCACTTCGGGTTCGTTTTCTACCTACGGAGCAAAATATGTCGAAGAGGGTTTTGGCTTTGCTTTGGGGTGGAACTACTGGTATAATTGGGCCATTACCATAGCCGTGGATTTGGTAGCCGCGCAACTCGTGATGAAGTTCTGGCTGCCCGATGTCGATCCCTGGATATGGAGTGCAATATTTTTGGCGATACTCTTTGCCATCAACGTGATCTCGACCAAAAACTTCGGTGAAATGGAGTTTTGGTTTTCCTTGATCAAGGTGGTTACGGTGATACTCTTTATCATTATCGGATTGCTGATGATCGTCGGTATACTCGAAGGTGCGGGACATGTCAAAGAAAATTGGACCGCCGATGGGGCGCCTTTCTCGGGCGGCTTTGCCTCTTTAATCGGGGTAGCCATGATCGTGGGCTTCTCCTTTCAAGGTACGGAATTGATCGGTATCGCGGCAGGGGAGTCCGAAAATCCAGAGAAGAACATCCCCAAGGCCACCAAGCAAATCTTTTGGAGGATCCTGTTGTTCTACGTTTTTTCGATCATCATCATCGGCAGTATTATCCCCTTTACCGATGCGCGTCTACTCAATGAAGACATTACCAATATCAGCATCAGTCCGTTTACGCTTATCTTTGAAAATGCGGGACTGCTCGCGGTGGCTTCCATCATGAATGCCGTTATTTTAACCTCGGTGCTCTCTGCGGGAAATTCGGGTATGTACGCGTCAACCCGTATGCTCTTTTCCTTGGCCAGAGAGGGAAAAGCGCCTAAGATGTTTTCCAAAATCACCGCAGCTGGTGTGCCTAGAAATGCGCTCATCGCCACTACTGCCATGGCTGCCTTGTGCTTTCTAACGTCCTTGTTTCCCAATCAGCAAATTTATTTGTGGCTGTTAAACACCTCGGGAATGACCGGTTTTATCGCTTGGTTGGGAATTGCAATCAGTCACTACCGCTTTAGAAGAGGGTATATGCTGCAGGGAAGAGACCTGGCCGATTTACCCTATAGAGCCAAGCTGTTTCCCTTTGGTCCTTTCTTTGCCTTTTTTGTCTGTTTGGTCATTACCTTGGGACAAAATTATCAGGCCTTTCTCAGCGATCGCATCGATTGGATTGGGGTGATTGCCACCTATATCGGATTGCCGATTTTCCTGATTATATGGTTTGGATACAAGTGGACCAAAAAAACGAAATTTGTCGCTTATAAGAACATGGAATTGCCTGCTGTTCGCAAGAGGAACTAAGGCGATGCCCCTATATATAGTAGCTAAAATCCCAATTCAATTGGGATTTTTTGCTTTTACAAACTTTTAGTGCCAGGGGCGGAAGCTGATGCGCAACAGGGATCTGGACGAAAACCGCTGGGAATTAGGCGGATTTCAAAAATGCTGGTTTGGCAGTGGTGAATTCGCTGTGAATCCGTTTATCCACAAGATCTTTACAACCAAACAGGACGCATCTATTTTGATGCCCAGCTGTTGATTTACATGGAAAAAGAATCGGGTTTTTTACTTGGTTGGTTTTGAAAGGTTTAACAAGGTTTTGGCGGGGTTTAGGGTTTTTTCTGCATTTTTTTCATTAAATTGTTAGTCTATGCCAAGGGCTTCTTTTGTAGACTTACAGCGAAGCTATTATAAACCACTAAAGTAATTTAAGATGAAAGATGAGATGAGATTGTATATGTTTCAAACCGGAGTTTTGAAATGTAAGGAAAACAACATCAAGATGAATGCCTCCCAGGATCCGTATGAGATTCCGGTTCCCTGGTATCTGATTATTCACCCCAAGGGCAACATTATAATCGACGGAGGAAATGCGGTGGAATGCGCCACCGATCCGGTAGGCCATTGGGGCGGTATCACCGAGGTGTATTGGCCCGTGATGACCGAAGCAGAGGGCTGTTACAACGCCATTAAGAGTATAGGTGTGGATCCGGCGAGTATAAAATACGTCATTCAAAGTCATTTGCACTTGGACCATACCGGAGCGATTGGTCGTTTTCCCAATGCAACCCACGTGGTGCAAAGGGTCGAATACGAATACGCCTTTACGGCCGATTGGTTTGCCGCCGGAGGTTATATCAAAAAGGATTTTAACAAGCCCGATTTAAAGTGGCACTTTTTATATGGAGAAAAGACCGATGTCTATGATTTTTATGGCGATGGTACGCTGAAAATTATCTTTACCCCCGGACATTCCCCCGGGCATTCCAGTTTTTTGGTGACCCTGCCCAATTCCGGATCGATACTGTTGGCCATAGATGCGGCGTATACCACCGAGCATTGGAACAATGAAGTACTGCCGGGATTCTTGGTTTCGGCTGTGGATTCGGTGCGCTCTGTGGCCAAGATGAAATTTCTGGCCGATCAGCACAACGCCCTGGTAGTAACGGGGCATGATCCCGAAAAGTGGAGTACGTTTAAACACGCTCCTGAATTTTATAACTAAGCCCGATAAACATGAAGATAAAAGCAGCAGTATTGAGAAAAATGGGGGCAACACGACCGTATACCCAGTCCAAACCCCTGAGTATTGAAGAGGTGGAGCTCGACGCCCCAGGCGAAGACGAAGTACGGGTACAGATCAAGGCAGCGGGACTCTGTCATTCCGACCTCTCGGTAATAGACGGGAATCGCCCCAGACCCTTGCCGATGGTTTTGGGACATGAAGCCGCGGGAGTTATCGTGGAGTTGGGACCCAAGGTCAGGGGCTTTGAAGTGGGAGATCACGTGGTTTTTGCCTTTCTACCCTCATGTGGACATTGCATCTATTGCCAAACGGGGCGAACCGCACTTTGCGAACCTGGGGCTGAGGCCAATGGAGCCGGTACCCTATTGGGCGGAGTACGACGCTTACACGCCGATGGGCAGCAGTTATACCATCATCTCGGCGTTTCCGGATTTGCGGAATATGCCGTGGCTTCCGTACATTCCCTGGTTAAAATTGATCGGGAGATTCCCTTTGAAATCGCCGCACTCTTCGGCTGTGCGGTCATGACGGGAGTGGGAGCCGTGGTCAATACGGCACAGCTTAAAATGGGCGAATCCGTGTTGGTGGTCGGACTCGGTGGTGTGGGACTCTCTGCAATTTTAGGAGCCCAAGCCGCAGGAGCCGCTCAGGTTATAGCCGCGGATATCAGTCCGTATAAGTTGAAGATGGCCGCGGAGTTTGGAGCGCATCAAGTAATCAATTCGGCCGATGCCGATGCCTTACAGCAACTTCACGCAATCACCGACGGCGGTGTGGATATATCCGTGGAGTTTGCCGGTGCCATGCCCGCCTTGGATTACGCTTTTAACGCCACCAAAAGAGGAGGTACCACCGTTACCGGAGCCTTGCCGCATCCCGATGCCCGATTGAGTTTGAATCCGCTAACCCTAGTTGGACAGGAAAAGAGCCTCAAAGGATGCTATCTCGGGAGCTGTGTGCCCCTTCGGGATATTCCCGCCTATTTGGAACTCTATAAAAGGGGGCAATTGGCGGTGGATAAATTGATTACCCACCGCATTAAGCTCGAAGACATCAACGAAGGCTTTGAGCGCTTGGCTCAAGGTGAGGGCATTCGCCAAGTCATTATCTTCGAATAGAGCGCTATACACCGCTAGACCGCGTAAAAGGAGCTGTAAATCAATCAAATCAATGAAAATTATGAAAAATTATAAAGAATTAATCTACGACCAATCCCATGTAAATGGACAATGGGTTTCTGGAGGTAGCGGGACTTTTAAGGTGGTTAAT
Organism: Flavobacterium sp. JP2137; assembly: GCF_050562195.1. Lineage (GTDB taxonomy): Bacteria > Bacteroidota > Bacteroidia > Flavobacteriales > Flavobacteriaceae > Flavobacterium. The sequence goes on from NZ_CP191647.1 coordinate 2,583,211, forward strand.
CCCGCCGACGGAACCGAAGTGGCTACGGTTCACGACGCGGATGTCGCTTTGGTAGAACAGGCCATACAGGCGGCAGCTGTAGCTTTTGGACCTTGGAAAGCCTTGGCAGCCAAAGAGCGCTCGGTTATTATGTACCGCTGGTACGACTTGCTGATCAGCCATAAAGAGGCCTTGGCGACCATCATGACCTTGGAATGCGGAAAGCCGCTGGTTGAAAGTCGCGGAGAGGTGGACTACGCCGCGTCGTTTATACAGTGGTTCGCCGAAGAGGCCAAGCGGGTGTATGGCGATGTGATACCGGGCTTTACCGCAGACCGGAGGGTGTTGGTCGTCAAACAACCCATAGGCGTAGTCGGCGTGATTACCCCTTGGAATTTTCCGTTGGCCATGATTACGCGTAAACTCGGCCCTGCTTTGGCCGTGGGCTGTACAGCGGTGGTCCGCCCCAGCGAAGAAACGCCGCTTTCGGCTTTGGCGATGGTCGCTTTGGCGGAACAAGCGGGTTTTCCCAAAGGGGTCATCAACGTGGTCGTCGGGACTCAGGCTGCTGCAACGGGTAAGCTTTTATGCGAAAGCCCGCTGGTTTCCAAGATTTCCTTTACCGGTTCCACCCGTGTAGGACAAATCTTGAGCAGCCAAAGCGCTTTCATGCTAAAAAAACTGAGCTTGGAACTCGGGGGTAATGCACCCTTTATCGTTTTTGAAGATGCCGATATCAATGCAGCGGTTCGCGGCGCCATAGCGGGTAAATTTAGATTTTCCGGGCAAACCTGTGTCTGTGTTAATCGCATCTTGGTACACGAGAAAATCTACGACCAATTTGCCGAGCGATTCGTCCAAGCCGTCTCCGAGTTAAAGGTGGGCAACGGTATGGAGCCAGGGGTTAACTTTGGTCCGTTAATCAATAAAAAAGCTATGGATCGCATGGAGCTACTCGTAAGCGATGCCTTGGCAAAAGGGGGGGAACTGCTCTTTGGAGGAAAAAAACAGGACAACTACTTTTTCTTGCCAACGGTAATCGGCAATGCCCAAGCTAACATGGACTTTGCTCGGGAAGAAATTTTCGGACCCATTGCACCGCTGTTTAAATTTAAGACCGATGAGGAAGCCATTCAAATGGCCAACGATACAATCTACGGTTTGGCTTCCTATTTCTATACCCAAGATCTCACGCGGACGTGGAAAGTGAGCGAAGCCTTGGAATACGGTATTGTCGGTGTAAATGAAGGGTTAATCTCGTCGGAAAGCGTGCCCTTTGGCGGTGTAAAATATTCGGGTAAGGGTAGAGAAGGCTCAAAATATGGTATAGACGATTATACCGAAATAAAGTATGTGTGCATGGGCAACATCAACTAAGCGATGGCCTGCTCAAAGAAATACAACAACAGCCAGCGGTAAGCCGCTGGGCTGTTGTTTGCATTTAGAAAATAATGTTGAATTCGCCTGCTTCGACTTTGATGACTTCATCCTTGTTTTCTGAAGATTGCCTCTTGAGTTCGCCGGCAAAGACACCCGTGGCGTGTTTGTCGTTACTTTCTAGAATTTCTGCATTGAAAGTACCTTCTCGGTTTTTATAAGGAGCATAGTATTTGATTCCTTCGTTTTCAATTTCAAAACGATCTGCGTAGTGATTGTTTTCTGTTAATGAGATGGTTATCCAAAAAGAAATGTTGTTCAGTACATTGTCTCCTTCAGTAGCGATGACTTCATAATTACTTATTTTTTGTATAGCAGTAAATTCATCCTCTTTTTTCGTGACCTTTACTTTCCGGTATTTTTTGGATACCCCATCTATTTTAAGTTGTACATAAGAGCTGGACGAGTCGTCATCGCTTTTGGAACAGGCGGTAAGCGTTAGGAATACCGCAGCAATTAGTAATGTGATTTTTTTCATAAGTTACATTTTAGTGTTAATTAGGCTGTAAATTTAAATTTTTGTTATAAAAATGCCAATATATGTCTATTTTTATTTTAATAAATCAATATTATTTTTATATAAATCTCATTATGTAAAATAGTTGTTATATACCCTTAAAAATCAAAATACATGATTATAATTATTTAATTGCCCCTTTTGTTTGTTAGTTGTTGGGAAATAGGGCTATAATTATTGATTCGTTATGAGTTTATTTACAAATGTATTTTAAAAAAAAATGCATTATTCGCAACAAAAAAAGGTTGAGGATAGAATCAGGCAGACTTCGGCTTGGTATGTATTTGTATTTTCAATCGGGCTTTAACACAATTTATTCAAGAAAACAATTTATTAAACGTAAATTTGCATTCTTTTTTACCCTAGAACTTTTTCACCGATGATCTTATCTAAATTCAAAAGGTTAAAGCCTTATTACAAAAGCACTTTTTTACTCGCCGGACCGGTGGTGATCTCTCAGTTGGGGTACACTCTGGTACACATGGCAGACAGTATAGTGGTCGGACATTTTTTGGGTACCATACCCCTGGCTGCGGTATCGTTGGTGCATTCTGTATTTATGGTGGTTCTGGTAATCGGTTTGGGAATTGCCTACGGGATTACTCCGTTGATAGCACAGGCCAATGGCCGCGGCGACAAGGCCGAATGCGCCAAGTTGCTGGCCAATAGCTTTTGGTTGAATATAGTTACGAGTATCCTTTTGTTTTTAGTGGTCTATTACGGATCGGTCTTTGCCGTAGAACACCTCGATCAGGACGTTCAAGTTGTGGAAGTAGCCAAGCCCTATCTCTTTATATTGAGTTTGTCGATCATACCGCTGATGATTTTTAACGCATTTAAACAGTTTGCCGAGGGATTGGGCTTTACCAAACAAGCCATGAACATCTCGATATGGGGAAATGTCGTAAACATCATCTTGGCCATAATTTTTGTCAAGGGAATGTTCGGTATCGAATCTATGGGAATTAGCGGTGTGGGTTACAGCACGCTGATCGATCGGATCTTGATGATGTTGGCCATGGGAATCTACGTCTTTAAGGGCAAGGTGTTTAGCGCCTATATGCAGTATTTCCACTTGTTTAAATTGGAGTGGAAAAAATGTGTCAGTATTTTAAAAATAGGTACTCCGGTAGCCATGCAATACGTTTTTGAAATTGGTGCCTTTGCCGGTGCTGCTTTAATCGCCGGTACTATAGGTGCTACGGAACAAGCCTCGCATCAGGTCGGTATTCAAATGGCTTCATTGACTTATATGATGGCCAGCGGTATCGCTACGGCTGCTACCATCAAAACGGGAAACAGCTTTGGAAACGGCAATTTTGTGCGCTTGCAACGCTATGCCATTTCGTCTTACCACCTCGTCATCTTATTTATGACGTGTACGGCTATTTTATTTGCGGCATTAAATCAAATTTTACCCTACATCTTTACGCAAGACGTTGCCGTGGTTGCCATCGCGGCTCAGCTGTTGATCATCGCGGGTGTATTCCAACTCTTTGACGGGGTACAGGTCGTGGGCTTAGGTGTTTTAAGGGGTATAGGCGATGTCAATGTGCCTACTTTTATCACGTTTTTTGCCTATTGGATGGTGGGTATGCCCGCGGCTTATATCATGGGAATCGTCTTCAAATGGGGGGTGACCGGAATATGGTATGGACTTACTTTGGGCTTGCTAACGTCCTCACTGCTGTTGTACTGGAGGTATCGCGTTAAGATCAAGGTTTTTTTATCCGGTAATAACAGCTGGGTCAAACCTCGAGTTCAGCATTAAGTAAGCGGCGATTACGCAATACTCAGCTGCGATGTATGGAAAAATCCAAAACCGAAACAACCGTTGTTTCTTCCGTGGGAGGTACTGATATGTAATAAGGGCTGCCGGGTGTAGGCCGTTATGCTAGGCTGTTGTAGCCGTTTTATCGGAGATTATTCGGTAAATGGCAGGCGCTTTCTTTGCGCCTGCGACTTTTTTACTGTTGTTTTTTATGGGTTTAAGGTCCAAATCAATGCTTTTTCCTTGGTGGCTGAAAAGATGGTCTGGTGATTCTCGTTGGGTTCTGCAGTGTATAACCACTTTAAACGGGCGATCTTTTGAGTCGTTAAAACCTGTGAGAGTTGAAGGGACAGTTGGGAGAGTGTTGCATTGTCGGAACTGGTAAACCAAAAGGTTTTTTTTGTCTTCATTTTGGCGGGCAACTGCTGTGCTGCATGGCGCACTAAAAATACGTCGTTCCACCACAGAGAAGGGTCAAAAGCGATGTAATAATCAAACATTTCCGGTTTGTATAACAAGGTCTCCACGACAAACAAGCCCGCCAAAGATTCGCCGAGTATACCTCTTTTGCCGGTCGTCTTATAGCGCTGCGCTATTTGAGCGAAGAGTTCATCGTTTACAAAGGCTCTAAAAGACTCCGATTCCCCCACTATAGGCGCAATTTCTCGGTCTTCCCCCACCGTTGTAAACCCGGTTAAATCGCGTCGACGTTGGGTATTTTCGATACCTACCAAAATAAAAGGCGGAATTTTCTTCGCCTCGATCAATGTGGAAAATGTCCGGGCTACCTCTGGGAAATCTTCTTGTATTCCCCCATCGGCCATATACATTACGGGTAGGGCTGTGGACCTAACGCTGTAGTCGGCGGGCGTCCAAACGTTGATTACTCGTTGCTCGCCCAAGTGCTTGGAGAGCAAGGTAAAACTTTGGTGCCCCGGTATGGAGTCGTTGGGTGTTGCCGTGGCTGTGGCCTGCGTCATCCACAGGAGCAAGCAACACAAGAGTTGTTTCATCAATTTCATAAATTGGGTCATTTCATAAAGGGTTAAGGCTATCCGATGGGATAGCGACAAATTTCTGAAAAAAAAATGCCATCCCCACAAGTTTTATTTTTTTTATGGGCAATGGCCACAGCAGCGGCAGCGGTTCTAAGTTTGTACGCATTTATCGACTGCCGAATTAGTCCGCACGAACCGCCGCTTTATCCAGTGGAAAACCAGTCGTTTTGGATACGCTACTACCGACTAAAAACAATTGTTTATCCCGGCTTTTTACGATTTATCCGTCCAGTTTTAAATTTTTCGATGATTTTTTGCTCATAAATCCTGATTGGTGATGCTGAGTTTATTTTAAGTTAAAAACCCCGCTGGCGCCAGCATCTTGCTCCTGCCTATAAAGTTGAATAGTATTTAATGGGTAGCGATTACCGTCTGTGTTTGAACGATTAAAAGTGCCTTATCAAGGCGACTCTATTATTTTTATTGTTAAATACAGCGGTGTACGTATTGCGTTTTGAGCGTATTTTTTTGTTTGACCACACTAAAGCATCGACTTCGTCGAATTTGCAATCTCGTGCGGGAGTCTTCGTCTTTCTGGCCATCGCATTAAGAAGGCGGAACTGGTTTTATCTAGGTTTTATAATTGAAGCAAACTCCGGTATTTCTCCAAAGGAGTTGGAAGGAAGCCAAGCAATTAAGTATCTTTACAAACACGAAGTAGGCGAGCTGTGCGATATCGCATACCGCAAATTGGTACCTAGCGCGAATACAATTTTTTAAACGGCTTTAAAATAGCGTTCAAACAGGGGTTTTAGCCGATTATCGCCAGTGTTTTGGTATTTGGGTTCAACGAATTAAAACGGTAATTTTAAAATGATTGATGTTGCAACACTGGTCAATTCCGGAGCGGAATACAAGGACTATCCAAAGGGAGCGATGGTATTCGAAGCCCTGACTTATCCCCAATTTTATTATCAAATAGCGTCGGGACAGGTTAAAATGAATAATTATTCCGAAAGCGGTAAAGAATTTATACAGAACATTTTTTCGGAGGGCCAAAGTTTCGGCGAGCCCCCCTTGTTTATCGATGAACCCTATCCGGCGAATGCCGTGGCTTTAACGGCGACCACCTTGTTGCAAATTTCTAAGGAACAGTTTTTTGTTATGCTGTATCAGCATCCCGAAGTATCTATAGCGGTTAACAGAAGTCTGGCTCGTCGCTTGTTTTTTAAAGCAATAATGGCGCCTGAGATATCGTCTAAGGAACCTGAAAAAAAGCTGTTAGCACTGTTGGATTACATCAAAAACCATTCGGACAGGCCGCGGGATAGCGAACCGGTGTTGATTCCGATGACGCGACAACAGTTGGGCGACCTGACGGGATTGCGTGTTGAAACCGTGATACGGACGGTGAAGCAATTGGAACGGGAGGGAAAACTGCAAATTATCAATCGAAAAATTTACAGATAGCTTTATGATTGTAATCATAAAGACCATTGGGGATTAAGGACTACCTTTGTTCAAAATAAAATCGCATGAATGCCACAAACCAAGCCTTGCCCGATGTAACAGAGCGCAGCCAATTGTCTTTTATCGTTACTACTTTCTACGATGCTGTGCGGCAGGATGCGGAATTGGGACCTATTTTTAATGCGACCATTACCGAGTGGGACGAGCACTTAGAAAAGATTACTGATTTTTGGGCGACCCATATTTTTGGAGATAAAACCTATACCGGCAATCCGGTTTTGGCGCATCAGCAGCTCGATCAGCAATTTGACGAAAGCATTAGTCCGCATCACTTTGGCACTTGGTTGTTTTATTGGCTACAGACGATCAACACCCATTTTTCCGGACCAAATGCGGAGACCCTCAAAGACAAGTCGCGGAAAATGCAAACCATACTCTATATGAAAATCTTCGAGTACCGCACCAAAAAAAGGCAGTAGTGATCGATCGCCGCAGCAAGCGAGCTTGCTAGAGTTTGCGCATGCGCGGTACCGCTTTTACAACGAGCCTTTTTATTTTCCAAACCCGCGGAATTCTAATTTCCAATTCTTACAATGACCTTAAAAAACAAATACTATTCCACCAAATGGCTCACCGTTTTGTTGGCATCTGCCGTGGTGGGCTTCTTAGCCGGTTTTACCGGACTGTTGTTAAAACAGCTTACCGAACACTTTGAGCAGTTGTTTTTTGCTCAATCGCAGCAGCGGTCGTATCTCTTGGTGTTTTTTCCAGTTTTCGGTCTGAGTCTTATTTTTTTCCTGAGAAAGCAGCTGTTTAAAAACAAGGAAAACAAGGGGATACGCGAAGTGCTCGACGCGACTTTGTCGAAAAAGAAATTGTCTTTATACAAGATTCCCTCTCATTTTATCAACGGGTTTATAACGGTTATCTTCGGCGGATCAACGGGCATCGAGGTCTCTACCGTGGTTAGCACCGCGGCCATAGGCGGACTGATAGCACGAAAGGAGCACTTTTTAAAAAAGTATCAAAACGAGTGGATGGGTGCGGCAATTGCAGCGGGAATCACCGTATTGTTTCACAGTCCTTTGGCCGGTCTGTTTTTTTCGTATGAGAATATCTTAAAACGCCGTTCAAAAATCATCACAGCCACACATTTGGTAGCGGTCGCTGTCGCTTGGGGGCTGTTGTGGGTGGTAGACGAACCGCCCTTATTCGCTACCCATTTACAAGCGTGGAAGTACGAGGCCTTACCGTATTTCTTGTTGCTCGCCGGTATAGCCGCGCTTTATGGGGTTTATTTAACCCGATCGGTACTGCTCGTTAAAAACTTTTTCCCCATGGGACACAAACCCTATGGCAACGTATTGATTTGTGCGGCCTTGCTCACGGTATTTCTATGGTTTTTCCCCGAGTTATACGGCGATGGTTACCACGCGATCAAAGACCAGTTGGCGGCGCCGAGTCCGATGACTGCTTGGGTTTTGATCAACGTGGTTTTGCTCATCTTCCTAAAACCGCTTTTGGCGGCGATTACCCTAAGAGGGGGCGGAGATGGCGGAGTGTTTGCGCCCAGTATATTTGCAGGGGCTTTTCTGGGGCTATTGGTAGCAAATTTAGCCAATACCTATGCGGGGGCGGCTTTAATTCCAACAAATTTTATGGTTTTGGGAATTGCTTTGGTACTCAGTGCGAGTTTACACGCGCCATTTACGGCGGTATTTTTGGTCTGTGGACTCTTTGGCGATTATTCCCTGTGGATTCCCCTGATGATTTTGGCGCCGATAACGCGATGGATGTCGTCGCGCTTATATCCGTATACGGTGTATAATATCCATTTAAAATCGGTTAAAATTAAGTAATCCGCGGTGGAGTCTTTCCGAAAAAACGGGATATCGATGTCGCTGCTTTAGGGGATACTTGCAAAAGACCTCGCTTTGAGGTGTATAGGGCTGAAAACCCAAAACGGACTAATGAAAGGAGATATTAGCAGACAAAAAGGTCGAGAGCGCCGTATAAAACCCTAATTATGCCAATTTTATTTTGAAATCGCATCGTTTTTTGATTTACTTTTGAATAAAAAAGAGATGAAAAACAAAGGGTATCTTTTCGGGGCATTTTTAATTCTTTTCGGATTGTTTATTTCGTCCCTAACGGTGAATGCAGCTCCTAAGATAGGAGAGAACAAATTCAAATTCAAGATCTTCCAAAACGGAAGAGAAGTCGCCGTCAAAAATCACGTGGTCGAATTGCAACCCACGACCTTTCAGCTGCAATTTATTTTCGACGACCCAATGGGGGTGTTGGTACATGCGTCTTTTAAAGACAGCACCTATAAAGATGCCGCTGCCGGGGTTCCGGTATCGGAAATTTCAGGTATGGAAACCGGTATGGCCGAAGAGTTGTTCAATCCTTCGGAGAGCGTAATCGTCGAAGATAGCGCGCCGAGCTATTGGTTTTTCGACAATACCGAAGAACATCGTTTTGACGACTGCGTACAGAAAAATGACGTTTGGGTATGTACCCGTACTATCGACAACTTCAATTATGTTTTTAAAGATAAACTCGTTTCCGTATCCAAGGCAAAAACGCCTTTGTACTTGGTGGTGATTTCTGCCGATTACGACGAAGACACGGCTAAACAAGTGGAATACCAAAGGGAGTACGTAGCGATTAAGTGGAAGAAATAAACCTTTAGGACTCCACAGACCCCCTGCTACTAGCCCTGTAAAAACGCTTTGCGGCACGGCTATTGCAGCGGTATACTTAAATAAAAACACGCTGATGAATCCCATTTTAATTATTGACGACGAGGTAAAACTCCGCGCCTTACTCGCTCGCATCATCGAGTTAGAAGGCTTCGAGGTCGTGCAGGCCTCCGATTTGCGGACGGGCTTTAAAAAGCTGGAACAACAGGCTTTTGATGTGGTTTTATGCGATGTCAAGCTGCCCGATGGCAGTGGGGTGGATTTTGTACAAAAGGTCAAAGAGCGCTTTCCCCTGGTCGAATTGATTTTAATGACGGCTTATGGCAACATACCCGATGGGGTTCAGGCTATTAAAAACGGCGCTTACGATTATATAACCAAAGGCGAAGACAACAACAAGATTATTCCGCTGATGTATCGCGCTTTGGAAAAGGCTAAACTCAATCAGCGCTTGGAAAAACTCGAGCGTCAATTGGATCAGAAGTATTCCTTTGAAAAGGCGGTAGGCAAATCGGCGGCCATACGCCAGGCTATGGAATTGGCCAAGCGGGTTGCCGCTACTCAAACCACGGTATTGCTCACGGGAGAAACCGGTACGGGTAAAGAGGTTTTTGCGCAGTCGATCCATCAGGAGAGCAGCCGTAAAAAACAAGCCTTTGTCGCGATTAACTGTGCGGCATTTTCCAAGGATTTATTGGAGAGCGAACTGTTTGGTCATAAAGCAGGGTCGTTTACCAATGCGATTAAAGATCAGAAAGGCCTGTTTGAAGAGGCTCATCTCGGCACTATATTCCTCGATGAAATCGGCGAGTTGCCTTTGGATTTACAAGCCAAATTGTTGCGGGTACTGGAAACCGGCAGCTTTTTAAAGATAGGGGACTCCAAACCTACTGCGGTCGATATTCGAATTATCGCCGCCACCAATCGCGATTTGTCTAAAGAAATCGAGCAGGGCAGTTTTAGAGAAGATTTGTTTTATCGACTGTCTGTATTTCCGATAGAATTGCCCGCCTTGCGGCATCGCAAAACCGACATTCCCGACTTGGTCGACCACTTTCTCCAAGTTCTGGCGCCTCTGTCGGGTAAACCAGCGGTAAAACCGTCAAAAGAAGCCCTAGAAGCCCTAAAGTCTCATGTGTGGCCCGGTAATATCCGCGAGTTGAAAAACGCCTTAGAACGCGCCTTGATCATGAGCAACGGCAGTGTGTTGGAATTGGTAGACCTTCCGGCAGAATTTCAAAAAAACGCCCTGCATTCCACAGCGGGTTTGCAGACGTTTGAATTGGCACAGGCCGAACGTAAACACATTCAGCTCGTGTTGAAGCACACCAACGGCAACAAGACCAAAACCGCAGAATTGCTCGGTATCGCCTTGACCACCTTATACCGAAAAATAGAAGAATATCGATTGGGTTAACAAACCCTATCGTTTTGCTAGTATAGACCCTTTCATTTTGAAAGGGTTTTTTGTTTTGGTAAAACCGCTATTTCTCGTAAGTCGTCAATTGTCAGGGCGTTGTGTATGGCTCCCCGCCATTGGTATGCGTTTTGGCTTATGGCAGCTATAAAACGAATATATCATGACATTACAAACACCACCAATCACACCGCACAATCGGCCCAATCTTGCCTGGAGCACGGCGCTGATGGCTCACTGGACCTCGGTCTACAAAACCGCTGCTACAAACGCAGTGCCGCGTGCGCCGACTAAAGCCTCGGATTTCTCCACCGCCAATTTTCAAAACCCATGCTAGCCCTGCTCTTGATCTTAGTGGGATTAGTGGGACTTGCAGGTTGCTACAAAGCCATTGATTTTTTTGATGCCGTTTAATTTTAAAAGAGGATAAGATGATTTTTTTACTACTACTGGCCGTGGCCGTCTTTGGATATATGTGTTATGTTTTGCGGTATCCCGAGCGCTTTTAGCGCCGAAGCACAAACATTTTTAAAATCGCAAAGCATTGAAATATAGAACGAACATATAACGGGTATAAACCTTTAATAGAACACAAATGAATACAGAAATATTTGGAGTTATCGCGATGTTTATAGTGGCCGTCGCGGCGGCGATTCCCTTGGGTAAGTATATCGCTCGGGTTTATGCCGGTGAGCGAAGCCTGTTGGATGGGCTGTGTACTCCCTTGGAAAAGCGCCTGTACCAGATCAGCGGAATCGACGCGAGCAGTCCGATGAATTGGAAGCAGCATTTGCGCGCCTTACTGACGATTAACGCCGTTTGGTTTGTGTTGATCTTTTTGTTGCTGATCACCCAACACCACCTCCCGTTAAATCCGGACAACAACCCGAATATGTCGCCGGACTTGGCTTTTAATACCGCCATATCCTTTATGGTCAATTGCAACTTACAACACTATGCCGGCGAAACCGGTGTCAGCTATTTGTCGCAAATGGCCTTGATGTTTTTACAATTCGTCAGTGCGGCTAGTGGTATGGCGGCAGCGGTGGTACTCTTTGAAGCCTTTAAGCACAAAAGCGCCGAGCACTTGGGGAATTTTTACGTCTTTTTTGTCAAGTCTTGTACGCGTATACTGCTGCCGATTAGTGTGGTTATCGCGCTGATTTTGGTTTTTAACGGTACGCCGATGACCTTTGAAGGAAAGGACCACAGCAGCACGCTAGAAGGGCAGTATGTCGAAGTGTCTAGAGGACCAGCAGCGGCATTTATCGCAATCAAACACCTGGGTACGAATGGCGGTGGCTTTTTTGGAACCAATTCGGCACATCCCTTTGAAAATCCGAATTATACCACCAATATGGTGGAGATGATTGCGCAGTTGCTCATTCCGTTTGCCATGGTATTTGCCTTTGGATACTATATAAAAAGAAGGCGTTTTTCACTGATGATGTTCGGTGTAATGACGGTGGGCTTTCTCTGTTTGCTCCTCCCGACTTTAGCGATGGAAACCGCGGGAAATCCCGCTATAGCAAATATGGGAATCAATATGGATGCCGGAGCTATGGAAGGCAAGGAAAGCCGTATAGGCGCAGCGGCCACGGGCTTTTGGAATATCGCAACCACCGTGATATCCACGGGATCGGTCAATTCCATGCACGACAGCTCCATGCCACTTAGCGGTATGAACGAACTGCTGGGTATGATGATCAACAGCTTTTATGGCGGTGTGGGCGTGGGAATTTTAAACTTCTTCGTCTTTGTCATCTTAGCGGTGTTTATCAGTGGATTGATGGTGGGCCGCACCCCGGAGATTTTTGGAAAGAAAATAGAAGCCCGTGAGATTAAAATCGCCTTGATTATCGCCTTGGTTCATCCCTTTTTGATTTTGGTCGGCACGGCTTTGGCGGTTTCCGTACCCGAGTGGACGCAGCCAACGCTAAACAATCCCTCATTTCACGGATTTTCCGAAATGCTTTATGAATTTACATCGGCTTCGGCCAATAACGGCAGCGGTTTCGAGGGTTTAGGAGATAACACCCCTTTTTGGAACATCAGTACGGGGGTGGTTTTGCTACTCGCGCGCTTTATACCGATTATCGGTCCGGTTGCCATAGCGGGATTGTTGGCACAAAAGGCCTATGTGCCAGAGGGTGCTGGTACTCTAAAAACCGATACTACTACTTTTGGAATCCTGGTGTTGACCATCATCTTAATCATTGCTGCTTTAGCCTTTTTTCCTGCGCTAACGCTCGGACCTATAGCCGAATATTTTACCCTATATCAATAAATATCTTATGGATACAACTACTACTTCTCTTTTTGATAAAAGAGTACTCAAAGATGCCGTAAAGCAATCCTTTGTCAAATTAGATCCTCGAACGCTCTTCCGCAATCCCGTGATGTTTACGGTGGAATTGGGCGCCGCGGTCTTGTTCTGCGTTTGTCTGTGGATTTTGGCCGGAGAAAAAAACCAGGGGAGTCTGGGATATAACGCGGTGATTTTCATCTTGTTGTTGTTTACGCTCTTGTTTGCCAATTTTGCCGAAGCCATAGCCGAAGCCCGTGGAAAAGCACAGGCAGACAGCTTGAGAAAAACCCGCGAGGAAACACCGGCTACCTTAGAAGATGGCAGGGTCGTGTCCTCGGCCAGTTTGGTAAAGGGCAGTGTATTTATTTGTAAATCAGGCGATATTATTCCGGCCGACGGCGAGATTATAGCGGGATTGGCCACCATAGATGAAAGCGCCATTACCGGAGAAAGTGCACCGGTAATTCGCGAAGCCGGAGGGGATAAGAGTTCGGTAACCGGGGGGACCAAAGTGCTGTCCGACCACATTACGGTGGTGGTAACCACACAGCCGGGCGACAGTTTTTTGGATAAGATGATCGCTTTGGTCGAAGGGGCGAGCAGACAAAAAACGCCCAATGAAATTGCGCTAACGATACTGCTGGCGGGATTTACGATGATTTTTATCATCGTAACCGTAACCCTAAAACCCTTTGCGGATTACGCCGGTGTACCCATTACCATTGCGGCTTTTATTTCGCTGTTTGTCTGTTTGATACCCACCACCATTGGCGGTTTGTTATCGGCCATAGGTATAGCGGGTATGGATCGGGCTTTGCGTGCCAATGTCATCACCAAAAGTGGACGGGCGGTTGAAGTCGCTGGCGATATAGACGTATTGCTCTTGGATAAAACCGGAACGATTACCATAGGAAATCGAAAGGCCACTCAGTTTTATACCGCCCCAGATGTTGCAGAGGCGCATTTTAAAAAATGTGTGGTACTGAGTTCGATGAGCGACGAAACGCCAGAGGGAAAGTCCATAATCGAATTGGCCGCATTAGATTCCAAGGGTTTTGCAATAACCCAGCCTGTTTTTATTCCATTTACAGCAGAAACCAGAAGTTCCGGTATTGATTTTGGCGAAACGCGAATCCGAAAAGGAGCGGCGGATGCCATCCGCCAGCTGTGCGAGGCCAAGGGGAATAGTTATCCCCTCGAAATTCAACAAATCGTCGAACAGGTGGCCAATAACGGGGGAACGCCTTTGGTAGTGTCTGAAAACGAACATATCATCGGTGTAGTCGAATTGCAAGACATCGTTAAAACCGGTATTCAAGAGCGTTTCGCGCGTTTGAGAATGATGGGTATCAAAACGGTTATGGTTACCGGAGACAATCCCTTAACGGCGCGATTTATAGCCGAAAAAGCAGGGGTGGACGACTATATAGCCGAAGCCAAGCCCGAGGACAAGATGAACTACATCAAAAAGGAGCAAAGCGAAGGGCGTTTAGTCGCGATGATGGGCGACGGTACCAACGATGCACCCGCTTTGGCACAGGCCGATGTCGGTGTGGCGATGAACAGCGGTACCCAGGCGGCCAAAGAAGCGGGAAACATGGTCGATTTGGACAACGATCCCACCAAACTGATCGAAATCGTCGAAATCGGCAAGCAATTGCTCATGACCCGCGGAACCCTAACGACCTTTAGCATCGCCAATGACGTGGCCAAGTATTTCGCTTTGATTCCCGCCTTGTTCATTACCGCCATACCCGCCTTGGGAGGATTGAACATCATGCAGCTGCACAGCCCGGAAAGCGCCATATTGGCTGCGGTGATTTTTAATGCGATCATCATTCCGATACTGATTCCTCTGGCCTTAAAAGGCGTGGCCTACAAGCCGATTGGAGCCAGTGCCTTGCTGCGCAGAAACCTGATGATTTACGGACTCGGCGGACTTATAGTGCCTTTTATAGGTATTAAGTTAATCGATATGCTCGTGTCCCTATTCATGTAATTCACTCGTGTTTTATGTGAACGGATGGTTCGTATAATGATGTGTATAAAATTTAAAAACAAGTACTTATAATTTTAATTAATAGTAAATGGAATACCGCAGCTTTAGGGCGCAATCGGCTCCCAAATGCTTTTAATTGTTCAAATGCGATAACTATGAAAAAAAATATTATTTCCTCCTTTTTGCTCACCTTGGGCTGCTTTGTTTTATTGGCCGTGATTTACCCCTTATTGATCTGGGCGTTGGCACAGTTTGCACCCAACGAGGGCAAAGGGGAGGTGGTTCGACACCAGGGCAAGGCGTATTACGTCAATTTGGCTCAGAAATTCGAGAGTGAGGGCTATTTTTGGTCGCGACCCTCAGCGGTGGACTACAATACAGCCGCTTCGGGCGGGAGTAACAAAGGCGCGACAAATCCGGAATACTTGGCGGCGGTCGAAGCGCGTATAACGGCATTCACGCGTGCAAATCCCCAAGTTAAGAGGGCGGATATACCCGTCGATTTGGTTACGGCCAGCGGCAGTGGTCTGGATCCTGACTTTTCCGTACGGGCAGCCGTAGTGCAAGTAGCGCGTATAGCGCGGCATAGAAAGCTTACGGAACAAGCGGTTTTGGCGGTGATTCACGAGCAGGTGGAGCGGCCTTTACTCGGCCTCTTTGGACCGGAAAAAGTCAATGTGCTGCGTTTGAATATCGCTTTAGACCAACTTCAATAACCCGGTGAAAAAGTGTTTTTTTTCGCTGCTTTTCCTCTGCGGAACCGCAGCGACTTGGTCGCAGTCCGACAGCTTGCCCAAACCGGCATGGTCCCTAGACGGCTATGTAGAAGTGTATTATAATTACAGCTTTAATCAGCCCGAGAATCACGAATTGCCAAAATTCCTCTATTCGTTTAATCGACACAATGAGGTGAGTCTAAATTTCGGAATGATTCGAGCCACTTACGACCAGGATCGCGTACGCGGAAAATTAGCCCTAATGGTGGGAACCTACGTCCAATCCAATTTGATTGCCGAACCCGATGGGCTACAGCACATATACGAAGCCAACGTGGGACTAAAACTGTCACAATCCCGAGATTTGTGGCTAGATGCAGGTGTTTTTAGTTCCCATATCGGTTTTGAAAGTGCGATTGGTGCCGATGTGTGGACCATGACCCGCAGTATCGCGGCCGAGAATTCGCCCTATTTTTCAACCGGAATTAAGCTCTCGTATAAATCGCCCAACCAAAAGTGGTTTTTAAGCGGTTTGGTCTTAAACGGTTGGCAGCGAATGCAGCGCATTGCTGGCAATCAAACCCTGGCTTTCGGACATCAGCTCACTTACCAACCTTCGGATGGGGTATTGATCAACAGCAGCTCCTATATTGGAAGTGATGCCCCCGATAGTTTGCGGCAAATGCGCTATTTCCACGATTGGTATACCGAGTTAAAAATCAGTCCTAAAGTGCGATTGATTGCGGGCTTTGACATAGGAGCGCAGCAAGTGCACAAAGGCAGTTCTTCTTACGACCTTTGGTACAGTCCGAGTTTAATCGGTAAATATCAGTTCAACGCGCAGTGGAGCCTCGGTTTACGAGGCGAATATTACTCGGATAAAAAGCAGCTGATCATTTCTGGCGATGCCGAAGGCGGCTTCCAGACTTGGGGGTACTCGACCAATTTGGACTACCGCTTTTCCGAGGCCGTGCTGTGGCGTATCGAGTTTAGGAATTTCAACGACAAGCGCGCCAATTTTGTGCGAAACGCGCAAGCGGTGCACAGTGAGGCGTTTATAGGAAGTAGTCTTTCCATTAAATTTTAAAAGTGATGAGGCAAGAACAACGGCAGTCGGCAGAGGAGTTTTTAAAACTGATTCAGCGTTCCAAACGAGGTAAGTTTAAGGTTTATATCGGCATGAGTGCTGGGGTGGGGAAGACCTATCGCATGCTGCAGGAAGCCCACAGCTTGATGCAAAGCGGGGTTCAGGTTAAAATCGGATATATCGAAACCCATCAGCGCGAAGAAACTGCGGCTTTGGTAGCGGGTTTGGTACTAATTCCGAGAAAGCAGTTTTTCTACAAGGGCAAGCAGATCGAAGACATGGATTTAGAAGCCGTTCTACGCCTGCATCCCGAGGTGGTTATCGTGGACGAGCTGGCGCACTCCAACATACCCGGAAGTAAAAACGACAAGCGTTGGCAAGATGTTATGGATATTTTAGACGCGGGAATCAATGTGATTTCTGCGGTGAATATCCAGCATATTGAAAGCCTGAACGCCGAGGTCAAAGACATTACCGGCATCGATATTCAAGAGCGCATACCCGATCAGGTTTTGGCACAAGCCGATGAAGTGGTGCAGATCGATTTGACGGTGTCCGATTTGAGGGAGCGATTGCAAGCCGGTAAAATTTACAAAAGCGACAAAATTGCTGCGGCCCTAAAAAACTTCTTTACCACCTCGAACATTCTGCAGCTGCGGGAGTTGGCCTTAAAAGAAGTGGCCTCTCATGTAGAAAAAAAGGTAGAAACCGAAATCAGTTCTTCCATCCACGCCAAACCCACGCGTTTTTTGGCCTGCATCAGCAGCAACGACAAAACCGCCAAAGCGGTCATTCGAAAATCGGCGCGCCTAGCCAATTACTTTCACTCCCGTTGGTATGTGTTATACGTGCAAACGCCACGGGAGAATCCCAACCGGATTTCCTTGGCCAAACAGCGGCATTTGATCAATAATTTAAAATTGGCTACGGAATTGGGTGCAGAAATCATCAAGGTGGAGCACCACAGCGTCGCTCAAGCGATTTTACAACAAGTCGAGGAGCGCAAAATTACCAGTATTTGCATAGGCAAGCCGCGCTTGCATTTGTTTCAGATTATTTTGGCGACCAATGTGTTCAATCAGTTGTTAAAAAAGCTATCTTCATCTGCTGTAGATGTCATCATTATGTCATAGGTATCACACTGCTGCTACCGCTTTATAAATGGGGAAAGCGGCAAATGTGTCCGTTGAAATTAACTATATTAAAGGGATATGAAAATCAAAACCAAGTTAACTTTAGGCGTGGGACTGCTCTTTGTGTTGATTGTCTTATTGGGCTTAGTCGGCGCTATTTACATCCATTTTCTCAAAAAGGATACCGAAAACATACTGTTGGACAATTACAATTCCGTGATTTACGCCACCCAGATGATGCAGGAAACCGAGGGCCAGCAACCGGTGAATTGGCGCTATTTTGAAGAGGAATTAAGCCTGCAGGAGCGCAATGCTACCGAAGCCGGAGAACAGCGGATAAACCGATTATTGCGCGCGCATTTTGAGCGTTATAAAAACGCAAACCCAGCCGATCAAGATCTCCGAGACATTCGGACGGCCTTATTGGAATTGATGACGATGAATATGCAGGCGATAGAACAAAAAAGCCAATACGCGCAGGATACGGCCAATCGGGCCACCGTGTGGATAGCCGTAACAGGCACGGCCTGTTTTATCATCGCCTTTACGCTGCTGGTCAATTTACCGGCAAACATCGCCAATCCCATAGGTGAATTGACCCAAAGTATCCGCAAAATCGCCGCCAATAAATACGATGAACGCGTGCATTTTGAAGACAATAATGAATTTGGCGATTTGGCCAAGTCCTTTAATACGATGGCGCAGAAACTCGAGGAATACAACAGCAGTAATCTCGCCCAACTCATGCGGCAGAAAACGCGAATCGAGGCCCTGATCAACAATATGCAGGATCCCGTCATCGGCTTGGACGAGCATTGGACCGTGATCTTTGCCAATGAGGAAGCCTGTAAGGTTACCGGACTGACAGAGGCGCAGCTCGTCGGATTCAGCGGCAAGTATCTCGCTTTGGAAAACGACCTGATCCGCAAACTCTTGCTCCACTTAGACAAGCCTCAGATCGAGTCGGATGAAACGCTAAAAATCGTTGCCAACGGCAAGGAGGGCTATTATACACAAGAGGCGATTCACATTGAAGTAATCCCTACAGGAGAGTGGGATAAAGAGTTGGTAGGACACGTTTTAATTCTGAGAAACATCACGGAATACAAGGAACTGGACTTGGCCAAAACCCGTTTTATCGCCACGGTATCCCACGAATTTAAAACCCCTATAGCCTCGATGAAAATGAGTTTACAGCTCTTGGAAAACGAGCGTATTGGCGCTTTGAATGCGGAGCAACAACAGCTCTTGGGCAGTATTAACGACGATGCCAACCGCTTGTTGCGCATCACTGCAGAGCTGCTAAACATGACTCAGGTAGAAAGTGGAAACATCCAATTAAACATTGTGAATAGCGATGTAAACGACATACTGATTGACGCGGTGTCTGCCAATCAAACCCAAGCAGATTTAAAGGAAATCACCTTGGCCACCTCGGTAGAATTAAACCTTTCATCGGTCGAAGCCGATGCCGAGAAAACCGCTTGGGTATTGACGAACCTCATCACCAATGCCATCAATTACTCTCACGAACAAGCGCAAATAGACATAAGGGTCTACCAAGAAGGCGAAGCGGTTGTTTTTAGTGTCAAGGATTGGGGTATCGGCATTCCGCCCGAGTACCTACCCAAGGTTTTTGATCGTTATTTCCGCGTACCCGGTACCCATAGGGCGGGAACGGGATTGGGTTTGGCAATCAGCAAAGAATTTATCGAAGCCCAGGGGGGCTCCATAGCCGTATATAGCGAATATGGAGTGGGTAGCGAATTTGTCGTACGCCTAAAATCGGCGGTTTAAATTATAAATCAACTACACCCCATCAGTAAGGGCGGTTTTCAAAACCGCCCTTTTACAACGCATAGCGAATCAATCCCAATTGCTCTTGGTCGATACCGCTAGTTTTCCCCCACCGGTATAATACAATCCCAAACCAACCAACAAATAAATAGCGACGAGTTCGATGGCCAAACCGCCGTTTTCGTTGAGGCTTAAAACTTCTTTGATGTGAGACAATAAAATCACGACCAAACAATAGAGCGCGAAGCACAAACTCGCCAAACGGGTTCGAAATCCGATGATGATCAGCAGTGGAATTGCGATTTCACCGATGTAAACGCCATAACTCAAAAAGGTGGGTAATCCGTGTTTTGTCAGTACTCCTTTAATAAAATCCAGGCCGTGTACTATTTTGTTAATACCGTGTAATAGCATGGTCAACGCTATGATAATTCGGATTAAAAAAAGGCCTAAGTCCGTGTTTTTCTTCATTTTTTTGTGGTTTTTAGTTAATAAAGTCTATATAAAAGCATTTTTTATGTTGTCTTTGACAAACTGAAAAACAAGGTAATAGAATCCTATTTACGATGCAAAATTTTTTTTATTTTTTTTTTACGGCCTCAAATCGCTTTGAATCTTAATGGGAGAAAAGCCGAAATACGCTTTAAACGCATGGCTAAAACTCGAGTGATTGGCATAGCCCATGCTATAGGATACCTCGCCAACCGGAACGCCTTGCTGTAACAAGTCGCGCGCGGCTTGCATCCGACATTTTTGCAAGTACCCGAAAACGGTGGTGCCGAAGAGCTGTCTAAAACCGTTTTTTAACTTCTGTTGGTTGGTTCCGCAGATATGGGCTAATTCCTCGATGCTCTTGGGCTGGGAGAGGTGATTCTCAATGTAGTTTTTGGCCTGCTGCAAAAGGGCAATGTCGCGAGGGTTTAAAGCTTTGAAACCGGCGCTTGCCGTGCGATACAGATCCCGGGTTTGAGCCACTTGTAAGGCGAACAGCTCCTGCACCTTGCTTTCCAAATATATTTTACGGGTAAAACCCGCAAAGGGACATTGCAGTATTTGATGGATTACATCCTGCATCAAGGGCGTGATATAAGGCGATTCCGGATACAACATAGCCGGTCGCTGCCGATCAAAATCATTGATAAATCGGTCGAGTTGCGCGTTTTGACCAAACCACTTTTTTACATAGTCGACCGCGAGGTGAATGTCGAAGGTTTTAAAATACCGACCGCGGCTAAAATCGACAAATCCGGCTATGCCTTGCAATCCAAACAGATTGTGACTCATGCCGAGTATCCCTTTTTTTAAGTGATGGCTTTCTCCTAGTCCTATGGTGTGCTCGAGGTTAAAGTGCATTTCAATCAATCCCTCCTCTAAGCGGTTGTAGAGCATCAACGGTTTTTTGAGGTCGTATTCACTGATCAGTATATTGGCGCTGTCGAGCTGAATTTCCCGAAAGTGCACAGCGCCAAAGTCGTGGGTAAATCCCGTTTGCGTTTCCAAAACCGCGTCGGTGGTAATCACTTTGGCCCGTTGCTGGTTGTAGTTGATTTCCTCTAGGAAATCGGCGGTGGTCAGTCTAAATTTCATGGTAGTCTACTGGGTTAATACCGAAATACTCAGGCACAACTTCCCGCACTCGTAGGACTATAACAGGCTTTAGGGAATCATTTATACCGATTTTCGGTGGCTTGTTGATGTTTTTAAGTCGTCCTAAAGTAAACATTTTATCGGTAATTCCGATCGCGCGAACTCATTTTTAAGCCGCGGCAAGATCATCTATTAGCAAAGTTCCATATTCCTAAATTCCACTTCCAAATTCATAAATAGGATCGACTTTATCTCATATATATTTGAGAAATATTTAGAATAAATCTAAATAAAAATAAGTTTATAACATTTAATGTATTTGATATGAATAAAAGAGGACTCTTTGCGGTACTGCTTATCAGCGTGTTGTTGTGTTGTTGTAAAAAGGATGACGACCTACCCGAACTACCTCCTGAGGTAGTAAAGACGGAGGTAGTGGACATACACAGCGTGCGCTTGTTCTTTAACAAAGATATAGAGGTTGCCAGTGGTAGTACGCTGTCGCATTACGAATTAAATGCCGAGGTCGATAAGGTGGATGCCTATCCGATTAAGGCAGCGGTCGATGGCCGTGTGGTTACCCTGAGTTTTAAGAAGGAATTTCGCGCGCCTCGCGACAACCAATTGTTGATTAAAGAAGTGCGTTCATCCACCGGTGCCCGCGTTTTCGAAAAGTACTTTGTAGCGTTTTACTACATCCCGGATATAAAGTGGAAAAAAGTTGAAGAATTATCCGTACCGGTATTGTCGGAAGATGAAGCGATTGATCCCGAAAATTGGGTGTATTTCAGTCTGGAAAACAAAGCGCAAGTGGCCTTTGCCGATGTGCAAAATAGCGAAAACTGGGATGTGGCTTTTTCCTTTGACGATATGACCATGCCCATTTTTGGCAACGACCCCTTGTGTCAACCTGGAGGTAAGGGAAAAATCGGACTGATTACCCGAGATGTCCAAGAGGTTAAGCAGTTAAGTGATAACGACTTTGACTTGGAAAAGTGTTATAACGTGACCTCGGAGTTTGATTTTCCCATAGTACACTTGTCGCGTATCGGATGGTGCCGAACCCGACCCGACGAAAATGGAGATATACCCGAGATGTACATCGGACCTCCCTTTGAGGTGGTACCGGAGCGGACCATCGTGGTTAAACTCGGCAAGGGCACAAAATATGCCAAAATACAAATGCTCGGTATGTACAAGGGAAATCCAGTTGCTCCAACTGCCGATCAAGAGCGCTATATCCTGACCTTTAGATATGTAATACAGGAAGATGGCAGTTCGAATTTAGACATCCCCATCGATGTGGATTAAGTTAAATCAAAATGAATGGAACCGCGGCATCAGACGAACAAAATAGCAATATCCGATTTGCTACGGCAAACGGACAGGATTTTAAACAAACTGGTTTTGAAGTATAAAATAGAAGTAGCAGCAATAAAAATAGTGATAGGCTGTCTCGTGCTCGGACTTTCCGCAACGGGAACCTGGGCACAGGAAAAAAAAGACAGCCTTAGTATCGCGCGACAAGCGCAACTCTTACAAGAGGTGATTATTGAAAAGAAAAACGAAAATCGTGAAATTATGGAAACGCCTTTACCGATAACGTTATTAGATCTCAAACCCGTATTGGGGCAAAGCGGCAATCTGACTCAGGCATTGCGCCGCATTCCCGGAGTGAATATTCGCACCGATGGTGGGATAGGCGACCCCGTGAAATTCAATTTAAGCGGATTGGGGGGCAAGGCAATTGTCCTGTTTAAAGACGGCATTCCCATGAGTTTTTACGGGCATTCCTTTGAGCCCAGTCACGTACCGACCAATATGTTTGATCGTATCGAAGTCTATAAAGGCGTATTGCCCCTGAGTTTGGGTGCCGATGCGCTCGGAGGTGGTATTAATTTTGTCACCAAGCAATACCGCCGCAAAGCGATCGAGGCCGCTTTCGAAGCCTCGTCGTTTAACACCCAGCGCATGTCCTTGTCCTTCTACCTTCCCGATACCGTGAGAAATTGGTATGCCGGAGCGAATATCGGATATACCGCCTCCGACAACAATTGGGAGGTCGATATCGGACGGCCATTGCCACCCAATACCACCGCTCTGGATTTTGACAATTATGCTGGTGGGTATATTTTTGACCGAACCGAGGTACACCGCATAAAAAACAACGCGGTCAATGCCTATACTGGTGAGTACTATATAGGAATTAAAGATAAAAGCTGGGCCGACGATTTGCGACTAACCCTAATCAACAGTTGGTACTACAGACGCATGAACCGCATACCCGATTTAACGCCTATGGTAGGAACGACTTACAGCGTTTTCGCCTTTGCCGAAGACAAGACAATCAGCACTTTGCTGAGCTATAAAAAGAAACTCTTTGACGAGCGCCTAAATTTGAACCTGATCGGCGGGCACAGTTATACCAATGCCGTATTTAAAGACACCTCCAGCTATTCCGTAGACCGCTTAGGCGTTATAGTGGGAAATAAATCGCCCCTCGTCGGAGAAATCACTGTAGATGGTGCCGATATGAATTTGAATTACAATTTTTATACGCTGCGTGGGTATGCGAACTACGATGTTTTGCCCAATCATCAAGTACAGCTCAATTACATCTTTTCCGACAGCAATCGCATCGGTACGGATACCTTGGGAGGCATGGTTTTTTCAAATCAACTGGGCGATTTGGGCAAAAAAATTGATCGCTTTGAATACCGATCCATACATCAAAAGCAAATCGCCGCTTTGGGAATCAGCAGCAAGTTTTTCGACGGAAAACTCGAAAACCTCTTGGCGGGAAAATATTACGACCGCAAGGCCAAGGGCTATTCCACCTTCAGCGGACTGGGCAGTTCGCGGAAGGAAACCGATCAAACCACGCATTGGGGATGGATGGAAGCTATCAGCTATCATCCCACCGACCGCTGGTTGTTCAAAGCCTCTTATGAGTTTGCTACCCGATTGCCCGATGATTTTGAGGTGTTTGGCGATTCTAAAGGCGTTAAAAGCAGCTTTGGATTGCAGCCCGAGCGCAGTAGAAATGCCAATTTGCAACTGCAATACAACTCCGCAAACAGCGGTCGGGGCTTTTGGATGGTGGGCGGCAACCTCTTTTATAGAAAAACCTCGGACTTAATAGTACTCATTCCGGATATTCCCTTTAGTTACCACACCAATGCTCCCACCGGTGTAGAGGTCAAGGGAATCGAACTCGATTTTTATTACCAGCCCTTTCGCTTTTTTAGCTTTGGCGGTAATGCGACCTATATGGATCGATTTTTTTATGACAATCACTTAGACGAACGGGTTAGGGCTTGGGATAAATCGCCCATATTGGCCAATCTCCAAGCG
This sequence comes from Flavobacterium sp. JP2137, assembly GCF_050562195.1. Taxonomy (GTDB): domain Bacteria; phylum Bacteroidota; class Bacteroidia; order Flavobacteriales; family Flavobacteriaceae; genus Flavobacterium. Next base: position 2,607,486 of record NZ_CP191647.1, read on the forward strand.
CGATTGTTTCAATTCGATTGGTTTCAGAAAGGCAGTAAATTCGAGCTGTATTGGTATTGGTCCTATACGCACCGTTATGGAGCATTTCCATTTATAGTCACCGAAACCGGCATGTTTGAGAAACTCGATAAGGAGGTGGATACCGTGGAGATGTGGGTTCCGTTTTCGGGACGGATCGGTCAAGCAGTGCACACCCTTGGATTGATTTATGAGTGGGCCAAACCCAAGGCCAGTATAGCCGTGGAGAGTTACAATTTGACAGATAATGCCATATACGACAACTTTCTTAATCAAGGTCCAGGGCGCACTTTTTCGGTAAAACTGCGCTGGCAATTGGACTAGAACGCAAAAGAGAGAGAGATGAAACAGGGATGAAACAGGGATGAAAGACGCGTTTTTTTCGCGTTTAAAGAAGGGATCGCCAATAGGGCGTCCGCAACAGGAGTAAGGACGGTATGGCGACAACGAACGGCCGTGGCGGCAGCTGGGATCGTAGGTGAATTCATGTTAATTTTAAATTATTTAATTATGATTTTAAAAAAATTAGCCATTTTAATCGCAGTGGTTGCGGTAATGGCATCGTGTAGTAAGGACGATATCGGCAATTCCACCGATGGACTCGCGTTAAAGACAATGAGTGTCGGTATTATTCCGGGTACTCAACCGCTAACTGGACCCTGGGTAGTAACGGGTCAAAATTACTTTTGGGCAGGCAGTTATAAAAAGAAGAGTAGCCTTCCCAACCCGCTTTCCCTTTCGGGGGGATATTCGGTATCCTATGCCCCGGGCGGAAGGGCATTTGACGGCAGCTTTTTTACCTTAAACAACACCAATTCGGGCGTACGAGGCATTTGTAAATACTCCGTATCGGGGAGCAATCCCGCACCAAATGGCATGATTAGTTTGGGAGGTGGAAGCATGAACGGCCAGCAATTTGAAGTGAATTTCCATATTTTTAACAACGACATCGGTTATTATACCGATGTACAGGAAAACCCCGGAGTGATTACCCAGTTCAATCCGCAGTCGATGACGACCAACAACACTTGGAACTTAACCCAAGCGGTGAGCAATGCACTGCCGGGTTTCGCTTCGGCAAACTTCAAACACTTAGGAGGTAAATTGCTGATTCGCCGTGACAATACAATCTATGCCGACGTCACATTTGGCAGCAGCATCAATGGCCTAAAACAGGTGGTTCAAGCCACGAATTTTGTCTATGTGGCTGCCATAGATGCGGAAACCGGAAATTTGATTTCGGTGAGTACCAGTCCACAGGAGGCGACCAACATCGGTTTGTTTAACGACCATCCCCTGGTTAATGAAGATCCGGTGTCGCACGCGATTTACTTCGCTACGGTTAGCGATATGGGGGCTGCCGTTCAAAACGTGCCCTCTAAAATCTTTAGAATCCCCAACGGAAGTAATTCGATACAACACTTTGCAACCTATTCCAGCATTTCAGGTGATAAGATTGGGGAGTTTAACGGCTTGTATGCCTACAACAACCACGTGTATACGAAATATAGTTCAAACGATGTGCGCTATATGGGTGGGGGCGAACACGGGGTATCCTATAGAAATCCCATTTGGCAATGGGCCGTAATTAAACCATCGGGTCAAAAGCGGGATTTAGAAATTCCCAAAGACAACTTCTATTGCTACCAACAACCGCGCTTGATCAATGGAGAAATTTATTTCATCTACAACGACGACAACCACGGAGGTATTCGCAAGATTGTACCGGTAAATGGCGGGAATGGTCCGGTTCCCACTACCGTAGTGAGTAATTATACCCCGCCGTCTTGGGTGTGGTTTACCGCTAATAGACGCATTACGGGTTTAGACAGATTGTAAAATTTTAAAACAAAAAGAGCATGTGATTTGGGCAAGGGTCCGAAGGCATGCTCTTTAACAAAAAAAACTTAATGTAGCGCTGCCGCATATTTGCTGCTGCATTTTTAATACCAGATACAAAACATGCAAACAAATTTTTTTAAAATGCTGGCCCTAGCGATGTTGGCCGTAGTTTTTCACAGTTGTACGCAAACCGACGACGATATGCCAACCCAAGAAGAAGTGGCTTGGACTCAGGTAACCGATTTACAAATTCCCGATGAAGTGGCGAATATAGTTGGATTTAGTTGGGAAAAACTATTCCTATACAGTTTGGAAGAAGGACGTCCAATTCCGACCAAAGGGGAATTTTATACCGAAAATTGGGATATAGGCTTTCAAGAAGGCAAACTTGTGCACGTTAACAACGTCCCCAATACCATTACTACCATCGAAGGGGCAGCACCCATGGTGGGTAAGGTATTGGGGGTATTGTTGATTGCCAATTTTGACGAGGTGGTGTTGGCTCCCGATCCGAGCGAGAACATTTACAACAAAATGATGTCGCCACAAGGTGTAGCGGATACCACAAGGCAATTTTACGGATGGAACGGAAACTTGGGAAATGTCGGTTATCTGGAAATGTACCCGCATACGGGTGGAAAATACAGATTGCTTCCCCAACGCACCTTTGTCTTTCGCACCAATAAGGGAAATTATGCCAAATTGGAGATGCAGGGTATTTACAAGGGGCATCCCGCGGTTCCCACTAGGGAAAGCGAACCGAATTACTTGACTTTTAGATATTTTGTCCAAAAGGACGGCAGCCGCAATTTGGATACTTCCAAAAGGACGAGCTCCAAATAAGGTTTTTGGATTCGGTAAAAAAGCATCGTTTTGCAACAACTGCATACGAGTCAATTCGGGTTATCCTGGTGTACGTATCGAATTAAATCCCCAATCTTACAACAAAAGATACAAAACATGCAAACAAATTTTTTTAAAATGCTGGCCCTAGCAATGCTGACTGTAGTTTTTCACAGCTGTACGCAAACCGACGACGATATGCCAACCCAAGAAGAAGTGGCTTGGACTCAGGTGACCGATTTACAAATTCCCGATCATATATCTGTTCCGAATGAATTTCGCTGGGAAAAACTATTCCTATACAGTTTGGAAGAAGGGCGTCCAATTCCGACCAAGGCGGAATTTTATACCGAAAACTGGGATATAGGCTTTCAATCAGGCAGACTTGTGCACGTCAATGAAAAATCGAATGACTATACTATCATCGAAGGGGCAGCACCCATGGTGGGTAAGGTATTTGGGGTATTGTTGATTGCCAATTTTGACGAGGTGGTGTTGGCACCCGATCCGAGCGAGAACATTTACAACAAAATGATGTCGACACAAGGTGTAGTGGATACCACAAGGCAATATTACGGATGGAACGGAAACTTGGGAAATATCGGTTATATGGAAATGCACCCGAATACGGGTGGAAAAGGCAGATTGCTTCCTCAACGCACCTTTGTCTTTCGCACCAATAAAGGAAATTATGCCAAATTGGAGATGCAGGGTATATACAAGGGGCATCCCGCGGTTCCCACTAGGGAAAGCGAACCGAATTACTTGACTTTTAGATATTTTGTCCAAAAGGACGGCAGCCGCAATTTGGATACTTCCAAAAGGACGAGCTCCAAATAAAAACGAAAACTCTGGTTGCGGATAGGGAACCCTATTTTTGGTCTTTTCGATATTTTATAAAAAAACGGCAGTGCAGAATGAAGCACTTCCGATAAAAAGCAGACCGTATACCGGTGTAGTCCCATCAATAACGTTTAAAAGGCTAGAATTACCCCGATTTGCCTTAATCCCGTATTAATAACTTAAAAATCTATAAAAATGAAAAAAATTAAGATCTTCAATCTGCTCAATTATTTGTTTCGTGCTTTTTTGGCTTATGTATACATACCGCACGGCTGGGAAAAACTGACCCAAAAAATAGATCCACAGGAATATATCGACTTCGGGCTTCAAGGCGATTTTCTGGACTTCTACTTAATTTGGGAGCGCAGCGGTTTTATCGCCGTGATCGGTGTGGCTCAGTTGGTGGGTGGTTTGCTGTTGATTCCCAAACGCACCTATCTCTTCGGTGCTGTATGGTTGTTGCCCATTTCCATCGGAATGTTTTTTTGCCATGTATACATCAGTCACGCTCAGGATTTTTTGATTTTCGACCTGTTGATCTTGCTGTTGAATCTATACTTGATAGGCCGACATTACAAGCATTTAAAAGAGTGCTTTTGGAGGCCACAACCGACTTGGATTTAACGATTGGATCTTTTAAATATAAAAAATGTGTTTTATGAATCGCATTCACAGCATCGATAACACCGCCAATTTACTGCTTAACCTCTTGTTGAGGGAAACGAACAGTGGCTATTTTTTCAAGGACATACCTCAATACGACGAAGCCTTAGCCCATTATATGCAATGGGGAGCGACCGAGGGATTTATTCGATTTGAATCGGCAGTTACAGAGGCGTTGGTTTACTTTCCCTTGACCTATTACTCCATGACCGGTATGCACGGTTTTGGCGACAGACCTTGCTGTCGGTCGTCAAAAAACGGCTGTATAGCGCTAGTGGAAGTCGATGTGGCAATAGGCCTGATAACAGCGGCCTGTTTCCACGGGTTTAACCCCACAGCTCTACCGGCTATCTATGCGCAATTGGAAGCTGAATACGTCAAAGCGATTGCTTTGGAAGGGCGGGATTTGTGTACTGGCGGACAGCTGATGGCTGCGGAAAATCGAGGATCGAGCGCTCTTAATCGAGGTGATTCGCACGAAACCTCCGTGGAATCCACCCGATTCATTAGCGGTTCTGGTTCTGATATAGGTCGGCTTAACCGGGCAATCAAAACCTGGGCAGCGAATCAATCGCAGCCGTTAAACACCGCCGCGCGGCAGTGGGTAACTGCATACGCAAACCAACTGCTCACCGCTGTTGTCAAGAGCTATTTGGTCGAGGGCAGGGTTGAAATACCGAACGTATACGCTGCGGAAATGACAGTAGATGCTACGGGTTTGCCTACAGCGGTGCGGTTTACAGAAAGCGCCCTACTCATTCGTATTGAAGGTGAATTACCGCCGCATAAAAGAAGGCAAGTGGAAGATTTTCTCCTGACACAGCTCAGTATCCATCATCTATATCCGCTAATTCGCGCAGTGGCCTTTGCCGGTCTCACCGATGAAAACACCCTTTTGCAGGCCGTTTCTAAAGTGGTTGATCAACTGAAGGGACAGTATGGCCATCGATTGGATTTTTTACATGGCGCGCATTTGAAAGCGAGGGCTATTTTGCCGGAGGTGATATCGCTATTCCCCGAATCGTCCTATGAAAGCAAACAGCTCCACCTGCACAATTACCTGATCAACAGCAGTTACTATGCCGTAGAACTGATCAAACCCAATGCAGGGGCAGTTGTTCACAAGCGTTATTTTAACGAAGGCAGTTCGGAAATCAGCATAAGAGGTTTTGATATGCGTTCCGATTTACATGTGATACACGATTGGGTCAACCGCGACTATTCCAAGCGGTTTTGGGAGATGGACGGTCCTATTCAAGATTTGGAACAGGCGTACATCAAGCATTTGGGTGTCGACTATTCCCATCCCTATATCGGCTTGCTCAACGGAGAGCCCATTTTTACCTTAGAACTCTATTGGGCAATCAAAGATGAGGTGGGCAAATACTATCCCTTTCATCCGGGAGACTATGGGTTTCACCTGCTTATGGCACCGGCCAAACAGCGCATTCCGCGCTTTTCTTATCATGCGCTCAGCCTCTGTATGGAGTATTTCTTTTCATTTCCTCAAGTGAATCGCATGATTGGCGAAGCAGCGGTAGATCATCACGGCACGCATCGACTCATCACCCAAGTGGGCTGTGCCTTCGACAGCGCTTTGGTGTTGCCGTACAAAACGTCGAATTTGACCTTCCTCACCCGCGAAATGTTTCAGCATACCCAACGGTATCTAGCGGAGCATTCTTGCCGAGAAATCGAAGTAAACCTATAGCGGAGCTATCCGGCTGCGCAACAGCCTTGTAAACCCCACGCGATTAATGTAAAAAACAACACGGACTATGAAAACCACTATCTATGATTTGGTCGGTATCGGAATCGGACCGTTTAATCTCGGCATGGCAGCCCTGTCTCATTCCCTGCCTTTAAAAACGCTGTTCTTCGATGGAGCTCCTGCCTTTGATTGGCATCGGGGCCTAATGATCGAGGGCAGCACCTTGCAAGTTCCCTTTTTAGCCGATCTGGTCTCGTCTGTAGCACCGACCAATCCGTACAGCTATATCAATTACTTAGTGCAAAAAGGTTCTTTGTTTAAGTTTTGTATCAAAGAATCCTTTTACATCACCCGTACCGAATACAACGCCTATTGCAGGTGGGTTGCCTCGGCGTTGCCCAGCTTGCTGTTTAGCCATCGCGTCACCGCTTTGCAATACAACAACAGCCTTGAGGTGTATGAAGTTAGCGTGCACGATTTGTGTGGGCGTTGTACGAAAACCTATTACGCCAAAAGATTGGTGCTGGGCACGGGTACCGTTCCCAATATACTGGAATGCGTCGAAAATTGCAGCCGAGAACAGGTTTTTCACTCCTCCCAATACACCTATAGGCGACCGTATTTAAAACCGCAGAGCGTTATTTCCATTGTGGGCTCGGGTCAGAGTGCCGCAGAGATTTTTCAAGATTTGTTATTAACTGCTAAGGAAAAGGGCTATCGGCTCAATTGGATCAGTCAGGCCGAGCGATTCTTTCCGATGGAAAACTCCAAGTTTACCTTTGAGCACACCTCGCCGGACTACCTTCATTTTTTCTATGCCTTGTCGGAAAAGAAGCGGAATGAACTGTTGGGCAGACAAGATGCGCTGTATAAGGGAATCAACCAGGCGTTTATCGACGCGATTTATGATCAACTCTATCAAATGGAATTGTACAGCGACTCGCCCTTGCCGATTTGCATTTTGCCCGCTACCCAACTAGAGGCCATTGAAGCCGAAGGGGAGGGCGGTTTTAAATTGGCCTTATACCACCTTTTACAGGAGCGCAACTACGAGCTAAAATCGGACTATGTCATCTTGGCCACCGGATATAAACACCAAGAGTCCGCCCTGTTGACAAACATCAACAATCGCCTTCGTCGGCAGGAAAGCGGTAAGCTAGTCGTGGATGCGCATTATGCGATAGATGTAAATGGCAAAGAGGTCTATGTACTGAATGCCGAATTGGAATCGCACGGTATTTTGACGGCAGATTTGAGTATGGGACCCTATCGCAATGCGATTATTCTAAATGATATACTGCAAGAAGAGCATTTTAAATTGGAGAAAAAAATAACATTTCAGCACTTTGGCATCCCCGACGATAGGGATATGCACCAAGGCAAACAGCCGCACTGCTGATGCCAGACTGTGCGCTAACTAATTTTATGGCTGCACGGCCTACTAAAGAATTAAACTATGAATGTCAGTTCGAACACCCCACACCAAGCCCGTCTTATCGCTGTGGATATGATGAAAACCCTGGCTATATTTTTTATGATATTGGCTCATGTGGTAATCATGTATGGAACCCCAGCAGCTATTTATTCCGATTTTAGCCTGGGGCTCGCTTTTGTGGCAGAGGGAATTGGGGCCCCTGCTTTTATATTTGCCATGGGCTTGTCTGTGGTGCTCGCATCGAAAAAGACCGCTTATCAAATCGGGATGCGGGGACTGCTCTTGTTCGTCGGAGGTTATGTCCTCAATTTTTTGAAGTTTTACCCTACGGCCAAATGGTTTAAAACCCTGCCAGTATCCCTGTTTGCCGATATGGGACTCACCGACAATGCCACGGGCTTATGGAGTTTTCTCGGCATAGCCGATATCTTGCAATTTGCGGCAATTGCCTATGTGATTTGTGCCTTCCTACACCGTTATGTCGATAAGCTTATTGGGGTTGGAATGCTGGTCACTCTCCTCTTCTTTGTAGGAGCGCCCTATCTATATCGGGAAGGAGTGAGCCCCGATAACTATTTTTTACAGCTGTTGTACGGCAAAAGCCAGCGCGTTTACTTTGCACTATTGCCGTGGTTGGGCTTTGCTATATCGGGTATGGCTGTGGGTGATTTTATTAAAAAACAAGCGAATTTACCCGAGCATTGGCCCTTGTATTTGGCCATAGCCGGTATGGGGATGATACTGTTGGGACTGGGCTTGATTCTGAACGATTTCGAATTTTATTTCGGTTCCGATTACTACCACCGCGGAACCGGTGCGCTGATTATGTATATGGGACAATTGCTGTTGAGCCTGTCGCTATATCATCGCGTTTCAAAATACACGCCTGGTGCACTGCGCGATTTTTTTGCGTACTGCAGCAAAAATGTTACCGCGATCTATGTGATACAATGGGTGTTGATTTACTGGTGTTGGTGTTTTATTCCCTATGCCTCTCAGCCCTGGAGCAGCTTGTGGTTGTTGGTTGTATGGTTTAGTGCACTCACCCTGGGGCTCGTTTTCTGTATCCAACAGCTGATGCGAATCAATAAATAATCTTTAAAACTTAGAAATAATGCCGAAAATGCCAAAATGGTTGGGTGATTTGTCCGAAAGGACCTTTAAGCAATCGTATAAAGCCGTCACAGTCGCTGAGGTGGAATACTATGCTAAAAATTTTAAGCGGATTCGCTTTCAAGGAGAAGCCTTGTGCTCCATACCTTGGCAGGCCGCACAAGAAGTGGAATTTCGAGTTTCCGATACGGAATACCGACATTATACACCCTGTTGCTGGAACGTGGAGCAGGGCTATGCCGATGTGCTTTTCTACTTGCACGGCCAGGGCCCGGGGAGTCTTTGGGCCGATGCGCTGACGGTAGGCAGTGCGCTGAATCTCATTGGACCTGGCGGGAAGTTTGTTTTGCCAAGTCGCTCGCATTCCGTGGTGATGCTGGGTGACGAAACCACGCTTAGTGCCTTTAAAGGAATGAAGGAGGTCATCGGGTCAAACGCTCAGAAAACCTGTGTATTGGAAATGGAGTTTGACGCTCTGATGTGGGCGAAAACCGTTGGTTTAGAGGCCCTGGTTTTACAAGCGATAGCAGGACAACGCGGCGCTGTATTGGAGTTTTGGCTGCAAGAGTTCGTTCAAAACAACCCGGCGGCTTCGGTCACCGATTACCTGCTTAGTGGAAATGCGCAGACGATTGCGAAGTTGTACAAGATTTTGCGCGCCGCCAAAGTACCGAGCAAAAACATATACGCCAAGCCCTATTGGGCAGAGGGAAAGGTGGGCCTGTGAATCTCTCGCGCCGACCGCCGCAGTTCTTTAGGACTTAAACCTCGGGATTGCAGTTTTATAAATTTATTAAAGTGGCTGAGGTCGGTAAAGCCAAATGCCGCGCTGATGTCTTTGAGAAGTTCTCGACTGTGTTGCAGTCGATGGGCTAGAATTTGATATTTGTAGGTATCGATATAGCGCTTGATCGAAAGCCCCATCGCTGCTTTAAACAGTCGACTCAAATGACTGGAAGAGCTGTTGAAATGCTGCGTTAGATATTCGATACTAAGCTTTTCAGGTTGTTGTATGTACTGGTGTATATGACGGACTACCCTTAGGAATAGCGGGGCTTCGGCACTAAATGGCCCAGCCGACGGCAGTGAACAGTTGCTTTTGAGTAACAGCAATACGGCCTGTATTAATGGTAACATCACGGCTGTCGGCTTCCCGTCATTTTCCTTCCACTCTTGTACGATCATTTGAAATAAGAGCTCCATCTTCAACAGGGCGCTATTGGACAGGGCAAACGGCCACAGATTTTGCTTGGCCACGAGGAGTTCATCAATAAGCAAATTCCAAGTATGGGCGCTGTTCTTCTGATCGGGTACGGTTAAGTATTCATAAGAGAATTTGAGTACGCTAAATTCCGTTTCGCGCTCGATGTCGAATGCATGTGCATCGTTGGGCGCTAAAAAGAACAAGCACTTACCGCTATAGGGTGTAGGTATGCCATTTAAGCAGTGCAGACCGCGACCGCGATGGATAAACATCAGTTCGAGGTGGTTGTGGTTGTGCATGGGAAACGGCCATTCGCAGGTCTGGAAATGCCGGATGAATAGCGGAGTAAATTGAATAAAACGTTTCATGGGTGTTTTTTACAATTATCTGGCGTAAAATTACCATTTTTTAGGCTGTTGTCGAAGTAGTTTTGCAGCAAATATTTTTTTATGCAAACCGATCTAACACAACAGCAGTCCAAGGTGATTATTCCGATTATGGCATTGGCTGCAGGGGTCATTGTGGCCAACGTATACTACAACCAGCCGATCTTAAATGAAATTGGCAAGTCCTTGAATACTGCGGAGAGTTTGATTGGTAAAATTTCGATGTTGGCACAATTGGGATATGGCTTGGGGATGTTCTTTTTATTGCCTTTGGGCGACAAGGTCAATCGTAAAAAGCTGATAGTGGGACTCTGTATGGCCCTAGTCGTGGTTTTGGGACTGACGTCCTGTGCGCAAAACGCCACTCAAATTTTGATCTTAAGCTTCTTTGTCGGGCTATTCTCCTCACCAGCACAGATTATTCTACCGATGGCGGCGACCTTGGGCAAGGAAAATCGCGGTAAAAATGTGGGCAAGGTATTCAGTGGAATCCTGATCGGTATCTTGGGTGCTCGCGTGCTCAGCGGACTGATAACCACTTATTTGGGTTGGCGGCTGGTCTTTGCTATTTCGGCGGCTATGGTGTTGCTTGTCATGCTGTTGTTGCATCGATTTTTACCGGAAATCCCCAGCAAGTTTAGCGGCAGTTATGGGCGTTTGTTGCAATCGACACTGCGGTTGGTCAAACAGTATAAAACCTTGCGCCAAGCGGCCTTGCTCGGTTCGTTTACCTTTGGGGTGTTTTGCTCGTTCTGGACCACGCTGACTTTTCACCTGAGTAGCGAACCCTTAAACTATTCGACAGCGACCATAGGTCTGTTTGGGTTAATTGCGATTGGCGGTGCCTTGGTTGCCCCGGTCTTCGGCAGGATTGCCGATAAGGGCAAGGTGTTTAAAGGACTGTTTATTACGGTGTCTCTACTGCTGGGAAGCATCGTGTTAATCAAGCTCTTTCCGTATTCAATTATCGCTTTAATCGGGAGTATTTTCTTCCTCGATATCGGTGTACAGGCTACTCAAATCATCAATTTTACGCGGATATACGCCTTGGACGAACAAGCGCACAGCCGACTCAATACCATCTATATGACCACCTATTTTATCGGTGCGGCAGTGGGAACTTTTTTTGGATTGTGGAGCTGGAAGATAGGCAATTGGAATATGGCGACAAGTCAAATGTTGCTTTGGAGTGGTATCGCTCTATTGTTGGTTTATCTGTCGTACAGATCCACGGTACAAAAGCGCGACTAATTGCGGTTTTGGGATTGAATGTGCAAGCTCTAGGCGAAATTTGGTGGCGTTTTAAGTGACAAAGCAGCCGGGAGCAAAGGCAGTGAATCGAAGGCGCTGCTATGTATTGATTAGAACGCGTAGGTCGATTTGTTTTTTTGGGTTGATTTCAAAGAATATTGGGGCGATAAACCGTAAAAAACACACAATCACACAGTGATTTAACAGTCGTAAACCCTTGGATAAAATTTAACATTTTATACCGAAAAAAAAGCTTTCTATCGTATTGTTTTTTTTTACTAAAAACTATATTTGCGTATGTTTTTTATAGGTATATATGGTAGGATTTGATTTAAATCCAGTTTACGAGTTAATAATTGACGATTTAGTCAAACGCAAATATGCAATTTCCGATTGCTTTTTTTCGGAGGCAGAGGTGCGGATTCTCCGCAACCACCTCTTGCTAAAACAAGAGCGGGAAAACTTTAAAAAGGCCGCTATTGGCAAGAGTTTTAACGAGCAAATTGCCAAAGAAGTACGTGGCGATTTTATACTGTGGATGGATGAGGGGGAGGCCGATCAGGTAGAACAGCTGTTTTTCGATAAAATCCACCACTTGATCGACTATTTAAACCGCACTTGCTATTTGGGTATTTGCGAAAGCGAATTTCACTATGCCCGATACCCCGAGGGGACGTTTTATCAACGCCATTTAGACGTTTTTCAAAATGACGACCGCAGAACCTTGTCGCTGGTTTTTTATTTAAACGACGAAAACTGGCAGGCGGATTATGGCGGGGAATTGGCCTTGTTTTTAGCAGCTGAAAACGGCGTGGAGTCCGAATTGAAAATCCAACCCCTAGCTGGGCGTATGGCGATTTTTGACAGCAAAACCATCGAACACGAAGTCAAACGGGTAAAGCAGCAACGCTACAGCATCACCGGTTGGTTAAAGACCCGCTAAACCCTTGTAAATCACTCAAAAACCCGATTCGTTGATGACATCGGGTTTTTGAGTGATTGCGGCTGTTCTATTGTTGTGTTTTCGCCTGCTTTTTGAGTTCGTAGGTATAAATTTTAACGAATAAATTTTCAACTTCGGTACGTGCCCAGGGCATTTTGCGCAAGAATTTTAAGGAGGAGTTGATGCTCGCATCCTTTTTAAAGCAATTGATGTTGACCTCCTTGCTCAATCCTTCAAATCCCTCGTAATAGTTTACTAAGTATTCCAGTATAAAAACCAAAGTTTTTCCGTGTAAGGGGTTTTTTAATTCGTCGTCCATAAGGCTAGTTTAAAGCGCAAAGTTACTCAATAAAAAATAGAGATGCCCCTTTTTATGCAACGGCGGTGGTTTTTAAAATTACCGCTAGTTTAGTATTTTAATCGGTTTGCCGTCGGAATCTAAGGCGACCAAGGTAAATTTGCCCTGTACCACTTCTTCTCGACCGGCTTCATTCATCTTTTCCAAATAGACTTTTACCGCAATTCGAATACTGGTCGTTCCGAGCTGTTCCACCCGGCCGATCAATTCGACCAGGGTACCGGCTGGAATGGGTTTCCTAAAATCGATGCGATCACTGCTCACCACGACAAAGGATTTACGGCTAAAACGGGTGGCGGTCATAAAGGCCGTTTCGGTCATCATCAAAAGTACTTGACCGCCAAACATGGTGTTGTGGTGGTTGGTGGTGTTGGGAAAAACCACCTTAAAAATATGGGTTTCGGATTGGTCGATTTGTTCTTCTATAGTCATCTGTAATCGGGGTCGTTTTTTAATGCTTTGGGCGTTTTTTTTACCTTGGTGTTTTACTTGATGTTCGGTTGTCTTAAGCGCTGTGGCTTAAAGGTTTTTGAGTTGGTGAAAGGGGTGGTCTTCCGGCTGCCAATAGGGGGTGAAATAACCCGAAACCCAAGCAGGGGTTACGGCATCAAGTGTGGATGGTTGCCATTTCGGACTGTGGTCCTTGTCGACTAATAAGGCGCGAACCCCTTCCGCAAAGTCGGGATGCAGACTGCATTGCACCGACAGGTTGAGCTCTGCCTGAAAAACCTCTTCCAAACTCCACTGTTTGCCGCGACGCAGTTGTTCGTATATGATGGCGCGTGAACTGGGCGACCCGCCTTCAAAACTCTTTTTAGCCGCCTGTATCCAAGGATCGATCGCGTCTGCAGCCAGCAACAGCTTTTGAAATTCGTCGATGGATGTTACATCGTCAAATTTCTCGATAAACCCTTGGTGCTGTTGGCAGGGAGACTCGGGCAATTGCGCTGTGTTTAAGACCTGGAGTATAGCGGTAATCGCCGAATGGGCATCCTTTGCGTTTTTATCCCAGTCCAAACGGTCTAACTGCTGCCACAAATCGCTTTTTAGGCTGCTGTCGAGGTGGAAGTCGGCAAGGCCGAGGTAGCGGGCATCTGCCCCGTTAAGTCGCGTGGCTGTTAAACCGGTGTACAGTCCCCAGGAACCCGGCATTTTATTGAGAAACCAAGTGCCGCCCACGTCGGGATACAGACCGATGGTGACCTCGGGCATGGCCAACTTGCTCTTTTCCGTCACTATGCGGTGTGAAGCGCCAGCCAGCAATCCCATGCCGCCTCCCATCACTATACCGTCTGCCCACACTATAATCGGTTTGTCGTATCGGTGAATCAGATAATCCAGTCGATACTCCTCTATAAAAAATTGTACACAAGCAGGGGCGGGTACGTGGTCGTTCTCTGCGTTTTGTGTTTGTATTGCTTCGTATAAACGCACCACATCGCCACCGGCACAAAAGGCTTTTTCACCCGCTCCCTGCAAAAATACCGCGTGAATTGTCGGGTCGCTTTGCCATGCTCTCAAAGTTTTATACAAGCCGGCTACCATAGCAAGCGATAGGGCATTTAGCGTTTTTTCCGCATTTAAGGTCAATATACCGACGCCATTGCGACGTTCGGTAAGTATGGGTTCAGACATTTTTATAGTTTTAAGTTCCCGCTGTGATGGAAACGGTTAATAATTGGATTAAAATAGGGCGTTTCGATTATCGAAAGACGTTTTCCGCATTAGGGTGTAAGCAAAGGGTGCGGCAGTATATACCGCGTACGAACAGATTCATCAAGGCGCCAGCAGCAGTGCCTAACATCGGTCAAGGGGATTTTTGTGGTCGTACACAGTGAAATAGCAGACATAAACAGCATTTAAAATGGAAATTAAAGCGCTTGACGATAGCTCGATTGGCCAAAGTGAATAAAGGAGATTGAAAGGGATTTCGAGGGTATAGCCGACAAAACGCGACTTTCCCGGAGTACTAGAGAATGGGGCGTCTTTTTGCAAATCGAAAACCAGCAGACAATATGCTTCAAACCGCGAAAGCACAGTCAATGCGGAAGAGGCAGGTATCCTGACTTATAACATTTTTGCCATCCTTCCCGTATTAGTACAGTGGATGTAAAGGGCAAAAACTTTGGTGGGTTACTTACAGTTGCGCGACAGTTCGTGATTTTAACACGATTCCCTATTAATTTGCCGTTGGGCAAAACCTATTCCGGTTGATGAGATAATAATCAAAGAACTTACTAGCTATAAAAGTACCAAATATTTGGAGAACCGTCATGAATTAAGTGTTAAAATCAATATAAACCAAAGGCAACACGGCCTAAAGACCTCTCTTTTTGAGGGGGCATTACGCTATGGTAGTCGTGCTATTGGTGCAAAATCACAGTCAAAAAGCGGGTAAGCTGCTTAAGAATTGTTTTTGCGAATCTTAATCCAAATTAGGATGACGGCCAACAGCAAGAGGGAAATCGATAAATACCGCCATGCGATGTCGTTTTGAGTTTGCAGCGAACCGGTAGAGGAAACGACATAGCTCAGTACAGAGGTGAGCACGTAGATCAATCCGCCTAGTAAACCCCCTGCGATTCCCGCATTGTTGGGAAAGGCAATCATGCTACGGGTAAAGTACACATTAAAGATAAAACCCGAGCAGATGTGAATGGCAAAGGCAAAAAACATCAATACCCACAGGTTTTGGTAAAACTGACCAACTAGGAGTAATAGCGCGATGAGCAGCAGTTGAAAAAGGGCAAATCCGATCACCTTGGCTTTAAAATTCCAATGTATGGCTCGCTTGCCAATCAGTCCACCAATCATCCACGACAGGCCCAAGACCAAGGCGCAATAACCAATGGTGACCGCGGTAAAGTGAAAGCTGTGCTCGATGATAAACGGACCAGCCATACTGAATACCATGACGATCGAATAACTCAATCCCAATATGAGGATGCCCAAGACAAAATTGCCCGATTTGAGCATCATTTGGTACACCTGTAGTACTTCCAATCCCTTAAAAGGTTTTTTAGCGGCCAAGGTCTCGCCGCTATACAGCAGTTCCAGTACAAACATCAACAAGGCATAGAGCGCTAAAAAATAAAAATTCGATTGCCATCCAAAGTGTTTTTCGAGATAGCCCCCTAAAAAAGGCGCGACTATAGGGCCGCAGGACCAGGCAATGGTAAAATAGCTCAAATAGTATTTCAAGCGATCACCACTGTACAAATCCACAAAGAACGCCCGCTTGGACACCACTATGGCAGCGATGGAAAACCCCTGAATCACCCGTAAAAAACAAATGACGAACAAATCGCGCGACACGCCGATGGACAAACTGGAAACCACCAGGATAATCAGGGCAATCAAACTGGGTTTGTAACGACCGATACTGTCGAGCAAGCTGCCGATAAACAATTGACCAATACCGTAACTCAACAAAAAACACGAAAGCGTCAATTGTATGTTTTTCTCCAGCAGTCCCAAGTCTCTAGCCATGGCGGGAAACGACGGCAAATAGATGTCCGTAACCATACCGGATAGGGGAATGAGCATGAAGGCCAATATCGTAGCCAGTTTTTTTCGTGGAGCAGAAGCTTCTATAAGCATAGTGAGGAGTCAGGTGAATAATTGGAAGTTGCAAAATTAAGGTTTGTCTCTTAGATACGGGAGCTAAATGCGGAATTTTTTAGGTCTGTTCTATTCCCGTTGTTTCCCTAGTAACAAACCGAAGGTCGGTATGGCGGTGACATTTATTGTATGGGGCTTGTAATATGATAGTTATCATTTTTAAGACTGTTGAAAAGCGGTAATTTTAGGCGTTGCCAAAAGCAGAGGCAATGCGAGTAAATAGCCTTAAAAATTAGAAAGCCATGAAAATAGAACAAATTTATACCGGATGTATTGCACATGCAGCTTATTATGTCGAAAGCGATGGAGAAGCTGCTATTTTCGACCCCTTGCGCGATGTACAAACCTATGTCAACCGCGCGAATAAAGACCAAGCCCAAATCAAATACGTGTTTGAAACTCATTTTCACGCGGACTTTGTTAGTGGTCATCTGGATTTGATGGCGAAAACCGGGGCAGAGATCGTTTTCGGACCTACGGCCCAACCCGAGTACAAAGCGACGGTCGCTGCGGATGAGGAGATTTTTTCACTGGGTAAAATACAGATTCAGGTATTGCATACGCCCGGACATACCCTGGAGAGTGTGACCTACCTCATCTTGGATGAACAGGGGGTAGAACAGGGCATAATAACCGGTGATACCTTGTTTATCGGCGATGTAGGACGACCAGATCTGGTACAATACGTCAACTCGGACTTAACCGAAGAAATCTTGGCCAAAAAGTTGTATCACTCCCTGCGCGATAAAATTATGCCCTTGCCCGATCACATCATCGTTTATCCCAATCACGGCGCGGGCAGTGCTTGCGGTAAAAACATGAGTAAGGAAACGACCGATACCTTGGGCAACCAGAAAAAAACCAATTACGCCCTGCGCGAAAACATGAGCGAGGAAGAGTTTGTCGATGAGTTGTTACAGGGATTGACCACACCGCCTCAGTACTTTCCCAAAAATGTAATGATGAACATACAGGGATACGAATCATTGGATCAGGTACTCGAAAAGGCCAAAAATCCGATGAGTGTATTCGAATTTAAAAAGCAAAGCGATTTGCCGGAGGTATTGATACTCGATACGCGCGATGCGGCCGTTTTTGCAAGAGGTCACGTTCCCAACAGTATCAACATCGGTTTAAACGGCGGCTTTGCCGGATGGGTGGGAGAAACCATTAGAGACATCAGACAAAAAATAGTATTGGTTACCGAAGTGGGCAAGGAGGAAGAATCGATGGTGCGCTTATCGCGAGTGGGGTATGACCACACCATCGGTTATTTGGAAAACGGTTTTGAAGCGTGGAAGGCCGCTGGACTACAGGGTGAAACCATCGATCGAATCAATCCCATGGAATTTGATGCGAAAATACTGTATTCCGATGTGGTTTTGTTGGACGTGAGAAAGCACAGCGAATACGAGTCGGAACACCTGATGTTTTCGAGCTCGATTCCCCTAAACACCTTAGAAGATCACTTAAAGAATTTGTCCAAAGAGGCTACTTACCTCATTTATTGTGCCGGGGGCTACCGCAGCATGATTGCCGCTTCTTTGTTAAAGAAACACGGGTTTTTAAGAATCACCGACGTGATGGGCGGGTACACCGAAATCAAAGAAGTGACGCAACTAAAGAAAACTGCTTATGTGTGTCCAAATTCGATGTTGTAATTGATGGCATAAGTGTGCATTAAATACGCTTTATTTAAGTATTAATTTAATATTTTGTAAGGGGTGAAACAGGGGTAAAACCCCAAAAAAACGGTATTTTAGGCGTGTTAATTGGCTTAGGATATCGTTTTTTTTCTGATTAATAGCCATGGATTAAGTAAAGAGGCCGTTCCCACTTTATGCTGGAACGGCCTCTTGCGAATAGAAAAACAGGATAAATGCCTTCTAATAGTTGTTGATTTGAATCACGGGTTTAATGGTTTTTCCGCTTTCAGAATCTGCTATGGCTTGGTTGATTTCGCTAAACGGATATTTTTTAATCAGTTGGTCAAAGGGAAATAGACCCTGTTGGTACAGTTGTATCAGTTGGAGTATAAATTCGTCTGGAACGCTATCGCCTTCCACGATGCCTTTAATTTGCAGTCCCTTACCGACAAAGTAATTCATATCGATTTGCAGGGGTTTGGTTGCAACGCCCACCAGTCCGCAGACTCCGTGTGGGTATAAGCTTTGCAATAAGCCGTTAATCACCTCATTTCTGCCCGTGGTGTCAAAGGCGAAGTGGAATCCCTTAGTTTCAATCTTTAAGAGCTCTTGGGCAAGGTCGCTGTTTTTGGTGTTGATCGTATGAGTAGCCCCTAATTCTTTGGAAAATTTCAGGCGTTCTTCATTGATGTCTATCGCTACTATGGTCGTTGCTCCGCTGGCTTTGGCAGCCAATAGCGCTGCAAGTCCCACCGCGCCTATACCCGATATGGCTATAGCGCTACCCGGATTGACGCGAAGCGCATTGATAATGGCACCGGCACCGGTTTGTATGCCGCAGCCCAATGGGCCTAGCAATTCTAAATCCACCTCTTTGGGTACCTTGACGACGTTGTTTTCCGTAGCCAGGGAATAGGTGGCAAAAGACGATTGCGAAAAGAAGTGGCCGTTGATGGTTTCCGCGCCTTTGGAATGGCTGTGCGAACCGTCTAGTCGACATCCTTGGAAGTTGAGAGCCATAAATTCTTCGCAATAGGCCGGTAATCCCTTTTTACAATTGATGCAGTTGCCGCAGTAGCCAAAAGTCAGTACCACGTGGTCTCCTTTTTTTACTTTGGTCACTCCCGAGCCTACCGCTTCGACGATTCCCGATCCTTCATGGCCGAGTATCGACGGGAACTCAGGCCCCATAATAGCATCTCGAGCCACCATATCGGTATGGCAGGTCCCCGTGGCGACCATTTTTACCAGTACTTCGGTAGCCCTTGGGGCTTCTAACTGTACTTCTTCTAATTGAAATAAACCTCCTTTTTCTCGAACAACAGCTGCCGTAATAGTCCTTTTTTCCATATTTAAATCCGTATTTAGTTATTAATCAAGCGTAATTTATGGATTATTTCGGCCTTTGGCTGTTAAAATAATTTAATGTTTTTGCAAGGATGTTTTAATTTTTAGTTCCAATTGTTAAAGCCTCAGTCGCATAGATGCGCTGTTCCAACTGCTCCCATTCGGAAATGGGATACTGTTGGACTTGGCTCTGCGGTTGTGGCTCATTTGACGACTGTTTATGAGCTGCTTATTTTTTGAGCGTTTTTGCGCGGTTGTATTCGTAGTTCATTTGGGCGATATTGAGTACGGATATCCCCTGTGGGCATTCGACCTCACAGGCCTCGGTATTGGAGCAATGGCCAAAGGTTTCCTGATCCATCTGTGCCACCATGCTCAACACCCGTTCACTGCGCTCTTCTCTGCCTTGTGGCAGCTTGACCAAGTGAGTGATCTTTGCTGCGGTAAAAAGCGCTGCACTGCCGTTTTTACAAGTGGCTACACAAGCGCCACAACCGATGCAAGCTGCCGAGTCAAAAGCCGCCTCGGCCGCGATATGCGTGATGGGTAGACTATGCGCGTCTGGAGCTTGTCCGGTATTGATCCCGACATAACCCCCGGAAGCGATAATGCGGTCAAAGGCAGCGCGATCTACTTTGAGGTCGCGTTTCACCGGAAAGGCGCCCGAGCGAAACGGCTCGATGACGATGGTCTCCCCATCTTTAAACTCGCGTAAGTGCAATTGGCAAGTCGTGGTGTTTTTTAAAGGACCGTGTGCCAGTCCATTAATCATTACGCCACATTGTCCACAGATGCCTTCCCGACAGTCGTGGTCAAATTCAACCGGCGATTCGCGTTGGCGAATCAGCTGCTCGTTTAGCGTGTCCAGCATCTCCAAAAACGACATGTGCGGATTGATGCCCTCCAAGGGATAATCGACGAGTTTTCCGGTTGATTCCTGGTCTTTTTGTCTCCAAATTTTTAAATTTAGTTTCATCTGTAGCTATTTTTTAGGTCTTAAAGCCCTCTGCTAAATCGTTTGGATAAAGCGCAGTGTTTAAGAGCGTTTACTTCAATTATTTATAACTTCTCACTATGGGGTTGACGTATTCAAAAACCAGCGGTTCGCGGTGGAGTTCGGGGGTGTTTCCTAGACCGGTCCATCCCCAAGCAGAGATAAACTGAAAGTCGGCGTCGTTTCTCATTGCTTCCCCATCTGGCGTTTGGTATTCCTCTCTAAAGTGAGCGCCACAAGATTCGTTTCTCGTCAGGGCATCATAACACATCAATTCGCCAATTTCGAGGTAGTCGGCTACGCGTCCGGCTTTTTCCAATTCGTTGTTCATCGAAGACACTTCTCCGGGTATGGAAACGTTTTGGTAAAACTCCTCGCGCAAGACTTGAATTTGTGTGATGGCCGATTTTAACCCGTTTTCGTTTCGCGACAGCCCGCAGTAGTCGTAGAGGATTTTGCCAAGTGCTTTGTGGTAGTAGTCCACGGTTTGACTGCCGGTAGCATTGACAAAGCGTTCAAGTTGGTCCTTTACCGCTTGTTCAGCCTGTTCAAAGGCGGGATGATCGGTAGGGATTTTTCCGGTATGAATCTCCGCCGACAGGTAATTGGCCAAGGTATAGGGCGCGATAAAGTAACCGTCTACACAGGCTTGCAAAAGGGAGTTGGCTCCCAGTCTGTTGGCTCCGTGATCGGCAAAATTGGCCTCTCCCAGGGCAAATAAACCCGGTATGGTAGTCATCAATTCGTAGTCGACCCACAGGCCGCCCATGGAAAAATGGGCTGCCGGAGAAATCATCATCGGCTCTTTATAAGCGTCTATACCCGTGATTTTGCGGTACATATCGAATAGGTTGCCGTATTTCTCTTTGATTTTATCGGCACCTTGTTCCCGTATGGCTTTGGAAAAATCGAGGTATACCGCATTTTTTAATGCGCCAATACCGAATCCGGCATCGATGCGCTCCTTGGCCGCTCGGGACGAAATGTCGCGCGGAGCCAGATTGCCAAAGGCGGGATACCTTCTTTCCAAATAGTAATCGCGTTGGTCTTCGGGTATTTCGTGGGCACTGCGCTGTTCGTTTTCTTGCAGCGGCACCCAAATGCGTCCGTCGTTGCGCAGCGATTCAGACATCAAAGTCAGTTTGGACTGGTAATCGCCGGATTGCGGTAACGAAGTCGGATGGATCTGCGTCCAACTCGGACAAGCCATCAGGGCGCCTTTCTTATGCGCACGCCAGATGGCCGAACCGTTGCATCCCATGGCCAAGGTGGATAAATAGTAAATTTTACCAAAACCGCCAGTGGCTAAAACCACGGCGTGGGCGGCATGGCGTTCCACCTTGCCCGTATCTAAGTTTCGCGCTATAATTCCACGTGCCTTGCCGTCGATAACCACCAGGTCGAGCATTTCGTGACGGGTGTGTAGTTCCACGGTCTTTTTGCTGACCTGTCGCATCAGGGCTTGGTAGGCACCGAGTAGCAGTTGCTGTCCGGTTTGTCCCCTGGAGTAAAACGTGCGACTCACTTGTACGCCGCCAAAGGAGCGGTTGTTGAGATAGCCTCCGTATTCTCGACCAAAGGGAACGCCTTGGGCTACGGCTTGGTCAATCAGGTTTAACGAGCACTCGGCCATGCGATAGACATTGGCCTCTCGCGATCTAAAATCACCGCCTTTTAAGGTGTCTACAAACATGCGATAAACACTATCTCCGTCGTTTTTGTAGTTCTTGGCCGCGTTTACACCTCCTTGAGCCGCTACGGAATGGGCGCGACGAGCACTGTCCTGAAAGCAAAAGGATTGTACCCGGTAGCCCATTTCGCCTAGTGAGGCTGCTACAGAGCTTCCTGCCAAACCGGTACCCACTACAATAATATCTATCTTTTTGCGGTTGGCCGGGTTGACCAATCGGGCGTTTTTTTTATAATTGGCCCACTTCTCCTCTAAAGGACCTGCGGGAATTTTGGCGTCTAATTGCATAAACCTGCGGTTTTAAGATTGAATAAAATAGATGTAAATCGGAATCAGGGCAAACCCCATACTGATGGCCACGGAGTAGATTACTCCAAAATAGCGCACGGCCTTTACGTATTTGGGATGGAATAGCCCAAGGGTGCGCACCGCGCTAAAAAAACCGTGCAACAGGTGGTATCCCAAGGCGATCATCGATAAGACGTAGAGGACAACATACCACCATACTCGATAGATCTCGATAACGAGTTGATAGAGGTCTCTATTGCCGTTGGCGTCGAGGGGTAGGCTACCGAATTTGTACTCGTACCAAAAATTTTTAAAGTGAATGATCAAGAAAATCAGGATTAAAGTGCCGAGTATACCCATATTGCGACTGTACCACTTGCTCGATCGGCCGCGCTGATCCTTTTGATAGCTACCGCCGGCCTGTTTGTTTTTTAGGGTCAATACCAACGCGTAGACCGCATGGGCGATTATCGACGCATACAGACCGTAGGAAACCACCTTAATCAGGGGATTGCCCGATAGAAAATGCGAATACGCATTGAATTGCAAATGCGCTTGTTCAGCGGGTAGAAATAACTGTAGGTTCCCCAAGAGGTGTATCACCAAAAAGAAACACAGAAATAAACCGGTACAGCACATGATAATTTTTCGGGTGAGCGTTTGCATAGCGAGCGTTTTTTTATAATTAATAATATCCGATAACTTTCATCCAAAGACCTCCTAAAGCCATATAAATAATCAATAGAATAAGCCCTGTTTCCAAGCCGCGAAGCCACCAGTTTTTGAGATCGACATAACCGCTTCCAAAAAACACCGGAGCCGGACCGTGACCGTAATGGGTTAGGGTACCGTATAGCGAACCTATAAAACCAAGCATAAAAGCCAGTAATAGCCCCGGTATACCCACGGATATACCCACGGCTAATAGGGCGCTGTACATCGCCGCCACGTGAGCCGTGGCACTGGCAAAGAAATAATGACTAAAAAAGTAAACCAAAACAATAACGGGAAATGCCAACTGCCAGCTCAAACTTCCAATTTGACCTTTGATCAGGTTGCTAAACCATTCGATAAAGCCCAATTCGTTGAGGGAACTCGCCATCATCACCAATACCGAAAACCAGACTATGGTGTCCCAGGCTCCTTTTTCTCCCTTGATGTCTTCCCAGGTCAATACCGAGGTGATCAACAACATGATGAGGCCGAAAAAGGCGGTGGTAGTCGCGTCTATCGACAGCATTTCGCCGGTGATCCACAAGAAGAGCAATACGAAGAACGCCAATAACATCAGCCATTCATTTCGCGTAATTGGTCCCATTTCCTTGAGCTTTTCAGCGGCCATTTTAGGTGCGTCTCCCGTTTTTTTCAATTCGGGTGGGTATATTTTATACAAGACCAATGGAATGATGAAAAAAGCAGCCAAGCCCGGAACTGCGGCGGCTATAGCCCAAGACATCCAACTGATCTGTATGCCCAAATTGGCGGCAAACTTCTGACACATCGGATTGCTGGCTGTACCCGTCAAAAACATAGACGAGGCAATCAGGTTGGCATTATAGCTGCTCAAGGTCAGAAAAGACCCCAGTTTTCTATGGGTATCGGGTTTGTCGGGTTCGGAGCCAAAACTCATCGCCATCGATTTCATAATCGGATAGATAATACCACCACCTCTTGCCGTATTGCTGGGAATGGCCGGAGCCAAACACAAATCGGCTAGGCCCAAACCATAGGCCAGTCCCAACGAACTCTTGCCGAATATGCGGATGAATAAAAATGCAATGCGATTGCCCAGTCCGGTTTTGATAAAGCCCCTGGCGATAAAAAAGGAAATACCGATCAACCAAATCACTTTATCGCCGAAGCCGCGAAGGGCCAGGGTGATGGATTTGGCCGCATCGCCCGGTGCGAGTACCTGTGTCAGTGCGGTTAGCGCCACTGCTATCATACACATCGTGCCCATAGGAGCCGCCTTGAGTATGATGCCGAGTATGGTGGAAACAAAGATGGCAAAGAGGTGCCAGGCTTCGGGGGTAACGCCTTCGGGCTGCGGAATAAACCACAAGACAAGACCTATAGAAAAGGTGATGAGTACCCGAACTAGGTTGATTTCTTTCATAGGGATAGAGGATGAGTTTGATTAAAGAGAATTAGAGACGACTTTGTACTTGCAGTACCAAAAGATTGTTGTTGTGTTGAACGCTGTTGGCGATTTGGTTTTTGTATACATCGATTTGCAGCCCCAATTGTATGCGAGCACCGTAGTCTTTTAAAAACTCTAAGCCCAACATCGGCAAAAGGGTTTGTCGCGGATTGGAGTTTAGTTTGTAATCCAAGTCCATATATTCGTAACGGCAGGAGAATTCGACGGCGCTGAGTTTTTTATAGTGTATCTCGTATCTCAAGTTGGGCAGCACATAGAAACCTCGGAGCTGGTACTCACTCAAAGCGGTAGTTCGCTCTGCTTCGGGTATGCCAAAATAGCGGACTTGGTTAATCGCTTGCTTGGCTTCGAATTGGGTTTCGAGGGTTAGGCGGTCCGACAGTTTGTAATCTGCGGTTAAATCCAAGCCGTAGGCGTGTATCTGCCGTTTGTTGACCTCACCGATACCGCCGTTAAAGCCCAAGTTGATGTTGTTTTTTTCGGAAAGACCCAAAACGATACGCGTGGAGTAGTGCTTGCCGTTGTCGCTGTCCATAATTTGGTTTCGGCCGTTGCCATTCATCACGGATAGGGCATAGGTGATGGGTAGGGATTCGGTATTAAAAGTACCGTTCATCGAAACACCGGTTTGGAAACTCGTCCAACCGATCTTGCCAAACTCGTAATACTGATTGGAAAAATCCATAGACCGAATGATGTCGACGGAATAGGTTTCTTCAATGCCAAACCACGGGCGAAATTGGCCCAAAGTAAAACTGACGGCCTTGCTAAAGCTGTATTTGATATAGGCATTTTCCAAAACCTTGTTTTTGGGATCGGATTTGAAATCGGCCAAATTGACCAAGGCTACGACTTCCGTTCGCTCTCCAATGCTAGCTCGAACCTGTACGCGCATTCGCTTGACCTCAAAGGAATTTCGCGTGACCGAACCCTCCGAATGATGCATGCCGCTGAGGTCTACACCCTCTGTAAAACCCGAAGAATAACGCGCTTGAAAAAGGCCTTTAAATTGAAATTGAGGGTATTTTGTCGGTGCGGGAATCACGGAGTCCGTTGCGGTTTGCGCAAACAATGCTGTCGGTAGAAAAAACAGTAGTCCCAGTTTTTTAAATGTAGTAGAAGTCACAGCCATACTCGTTTTTTTTATATCTAATTCGGATTTAATGCGAGATTAGAAAAATTGATTGTAATAAAGTTAACATTTTTTTAATTAAATTTTACGTCCATATTAAATTTGATTATAATTTATTTTTTTAGTTAATTATTGATATAAATATGTGGTATTAATTAAATTAACGACAATCTATTTTATTTTTTACCAAAATACAGTGTGTTATAAATACTGCGTGAACTTGTTGTTTTTGTGTTTATTTAATAATTATAACAGCTAATTTAGGATATTGTCGTTTTTTTATTTAAAAATAAGGGTTGTTTATTGCTTTTAGGCTAGGTGATTGCGTATACTTAAATTTATGCTGAGCCGTGCTCGGCTTGTTTCTTAGAAAATGCAATTTTGTTTTACTACAATATTTTATATGTTTTTGAGATATAATAAAAATATTTTTTATTAATAAGGTATATATATAAGGTAATGGGGCAGGAATGTTTGATAAAGTAGAAGTGTATTTTATTGAGGTTCAACGCGGTATTTACAGGCAAATTACTGATTTTTAAAAAGTTGAATCGTAAAATTTAACGTTTTTTAATTTTTTTTTCACATTTATTTAGTGTTATTGCAGGCTCAAATAACAATATTAAATGTAATTTTATTGTGTTAAATTCAGCTATTGTATTAATTGATTAAAAAGTGTTCTTTTTTATCTAAATTTTTTAAACGATTTATAGTATTTAAAAGCGGAATTGAAATATAAGCTTAATATAAACACAAAAATTACTACTGTTTTACGGTTTCCATTATGAAAAGAAAATCATTATCGCTTCACAAGTTAGGGTCTATTTTATATCTGTCTTTTTTACTTGTCGCAGCCCCAGCACAAGCTAGTATTCCTGCTTCTTCCCCCACCGCTGTAGAAATACAGCTTGCAGTTGCAGCGAACAAAGTACCCAAAATTAAAACGATCAATGATTTCGGATCCTTTTTTATGGATTTGGAATCGCATAAACTAACGGTTAGCGAGGTGCTTAATGGACTCAATGAATCGTTTGACCTCAATGCTAATCACACCTTTAAAGAGGTGAGTAGCCATACCGACGACTTAAAAACGACTCATACCCATTTCCAACACTATTTCAAGGGAATAGCCGTGGATGGAGAGATGATTTTTATCCATTCCAAGGGAAATATCGTTCAAAGTATCAACGGACAACTCAGCGTGATTAAAGATCAAAGTGTAGCGGAAACCTTGAGTGATGAACGCGCATTGGATATCGCTAAAAGCCGTTATAAGATTGAGGAATTAGCTGCCGACTATCCCGTTACCGCGGTTTTTGCCAAGGTGGAAAATAGCGATGGAAGTATAGAAAAGGTATTGGCCAAAAGAGTGCGTATCGATTCTTTCGAACCCTTAGTGATGGCTGTGCTTTATATAGCACAAGAATCGGGCGTGGTGATTAATACGGTCGACTTGATTCACGATGCAGATGTTAGCGCCACGGGACAGACTCATTATAGAGGAAGACAAAATATAACAGCAGATAGTTTTTCAGGCGGTTTTCGCTTGAGAGATCAAGCGCGTAATGTGGAAACCTATGACGCTTCATCGGCTCGTATGAACCCAAGTGGCTCGTTTTCGGGACTCAGTGACATCGTGAGTACAACCACAGATTTTGTAAAAAATCCGGCTGTCGATGCTCATTGGGGTATTGGTAAAACCTACGATTATTACAACCAAAAATTCAATAGAGACAGTTATGATACGCGCGGTGGAGTGATTAAAAATTACTACAATGCCGTGATTTTAGAAACGATAATGCCGGAAAGTGGGTATCCAAACAATGCAGGCGCCTTTCCGCCACCGTATAATTTTATGGTATACGGACGTGGAGATGGTCGCGAAATGGGTCCTGTTGTAGGGCTTGATGTTACGGGACACGAGTTTACGCACATAGTCGTGGAATACAACGGATCTGAGGGATTGATTTACCAAGGGGAATCCGGTGCTCTTAACGAATCTTTTGCCGATATTTTTGGTACGGCAATAGAGTTTTATGTCAATTCAAATCCGAACTGGACCATTGGTGAAAACATTATGCTTCGAGGCGGTGCTATGAGAAGTATGTCAAATCCAAATCTATTCAATAACCCCGATACCTATAAAGGACGCTATTGGATCAGTACGCTGTCGGAGTTTGACAACGGCGGTGTACATATTAATAGCGGTGTGCAAAATCACTGGTTTTACCTGTTGACCGAAGGGGGTTCTGGAACCAACGATTTGAATAAAAGCTATACGGTAAACGGTATTGGCATCGCAAAAGCCGAAAAAATCGCCTATAGAAATTTAACGACTTATCTGACCAAACAGGCTACTTTTTTAGATGCCTATAACGGTTCTGTACGTGCAGCTAAAGACTTGTACGGAGAAAATTCTCCCGAATACGAAGCGGTTTTAGACGCTTGGTATGCCGTGGGAATCGGAGAGCGTATGAGTGTAACTGAAAATGAGATTACAAGCAATTTGGCTGTATATCCTAATCCTGCCAATTCCGGTACGGTATTTATCAATACGCAAGTAGCTGGTGTGGTGACGGTAGAGGCTTTTGATTTATTGGGCAAACGCGTTCTAAATACAACAACATTGAATAAGGGTGAGAATACGATCAATGTTCAAGCCTGGTCTAATGGGGTTTACTTCTTAAAGTTTAACGCCAACGGACAAGTGCATTCTCAAAAATTAATGATCAACAATTAGTTAGTAGCAAAAAGTTATAAGAGACTAGTTTATAACTTTTTAAACAGCAAAATCATTCGTGGTTTTGCTGTTTTTTTTTTGGATTTAATCGGCTGTCGTTAGGAAGAAAAGTTCAGGAGCAACCGCTAACTTTGGGCGCACCGCTGAAATTTCGAAGCAAAAGAGCTGCTGCGCTTTCGCAATTTGGCCTCACTGTGTTTGCTTTGGCTTCCCTTTTTAAACCTCTTTTTTTGTGGTGCTGGGAATGAGCAATAGCAGTATGACCAGTAAGAGATTGACATACGGAATCAGTAAGAGTATGCAAAAATACCAGCTCAAAGAAATGGCGTTTAAGCGTTTGGCCGTCTGTATCACCGTGCCTATAAAGCAGAAGAGATATACCAAAGTCATAAGTCCTTCGAGTGGCGCGAGGTAAAATTTTAGCAGGAAATTGAAGCCGATAAACAGTAAAAACAATAAAAACAACCGCTTAAAATACGAAAAACGATCGAGGTTACCCTCTAGTGAAAAAAACTCTTTTAACTTGTTTTTGGAGTCAAATTGCGTGGTTGCTCTTTTGGAATAGTTTTGAGATTGCGGATGATTGATGTTTTCCAATAGGATTCTACTGCTGTAATACCGCTTAGACACCTGGTTAAAGGCGATTAAATTGATTTCTAAATGCAGGTTGGACTGGTTGATTTTAATCTTTTTGACCCCTTGGGCTTCGACAAAGCCAAACGGGCGCAATTCTATGGTATGCGCATGGAGCACATTCCAAGTGATCGTAACGATTTCTCCCGGTCTAAAAAAGATTTTGTCTACGTAGAAACGCTCGATTATGGGCTGTATATAGGATTGTTCTTGCTGATACGATCGGTAATCTTGACGCGGTCGACTGCCTTTATTGGCCCACAACTGGTCGTAATTGCTGCGTTTATCCGCTGAATAGAGCGTCTGATAGGCCTCGTTGATTTCTGAAAATAACGCATTGAATTTGTCCTCGCCATTATTGCGATCGGGATGGTACAACAGCGATAGCTTCCGATAGGCACTTTTTATTTCTGCCGTCGTAGCTGTTCGGGGAATACCGAGTGTTTTGTAATAATCCTTCATCAATAGGTAGTGGAAAGCGGTAAGTTAACGGCAATCATTTCACTGCTAAAATAAGGATATACTTCGGAGTACGGGCGCTTTATGAACTTAAAATTAGCGGTTTTTGTATAAATGGTATCGGTTAACCTTTTTTTTTCCGCTAAAGGGATTAAATCGAAGCGCTGTTTGTGCCAAGGACTGCTCGCGGCGCGCTCACTTCAAATGATTCGAGGGTCAAGCCCGAAGATACGCATAGAATTTGGGCGATTTTCCAAACATCGCCTTAAACGTCTTGCTAAAAGTCGGCACGCTTTGGTAACCAACGCTATAGGCTACTTCGCCAATGTGATGATGTCCATCGGTCAGTAGTTCCATGGCTTTAATCATGCGAATCATCTGCAAATAACTGCTGGGTGTAAGTCCGAGCTCCTCTTGAAAACTGCGCTCCAAGGTTCGTAGCGAATAGCCGTAGCGAAGGGCGAGCGCCTTAAAATTGATCGGTTGGTCGAGCTGTTCCACTATAGTGCGAACGACTTCGGCCAGTTTGGGCTGTTGGGGCACCGGCACAGAAAGCGGTGCCGCAGTGGTAACCATTTGTGGTAAACTCAGCAGTAAACCCTGTAAAAAAGCGGATTCCACTTCATCTTCGGTCTGTATACACGAATAGCGCTCGGTAAACAAAATCATCTCTCTGAGCACGTTGGGTGCGGGAAAGAGTTGCAGCGTCTTGTAAAAATCCCGTTCGTCGTTCACCTGAAAGAAAATGGTCCTCAAAAATACCCGCTCTTTTGGCGAAGTACTGTGATGGCGGCAATTGGCTGGTATCCACGCACAGTGGTGCTGCGGAATCAAATAGCTGCGCTCCGGAGTGTACAGATATTGAAAACCGCTTTCGACGTAAATTAATTGACCCATTTGATGTTGGTGTGGCGCATCGCCAAATTTCCAATTGGAGTCATGCCAAACCAAAGCTTTTTTCGTGCTTTTGTCGACGGATATATGACAGAAGTCGGGAGGGGATTGCAAGTCTAAAAATTTATAGTTAAAGGGGAAAGGGATTGAGACACGAACTAATTGTTGTCGTCTTCCATTTCTTCCCATTTAAAATAAGCTTCTAGAAAGGCCCAGGCCGCTTTTAGATTGTCGTTTTGATCCGCACCGACTAAGGCGCAATTGTTTTGGACGTAAACCCCAATCCAATCTTCTTTATAACCGTCGAGATCCACATAGACAAAAGGCGCTTGTGTACCTATAAATTTGCGTTCGCTAAATTCCTCTTTTAAAATAAATTCAATCAGCGAAAAGGTCTTGTGGCAGTAAATCCACAGCCGGTCATCCGTGGGGGATCCGTCTTTAATTGGCACTTCTGCCAGCAGGAAATCCGGTTGTTCGAAAGGGTCCTTTTGATTTGTTTTCATGGCGTATGAGTTTGTGATTCCTATATTCAAATATAGGAAAAACAGTGCTAGAAAAGAA
This sequence comes from Flavobacterium sp. JP2137, assembly GCF_050562195.1. Classification (GTDB taxonomy): domain Bacteria; phylum Bacteroidota; class Bacteroidia; order Flavobacteriales; family Flavobacteriaceae; genus Flavobacterium. The sequence goes on from NZ_CP191647.1 coordinate 2,638,265, forward strand.
GATAAGCTTTTATAAAAGAGCGTTTTTTATGATTTTTTTGGGTTTTTAAAGGGGTATTTACCCGGATTAGTTCAAACGCTTTTTTCGCTGTAAATACCGATATTGTCGCATTGGGATAATACATTGGCGCAATACAACGACTGTTTAATCGATTTTATTGGCGAAATTTGCCATTGTTTAACCCCAGTGGTTTCCTGCGCCTTTAGCGCGCTCGACCCATAGTTTACTATACCGAAAAAATCATGATAAAACAGTTAAAAATAGCGCTGATCGCTTTGAGTATCCTTCCGTGTTTAACGAGTGTGGCGCAAGAGAAAAAGCAAATTTTAGTTCTCTTTCATTCCGAGCAGAGCACCACCTATAAATTGGCGCGGGCATTGGCAGAGGGCATCGACAAAAACCCTCGGGCGCAAGCCGTTCTAAAACGCATTGAAACCGCGACCAATACCGAAAAAAACAGCGATATACCGCTGGCAATCATAGACGATCTGACCCAGTATGACGGTATCGCTTTCGGATCTCCCGTGCACTTCGGCAATATGAGTGGCGCCATGAGGTCGTTTTTAGATCAATCCGTGAAAATTTGGACCGACAGAGCCCTTGAAGGAATACCGGCAACCGTTTTTATGGGAGCGGGTAGTGGCGCGGGTAATGAAGCAGCTATTTTGTCCTTTTGGAGCAGCTTGGCGGTACACGGTATGATCTTGGTGCCTACGGGCATTATGGCTATGGATGGGATGGATAAAAATACCGCTCAGGGAAATACGGTATTTGGCACGACGAGCTTGGCTTCAATGCCTGCCCCTGAACGTCCCACGGCTAGCGAATTAAATGCCGCGCGATTGCAAGGCGAAGCACTGGCACGCGTAGCGGTTGCCTTGGCGGTGGAATCGCCTAAGAAAAAAGCAGTTTCGGCATCAAAACCCCAGCGTATCAGCATTGAAAGTCGCTTAAGTGAACTCCAAATCACTTTGCCCGATACACCTGCTCCGGCGGGGAGCTATGTGCCCTATGTGCGCACGGGAAATCTGGTATACATCAATCAAGTAGCCTTAAAAGACGGAAAGATACTGTATCCAGGCATCATCGAAAAGGATTTGACCGTAGCCCAAGCCAAGGAAGCCACGCGACAAACCATGCTCAATGTCATCGCCGTTTTAAAGGATGCTACTCAGGGCGATTTGAATCGGGTAAAACAATGCGTGCAACTCACGGGTTTCTTTAACACCGCCGCGGGTTATACCCAACATGCGGGTTTGATGAACAGCGCTTCCGATCTATTAATCGAGGTGTTTGGCAATCGCGGTAAACACACCCGTGCCACGGTTGGCGCATCGTCTATACCGGTCAATTCAGCGGTGGAAATCCAAGCGGTGTTTGAAATTGAATAAACGGTTGCAATTGTCACGGGTTTTTGACTTGTAGACGCGCGTTTTTTACCAATTGTTACATCGACTTTTCTCAAATAAATTGTATATATTTCGATTGGAAGAGCAGAGGTGATGGGCTTGTTCAATAGGAGTAAACCGCCTCTGCGCTCGTGCGGGTATAACGCGCAATAAGTTTGTAGAAAAATGACGAGAATCGAGAAAATATATCTGATATTAATCCTGCTTTTTACGAGCACAGCGGCGCTTTTTGCCCAACGGGAATACGCCAATAACGAAATCGAATTTGTATTTGTGGAATACGATTACGAATACCACCCCAACAAGGTGCTAAACGAATTTATAGAATCCCCCTATCACACGGATTTTGACGATTTGTTTAACGCGAATGAAAATTTCCAAATTGTGGTAGCCCTGCCAAACTATTTGCGTGCCCACCAGGTGAAGTCCTTTGTCGTAAAACAATCTCAAACCAATCGGGTCTTGGGTTATCGGGATTTTGACGAAGATACCTATGAGGTAACCGCCTCAGGAGAATGGCTTAGAGGGGTTTATGAGAACAGCGTAGGCGGTTGGCAAAAGCGCGTGCAAAGTTATTATTACAACGATTCCCTACTCAAAATGGTCGGGACGGAACAGCAGCGGGATTCGGTGTGGAAAGACGGTAAAAAGGGCGTGGATGTAATTAGAACAACCACTACGGCTGTAAGTGGTTTGTATTTAAACAAGCGCAACCACCTTTTTAATTATTACCAATTGAAGAGGAAGGTGGATTTTCCCACTTTGCAACGGCATTGGTTGTGGGGTACCCAATTAAAAGAGAGACCTCGGGTTTTGCTCAAAAGGCGTTTAAAAATCGATTATCCGGCAGATGAAATATTTTATATAAGCGAACGAACCCAGCGAGAATTGTATTTTGATGCCGTCGACGGGATTTACCCGCCCACCGAATACCACAAGAGTACGTATAAAAACTATGGCCCCCACTTTTTTGTGCTTCAAAAACCGTTGTTCACCAATACGAGAGTGATTTGCGGCGACTCCATGTTCTATATAAATCAGCAGCCTAAGTCGAAGCCCGTAGATTACACCTTTAAGTATTATTTCAGTTGCAACGAAAAGGGTTTGCAAGATACCTTGTATTTTATCGATGAAGCGGGAAATCACCAAGCGGTACTGTATATCGAATACCGCTATTTCTCATAAGAATTTGGCTTGTCCTTTATGGGAATTGCGCTCCCTCGATGGGGGAGCTTGCTGCAAATCGCCTAAAAGACAAAACGGAACCCTCGTCTAGTGGGTTCCGTTTTGTCTTTGGGAATATCAGGCGTTTTAAAACCCGATTAATTTACTGTGATAGATCGAGTCTTTTTGTTGTGGGGTCCAATCTCTTTTGTAGTCAAAGATGGCGGATTCCCAGTCTCCGTAATTGACATTGGGTAAGACGATGAATTTCTTGCCGAATTCGCGCGCATTGTTTCGCACCGCTTCCAAGCGTTGTGCTTCGGTCTTTTTGTCGAAGGCTTGAGAGAAGTCGGATAAATTATCGCCTAGCAACATCACGATTTCGTGGGTTTCACTCACTTTAAGTCGGCGGGTTTCCTTGCTGGATTCCGTTTGGCGCACAATAAGGTGCTGCTCATCTGCCAAGGGATAATCGTATTTTTTTAAATTGGCAATTGTACCGGCCTTGTCGTTTTGATTTCTATTGGTGATATAGTAAATAGTCACTCCCTTAGAAGCGGCGTACTTAAAAAATTCCTGACTGCCCATGAGCGGTTTGGCTGCACCCTTTGAAGTCCACTCCAACCAACTGCTTTCGTCGAAAACCTGCCCTCTTTTGGCCATTTCTACCGCATAAGGCGAATTGTCTAAAAAGGTTTCGTCTATATCGGTAACGATTGCGATAGGCTTGCTGTGCTGTTGTTGTAAAATTACATCTAAATGCGTTGTTGCCACATTAAAGGCCTGTTGACACAGGGCTTGGTATTCTGCCGCTCGCTGATGAAAGACTGCCGAATATACCTTGCCGTTCAGTTCGATGTCGTTAACCACCCGCTGCTGTTCAGTAGGGGTAGACTTGATTTGCGAAACTTGACAACTGCTTAAAAAGGCTAGCGATAAAGCCGCTGCATAAATTTTTGAATGAAACATGAAAGAAATTTTGTAGTGTAAATTAAAGGGCAAATTTAAGGGTTTATACCCTTAAATAAATGATAAAATACAAAAATTAGCCGTTCCCCTTGTTGTGCTAGGGCGCTATTTTGGAATTGCTATTCGGTTCTTTTTGTCGTTGTTCCTACCAGTCAAGTGCCTTTTAATACGTCTTATACAGGCTTAGTGGCCTAACCCGCAGCTCCCCCTGATACCTGTGTTTTGATTGACAGCCGCTTTCAGCATTCGACTGCGGCTGCTGTCATAAAGATTTAAATGTCCAATTGTCCGATCAATACCTTTAGGATGACCTCCGAGAGCTTGGCTTGGTATTGCGCATTGTTATTGCGCACCACGGCATTGACATAGTTCAATTGTGCGGTTCTAAATTCAATGGTGCTAATGGTACCTATTTCGAATTTATCCATGGTTATCTGGAGGTTTTCCTTGGCGATTTCTTCGTTTTTACCTTCTAGGGTAACCAATTCCAAATTGGTGGAATAGGTTTGAAAAGCCATCATCAGCTCCGTTTCTATGTATTGGCGCTGTCTTTCGATTACAATTTGAGCGTTGTCCATTTCGATACGTGCAATCTTCTCCTTTTGAGCCTGACGGCGGCCGTCGAATAGGTTTAAACGTGCGGTGAATCCGTAATTCCAACCGCGACCGGAGGATTTGCTGACAAAGCCCAAACTCGATTCCGATTCCGAAAAGGTATAGCCCGAGTTGAGCAGCAAGGTCGGATAGCGGTCGGCCCGCAGTTGCTTGTACTGCAGCTGTGCGATGTCTGCATTGATCATTGCCAATTGTAAATCGGGGTTTTGCGCGTCCAATTGCAACAGCAAATCGACCAGTTGCAAGTCCCAATTGATCGCCACGTCAGAAGCCACTACAAAGTCGAGATCAAAGGCATCTCTAGAAATCGCCCGATTCAAACGCACCTTGGTGTTGTAATAGTATTCTTTCTGCTTGGTTAAATTGGTGATATCCGTATTCAAATCCACCTTGGCATTGAGCACTTCCAATTTGGAAGCCTTCCCAATTTGATAGCGGTTTTCCGCTATGTCCAGTCGTTGTTTGGAAATCACTACAGCGGTATCCAAGGCGGTAAAAAGCTTTTGTTGCTGCACCAAATCGTAATATACCGTATAGATTTCGTTGACTTTTTCCAATACTTTTATCTGCAGTTCCTTTTGGCTTTGCGCTTTGTTTTGCTGCAATTCGTCGTATTTGGCAAACATTTTAAACCCGTCAAAAAGCGTCCAGTTAAAGGCGGCGCCATAGCTCAACGAGTTGTTTTTTGAATTGTCCAAGTCGCGCACAGAACCGTCACTTTGCGTTTGGGTAGTGTTGGTAAAATTGTCGTTGGTGTTGGCAACCAGTGCCAAGTTGGGCAACATACCGGCATTTCCCCTGGTGGCATTGGCTTCGGAAATCCTTAGGTCGTTGGACGCCAGTTTGATGTCGAAATTATGGTCTAAGGTCTGGCTGATTGCCTCTTCCAAAGACAATAGCTTAGGGGGTTCTTGTGCGAATAAAGACAGTGATCCCCAAAAAAAGAGGACTATAATGGAGGCTGATTGTTTCATCTTGCTAATAATTATCAAATTCGGGACGGTGTTTTTTTGCTTTAGACCACATCGAGTAAATCGCTGGAATTACAAAGAGCGTAAGCACGAGCGAAAACAGGGTGCCCCCTACGATAACGACACCCATTCCAACCCGGCTTTGCGAAGCCGCGCCTAGGGAAAGGGCAATGGGTAAGGCTCCGAAGGCAATGGCGAAACTCGTCATTAAAATCGGGCGCAGTCGAGATACCGAGGCTTCGATAATCGCCTGATGCTTGTCGATGCCGCGTTCGCGCAATTGATTGGCAAATTCGACGATTAAAATACCGTTCTTGGTTACCAGCCCGATCAGCATAATCGTTCCGATCTGGCTAAAGATATTCCAGGTTTGATCAAACAACCACAGGGAAAACAATGCTCCTGCCACAGCCATAGGTACGGTGAGTATAATGATAAAGGGATCGAGAAAACTTTCAAATTGCGCCGCCAAAATCAGGTAAATCAGCAGTAAAGCCAATAGAAAAGCAAAGGCCGTATTGGAGTTGCTTTCGGCAAAATCTCGAGATTCTCCCGACAAATCGGTCGTAAAGCTGTCGTCGAGTATCTTGGTCTTGGCGCGATCCATCGCCTCAATTCCGTCGCTGATACTCTTGCCCGGTGCCAAACCGGCCGATACCGTTGCCGACATATAGCGGTTGTTGTGGTACAATTGCGGCGGACTGCTGCGCTCTTCCAAAGTGACCAAGTTGTCGAGTTGTATCAATTGACCGCTGTTGTTTTTTACATAGGTAGATACCAAATCCATTGGCTTACTGCGATCGTAATCGTCGAATTGTCCGATGATTTGATATTGCTTGCCATTCATCATAAAATAACCGAAGCGCTGACCGGACAGGGACGATTGCAGGGTTTCGGCTATGTCGCGAATCGATACCCCAAGCGACTGGGCTTTATCGCGGTCGATATTGACGTAGATTTCGGGTTTGTTGAACTTTAAATTGACATCGACTACTGAAAAAGTGGGATCCTGACCCACCTCATTCATAAATTCGGGAATCTTCTCTTCTAATTTTTCAAAATTAGGCGCTTGTATGATATATTGTATCGGAAGTCCACCGCGTCTGTTGACCGAAATCGTAGGCTGTTGATTGATCAGTACCCGCGCTTCTGGATAGGCTTTGGTGTATTTTCCCAATTGTTTGGCAATCTCGTCTTGGGAGCGCTCGCGCTCGCCCGGCTCGACCAAAGACAAGCGTATTCTACCCGAGTTAACCGCAGATGATCCAAATCCAGGTGAGGAGATGACCAAGGCAATTTTCTTTTCGGGTATGGAGTCGTTAATCAAATGAGACAATTCCTGCATCAGGCGATCGGTGTATTCATACGTAGAGCCTTCCGGTGTGGTAACTCCTACGGAAACCATACTGCGGTCGTCGTAAGGAGCGGTTTCCTTTTGTATGGTGATATAAAAGATCGCAATCAATACAAAGCAGAGGATCAATATGGGAAAACTCACCCATTTCCATTTCATAAAAGCCGTTAGGCCATTTTGATAGGTGCTGTTGAGTTGCACAAAAAAGGGCTCGGTAAATTCGTAAAAACGCGACTTTTTACTCACGTCTTTTTTCATCAAATACGCGTTTAACATCGGGGTGAGTGTAAGCGATACAAAGGCCGAAATCAGTACAGCCGAGGCGATGACGACTCCAAACTCTCGAAATAATCGTCCGACAAAACCCTCCAAGAAAATTACGGGGAGGAAAACGGCGGCTAGGGTGACCGAAATCGAGATAACCGCAAAAAATATTTCGTTTGATCCCTTGATTGCCGCCTCTATTGGGCTCATGCCTTCCTCGACTTTCTTATAGATATTCTCGGTAACGACAATTCCATCGTCGACCACCAAACCCGTGGCCAAAACAATGGCTAATAAGGTCAATACGTTGATGGAAAACCCACATAAAAACATGATGAAGAATGTGGCGATTAACGAAATGGGAATATCGATTAGCGGTCGGAAAGCAATGCCCCAATCCCTAAAAAAGAAGTAGATGATCAACACCACTAAAGTGATGGAAATCAAAATGGTTTCGGCTACTTCGGTCACGGAATTTTTGATAAACAGGGTGTTGTCCATCGCGATATTAAGGCTGATATCGGCGGGTAGCTCTTTTTTTAATTGGTCTAACTCCTTGTAAAAAGAGTCGGAAATCTCAATGTAGTTCGTTCCCGGCTGGGGAATAATCGCCATACCAACCATGGGTTTACCCGCATCGGTCATTTGTGTTTCGGTGTTTTCAGGTCCCAGTTCTGCCTTGCCCACATCCGACAATTTGACTACCCGACCCGAGTCCGAACGTATGATGATGTTGTTGAAGTCTTCAGCAGTGCTCAAATTCCCCTTGGTCTTTACGGTCAATTCCGTGTTGTCTCCGACCAATTTACCCGTGGGTAATTCGATGTTCTGACCGCTTAAAGCGGCTCTAACATCTAAAATAGTGACGCCGTAAGACGCGAGTTTTTCCGGATTGATCCATAGGCGCATCGCGTATTTCTTCTGACCCCATATCTGTACGCTACTCACCCCAGAAATGGTTTGTATACGCTGTGCAATAACGTTTTCGGCATAATCACTCAATTCCAATGCATCGCGGGTATCGCTTTGAATCGTCATGGTGATAATCGGTTCGCCATCGGAATCGGCTTTGGACACCACTGGCGGGGAATCGATGTCTTGAGGCAGGCTTCGCATCGCTTGAGAAACCTTATCCCTAACGTCGTTTGCCGCTTCTTCCAGGTTTTTCTCCAACTTAAACTCTATGGTGATATTGCTCGATCCCTGAGTGCTGGAAGAGGTGATGTTCCGAATCCCATCAATGCTGTTGATCGCCTTTTCCAGAGGTTCGGTAATCTGTGATTCGATGATGTCTGGATTGGCACCGGCATAATTGGTTCGCACCGATACTTGTGCCGCATCGATCGACGGAAACTCCCGAACGCCCAAGAAGTGGTAACCGATGACACCGAATAGCAACAATATGATATTCATCACTATAGTCAGTACCGGTCGCTTGATACTTAAGGTAGATATACTCAAAATGTTATTTTTTAGTAGTTAAAGTGATGTTTACCGGTGTTTCATCTTTTAAAGACATCACACCCGAAGTCAATAGGGTATCGCCCACTTGGAGTCCTTCTAAGATTAAGATGTCGTCTTTTGTACGCGTTCCCGTAGTTACTACTACACTTTTGGCTTTACCGCCTTGGGCTATATATACTTTTTTTCCATTTTGGATTGGAATAATCGCTTCCGTAGGCACGAGCAAGGCTTTTTCTACCACGTCCAGGATCAATTCGATATTGGCAAAGGAACCGGGAATCAATTCGCCCGTTGCGTTGTCGGCTAAGGCGCGAACTTGTAGGGTTCTGTTGGAAACCTCAATTTGGGTTTCAATCGCGTAAATCGCCGCGTCGTATACTTTGGGATTTCCCGAAACCGAAAAGCTTATTTTACCGCCTACCTTTACCTGAGTCGCATATTTTTCGGGTACGGCAAAGGTGATTTTTACCTGTTGGCTGTTGACCAAGGTAGCAATGGGCGTAGCTGGCGTAATATACGTTCCCGGTGAGATGTATCGCAAACCAATTTTGCCGGAAAAAGGTGCTTTTATACTGGTTTTCTGTATTTGAGCAGCTACCAATTGAACCTGTGCTTGAGCAGAGCGCAGCTCGGCAAAGGCTACGTCATATTCCTCCCGACTTATCGCTTCCTTGGCGATCAGCAGTTTCGCTCGACGTTCGTTTTCCGATGTTAGCGATACTTTGGTTTTGGCCTGTGCCAGTTGTGCTTGTAATTCGGCGTCGTTGACCTTTAATAAGGTCTGCCCCTGAGAGACCGTGGTGCCCTCTTGAAACAATATCTTTTCCGCTACACCGGATACTTCACTTTTAAGATCCACTTGCTCGTTGGGCTCTATAGAACCCGAAAGTTGAATGGAATTGTTGAAGTCGGACGGGGTAAGCACGAGTCCTTTTACATTTATCGGGCTTAGGTTTCCGCTATTCGGACCTTTTTCTTGCTTTTTGTTGTTCTGGATCAGGCGATATCCAATCATACCTCCGATGGATAATAGAAGTAAGGCGAGAAGGAGTACTCGTTTCATATAGTTGTTTTTATAGAAGTGTAAAAGACAATTGCTTTTTTTCAAAAATAGGGCAATTTTGCATAAAAACGAAAGGCGCATGGGCATTAAATTGCTTTTTTATTTCTGTCAAGCCCCAATTTTAAACCAAAAATGTTAAAAAAAATTAAAAGTATGGCCGCTTTAGTGGTGGTACTGTGAATGCGAGGGCATAGATGCTTTGGATTTTGTTAATTAATTTCTGGTATGGTGTTAAATTAGGCTGCTGCCTATTGTTTTCTATAAACGAATAAGCTTCGTTAAAAATCGCAAAGAAGGTGGTTTTTCAAGGGGTATTCACAAAATAAGTGTTTTTTTTTGACTGAGATAATAAAAACGGTTGTTCGCTTAGGTGCAAGTCATTGGAAAAGCGACTATAGATATAATGTCGAAATGTATCTGATGTAATTTATGGGTGCCCGCTGTTGGTAAGGAGCTCGTACAGAGGAGTAAATGCGGCTAATCAAAAGTCGTTTTAGGGGGTGCTTTATGCGATTGACGCAGATCAACTGTGAAAGATTGCCGACCTTTGCAAGGCGTTGGATTGACAAAATACAGGGTTCAAATGTATCCAAAGGGTTTCTCGGAAGTGAAAAACCCTTTGGATATATCAGGTTTATAAAGACAATTTGTCGATTTCGGATTTTAATCCCTTAAAGCGTATACCCATCACGATACGGGCTATACCATAAGTTAAGAAGGCCATGGCGGTCCAAAAGACAATCGTAATTCCCGCGATGACTGGATTCCATATTAGGATTAGGGAAAACACTATACCCAAGATTCCCAAGGCCAATAGCCAGCCCCATTTTTTAGAGCCATAAGCCTGGATTTCTATCGAAAATCCAATAGTCGAAACCGATCGGAATAAAATCATAAATCCGACGAATAAAGGCAAAACCGTTAGCGACAGTTCCGGCGATCGCATCAACCACAATCCAAAGAGCAGATCGATGATACCCATGGTCAAAAACCACCCCCAACTTTGAAGTCCCTTGCGGTTGCTGATCGAAAAGATAATCTCAAAAATACCGTTGACAAAAAAACTAATACTGAATAAAAGCGCCAACGTAATATAAGCTTCTAAAGGAGTTCGCAAAATCCAAAAGCCCAACAAAATAAAGAGTATACCCACAATTACTGAAAGGTACCAATGCTTGACTGCACTGTTCATAGTTTTAATAACTCGATTTTCCATGTTCGATATTTTAGTGTATTTATAATAGACTAAAAGTACGTTTATTTAATGAAAAACCGAAATTTTGACGACTTAAATAAAACTCGATAACTAGTTTAGGTTAATTTTTGAATTTTTAATGAAGTGGTTAATTGCGCTGTACTTATGTAGTCGCTCGTTAAAGGGTTTCGTTTAACGATAAAACAGCAGCAGTATTGCAGTGTGCGAATCGGGTAGGGCAAACGGTCGTTCTCGATTTAAATAAGAAAGTGCATTCCCTGTTGTCTGTAAGTGCTGATCCTTGCCAATTAGTTGTTTGGCTTAAGCGATACTTAGGGCTATACGCCGCGCAGCGTGCGAATTTGATTATTGAGTTCCTAATTAATGGCATGGTGGCTTAATTTTTAGTTTTGTTTGTGAAAAATCAATTTATAAATTACTAAATTTGGTTTTTTCAACTTGAAAATTAAATGCCGCCCCTTTCTTTTGGCAAAAAAGGCAAATCTTTTCAAAAGATGGCCCTTTTGTGGCGACATCTCCTTTGCTTTTAAATCTTAATTGTTAAAGGCAAATATTTTTAACCAAACATTTAAAATTCGATTTCTATTATATGAGCGCAGAATTAAATACACTGGCAGAAAAAACAACCGAATTGTCACATCACTTATATCCCCTGATAAGCGATTTGGGATTGATCTTAATGACAGCAGGTGTCGCGATATTAATATTTAAGAAAATCAAACAGCCCCTGGTGCTGGGATACCTGATTGCAGGTTTTCTAGCCGGGCCGCACTTTACGTTGTTTCCCACGGTAAAAGAAGTTGGAAACGTCGAGGTATGGGCGGAAATAGGGGTGATTATTCTCCTGTTTAGCTTGGGACTGGAATTCAGTTTTAAAAAATTGATGAAGGTCGGGGGTACCGCTTCGGTCACGGCCGGAGTACAGATCGTCTCCATGATTGTTATCGGATATCTCGTCGGTTGGTTTCTCGGTTGGAGTCAAATAGACAGTATTTTCCTGGGAGCCATGCTTTCGATGTCCTCTACGACGATTATTTTGCGGGCCTTTGATGAACTCGGCGTCAAAACTCAAAAGTTTGCTGGAGTCGTCTTTGGAACCTTGATTATCGAAGATATAGTAGCAATCTTATTGATGGTGTTGTTGGCGACGATTTCGGTTTCTCAAAATTTTTCGGGTGTCGCTTTAATGGAGTCCAGTCTAAAGTTGATATTCTTCCTGATACTGTGGTTTTTAGCGGGAATTTTCTTAATTCCAACCCTTCTTAAAAAGGTTAAACCCCTATTGAATGACGAAACCCTGCTCATCGTATCGCTGGCCTTGTGCTTGATGATGGTGATGTTGGCTACCAGTGCGGGTTTTTCTCCAGCGCTTGGGGCATTTATCATGGGGTCGATTATTGCGGAAACCACCAAAGCAGAACAAATTGAACACATTATCAAACCGGTGAAAGACTTGTTTGGCGCCGTTTTCTTTGTGTCGGTAGGGATGTTGATCAATATCGATACCCTTAAGGAATACGCAATTCCCGTTGTGATAATTACTTTGGTCACCATCGTCGGTAAGGCGCTTTCTACTGCAGGAGGTGCGCTGTTGTCGGGACAGCCGTTAAAACAGTCGGTACAAGCGGGAATGAGTTTGGCGCAGATCGGGGAGTTTTCCTTTATTATCGCCACCTTGGGGATGACCTTAGGTGTGATCAGCGACTTTTTATACCCCATTATCGTGGCAGTATCGGCAATTACCACCTTTACCACGCCTTTTATGATTAAAAAATCGGTGCCTACCTATCTGGCACTGCAGAAGATAATTCCACAGAATTTCCAGGATCGAATCGAGCAATACAGTTCCAATACCGAGGGGATTAAAACCACCAGCAATTGGAAGCTGTATATACAGGCCAATGTGTTGCATATCGTATTGCACTCGGTAATCATTATCGGTATTGCCATTATGGCTTCTAAGTTTTTAAAGCCCATGGCGGATACCGTTTGGGAAAAGCTGTTTTTCTGTTTGCTGTCGATAGTGATTGCGGGGCCTATTCTATGGGCTTTGGGATTGCAAAAGGTGGGTAAAAAACCGCTGGATGAAATCAAAAAAGACCGCAAGTATAAAACGCCGGTTATCATAATGTTGGTTTTTAGAATGCTGTTGGCAGCCTTCTTTATCGGTTTTATTATCAACCTGTTCTTTGCTCCGCTGATTACCTTTATATTATTGATTGCGCTACTGGTTGTGATGTTCTTGTTTCCCAAGAAACTACAGCAGCTCTATCTGAAGATTGCCAGCCGTTTTATCGAGAATTTAAACAGCCGTGAACGTTCGGAAGCCGTTAGAAATAAGAGCAGTTTAACGCCGTGGGACGGTCACATGACTACCTTTGAAATTGCACAGGAATCCGCATTGGCCGGAAGGACCTTGCTGGAATTGAAATTGAGAGAAACACTGGGAATCAATATTGCCATCATCAAAAGAGGGGAGTTGACGATTAATGTACCCACTCGTCACGAGCGATTATTTCCAAAAGACGTGGTGTATGTAATCGGTACCGACGAACAGATTGCGATGTTTGAGCACTATTTGAATGCGAATAATTTGAGCTCTATTGAAGACAACGATATTATTCTGCAGAAAATTGAATTGAACAACGAGTATTTTATCGGTAAAACCATACGGGAAACCGAGATGCGAGATAAAATTCGAAGTATAGTAGCGGGAATTGAACGCGATGGAAAACGGATTATCAATCCCGAGTCGGACTTTGTTTTAAAACAAGGGGACATCCTTTGGCTGATCGGCGATCAGAAACAGATTGAAGCCCTGATTAAATAAGGAATATGACAGTAAAATACAGGGATGCGGTACAGGGGGATTTGGCGGAAATTGTAGCCATTTACAATTCCACGATACCGTCTAGAATGGTTACGGCAGATACCGCAGCGGTTACCGTAGCGAGCAAGCAACCGTGGTTCGAGGCACACTGCGCTAAACAGCGTCCGCTGTGGATAGTAGAAAGTGAGCGCGGAGTGGTTTTGGCCTGGATCAGCTTTCAGTCGTTTTACGGCCGACCCGCTTATGATGCGACCGCTGAAATAAGTATTTATATAGCCGAACAGCAAAGGGGAAAAGGTTTGGGCAAGCAATTGCTGCTTTATAGCATGGCACAGGCCCCTACTTTGGGAATTAAAACGATATTGGGATTCGTTTTTGCGCACAATATACCGAGTCTGCAACTTTTCTTATCTCTGGATTTTGAAATTTGGGGAAACTTACCTGCTGTCGCCTCTATAGATGAACGCGATTACGATTTGACGATTTTGGGTAAGCGCCTGGCAGTTTAGGGAATACCGAGAATACACTATAAAATTAAAGGCCTTAACCGCTGCGGTTAAGGCCTTGTTTGTTTATGGGGACAGTTAGTCTTGTCCTTTTTTGCTTTTCTTATCTCTTTTTGCTGCTTTTTTCTCAGCAGGTGTTTTTAAAGCTACTTTCTTTTCGCTTTTACGAGGACTCTGTTCTTTAGCCATGTGTGATAAATTTGTTGTAAGGTACTCGTTTTTAACGAATATACCCTATGTTGTTTGCGGTTTATTTGATATTTTTTATTCGGAAATTGAACTCCAAGGAAAAGCTTGTTCGCGGATTCGTCCATTCGCAGATTCGCCTTGGTTTGCAGAAAGTAATTAAGGACTACATTTTTTATTCGAAAAATGAACTCCTTATACATTACCTAATGAATAAACAGATCCTCGAATCCGCTCTTTACTAATAAGAAGCTATCTTCTGTTTTCGCCGCTCGCGCCAGCATCTTGCTGGTGCGAACAATAAAAAGCCTATTCGTTGATTTGCGGATGCGCGGATGCGCCCTGTTTTGCGGAAAGTAATTAAGGACTACATTTTTTATTCGAAAAATGAACTCCTTTATATTGCCTATCGAATAACCGAATACACAAATCCTTGAATCTGCTAAGAACTAACTATTTTCGCAAATCGTGCATACTCCACAGCCCGGCGAATAAGCGAATCAACAAATCCGCGAATCAGCCTACAATATAAGAGGGTACCAGCGTGACGCTGGCACCAGCGGAGGTTGCAGAAAGTAATTATGGGCTACATATTTAATCCGGAAAAGAACTCCTTTACGCAATCTCTCGAATCAGCGAATGCACGAATCAACGAATCCGCTAAGAACTAACTATTTCCACAAATCGTGCATTCTCCTCAACTTGGCGAATAAGCGAATCAACAAATCCACGAATCCGCTCTTTGCTATAACAAGCTATCTTCTATTCTCCGGTACTGTCGAATCAGCAAATCCTCGAATCCGCTAATGTCTAACTATTTCCACAAATCGTGCATTCTCCGCAACCCGGCAAATAAGCGAATCAACAAATCCGCGAATCCACTCTTTACTATAACAAGCCATCTTCTATTCTCCGGTACTCTCGAATCCGCGAATCAACAAATCCGCGAATCCGCTAATGTCTAACTATTTCCACAAATCGTGTATTCTCCGCATCCCGGCGAATAAGCGAATCAACAAATCCGCAAAAAAAAGCCCCGTGTAAAGTTAGGGTAACTAAGCAGTTAACAAATCCCCGGCAAAACCCCTTTAAAAAAAACTTCAAAAGATTAGGAAAGCCGATAAAAAGGCCTACTTTTGCACTCGCATTACCGCAGAAGTTCTTTGATTACCGGGTTGAGATTGTGAGGGTCGTAGGGGGTTAAATCCGACGAGCCGAATAAGGGAGGCCAGTGATAGTAACGATTGACGAGAAAAAAAGAAAAATTATTTTTCTATAAAAACCTTGCCAGTTAAAAAAGAAGTTGTAGTTTTGCATCCGCTTTGAGAGACAAGCGAAAAACAAGAAGACACGTTCATAGACATATTGAATTGACAGCAAATAAGAAGAGAGTAAGGAAATCGCAAGATTTCAAGAATTAGCGCAAACTATCTACACATATTAAAAAAATACGATGAAGAGTTTGATCCTGGCTCAGGATGAACGCTAGCGGCAGGCTTAACACATGCAAGTCGAGGGGTATAGGGAGCTTGCTTCCTAGAGACCGGCGCACGGGTGCGTAACGCGTATGCAATCTACCTTTTACAAAGGAATAGCCCAGAGAAATTTGGATTAATGCCTTATAGTGTTGTTGGATGGCATCATTTGACAACTAAAGATTTATCGGTAAAAGATGAGCATGCGTCCCATTAGCTAGTTGGTATGGTAACGGCATACCAAGGCAATGATGGGTAGGGGTCCTGAGAGGGAGATCCCCCACACTGGTACTGAGACACGGACCAGACTCCTACGGGAGGCAGCAGTGAGGAATATTGGTCAATGGAGGCAACTCTGAACCAGCCATGCCGCGTGCAGGAAGACGGTCCTATGGATTGTAAACTGCTTTTATACAGGAATAAACCTACCCTCGTGAGGGTATTTGAAGGTACTGTAGGAATAAGGATCGGCTAACTCCGTGCCAGCAGCCGCGGTAATACGGAGGATCCAAGCGTTATCCGGAATCATTGGGTTTAAAGGGTTCGTAGGCGGTTTGATAAGTCAGTGGTGAAATCTCCTAGCTTAACTAGGAAATGGCCATTGATACTGTCGGACTTGAATTATTGGGAAGTAACTAGAATATGTAGTGTAGCGGTGAAATGCTTAGATATTACATGGAATACCAATTGCGAAGGCAGGTTACTATCAATTGATTGACGCTGATGAACGAAAGCGTGGGTAGCGAACAGGATTAGATACCCTGGTAGTCCACGCCGTAAACGATGGATACTAGCTGTTCGGTCGCAAGACTGAGTGGCTAAGCGAAAGTGATAAGTATCCCACCTGGGGAGTACGTTCGCAAGAATGAAACTCAAAGGAATTGACGGGGGCCCGCACAAGCGGTGGAGCATGTGGTTTAATTCGATGATACGCGAGGAACCTTACCAGGGCTTAAATGTAGATTGACCGTTTTGGAAACATTACTTTCGCAAGACAATTTACAAGGTGCTGCATGGTTGTCGTCAGCTCGTGCCGTGAGGTGTCAGGTTAAGTCCTATAACGAGCGCAACCCCTATCGTTAGTTGCCAGCGGGTCATGCCGGGAACTCTAACGAGACTGCCAGTGCAAACTGAGAGGAAGGTGGGGATGACGTCAAATCATCACGGCCCTTACGTCCTGGGCTACACACGTGCTACAATGGCCGGTACAGAGAGCAGCCACTGGGCGACCAGGAGCGAATCTACAAAACCGGTCACAGTTCGGATCGGAGTCTGCAACTCGACTCCGTGAAGCTGGAATCGCTAGTAATCGGATATCAGCCATGATCCGGTGAATACGTTCCCGGGCCTTGTACACACCGCCCGTCAAGCCATGGAAGCTGGGGGTACCTGAAGTCGGTGACCGCAAGGAGCTGCCTAGGGTAAAACTGGTAACTAGGGCTAAGTCGTAACAAGGTAGCCGTACCGGAAGGTGCGGCTGGAACACCTCCTTTCTAGAGATACGCAGTAATTTTATCTTGCTCTCGCTGTTCAATTCAAATAATACACAATAAAAGTACAGAGTCTCGTAGCTCAGCTGGTTAGAGTACTACACTGATAATGTAGGGGTCGGCAGTTCGAGTCTGCCCGGGACTACAGGCTACGCCTGAGGTAAACTTTTGACTATTTTGTCTGCATTTTGCGCAAACAAAACGGCAAAGGACAACGTCAGACGCGGGCATTACTGGCTAATAGCTAGGAAAAACACACTTTTATTGAAAGGAAATTTTAGAGGTTGACTAACCCGACTACGTTTGGAAGACTACCTTCTAAATTCATTGGGGGATTAGCTCAGCTGGCTAGAGCGCCTGCCTTGCACGCAGGAGGTCATCGGTTCGACTCCGATATTCTCCACTACGGCATAAAGTCACACAGAAATAATTGTCTGTGGCGACTCGCCACACGTTCATTGACATATTGAGATATTTAAATACAATAAAAATAATAGAAAGCACGTAATTGATTTCGATTGATTACACAAGCACATAAGCAAAATAAGGGCGTATGGGGGATGCCTAGGCTCTCAGAGGCGAAGAAGGACGTGATAAGCTGCGAAAAGCTACGGGGATCGGCACACACGAATTGATCCGTAGATATCCGAATGGGGCAACCCACTATGTTGAAGACATAGTATCCGATAGGAGGCAAACCCGCTGAACTGAAACATCTAAGTAGGCGGAGGAGAAGAAAACAAAAGTGATTCCGTAAGTAGTGGCGAGCGAACGCGGAACAGCCCAAACCAATGTTGTTACGGCAATATTGGGGTTGTAGGACCACGATGTTTCTTGCGGACAGAATTAGAACAAGTTGGAAAGCTTGACCATAGAGGGTGACAGTCCCGTATAAGTAATGGAAGATAAGAATAGTGGTATCCTGAGTAGGTCGGGGCACGTGAAACCCTGATTGAAACTGGCGGGACCATCCGCTAAGGCTAAATACTCCTGAGAGACCGATAGTGAACCAGTACCGTGAGGGAAAGGTGAAAAGAACCGTGAATAACGGAGTGAAATAGATCCTGAAACCATACGCCTACAAGCGGTCGGAGCCCTTAAGTGGGGTGACGGCGTGCCTTTTGCATAATGAGCCTACGAGTTACCGTTGCTGGCAAGGATAAGTGGTTAAGCCATGGATCCGTAGCGAAAGCGAGTCTGAATAGGGCGCTTTAGTCAGTAGTGGTAGACGCGAAACCGTGTGATCTACCCATGGGCAGGTTGAAGTTTAGGTAACACTAAATGGAGGACCGAACCGGTTGACGTTGAAAAGTCTTCGGATGACCTGTGGGTAGGGGTGAAAGGCCAATCAAACTCGGAAATAGCTCGTACTCCCCGAAATGCATTTAGGTGCAGCGTTAGTTATAAAGTTATATAGAGGTAGAGCTACTGATTGGATGCGGGGGTTTCACCACCTACCAATTCCTGACAAACTCCGAATGCTATATAATGTTCACTAACAGTGAGGGCATGGGTGCTAAGGTCCATGTCCGAGAGGGAAAGAACCCAGACCATCAGCTAAGGTCCCCAAATGTATACTAAGTTGAAAAAACGCGGTTTGTCTGCCCAGACAGCTAGGATGTTGGCTTGGAAGCAGCCATTCATTTAAAGAGTGCGTAACAGCTCACTAGTCGAGCGGACGAGCATGGATAATAATCGGGCATAAGTATACTACCGAAGCTATGGATTTACAGACAAGGGTCTGTAAGTGGTAGGGGAGCATTCTAATGGGGTTGAAGGTGAGTTGCGAGACTTGCTGGACTAATTAGAAAAGAAAATGTAGGCATAAGTAACGATAATGCGGGCGAGAAACCCGCACACCGAAAAACTAAGGTTTCCACAGCTATGCTAATCAGCTGTGGGTTAGTCGGGTCCTAAGGCAAACCCGAAGGGGGACGTCGATGGCCAACGGGTTAATATTCCCGTACTACTTATAATTGTGATGGAGTGACGGAGTGATGAAAGCACCGCGAACTGACGGAATAGTTCGTTGAAGATTGTAGCTATATTCCAGATAGTAAAATGCGTTTGGAATGGCAAAGATCGATAGTACTGCGAGTCTACGGACAAGTAGATAGTGTGCCTAAGGGCTTCCAAGAAAACCTTCTAAACTTAGATTATAAGTACCCGTACCGTAAACCGACACAGGTAGTTGGGGAGAGAATCCTAAGGTGCTCGAGAGATTCATGGCTAAGGAACTAGGCAAAATAGACCTGTAACTTCGGGAGAAAGGTCGCCAGCGCAAGCTGGCCGCAGTGAAGAGGTCCAGGCGACTGTTTATCAAAAACACAGGGCTCTGCAAAATCGTAAGATGAAGTATAGGGCCTGACACCTGCCCGGTGCTGGAAGGTTAAGAGGAGATGTTATGAGCAATCAGAAGCATTGAATTGAAGCCCCAGTAAACGGCGGCCGTAACTATAACGGTCCTAAGGTAGCGAAATTCCTTGTCGGGTAAGTTCCGACCTGCACGAATGGTGTAACGATCTGGACGCTGTCTCAGCCATGAGCTCGGTGAAATTGTAGTATCGGTGAAGATGCCGATTACCCGCAGTGGGACGAAAAGACCCTGTGCACCTTTACTATAGCTTAGTATTGTTCTTGGATAAGTGATGTGTAGGATAGGTGGGAGACTGTGAAGTGGCGTCGCTAGGCGTTGTGGAGTCATTGTTGAAATACCACCCTTTGCTTATTTGAGATCTAACTCCATATAATGGAGGACATTGCTTGGTGGGTAGTTTGACTGGGGTGGTCGCCTCCAAAAGAGTAACGGAGGCTTCTAAAGGTTCCCTCAGCACGCTTGGTAACCGTGCGTAGAGTGCAATGGTATAAGGGAGCTTGACTGAGAGACTAACAAGTCGACCAGGTACGAAAGTAGAGCATAGTGATCCGGTGGTTCCGCATGGAAGGGCCATCGCTCAAAGGATAAAAGGTACGCCGGGGATAACAGGCTGATCTCCCCCAAGAGCTCATATCGACGGGGGGGTTTGGCACCTCGATGTCGGCTCGTCACATCCTGGGGCTGGAGAAGGTCCCAAGGGTTGGGCTGTTCGCCCATTAAAGTGGCACGCGAGCTGGGTTCAGAACGTCGTGAGACAGTTCGGTCTCTATCTACTGCGGGCGTTAGAAATTTGAGTGGATCTGATTCTAGTACGAGAGGACCGATTTGGACAAACCTCTAGTGTATCTGTTGTCTCGCCAGGGGCATCGCAGAGTAGCTACGTTTGGCAGGGATAAGCGCTGAAAGCATATAAGCGCGAAACCCACCACAAGATGAGATTTCTTTAAAGGGTCGTGGGAGATGACCACGTTGATAGGCTATAGATGTAAAGGCAGTAATGTCATAGTCGAGTAGTACTAATAACCCGTAAGCTTATGTGTACTGTCCCGTTTTTTAAACGGGACAGGATGACTTTCTACTTATACAATACAAGTATTTAAATATCTTCGTATGTTACGATATTCGTTATTCCAAACCCTTGGATAACAACCGATTTAAGGTGGTTATTGCAGCGGGGCTCACCTCTTCCCATTTCGAACAGAGCAGTTAAGCCCGTTAGCGCAGATGGTACTGCATTTATGTGGGAGAGTATGTCGTCGCCTTTCTTTTGAGAACCCCTAGTCTTCACAGACTAGGGGTTTTTTGTTTATATGGACCGACGTGTTCGGCCTTTGGCCTCGGTTCGTCGCCTTTCTTTTGAGAACCCTCATCATTTATTTGGTGAGGGTTTTTTGTTTTATGCTGATTCGATGATATTTATTTATTCGCTGATTTGTTGATTCGATGATTCGATGATTTGCCAGGTTGCGTAAAGGAGTTCGTTTTCCGGATTAAAAATGTAGTTCTTAACTGCTTTGTACAAACTAAGGCGCATCCGCGCATCGGCAAATCAGCGAATAGGCTTTTATTCGCTGGTGCCAGCGTCACGCTGGTACCCATTGTATTGTTGGCTTATTCGCGGATTTGTTTATTCGCTGATTTGCCAGGTTGCGTAAAGGAGTTCATTTTCCGAATTAAAAACGCAGTCCTTGTATATTTTCTACAAACCAAGGCGCATCCGCGCATCCGCAAATAAGCGAATAAGCTTTTAGTTTGTGCGCACCAGCAAGATGCTGGCGCGAGCGATGGTCATGCAAAGGAGGTCAATTCCGAATAAAAA
This sequence comes from Flavobacterium sp. JP2137, assembly GCF_050562195.1. GTDB lineage: Bacteria > Bacteroidota > Bacteroidia > Flavobacteriales > Flavobacteriaceae > Flavobacterium. The sequence continues at coordinate 2,659,437 of NZ_CP191647.1, forward strand.
TTGCAATCCTTCAATCCTTTGTACAAAATATGGCGCATCCGCGCATCCGCAAATAAACGAATCAGCTTCTCCTTGGGTTCAATTCCGAATAAAAATTGCAATCCTTAAATCCTTTGTACAAAATATGGCGCATCCGCGCATCCGCAAATAAACGAATAAGCATTTCCTTGGGTTCAGTTTCCGAATAAAAATTGCAATTCTTAAATCCTTTGTACAAAATATGGCGCATCCGCGCATCGGCAAATCAACGAATCAGCTTTTCCTAGGGTTTAATTCCGAATAAAAAACGCAGTCCTTGTATATTTTCTGCAAACCAAGGCGCATCCGCGCATCGGCAAATCCGCGAATAAGCGTTTTCTTGGAGTTCTTTTCCGAATAAAAATTGCAATCCTTAGATCCTTTGTACAAAATATGGCGCATCCGCGCATCTGCAAATAAACGAATCAGCTTTTCCTTGGGTTCGATTCCGAATAAAAAATGCAGTTTTTAAATCCTTTGCACAAAATATGGCGCATCCGCGCATCGGCAAATCAACGCATCGGCTTTCCCTCTTCGCTTATTTATTTTCGAGCCGATTGTCGCGCTTTAGTGCTTGAAATGGGTTTTTAGTAAAGCAAAAAAGCGTATATTTATATAGGGTATAGCATTTTTTAATTTTTAATCCGTTTAATATGGCATGGAATCCCAATGTATACGATCAATTTAAATCCGAGCGCTATGCACCCTTTTACGATTTATTGGCTTTAGTCGATAACAGAATGAATATGGATGTGTTGGACTTGGGCTGTGGCACAGGAGAACTGACAAGTTTTTTGGCGGCTAAACTCCCACATGCCATGGTTTTAGGGGTTGATTCCTCTGCGGAGATGCTCGAAAAATCATCGGTATTTGTCCAAGAGCAACTCTTTTTTGAGCAGCGCGGTATCGAGGAACAGTTGAATCGGGAAACCACTTGGGATTTGATTTTTTCCAATGCGGCCATACAGTGGGTAGACGACCATAAGCGCTTATTACCCAGGATGATAGGCTGTCTCAAGGCCGAAGGGCAATTGGTTGTTCAGCTACCCGCTCAAAACGACAATATCTTAAATCAATTGCTGTTGGAATTGGTACAGGAACCTCCATATCAGGAGGTTTTAAAATCGTGGAAACGCGTGTCGCCGGTATTGAGTATCGATGCGTATGCGCGTATTTTATTCGAGGAAGGTGCAAAGGACATGACGGTGTATGAAAAAATTTACCCGATAATTGTCAAAAATGCGGAACAGCTCTATGATTTTATCGCGGGATCGGCACTAATTCCTTATTTTGAAAGAATGGACGCCCGTACTCAAGAGGCCTTTACGGTGGAGTTCAAGCGGCGTATTTCGCAGAATTTCCCCAAAGCTCCGGCTTTCTATCCGTTTAAGCGCATTGTGATTGCCGCTAAGTTTTAGCTACGTATATAAAAAGCAAAAACGGAGTCCGCATCCAAGTGATGCCGGCTCCGTTTTTTAGGTTTTGTGTTTGTTTGGATTTTGCTGACTACGCCAAGAAATAAAGTTGTGTCAACGGCAATTGCGTAGAAGGGGTGGCTTGTATTAATTCCCCGTCTATGCGTATTTCGTAAGTGCTGTGGTCCATGGTAATTTCCGGCAGGGCGTCGTTATAGATCATATCGGTTTTTTTAACATTTCTGCAATTCGATACGAGTTTCAACATTTTTTGAACACCCAATTCCTTGATGCCTCCGTGATCAAGAGCCTGTTGTGCTACGAACAAGGCAGATATTTGTCCCACTGCATCGCCGTGGCATCCAAACATCGGTCTGTACATATAAGGCTGTGGTGTAGAGATGGATGCATTAGGATCGCCCATGCCCGCATAGGCAATTACGCCACCTTTGAGTACCATTTCGGGTTTAACACCGAAGGCAGCAGGCTTGTAAAATACGATATCGGCCATTTTTCCAACTTCTATAGAACCGACGTGTTCGGATATTCCGTGTGCGATGGCTGGATTAATCGTGTATTTGGCCACATAGCGTTTCGCTCTGAAGTTGTCGTTTTTAACGTCAATTCCCAGGGAACCGCGATCCTTTTTCATCTTATCGGCAATTTGCCAAGTTCTACTAACCACTTCACCGATACGTCCCATGGCTTGTGAGTCGGAACTCATCATGCTAATTGCGCCTAAATCTTGTAGTACCCCTTCGGCTCCGATGGTTTGCACGCGAATACGCGACTTGGCAAAGGCCAAATCCTCGGGGATATTTTTATCCAAATGGTGGCAAATCATCATCATATCCAAGTGTTCATCTACCGTATTGATGGTAAAGGGATTGGTTGGAGTAGTAGAAGAGGGAAGTATATTGGCATAAGAGGCTACCTTGAGCAAATCGGGTGCATGACCGCCTCCGGCACCTTCGGTATGGTAGGTGTGTATGGTGCGGTGATTGAACGATTTTAAGGAGTCTTCCACAAAACCGGCTTCGTTTAACGTATCGGTATGGATGCACACTTGTATATCGGATTCATCGGCCACTTCCAAGCAGTTGTTGAGCACATAAGGAGTACTGCCCCAGTCTTCGTGAATTTTCATTCCACCAGCACCTGCAGTAATCACCTCGTTAAGCGCTTCGGCGCTAGAACTATTCCCTTTTGCAAGAAAGACGAAATTGATGGGAATAGTATCTGTCGCCAAGAGCATTTTTCTCAAATTCCAAACGCCAGACATACAGTTGGTAGCCAAACTACCCGCCGCTGGTCCGGTGCCGCCGCCTACAACGGTTGTTGTACCCGCTTGAAGCGCAACGTCAAACTGTTGTGGACATATATAATGAACGTGGGTATCTATGGTACCCGCAGTAACTATTAGATTTTCGGCTGCGATTACTTCTGTTCCCACACCAATGGTCATTTGTGGACTTACGCCATCCATGACATTGGGATTGCCCGCTTTTCCAATACCGACGATAATACCGTCTTTTATACCGATATCCGCTTTGACAATTCCCCAGTGATCAACAATCACGGCATTGATGATTACGGTATCTAAAACGCCATCGGCTCGGGTTGCAGTTGGGTGTTGTCCCATTCCATCGCGGATGACTTTTCCGCCACCAAAAAGGCATTCATCACCATAAGTAGTGAAATCTTTTTCAATTTCAATCCACAGTGAAGTATCTGCCAATCTCACTTTATCTCCAGTTGTAGGACCGTAGTAACTGGCGTATTCTTTTCTATTTATTTTTTTCATGCGTAGATTATATTTGTTTGTCAAAAGTCACAGCGCCATCGCTACTGCTTCATTCGGTTTTGTTGTCGTTTCCAATCGTTTATGGCGGGCGTGTTGACTCTTGATGATTGCTTTATTCTTGAGGCGATAGGGATTTAATACCAGCGGCTTAGCTGTTACAATGCAGCGTTTACCTTTCCTGTAAATCCGTAAATTTCTTGAGTTCCACCATATTTCACGAGGTCTACGGTTTGCGTTTCACCGGGTAAAAAACGGATGGATAGTCCTGAGGCTATATCCAAGCGATAGCCCAAAGTTCGTTCGCGGTCAAAGATCAAGGCAGGATTGGTTTCGTAAAAGTGGTAGTGCGATCCCACTTGCACGGGACGATCGGCACTGTTGCTGACTTGAATGCTCAGGCGTTCGCGATGGGGTAGTAGTTCGATATCGCCAGCTGCAAACTCATAGGCTCCAGGGGCGATAGTATCTTCTTGAATTGCGATAGGTCGCTGTAGAGAAACCAGTTTTGTTCCGTCGGGAAAAGTGGCTTCAACTTGCATATCTACGAGTAGATTGGCAACTCCGGGCATCACTTGATCTGGGGTTAGTAAATTATTGCATTCCTCAATTAATTGATTCACTGTTTTGCCTTCTCGAGCTCCTTCAATGATGTGTCCACAAAAATACGAGATGGTTTCTGGATAATTTAAGGCCAAACCCTTTTGCTTCCTTCTTCCTGCTATTTCTGCGGCAAATAACAATAATAACTTTTCATTTTCTTGCTTTGTTAAATACATAATCTCGATTTATTTTAGTGCAAAATTACGGGTATGCCCTCTGGCTTACTACTACAAAACAGGACATTGCTAGTACATTATCGTCGGATTTAAAATTTATAAAACAGCCGGGATTTTTTTATACCTTTACCTGACTTTAATTTGTTTAACTATGGAATTACCCCTGAACTTTTTGACCAATGAAGCGTTTAAAAGACTCTTTTTACCGGCGGTATCTTCTCAAATTTTATTCAACAGAAACACCTTACAGCTCTATAATATTCAAGATTATTTAAAGGGCATACGAGCCAGTGACCACGGCTATAAAACGACTTTTAACTTTCTGATATTCGTCACTCAGGGGCGTGTTGTTCAACAGTATGAGGACTTGCAGTACGTGATTTCGCAGGGACAATGCTTAAATGTCAACCGCGGTATCCATACCAAAACCATAGAGGTCAGTGCTGATGCGGAGGGTTTTATCGCCATTTATGAAGAAGAGGTTTTGACGCATTTTTTATGGCATAATTCCAAGCCGTTTTACTACAATTATGCGCCTTTTTTTCCCTTGGATGACTACGAGATGAAAGCGATGCTGGCCAGTTTTATCATTTTGGACGAGGAGTTAAGGCAGCCACAAAATCGCGCCGATATCTATTTAAACCTGTTTTTCTCTATTTTATCGCGACTGTCTTATCACGCGGAAGGGGTCAATTGGAACCTTCGCGATGTACAGATTTTATATCGCTTTAAGGAGTTGGTCAAAGACCATTATATGGAACATCGACCGGTGGCGTTTTACGCCGATCTCTTGACCGTATCGGAAAGTTATTTAAACAAATGTGTCAAACGAGTTATGGGCATGTCCACCAAGCAGTGGATCAATGAAATATTTATACGCAGGAGTCAAATTTTATTGCAAGATCCCACCAAGGACATAGCGGAAATCGCCTATGCGCTCAACTTTCATTCCCCTTCATATTTTACTCGTTTTTTTAAAAAAGTAACGGGAATTACCCCTACAGCCTATCGCGCTAATCTGCAAATTAGCCCGATGAAAAGCACGGATTCCCTCAAGGGCTAACTGCTGTAAATACCTTGCGAATAATCGCGTTTTGCGTTTATTATTACGTTTTTTTTGATTGGGAATACGCGGTCTAAACGGAGTTTTTTTACTGGTCTAAGGCGGGTTGAATTCCGACTAAAAAAAATTCAATACTACTGTAAATTCAATGCAAATTAGTGTAGTGCGTGATTTATGCTGATAAAACGAGGTGAATACTCAGTAAAATGCCGTTATTGCTGTTTTGGCACTGTTTTTGAATTTATTGTTTTACATAAGTGCTCATTGCCTTTTGGGTGATAGTTTGTAGCGTTTCTTTTGATGTACAAATTTATAAGAAAAGTGATGCGTATTTTGTGCTTTTTTTAGCGTATATTTATTTTTTTAACTAAATAGATTAATTATGAAAAAAGTATTGTTTACATTATTGATTTTAATCGGTACATCGAGCTGTGGTGTAGCCCAAAACAAAAGCGCAGCACAAGAGAAAACTCCGACGCAACAGGTGGAAAAGCAAACTAAAAAAGCCCCGACTAAGATTGTGGAGAAGGACAATGTATGCCTACTGACCCAAGACGACGAGATCAGGAGTTTGGCCGAGGGAAAGATTTCACATCCATCGAGTTTACCCAGAATCAAGAAAGAAATAGCAGAATTGACTTCGTGTGGCCTGGCCAATATTAAAATAATTAGCGGTAAGGAATCCGGAAACACGGCGGAATACATTGCTTGTGTTTGTGGAACGAAGATGATTTATAAAGTGGATTACTCCATGAAGATAAAAACGATTAACGAACTCTAACGAACTCGGTAACCGCTTGATAAAAAAAGGATGGTACTAGCTGATGCTGGTCCATCCTTTTTTTATGGGTAATCACAGCCGAGTAAACTCGAGCTTTGTTTAGATACCCTTAGTATTATTTACGCGTGTAAACAACGATAACATCTATAGTACCGAATTTCGGATAGGTCATCAAATATTTCAAGGTCATTTGCTTGTCGTCAACCGCTAGTATAGCGCGTTCCGTCGCTTCGCCAACCACTTGGATGCTGCTGTCAGACCAAGTAGCTACTGCTGTAGTCGCTTGGCAATTTTGCTCTACTTTTTCTTCTGCTTTTACCGTTCCAACATGTTGCTCTGTTAGTTCAATTACATCTACAGCACAGCCCGCTGTAATTTGTGAAAAAGGGTGTGTATTGGTCATCCCTTCTACATAGGTATAGCTCAGCGTGGTCGCTTCCCAAGTTCCCACCAATGGATTTTTAGTCGAATCGTCGTCACTGCTACAGCTATTAATAGTCAAGGCAGCCAGCGCCAAAGTCGATAGGTAAATTAATTTTTTCATTAGATTATTGTTTGTTTGCCGCAAAGATATTAATAATTATTTAAAGTGTTTTGGTCAGAGCTGCGAAATAACACCCTAAAAAGACTGTATTTTAATAATATTATTAATTATTGCTTTTTTTGTTGTTAAATTATTGCTTATAGGGAGTTTTTGACCGCTTTAGCCAATTTATCGACCAGCTGCGGCATTTCTTTTTCGTCAAAATTTCCAAATCCCAGTCGCATCGCTGTAATTTTCTTAGATTGGTACAGCAGGGGAGTTGGTAGGTATAAATCTTGCTTTAAACACTCCTTGCTGATGCGCATGAGATTGAGTTTGGCATCCCATTGGGTCCAAATGGCCAAACCCCCAGTAGGGGTAGTAAATTCGACATAGGGCTGCAATTCTTCGCGCAATAACAAGCCGAAGTAATCGCGGCGTTGCTGGTATACTTTTAGCGCTTTTTTCAGGTGGCGGTGAATTTCTCCCTCCTCAATCATCTCTCCGAGCACCCCTTCCATCAACACATCACCTTGTTGGTCAATAATGCTCAAAAACTTGCGCAATTCCCGTATTAATTCCTCGGGAGCGACGATAAAGCCAGTTCGGAACCCCGGGGCTAGGGATTTACAAAACGAACCGATATAGACGACCATACCGTGAGTATCTGCACTGGCCAACGGAAGTATGGGACTGCTGTTGTAGTGAAAATCATAGTCGTAGTCGTCTTCCAAAATGATAAAACCGTATTGAGCGGATAAGTGAAGCAGTTCTATACGTCTGGCGGCACTCAAGGTCACCGTAGTGGGATAATGGTGGTGTGGCGTAAGGTACAACATTCGGATTTTCGTGGTTTGACAGATTTTTCTGACCGCGTCGACGTCGATGCCCTCCATATCCATCGGTACCGAGTGCAACCGAGCACCGGCTTTCTGAAAAATCATATTGGTCGCATAATAGCTCAGCTCGCCCACTAAAACCACATCGTTGGGCGCCACCAGCAATTCTGTCGCTATGTAGATACCCATTTCGATGCCTCGGGTAATCATGATGTTGTTTTTGGATATGTGCAAACCGCGCGATAGATTGAGAAAATTCGACAGGTTTTCCTTAAAGTATTCACTGCCCTCGTTTTGTTGGTATCCCAAGTGTTTGCGGCTGCTTTTTCGCTTGAGATTGGCACTGTACCACTTGGCGAGTTGTTCGATTTGCGAAAGGCGCACGTCGGGAATACCATCGGTAAAAGCCCAATTGCAGTTGGTGTGATCAACGGCATGGTCGAGCAGGGTATTTTTTTTAAAAACAAATCCGGTACGTGCGGGGTAATGTGCCAGGTCGGTTTGTAAAAAAGATTTTATTCTTTGCGGTTTTTCATCCTGCTTCCCCGCTACATAGGTGCCCTTGTTGGGCAGTATGTCTATCCACCCTTGAGCCTCCAGTTCCTCATAGCTGCTGACCACCGTATTCCGGTGAACTTCAAGGGTGTTGGCCAAACTCCTGCTGCCTGGAAGTCGGGTACCCGATACCAAGTAACCGCGCTGAATCGCATTGATAATCTGTGTGGCTATTTGTAGGTAGACCGCGGTATTCGATACGCGATCAATGGCAATAAAACTCTTAAATGGAATCTCAACCGGACTATTCATATTCTAAAAACTGGTAGGTTTGTTTGTCCGGCCAAGGTACTACTTTTGCTGAAAATGAAATATATGGAATGGATTAATTTGCTGGAAATCGTCGTTAAGACACCGGGCTTACACGCCCGATTTTTAAACACACTTTCATTTATGGAGAATGCCGGCGCGCGGAAGATATCGAGTTGCGAAGATCCTCAAACGGTGAGTCTGCTTCAACTTAAGCACGCGGCAGAGGAACACCGACACGCTTATTACTTAAAAAAGCAGATTCAAAAAATAGATCCACTAGCCTGCCCGACATTTGAAGCCGCAGAATTATTAGCCGCAGTACCCACACAACAATACTTGAATCGATTGGATTTAAAGGCCTGTCGCCTGCTTAAAAAGCACTTTGGTCTATCGGGAGCAGCCTTAAAATTTGCCGCCTACCTCTTTGTTACCTATGCGATAGAAGTCCGGGCAGACGAGCTGTATCCCGTATATCAACAAGTGTTAACAGCACAACACAGCAGGGTTATGGTCCGGTCAATTATCTTGGAAGAGGCGGGACATCTGGAGGAGATGCTCACCCAATTAAGGGCTTTTTCCGACGATTGGGAAGCGATTGCCCAAGCGGTGGTCGCCATGGAAAACGACTTGCACACCCAATGGTTTAACGCCCTGGTAAAAGAAGTGGTCTAAGATGGGCGACTCGGATTTGATATTGGAAGCGCGTTTAAAGACGCAGGCGGATTTGGGGCTGTTGCGCAGTTTGGAAACCGCTGCTCCGCCGATTGATTTTGCGTCCAACGACTATTTGGGTCTGGCGCGGAACAGCCGCTTTGAAAAACGGCTGTTCGATGCGGTTGCAAGCCGTCCGTCCAGCCTTTTAGGCAGCACGGGCTCTCGACTGCTCACCGGCAATTCAACTTGTATAGAAGCGGTAGAGCAAAAAATCAGTCAAAACCAGCAACAACAGTCGGCTACCTTATTCCCCTCGGGCTATTTGGCAAATCTGTGCTTGTTTTCCTGTATTCCCCAACGCGGCGATACCGTATTGGTCGATGCCGATATTCATCGCTCGATCCACGACGGTTGCCAATTGAATACCGCAAAAAAATGGAAGTTTAAGCACAACGATTTGGCCGATTTGGAGCGGCTGCTGTCGCGCGCGCATGGACAGTGCTTTGTAGCGGTTGAAAGCGTGTATTCCATGGATGGCAGTTTTGCACCACTGCGGGAATTGCTATCGCTATGCAAGCGCTACCGCGCCCTGTTAATCGTTGACGAAGCCCATGCTTTCGGTGTTTTTGGCTGGGGTTTGGTCGCGGAGCTTCAACTGCAATCTCAGGTATTTGCCACGGTGGTTACCTATGGAAAAGCCTTGGGCTGCCACGGCGCTGCCGTTTTGGGGAGTCGCTTGCTGCGGCGGTATATCGTCAATTTTGGAAGTCCCTTGATCTACAGTACCGCTGCCAGCGACGTACAGTGGTTGGCAATCGAACAGGGCTACGATTTTTTAGCCCAAAATCCGGATCTATCCATACAGCTTCAGCAAAACATTCGCTTTTACCTTCAATTGCAACAGCGGCCTTCGACGGGCTTGTTAAGTCCCATACAGCCCCTGATTATTTCGGGCAATGCCGCCGTCCAAAAAAAGGCAGGAGAATTGGCCGAAGCCGGTTTTTCGGTATTGCCCATACGGAGTCCCACCGTGGCCGTGGGCCAAGAGCGGCTGCGCATCTGTTTACACAGCTACAATACTCCCGCGGAAATGACGCAATTACACTCTTTATTAACGCATAAGAATCAGCATGAAAACAGCTAAAAACCTTTTTATTACGGGTATTGGTACCGGTGTCGGAAAAACGGTGGTCTCGGCGGTATTCGTAGAACAACTCCAAGCCGACTATTGGAAACCGATACAGTCGGGCGATTTGGATTGCAGTGATACCGACCAAGTCAAAAAGTGGACCCACTGCGAAAACAGTCGATTTCACCCCGAGCGGTATCGCTTGTCCCTGGCCGCCTCTCCTCATAAATCTGCGGCGCAGGAGGGGATTTTGATCAAGCCAACCGATTTTGTATTGCCCAAAACGAACAACCGATTGATCATTGAGGGCGCAGGCGGCGTATTGGTACCGATTTCGGATGATTTTTACATGATTGATCTGATTGAAAGGCTCGAAGCAGCAGTGGTATTAGTAGTCCGCGACTACCTCGGATGCATCAATCACAGCCTGTTGTCCATCGCACACCTAAAACAACGCGGCATTCCGATTGCGCAGCTGGTGTTCAACGGTGCTATGGATCCCGCTTCCGAACGCGTCATCCTTAAATCCCTGGATTCGACCACGCAGCTAGTGCGTATACCCGAATTGCAAACCATCGATTACAACCATATAAAACATTGCAAACTAACATAGAAATGAACACAACTTTAGAGATTAGAAACAACTGGACCAAAGAAGAAGTACGCGAGATTTACGAACAACCGCTGATGGAATTGATTTACCAAGCGGCGACCGTACACAGAAAGTGGCACAAGGCCAACGAGATTCAAGTGTGTACGCTATTGTCTGTCAAGACAGGAGGCTGTCCGGAGGATTGTTCGTATTGCGGGCAAGCTGCGCGCTACCACACCGATATAAAGGTACAGGCCTTGCTGCCTACTGCCGAAGTAATTGCACATGCACAACAGGCCAAGGATGCGGGCTCCTCGCGTTTTTGTATGGCGGCAGCTTGGAGGGAAGTGCGCAATAACCGCGATTTTGACCGCATTATCGATATGGTCAAAGGGGTTAATGAACTGGGCTTGGAAGTGTGCTGTACCTTGGGTATGCTGACTGAAGAGCAGGCCATTCGCTTGCAGGACGCCGGCTTGCATGCCTACAATCACAATTTGGACTCATCGGAAAACTATTACGACGAAATCATTAGCACTCGGAAATTTGACGACCGCCTAAAGACGATTAACCACGTTCGCAAAGCAGGGATAACGGTTTGTTCCGGAGGAATTATTGGTTTGGGCGAAACGCATCAGGATCGCATGTCCATGCTGATGACTTTGGCCACCATGCCCAAGCACCCGGAGTCGGTACCGGTCAATGCCTTGGCTCGGGTTGCGGGAACGCCTTTGGAGCATCAGCCCAAGGTACAGACCTGGGATATGGTGCGCATGATTGCCACGGCGCGTATACTCATGCCGCAATCCATGGTTAGACTCAGTGCAGGTCGGGTAGAGATGACGGAAGAGGAGCAGGCGTGGTGCTTTATGGCTGGAGCCAATTCCATTTTTTCCGGCGATCGAGAAACCCTGTTGGTCACCCCAAATCCCGGGATGAGTGAAGACAGACAAATGTTTGCCAATTTGGGCTTAAAGCCCCTGGTAAAAGAAAGCGCAGCGCTATGATCAAGAGTTTAAAAGAACGGGATCAGGCGGTTAACTGGCATCCATACACCCAAATGAAAACCGCCGATGCCGCCATAGCGATTGTGCGGGGCGAAGGGGTGTTTTTATACGACGAAACGGGAAAGCGCTATATCGATGCAGTGTCCTCGTGGTGGGTTACCCTACACGGCCATGCACATCCGTATATCGCCAAGCGCATCGCACACCAATTGACCGTATTGGAACAGGTGATATTTGCGGGATTCACTCACGAACCCGCTGTCGAACTCTCCGAAAACCTCTTGGCTTTATTGCCCGATAAGCAGCAAAAGATCTTTTATTCCGACAACGGTTCTACCGCAATCGAAGTGGCCTTAAAGATGTGCCTACAGTTTTGGCGCAACCGCGGAACGAGCAAGAGAAAGATCATCGCCTTAAAAAACGCCTACCACGGAGATACCTTTGGTGCCATGTCGGTTAGCGGTCGTAGCGCGTGGACAAATCCCTTTGAGGAATTGCTGTTTGACGTGGTTTTTATCGATGCGCCAACTCGGGAAAACATCGATGAAATCAAAGGGCAAATAAGCGCTATAGCAACGGAGGTCTGCTGTTTTATATACGAGCCGCTGGTGCAGGGATCCGCGGGTATGCTGATGTATGAAGCCGATGCCCTAAGCGATTTGATGGCGTTTTGCCGCCGTCAAAGCATACTGCTTATTCAAGATGAAGTATTTACCGGATTTGGGCGAAGCGGTAAATTGTTTGCCGCCGATTACTTGACCGAACAACCGGATTTGATGTGTTTTTCCAAAGGACTGACCGGCGGTACCTTACCCCTGGGAATCACCAGCTGTACGTCGGTGATTTTCGAAGCTTTTTACTCTGACGATCAGCACAGGGCTTTGTTTCACGGGCATTCCTTTACCGCGAATCCCTTGGCCTGTACCGCCGCCCTTGCGAGTTTGGAGTTGCTGCTGCTGCCCGAAACCCAGCATGCCATCGAGCGCATCGTACAAAAACATGGCACTTTTGCCCAAGCGGTACGCCGGCATCCGCGCATCAAAGAGGTGCGCCAACTGGGAACCATAATCGCCTTGGAGTGGCATACCGAACAAGCGGGTTCCTATTTCAACGCCTTTCGGCAAACGCTCTACACCTATTTTATGGAAAGGGGTATCGTATTGCGGCCGTTGGGGCAGGTGCTGTACATACTTCCTCCGTATTGCATAGCAGACGAGGAATTGGATTATATATACAACACCATACAAACAGCCCTAGAAGAGCTGTAGCCGAGCAACGCCTATCCGCTCGGACGACAGGCGCTACAACTGCCGTGAGAATATAGCGGGCTGCTGTTATAAATTGTTTAAATTTGCCGAGTTAAAAAATGAAGACAACATGCACATACAAGACTTGATTATTCAAAATCTGGACGGTTTGATAAAGGCGAAATCCCAGAAAGCGGAACTGCAAATAGACGACCTCATCGCTATAGGAGCACATGTGGGAGCCGGCGTTTTGCGCGGGCGCTATCAGGTGGTCAAAGAGGTTAAAGAAGAGGAAATCGCTGGTGTTTTCGGAATAATCGGCAATTTTTATGCCGAGAGCTTTGGAGACGCTTTTCGCCAAGACGCTTTTATTGCGCTGAGATCCATGGCTATGGAATTGTTGCAACAACCGACCTTTGACTCGGATTTAAACGAGTTTGTCTCCGATATCATCAAAAGAGAAGCTTAAATAAGCGAGGAACTGCTGGTAGGGAAGGATTAAATTTCTTTACCAGCAATACTTGCACCACCATCGACGCCCAAAACTTGCCCCGTGATAAAACCGGCCTCTTCCGCTAAGAAAAAGCAGACTGCTGCCGCAACTTCTCGCGGCTGTCCTATGCGCTTCATGGGCACGGAATTGATGGTTTGTTTTTCCGCTTGACTACCCAGCGGTCTCGAGCTGCGAAACAGCAGGGTTTCTATAGGACCCGGTGCAACGGCATTGGAGGTAATTCCCGATTGAGCAAACTCCAAAGCCCAGGTTTTGGTACAGCCAATCAAAGCGCTTTTGGCAGCGGAATACGCCGTTCTATCGACATTGCCATGTATGGCTCTGCTGCAAATGTTAACGATGCGCCCGTAACCCAATTGCTTCATCCCCGGTACAAAAAACTGGGTAACCTGTATGGCAGACCGCACGTTTAAGTCCCAAACGGTTTGTAGACTCATATAATCCAAAGCTTCCAAGGGTTGTGGTAGCGAAACCCCCACGTTGTTGACCACGCCATAGATGTCGTACTGCGCTGCAATTTGGCCTAAGACCGTGGCCGTTTGTTCAAAATTCAATAAATCACAGGAAAACAACGCTCCCGGAAAATCAATTCCGACCGTGTTTCGTGCTAACCCTATTGGGAAAACGTTTTGTGAAGCCAGTTTTTGGGCAATGGCCAAGCCAATTCCCCGACTCGCTCCAGTGATGAGTACACCTTTTTTTTTCATAAGCAGCCGTAGTCGATAAAGTGGTCAATTGTCCTAGTGAAGGAGTGGCAATTCTCATCCTTACTCCCTCTAAAAATAAGTTTTTTTTTAAATAGTGCGGTATTTATTCTGTAAATATGTATAAAACAGTTGATTTTTCCCAGAACGACGGCTTTATAACAGGGATATGCTCAACCGGATAATTGCGACCACAGTACGGCCAAGGGCAGTATTTAGGCCGCGAAAAAGCTTAAAAGGACTGCTTAGTTGCGGGTAACGCCAATTATGCTTTAATTTGAGGTGGAAATATAAAGCCTAACAACATGAAATTTATCGGAATCCTAACCGAGTCAAACGCAATGAGCAATCGATTTAAAAGCCTTTTTATACTGGGGATATCTTTGTGTATAGGGAGTGCAAACGCCCAAAAAAAACCACTTGACCACAGCGTCTACGACGGTTGGCAAAACATAAGCGGCAAAGCGCTCTCGGCCGATGGGCAATCGCTTTGGTTTCAAATCGCACCACAGGAAGGAGACAAGTTGTTATACGTCAAAGCGGCAAACCAGGCCGCGGAACTGCAAATACCCAGAGGGGAAAACGCGGCATTTACCAGCGACTCTCAGTTTGTGGCAGCTCTGATTAAACCCTTTTATACCGATTTAAGAGCGGTGAAGATAAAAAAGAAAAAGGAAGCGGATTTGCCCAAGGACAGCTTGGCGGTGGTTGCGCTATCCGATTGGAGTATCACCAAAATTGCGCGGGTAAAATCGTATAAAATCCCCGAAAAGGGAGGGGCAAAACTAGCGTACTTACGCGAAAAAGAGCCGCAAGAAACAAAAGCAGACAGCTTAAAAACCGAGGCGACCAGCGCGAAAAAAGACGACCCAAAGGCGAAGCAGAAAGATAAAAAAGCCGAACCCCTACCGTTGGTTTTACTCGATTTGCAAAGCGGAAAACAATTGACGGTCGAAGCGGTGGTGGAATACGAATTCAGCAAAAACGGAAAGTACCTCGCCCTAGCCACCCAAGAAGTCGATCAGCAGGTCGACAGCACCAAGACCGCGGCAAAGTCGGGGGTGTACGGCGTAATCTTAATCGATACCGACACCTGGGAACAGACCGTGGTATGGGAGGAAAAAGGAAGCTTTTCTCAACTCGCTTTTGACGATTCCGCCCAACGTCTCGCATTTATCGGTACGACGAGCGAATCCAAAGTAGAGCCGAAAGTTTACCGCTTATACAGCAGTTTTAAAAAGGGCAAAGCCCGCGTACTGGCAGCGGAGAAAACCAAGGGTTTACCGGAAAAATGGAGCGTCTCCGAAAACAGCAAACCGCAGTTTAGCCAAAACGGCAAACGGCTTTTCTTTGGAATTGCTCCGCTAAAAACAGCTCAAGACACGACGATCATAGCCGAAGATCATGCCATAGTAGATGTATGGCATTACAAAGACGACTATCTGCAAACGATACAGCTCAAAAATTTGGAAAAGGAATTAAAGCGCAGCTACCTCGCGACCATAGATTTGGGCGCACAGCCCGCTGTAGTACCTTTGGGCGATACCGATATACGAGAAGTCGTTTGGGTAAACCAGGGAAATGCCGATTGGGTATTGGGGTATTCCGACACCCAAGGTCGACTGGCTACGCAATGGACCGGAGTAGCAGCTCGCGATTATTACGAGATCGACGTTCGTAGCGGTCGCGCCAAATTGATCGTTGCGGGGCTCAATGGCACAGCCTTTAGCTCGCCTTTGGGCAAATACCTGGTGTATTTTAACAAAGACCGCGGCAACTGGTATAGCTACGACCGCCAACAATCCAAACACCGGTTGTTGAATAGCGGACTTGCCGTGGCTTTTGCCGACGAAGAATTCGATATGCCCGATCAATCTCCTGCTTATGGAATTGCCGAATGGACCGATAGGGACGAGACGGTACTCATCAAAGACCGCTACGATATTTGGGAGTTTTCTCTGAACGGCTCCAAGAGTCCCGTTTGTGTGACCAAGGGATATGGTCGCGATCACCGCATTCGATTCGAATTAAATAAATTTGACCCGGAAATCAGAAGTGTTTCGCGAACGGCTCCACTGCTGTTGTCGGCTTTTGACGAAACGACCAAAGAAGCCGGTTTTTATACCACAGCCGTTCAGGCGACGCAACAACCGCAATTGCTGCGCATGGAGCCCGTGTTTAGCAATAATGCCCTGATTAAGGCCAAAAACGCCGACACCTATTTATACGCCAAAGAATCCTTTGTACAAGCGCCAAGTTTGTTTGTCACTGCCGATTTTAATACCGTAACGCCCTTGATCGCTACCAATCCGCAGCAATCCGATTACAACTGGGGAACCGCTGAATTGGTTCATTGGACTACCGCTACGGGCAAGGCCGCTACCGGCGTCTTATACAAACCCGAAGATTTTGATGCGCGTAAGAAGTATCCGATGATCGTGTATTTCTATGAAAAACTGAGCGATAACCTACACCGTTATGAGGCTCCTGCGCCAACACCTTCGCGTTTAAACATCTCCTATTTCGTCAGTAACGGCTATTTGGTATTTACGCCGGACATCCGTTATGAAACGGGTTATCCCGGTCGTTCTGCAGAGGAGTACATCAATTCGGGCGTGGACTTTTTAGAGCAAAACCCTTGGGTCGACGCTACAAAAGTAGGCATACAAGGCCAAAGTTGGGGGGGCTATCAGGTGGCTCATCTAATAACGAGAACCACGAGATATGCCGCAGCCTGGTCTGGAGCACCGGTGGTGAATATGACTTCTGCATACGGGGGGATTCGCTGGTCAACCGGAATGAACCGCCAATTTCAATATGAAAAAACACAGAGTAGAATAGGAGCAAACCTCTGGGATGCACACGATTTATACATTGAAAACTCGCCCTTGTTCTTTATGAACCGCGTGGAAACACCGGTGGCAATCATGCACAATGACAACGATGGCGCCGTGCCTTGGTATCAAGGTATAGAGATGTTTACCGCGCTTAGAAGATTGGGCAAACCCGTGTGGATGCTCAATTACAACGGCGACGAACACAACCTGATGCAAAGGCAGAATCGCAAGGACATCCAAATTCGCGAACAGCAATTCTTTGACCACTACTTAAAAGGAGCGCCGATGCCCGTTTGGATGGACTCGGGGGTACCCGCCGTCTTAAAGGGGAAAACCTGGGGATTGGAATTGGTTGACTAAGCTCAAAAAAAGGCTGTCTCGTTATGGAGGCAGCCTTTTTTTATGGACGGAGTTGCTAAGGGCATTGGCCAAAATAGCTATACCGATGACTTGACGTAGAACGCTTGGGTTTGCTCGTAAAAATAACGACTGATGTCGCCCTCTTGGTCCAGCAGCATAAAATCGACAAACTGATCGGGTTTTACAAAGGGTTTGGACGCGATGGCGGCTAAATCCGTTATTCTTTTCATATCCTGTGGCGGACATTCCAAAGCAAATATATAATGAGGCGGGTCGCCGATGGCCGGATTGTAAATCCAACCGATATGCGCTGCGGCAACCGCGGGTTGCGTCTTAAACAAATCCTTTAACGCAGCCACTAAAGCCGTGGGGTATTCCTTGGGTTGACCGATTTGTACCGGCATGGTCTGCTTCGTCTTGAGTATATTGGTCGGTTGGTGAAAAACCGCACCGCTGAGCATTTCGGAAATCTCCAAGGGGATCAACTCCTTGTATACCGCGGAAAACGGATTGACTACTACGGCAGCGGTCTGCGCCATTTCCAAAAATGCCCGTCCGTTTATAGGCACGGCATTTACCTCGTCTCTCAGGGCGGGCTGTTCAAAGGCGCAGCCGACTTCTGTAAATACCGGAATAACCTGATTGGGAAATACCACTATGGGAAGCTTTTTTAAATCTGCCGTGCTAGCGTCGCTCTTTCCCATGGGGTCTTTCTGGGTTAATACATAGACCGTCTCCTCCAAAAAACGCTTGTAAAACGCTTCTCGGTATTGGGCATCATGACCGGCTTTTTCTAGAATCTCTTTTAAAGGGAGCTTTTTCAAATCGTTTAATTTTTTAGGGGAACTAGTTGAAAGTTGTTTCTTTTATCGAACTATAAACGTTCAAAAATAAGTAAAACAAAGGGCTTTTCCCAAGTAAAACACCGCCTTTTTCCCCTTTCTAAAACGAAGGATTGGCAAAATGTAGCGTAGGGCGGTGTGAAAACCCGCTGCTGTAGACTCCTTTTTTTAAGAAAGTGTCGAAAGTTTAACGGAACCAAGGGGGATTATGAATCGCTTATAGTGAGGTATTTACGGTAAATTATATCAAATTATAATTGTATTAATTTAAAAAATCTTATATATTTGATATATAATATTTTTTTTAACATTTGAAATTAAATGAACTGTACTATGAAAAAGAGGAATTCCCTAGTGTTTTTTTTGGCCTTGCTAAGCGTGGTTTTTATAGCTGCTTGCAGCAGTAGCGACGACAATGGCGGTGGCGACTTGGGGCCTAAGGGCTCATGCGGCAGTCCGGCGCGACATATAGCAGCGACTTACCAAGGATTTGTCAATGAAAAAGCGGCACAGCTGCAACTGAATGCAACCAAGGGCGATAGGGTAGTAGCCACCCTTACTTATACCGATAAAAAAGGAGAAGAATTCAGCCGCGTAGCCGAATTTGACGTGGAAACCAATCTGTATTGCGAGGAAATGGGGTTGGATTATATCACGCAAATCGACGCATCGGAGTCGGGTCGTGACTATGCCGTGCTGTTTAAATACAAGGAGAGAAATACCTTTATTGAATTCTTTACCTTAGAGAGTTTGACCGGGGAGTATGGCACGATTTTCTTCGAAAACGGCCGCAAGTAAAACCGGCGGGTAACGCGTAAATTTTCCGTTCGGGTAGGCGTTAACTCAGCAGGGGTTCTGTAAGGAATTTCTGGGAGTTAGCGCCTACTGTTTTTAAGGCTGTATTACCCGAGAATAACGCGCGCAGCTGTCAAAGCGCGTAAACAGCTCTAACGAAGCAGCCGAGCTTCCCCAAAATAGGGTCGTTTGTAATTCTTAATTAGTTGGTTTTTAAAGGATGTTTGTTGTGCATATTTAATATATTTATAAGGAATTGCAACTTATTTAGTAAATTGTGTACTGAAACGCACTGCGGTTTAACAAAGAGGATTCATCGAAAATAAAATGATTTA
Organism: Flavobacterium sp. JP2137; assembly: GCF_050562195.1. GTDB lineage: Bacteria > Bacteroidota > Bacteroidia > Flavobacteriales > Flavobacteriaceae > Flavobacterium. The sequence goes on from NZ_CP191647.1 coordinate 2,678,479, forward strand.
TGGATTTACATTCGGGACTGCCTTTTTGGATGGCGAAAAATGCCTTGTACAACCAATTCAATCCTTTGGACAAGGACGTAAAGGTACAGGTAGCGATTATTGGATCGGGAATTACGGGCGCCTTAGTCGCCAATGAACTGTGTGGCCGCGGCATCGAATGCAGTGTCTTTGATCGGCGTTCTCCCGCTATGGGAAGCACCATAGCCAGTACCGCGCAGTTGCAATATGAAATAGACGTGCTCTTGTGCGACTTGATTAAAGATATAGGCGAGGAGAAAGCCGTAGCGGCTTATCGAGCGAGTTTGCAGTCGATTACCGATTTGGAAAACACCTTTGCCGACTTGGGCATCGATCCGGATTTTAGAAGGGTGCCCACCTTGTTTTTAGCCGATAACAACAGGGGGTTACGACTGTTGCGCAAGGAGTTTAAAGCCCGAGAAAAACACGGTCTGCCCGTGTGCTTTATCGATAAAGACAAGCTGCGCGACAGCTTCCACATCAGCGCTCCGGGCGCCTTGTACAACGACACTTCCGCACAGATGGATTCCTATAAAGCAGCGACAGCACTCTTGGAATACCGCCGCAAAAAGAAACAACTGCAACTGTTTACCCATACGGAGATTGTCGATTATAAAAAGACCGAAGCGGGCTATCTGTTGTATTCCGACCAAGGGCATCAAGTGAGTTGTCAATACGTGATTATCGCTGCGGGTTTTGAAGCGGGTCGGTTTTTGCCCAAACCCTTGATGAAACTGGAATCGACCTATGCGGTGATTTCGCAACCGCTAGCGGCCGATGCGCTGTGGAAAGAGCGCTGCCTGATATGGAATACGGCACAGCCCTATTTCTATATGCGCAGCACGGAAGACAACAGAATAATCATCGGTGGAGAAGACGTGCCCTTTAGAGATCCCGTCAAAAGAGATCGGCTGATTCGCGCGAAAAAGGAAAAGTTACTGCGGCAGTTTAAACAGCTTTTTCCCGAAATCACTTTTATTCCCGCCATGACGTGGTGCGGTACCTTTAGCAATACAGCAGATGGATTGCCGCTGATCGGTCCGTGGAAAACAGGCGATAAAATGTTGTTTGCCTTGGGGTATGGCGGTAATGGAATTACCTTTAGCATGATAGCCGCTCAAATTTTAGCGAATCTAATTGAAGGAAAAGAGGATAATAGGATAAAATTATTTGAATTGTCTAGGTTATTGTAAAAAAAATGACTATATTTATAATATAAAATGGGTAATGAATTAGAAAATCAAGCATTAAAAGGCTCTTGGACAACTTGTCCAAGAGCTTTTTTTTGCGTATCTTATTTGTAATAACAAAAATCTTCGCCCTCTTGGAGGTTTAATACGGTGTGGTAAATCAGTCGAATGACATTTTCCACATCGCTTTGGTGTATCATCTCTACCGTGGTGTGCATATAGCGCAAGGGCAGGGAAATCAATGCGGAAGCTACACCGCCGTTGCTGTATGCAAAGGCATCGGTATCGGTTCCCGTCACTCGAGATGAAGCCAAGCGCTGGAAGGGAATTTTTTCGCTTTCCGCGGTATCGATAATCAAATCGCGAAGGTGGTTTTGCACCGCAGGGGCGTAGGTAATTACGGGACCCCGACCGATTTTGATTTCTCCTTCAATTTTTTTATCCACCATCGGCGTGGAAGAGTCGTGGCAAACATCGGTGACTATGGCGATGTTGGGTTTGAGGGTTTGCGCAATCATTTCGGCGCCTCTCAGGCCGATTTCTTCTTGTACCGAATTGGTGATATACAATCCAAAAGGGAGTTTTTTACCGTTTTCCTTGAGTAAACGAGCGACTTCTGCAATCATAAAACCGCCGACGCGATTGTCTAGGGCGCGGCAAACGAATTTGTTGCCGTTTAAGATGCTAAAGGTATCGGGATAAGTGATGACACAACCCACGTGAACGCCAAGTGCTTCCACTTCGGCCTTGGAATCGCAACCGCAATCGACAAAGATGTTCTCCACCGTAGGACTCTCTTCCTTGGCGCGGTTGCGCGTATGTATGGCCGGCCAGCCGAATACCCCGTTTACAAGGCCTTTTTTGGTGTGTATGTTTACGCGCTTGGACGGCGCAATCTGGTGATCGCTACCGCCATTTCTGATGACGTAGATAAAGCCCTCTTCGGAGATGTAATTGACATACCACGAAATCTCATCGGCATGTCCTTCGATAATTACCCTAAAGGGCGCCTCCGGATTGATCACTCCAACGGCGGTTCCATAGGTATCGGTTATAAACGTGTCTACATAGGGTTTTAAATAGTTCATCCACAGTTTTTGCCCACTGCTTTCATAGCCCGTAGGTGCTGCATTGTTTAAATATTGCTCTAAAAATGCTAGGGATTTTTCGGTTAAGATCGTTTTTTCACTCATGCTAATATTTTTTGCTAAATTACCCATTAGAGCCGATACAAATCGAATAAATTGTATATTTTTGAACATAATTAACAACTATGAAAAAATTAGTATTACTTCTGGCTTTCTTGACCTTCTCCCTTGGTGTACAGGCACAAGAGAAGCTTAAACCCGTTCCTCAGATTCCCGATGATCCGGCGATGAGTCAACGGGAACAAGACAGTATTGCTGAATTTTATACCATGCCCGAAATCTTTATCGGCGTCAACGAAAGGGAGGAAAAATACCTGCGCGAGATGAACGTCTTGCGCAATCGGATTTTAAGGGTGTATCCCTATGCCCGCGCTACGGCGGAAAACCTGACGATTCTCAACGCCAACTTGGCCAAGATGGAAACGCGTCGTCAGCGGAATACCTACATCAGTCGATCGCAAAAGTATTTGGAATCGGAATTTAAAGAGCGCTTAAAAAAGCTCTCGCGAAAAGACGGTCGCATATTAATCAAACTCATCCACCGACAAACGGGCAATACGACTTTTAGCCTGATCAAGGAGTTTAAAAGCGGTTGGTCGGCATTTTGGTCCAACAACACCGCACGCATGTTTGATCTCAACCTCAAGTCCGAATACCATCCCGATACCGATTTGGAAGATTTTTATATAGAAACCCAGTTGAATTACCTCTTTTACAACTACCGTTTGACGTATCAGCAGGCAAATCCCCCCATAGATTTTAATGCCTTGAGAAAAAAATGGGAGGCTCAAATCGGAAACTCAGAGGCTTATCCGGTGGAGTTAAAAGAATAGGCTTTTTTCAGCCTTAGAGGTTTTAATCTTCCTAAAAAATAGATTATATTTGCCCTAATATTATTTCTATGGAACAGTTTATCGTATCAGCTCGAAAATACAGACCTCAAACATTTAAAGATGTAGTGGGGCAGCAGGCTATTACGAATACCCTGATCAATGCCATAGAAAACAATCACTTGGCCCAGGCCTTGCTTTTTACCGGTCCTCGTGGAGTGGGAAAAACAACCTGTGCCCGTATTTTGGCTCGAAACATCAATCAGGAGGGCTATGACGATCCCGAAGAGGATTTTGCCTTTAATGTCTTTGAATTGGATGCCGCTTCTAACAACTCGGTAGACGACATTCGAAATTTGATTGACCAAGTGCGTATACCGCCCCAAACCGGCAAGTATAAAGTGTATATCATCGATGAGGTGCACATGCTTTCCTCTGCGGCCTTTAACGCTTTTTTAAAGACCCTGGAAGAGCCGCCGCGCCACGCGATTTTTATATTGGCGACCACGGAAAAACACAAGATTATTCCGACGATTTTATCGCGTTGTCAAATATTTGATTTTAAGAGAATCACGATTTTAGACGCCAAAAACCATTTGGCCGAAGTGGCTACCAGCCAGCAGATTACCTTTGAAGACGATGCCTTACACATCATCGCTCAAAAGGCAGACGGCGCCATGCGCGACGCCTTGTCCATCTTTGACCGCGTGGTATCGTATTGCGGCAATCACTTAACCCGTCAGGCAGTAGCGGAAAATCTAAACGTCTTGGATTTTGAATATTACATTCGAATTACCGACATGATTTTGATTCAGGATATACCGAATCTGCTCTTGGCTTTTGACGATATCTTGGCCAAGGGATTTGACGGACATCACTTCGTTGCCGGTATGGCATCCCATTTTAGGGATTTGATGGTTTGCAAAACACCTTCGACCTTGAGTTTGTTGGAAATCGGTGAACACGGTAAACAATTGTTTGGCGAACAATCTCAAAAAACTTCCATGGCCTTCCTTTTAGAGGGCATAGAAATCGCCAACAGCTGCGATTTAAAATACAAAACCAGCCAGAATCAAAGATTGCTCGTCGAGTTGTGTTTGATGCAGTTGGCTTCGATTACTTTTGAAGGCGAAAAAAAAAAAGTAAGCACTATATAATTCCCCCGCATTTTTTACCGGGTGCTGTGTCCACTGCCTCAGTGGCAACAGCAGCAACTGCTCGCGCAGAGCCAATTCAAGAGGAACAACCCACCGCGGAAGTTTCCTCGGAAGTCGCTGTGGTGCCGGAAGTTGAAATCGAGTCGAAAGAAGCGGTAAAACCACCGGTTTTGACCAAAAAGGTCTCGGCCCTGTCCCTGTCGAGTATCCGTTCGAAAAAAGAACTCGAAGCTTCCCTACAGAAAAAAGTGGTCAATTTAGAAGATCTGCCCAAGGATTCCTTTACGATGGAGCAGTTGATGGAGCATTGGAATTATTATTCCAACCGCTTGAGTCAATCGGGGCTCATGCTGATGTGTTCGCTGATGGGAATGTGTCAGCCCCATTTAGAAGGGGTAATCGTGGCGATTGAATTGCCCAATGAGGGTTCTAAGCTGAGCTTTGACGAAAACAAATACGAGTTGGTCAATTTTCTGCGCAAGCGATTGAACAATTACGACTTGGAAATACACATTACGGTAAACGAGCAAATCACGATTAAACGCGCTTTTACACCCGAGGACAAATACAACCACCTCAATCAAATCAACCCCGCTTTGGAAATGTTGGTGCGCACCTTTGAACTGGATATCACCAAGATGTAAACGCACTAAGCTGTTTATTTGGAATTAAACCCCTGTTGTCGGTCTTTATTGCTCGCTTGTTGGTCTTTAATCGACAGGTCTAAGAGTACGCGTGCGGCATCGCTTTCGTCGTTGGCCAACTGACCCGCTACGAAAACGCCCTTGAGCTTTTGATCTTTGGATTGTATGCCGTAGACCGTAGATTCGTCATCGGGATTGCTAAAGCCTTCATAGCGATAGAGATGAACGATTTCAAAATTATCAGGATTTGCAATAATTTGTTGCTCCTCGATATTGAAGTCAATATCAAAGCCTTTATTTTTTAACTCGTCTATAGCGATACTCGCCGAGGCATAATGAAACATCTTTTTCATATTGTTGTATTTTTAATTAAAGTCTTAAGGTAAATTTAAAAAAAGATGGAATACGCTGCTGTTAACTCCTCGTTAAATGATTTTATATTCCACAAGTGGATTTTGTGCGGAGTAAAGATTTAACTTTGTACCTTTGTGGGATAAAGAACGACAATTATGATAAATATTGGTGTAGATAATACTTTAAGAATCGCAAGAACGACTAAAGTAGGTTTGTTTTTGACCGATGGAGAGAATGATATTTTATTGCCGAATAAATATGTGCCTAACGATTATGAAATCGACGATGAAATCGTTGTTTTCGTGTACTTAGATCACGAAGAACGACCGGTGGCTACCACTTTGGAGCCCTATATATACCTCAATGAGTTCGCCTTGTTAAAAGTCAATTATATGAATGACTTTGGCGCCTATATGGATATCGGATTGGAAAAGGATTTATTTGTACCGTTTAAGGAGCAAGCGCGTCCGATGCAAGAGGGCAATCGCTATATCATCTATATGTATTTAGACGAAAAAACCGACCGTTTGGTGGGTTCAAGCCGTTTAAATCAGTTTTTGGACTTGGAAGAGGTTACCTTGGAAGCCGGTGAAGAGGTCGATTTGATCGTATCCCATATCACCGATTTGGGTGTTAATGTCATCATCAACGAAAAGTTTAAGGGTTTGATTTACAAAAACGAACTCTTTGAGGATTTGAGAACCGGTGACCGCGTTGTGGGCTACATCAAAAACGTCCGCGCCGATGGAAAAATCGATGTATCGCGTACCAAACTCGGCTTTGACGGGGTGGTGAGTAGTGCCGATGTAATATTGGACGAACTGCGTGCGAATAACGGCTTTTTAGGATTGAGTGACTCCAGTCATCCAGAAGATATTAAAACGGTCTTAAACATCAGTAAAAAGACCTTTAAAAAAGCAATCGGTACACTTTATAAGGAAAAGCGCATAGAAATCAAAGATGAGGGCATTTACCTGATCGAGGAAGAAGATGTTTCCTTCGAGTAAGCGCCGCAAAAGTTAACGTCATTTAAACTCCCACATCGGGAGTTTTTTTGTAACTTGTATCGTATATAACACAGCGATGCACCACTATAATGTGTCCTGTGATAGCGCGAACAGCTTATGAAAAATAACTTCACTCCGGATGCGCTACCGCATCCTACTATGGACGAAATGCTGCATTTTCCCATCCGCGACAAGCGGTTCCCCGTCTTGTTTATCGGACACGGATCTCCGATGAATGCCATTGAACACAACGAATTTACCGAGTATTGGAATCGGCTGGGGCACACTTTGGATAAACCCGAAGCGGTTTTGGTGGTATCGGCGCATTGGTTAACCCGGGGTACTACCAAGATTACCGCCATGCCCAAGCCCAAGACAATTCACGATTTTGGCGGTTTTCCCCAGGCTTTGTTTGAGGTGGAATATCCCGCTCTCGGCAGTCCGGAACTCGCGATAGAGACCCAAAAGATCATCAAAGGCACGGCGGTGGAGTTGGACGACGACTGGGGATTGGATCACGGTGCGTGGAGTGTGCTTCAGCATTTGTACCCCCAAGCCAATATTCCCGTAGTGCAATTGAGTATAGACTACGGCAAGCCCGCGGCTTACCACTATAAACTCGCGGGGGAATTGATGGAATTGCGCCGTAGAGGGGTGTTGATTATCGGTAGCGGAAATATGGTACACAACCTGCGAGCAATGGATTGGAGTCACATTCAAACCGATAATTACGGCTTCGATTGGGCCATAGAAAGCAACGAGATTTTTAAGGATAAAATTCGATCCAAGTCGCATAACGACCTCATCGATTACCACAAACTCGGTGCGGCCGTACAACTCGCCATTCCCACACCCGATCACTACTTCCCCCTGATGTATGTATTGGGACTGCAATTGGCCAATGAAGAGGTGGAAATCTTTAACGATAAATACGTGGCTGGCTCGTTGAGTATGACTTCAATTAAGATAGGTTAGTCCGTTGATTTTTACAGGTTTAATACCATTAAATCTTGTTTTAAAAACAACTGCAATCCCAGTTTTTTAAACAAGGTATTCAGCGCTGTGTCGGTGCTGTTTACATTGGTAACCAACAGCTTTTTGTCTGCTGTAAATAGGCTGGATAGCAGGGCAGTGGCCAAGCCTTTTCGCCGGAATTCCGGTGCTATATAAAGCTGTATAAGCTTGTTGCTCTGCGGGTGGTACACCAGATAGCCAACAGCGGTTTGCTCGCTGTAAATCTGTTGTACTTCCAGTATTTCCCAATGGGCCAAAACTGCTCGTCGGTCGTTTTGCCATGAGGGCGCCACCGATTTGTCGGCGTAATACGCTTGGTATAACTCGGGAGTCAACGGCTGTAAAGTCACTGCTTTTCCGTTGCCCACCGCGCTAATCGTTCCGTTGTAGCAATTTAGAACCGCCGTTTTTTCAAAACCGATTTTTTCATAGGTCCGCTTGGCCGCATCATTGGTCGATATCACTTCTAAAATACCGACTTCAAAGCCCTGTTCCTGTAATAGCGGTAAGCCAAAAGCATATAGTGCGCGGGTAATGCCTTGACCGCGATGCGACGGAATTACCCCCGTACCCGCATTGTAGAACTCCTTTTGATTTCGGCCGTGTAAAATAACGCCGACCAAGGCTTCTCCATCGAAAGCTCCTAAAGACAAACTCCAATCGACCCCATCGTTTTTCAGCTTGTACGCCCACTGTGCTTCGGTAAGGTGCATGGGAAGGATATAATCTGAAAAAGCCTCGTTAAAGGTGTTTAAAACCACCGCAGTGGGGGTTTGGTTTAGAAAGCGGTATTGCAGGAATGGACGTGTCATAAAAATCAGTTTTTTCGTGGGTATACGCATTTTGGATTAACGAAAAACGCCTCTAAGAGTAGAGGCGTTGCAATCGTTTTTATTTGGAAACATTCCCGACGGAATAATCGCCAAAATGATGCGCCAAATCAATGGTCTTATAAGTGAGTTTGGTGTATTTATTGGACAGCAATATAATGGACACCGTGTCTTGTTGTAGTCGGATGTATGAAGAGGTATTACCGCGCCACCAACCGTTGTGGAAGGTGTAGTTTTTACCGTTGTTCATCTCGATCAGGCGCATGCCCAAGCCGTAATTGTTTTTGCCCTTTTGCTCATAGCTATAGCCCTTGTACATCTGCTCCTTTAAATCCTTGTTTAAAAAAGCGTCGGAATACATGGCTTTGTCGAGTTTGAGCAAATCGCGAGGCGTGGTATAAATATTTTTATCCCCGTAAGTCTCGTCGAGATAGTCAAAGCGCATCAGTCGGTAATTGCCGTCATAAGACTGGCATACTTCGTCTTTCTTACTGATGTCGTCAAACACAAAGGTATGGGTCATTTCCAACGGATCTAAAACCAATTCTTTTAAGGCCTTTTTATAGGGCTTACCGCTGATTTTCTCCACGATTAATGCCAGTATAACATAGTTGGTGTTCGAATAGGTGAATTTGGTATTGGGCCTAAAGTCCAAAGCGACTTTTCCGCTGCTAATGATGTCTAAGACGTCTTGATTTGTAATGGTTTGCGCGGTATTCCAAATGTTTTTTTCCGCTGTAAAATACCCGTAATACTTAAGTCCACTACGGTGGTTTAACAGCATGCGCACCGTGGTTTGCGGATAGGGGAAAGTCGGTAATACACTGGCTACACTTTGGTCTAGATCCAAGAGCCCTTCATGTACCAAGCGCAAGGTGGCTACAGACGTAATCACCTTTCCTACCGAAGCTACGTGCATCGGCGTGTTTTGTCCGATCATCTCGTTTTTGGCGCGATTGGAATAACCCGAATATTCTTCAAAGAGAATCTTGCCGTTTTTGGCCACTAAAAAACCACCGGAATAATCGTTTTTATTGATGTTTTTATGATAAAATTCCTCGACGATATGATTCTGTTTTAAAATGTATTCCGGGTCCAATTCGTTGAACTGCACCTCATAGGGATTTTCGGTGATGTGAAGTTCCGCGCTATTGGGAATTCGCTCGGCCAAATCTTTGTTTTTATTACAAGAAGCCAAGATGAGGGTTGTCGCTAACAAGCTACAATATATATATTTCATTATTTGCAAGGTCTAAAAAACAAATATAGACAAATTAATGAATTGAGAAATCAAAAAAATAAATAAAATTTCTCGGATGAATAGGCAGTCCGTATGGTTTTTTTATACTGATTTACAAGTTTTTCGTTACAATTCTAGAAAAAATCACTTGTGCTTTAGCGATTATAAAATATTTTGGGCTTCACTTAATTTTTTTGTGTTTTTGGCAACATTTCAAATGGTCCGTTTTTTTTGTCTCGCCTTGGACTCGCGGCGGCTTTTAAAACAAGCTGGGAATCCATAGTGTTTGTAGCGGAATCTCCCGGTTGAGAATACGCGGGCTGTTTTATGCAAAAAAAAAGACTGCCTCGTCGATCGAGGCAGTCTTTGAATTTTCGCGTTAGTGGTCGTGTCCGCCGCCGCCGCTTTCATTTTTTATCAAATGGCTTTGCAAATAATAGGCTCCGGCCGTAACGATTTTGGCATTTTTGGGCAGCTCTTGTAAAAAGCTCACCTGAGTGTAGTCCAATTCCGATACTCCGGTTTTAACCTCGATGCGTTGAAAGTGGTATTCCTTAGGGGGAGTGGTAGCGCTTCCCGTCTCATCGGCTTCCAAAACAAATACAAATTCACGGCCGTCCGCTCGTACAAAAGCCTCTTTCGGCAAGGCGGTCAGCTGCTGCTTACCGCTGTGTATAAGTGCGTTGACATACATGCCGGGAATCAGGTTTTCATGCTGGTTTTCGATGTCGGCATGTACGGCTATCGTTTTGGTTTCGTTCTCAAACGATTTGCCTATGCTAAAGATCTTGCCTTGAATTTCGGTATTGTCTCTATTGGTCAGGTTAAAAACCACTTTTTGCCCGATTTTAATCTGTGGTAAATCCTTTTCGTATACCATCAGGTCCAAGTGCAGCTTGGAATTGTCTACCAAGGTAAACAGCGGTTGCTGTTGTGCGGTTTGCGAACCAATTTTAATATTGATCGTAGCGATATACCCGGCTATAGGGGCTATAATCGACAGGCTTTGCTCGGCGGTTTGATCGCCGGCATTCATGATGGTCAACTGCTTTTTTAACGAGCGGTATTTGGCCTTTTCGATTTCGAGTTCGGACTGGGTCTTTTGAAAAGTTTTTTCCGAATTGACATTCTCCTCTCGCAACTTGGATTGGCGGTCGTACTCCAACTGCAAATAGTTGATCGTGCTTTTGCTGATGGCATATTCTTCCTGTAGCTTGGCAAATTCCGTGCTTTCTGCCTGGGCGAGTAACTGCCCCTTTTTGACGTATTGTCCTTCATTGACCAAAATACGGGTCACTATACCCGGTATAAAGGTGCTGACATCGGCTTGGTTTTGAGGGGGTAGCTTGGTGTAACCATTGACTTTGATGACCTCATTTAGGTTTTTCATAGACAGTTCGCCCAATGCGATACCGGCACCGGCAAATTGTGCGGGATTTAACTCGACTTCCTTTATGGTTGTTGCGGCTTCTTCGTGCTGTTCGGCTGTGTTTTCCGCGGGGGTGTCTTCTCCTTTTTTCTGACAACTCCCCATCAATACGAGGACTGCGATTAGGGGTACTAGAAAATATTTTTTCATCTGTAAGTGTTTTTGACGAAGTGGTGATTGCGTTCTATTGGGCGTTGTTTGAATAAACAACTGCAGCAAAGGACTGCACTTCGGATTAATTGATCAAATAGTCTAAGTTGCTCTGTGCTAAATGCCATTGTAGTAAGGCTTCTTTGTAATTGAGCTTTACCGACAAGGCGGTCTCCACGGCTTGTAAGTATTCCACATAGGAAATGGCGCCGCTTTGATAGGATTTAAGCGCATGATTTCCCAGGGTTTCGCTCTGTGGTAGGGCGGCGTTTTGATAGTAATTGATCAGCCCTCTTTGGGTGGTCATCCACTGTTGTTGCTGCACTACGGACTGGGTAATCTCCTGTTCCAGGGAACGCTTTTCCAAAGCTGATTTTTCGATTTCGTAATTCCCCGCCTTGATCGCCGCTCGCTGACTGCCCGAAAAAATGGGAATCGCCAGGCCGATGGAGAATGAGGATAATCGCGGTTGACTGCCGTACGTCTTAGAGATGCCGTTGGTTTCTTCTAAGCCCGCTAGCGATTCGATCGCATAACCCATGGTGATGTCCGGAAATAAGGCCGATTTTTTAACGTTTTTCTCTGCGGTTACCTGGGCCACTTTTTGCGCGGCTTCTCGAATCAAATTGTTGTTTTCCACGTCCCATTCGCCGGTGTAATCCGCTGTGAGGTTTTCCAGGGTAGGCGCCTCCAATTCAAAGTCGTCGCCGCTGTTTAAAAGGGTTTTCATAGCCCTTTTTAACTGGCTGATCATCGCTTGGTTTTGCTGTATTTGTATTTCGAGTTCCTGCTGCTTGAGTTGGGCTAGCTGACTTTCCATTACATTGGTCTCACCGGTGGTATAACGCCAGGTTGCCGATTTGCTAAATTCTTTGAGTAGCGCATTTTGCTCGAGGAGTAATTGCTCTTTTTCCAAGTAAAAGCACTGGTTGTACCAGGATTGTTTTAGTTGGAGTATCCATTGCTTCTGTGCGGTATTCCACTGCAATTCACTCGCTTGGTAATTTTGCTTGAGCAATTGCTTTCGACTGCTGATCACAAAGGGGTTAAAACTTTGAGAGATGCCGAAATTGACGTCGCGGTCGGTCGTGGAATTCAATTGACCAAAATTGGAGGTCAATTCGGTTTTAGGTACGTCAAAAGCCGTTTTTTGCAATTGTTTTTGTACCTGCATCTCCATTTTATTGGCCTGTAAACTCAGGTTGTTTTCCAAACCGATCTCGATGAGTTGCTGCAGGCTCTTTTTCGGTGCTTCCTGAGCAAAACCAAAGAAGGGCAAGCCGAATACAAGGGCGATAATTGCGACTTTCTTAGGTGATTTGTTCGTAAAACCCCTTTCGACATAGTAGTAGAGTATAGGGAGTATAATCAAGGTCAATAGGGTAGCGGTGAGCAAGCCACCGATGACTACTGTAGCCAGGGGTTTTTGTACCTCCGCACCGGCACCCGTGCTCAAGGCCATCGGTAAAAAGCCCAAGGAAGCCACCGCTGCGGTTAATATTACCGGGCGCAGGCGAATCTTGGTACCGCGGAAAATGCGCTCTTCTATATCCATAACGCCTTCTTTCTTTAATAGGTTAAACTGTCCAATCAATACAATGCCGTTGAGTACTGCCACGCCAAAGAGCGCGATAAAACCCACACCGGCAGAAATGCTAAAAGGCATGTCGCGCATCCACAACGCTGCTATACCTCCAATGGCCGACAGCGGTATAGCCGTAAAAACCATCAGACTCTGAGCCACGGATTTAAACGTAAAAAACAAGAGTATAAAAATCAACGACAGGGCTATCGGAATGGCGATAGACAAGCGCTGATTGGCCTGAATTAAATTTTCAAACTGTCCGCCATAAGTCAGGTAATATCCTTCGGGCAGTACCAACTGCCCGTCGAGCTTGCTTTGAATTTGCTCGACCACGGTTTGCACGTCGTTTCCTCTTACATTGAACCCCAGTACAATGCGACGACGTCCGTCTTCACGGCTGATTTGCATGGGACCGTCTTCGTAATCGATATCGGCAACCTGCTCCAAGGGAATTTGATGCCCTGAGGGCAGGGTGATAAACAACGACTTGATATTGGTGATGTCTTGTCGGTTGTTTTCCGCCATTCTAACGACCAAATCAAAGCGCTTTTCGCCCTCGTAAACCGTACCGGCAATTTCTCCGGCAAAGCCCGTTCGTACGATTTTGTTGATATCGCCGATGTTTAAACCGTATAATGCCAGCTTATCCTTGTTGTAGCGAATCGCAATTTGCGGCAAGCCCGCCACGCGTTCGAGCTTGGGATCGGTTACGCCAGGTATGTCTTGTATCAGGGTTTGAATCTCTTCGCCTTTGCTGACGAGTTTCTCCAGATCTTCTCCAAATACCTTGATGGCTACGTCGCTGCGCACTCCCGTCATCAATTCGTTGAAACGCATTTGTATCGGTTGCGAGAACTCGGTAGTAATACCTGGAATTTCCTGTAGGGCATCTTCCATTAGATGCATCAATTCCTCTTTGGTTTTGGCCGAGGTCCATTCCTTTTTATCCTTTAATACAATAATCATATCTCCGGCTTCCATCGGCATGGGATCCGTGGGGATTTCGGCACTTCCAATTTTGGTGACCACCATTTTTACTTCTGGAAAACGCTCTTTTAATATTTTTTCTGCCTTGGTGGTCGTTTCGATTTCCTGAGACAGGGAACTGCCCGAGGAGATGATGATGTGGGTAGCCAAATCGCCCTCGTCCAAGGTGGGGATAAACTCGCCACCGAGCTGATTAAATACGAATAGGGAAGCAGCCAAGGCGGAAAATGCCAACAGCAATAGGGTTTTCTTAATGCGCATTGCCTTTTGTAAAATCGGCTCGTATGCCCGGTAAATGGCCTGTATAATGCGGTCGCTAAAATTGGGTTTGTCCTTGCCGCTTTCTTTTTTAAGCACGAGGGAGGTCATCATCGGCACATAGGTCAACGAGAGTATAAAGGCTCCTAAAATCGCAAACGAAACCGTCTGCGCCATCGGACCAAACATTTTTCCCTCTATACCGACTAAAGCGAGAATCGGTAAATAGACGATTAAAATAATTATTTCACCAAAGGAGGCACTGGTTCGAATTTTTGAGGATGCTTCGTATACCATAGTGTTCATCTGCGCCTTGGTGAGCTTGGTCTTTTTGCCAATTTGCAAGCGATGTAGTATCGCCTCGACGACGATGACCGCACCGTCGACAATCAGTCCGAAGTCTATCGCCCCCAAGCTCATCAGGTTTCCACTTACGCCAAAGGCCTTCATCAAACTGATGGCAAACAACATCGACAAGGGGATGACCGATGCGACTACAATTCCCGCACGCCAATTTCCCAATAGCATCACCAAGACAAAAACGACGATTAACGCGCCTTCAATCAAGTTGTTTTGGATGGTGTTAATCGTTTTGTCCACCAAAGTAGTCCGGTCGATAAAGGGTTCTATCAAAACCCCTTTTGGTAGGGATTTGCGAATCTGCTCCATTTTCTCCTTGACCAAATTAACGACCACTTTGCTGTTTCCGCCCTTGAGCATCATAACCATACCGCTGACTTCCTCGCCTTTGCCGTCTTTGGTTACCGCGCCGTATCGGATACCGCTGCCTATTTGAACCGTGGCTACGTCTCGAATCAATACCGGGATGCCGTTGGTGGTTTTAACCACGATTTTTTCGATGTCTTCCAAAGAGCTGATCATACCGATGCTGCGGATAAAATAGGCATAGGGCTTTTTGTCGATATACGCACCACCGGTATTTTCGTTGTTGCGCTCCAAGGCGTCAAAAATCTCCCCTATATTGGTATTCATGCTCTTTAAGCGATCGGGTTGTACCGATATTTCATACTGCTTGAGCTCGCCACCCAACGTATTGATTTCGGCCACCCCAGGTATCCCGATCAATTGCGGTTTGATGATCCAATCTTGTATGCTGCGCAGTTCCATCGGTGTGTACTGCTCCTCAAAACCGGCATCGGGATAAACGATGTACTGATAGATCTCTCCCAAGCCCGTACTCACAGGCGCTAATTCCGGTCTGCCCACGTTTTTGGGGATCACTTCCTCGGCGGTTTTTAAGTGCTCCGAAACCTGTGTTCTCGCCCAATAAATATCGACTTCCTCCTTAAAAACGACGGTAACCACACTCAGTCCAAAACGACTGATCGACCGCAATTCGACGATGTTTGGAATGCTCTTTACCGCCTGTTCTATGGGATAAGTGATGAATTTCTCCACTTCTTGCGTGGCAAGTGTAGGAGAGCTGGTAATGATTTGTACCTGATTATTGGTAATATCAGGCTGGGTATCCATAGGCAAATGCATCAAGGAATAACTGCCCACGAGGATTAAAGCCAACGTGAAAAGTCCAATGACAAACTTGTTATGGATACTAAAATGTATGATTTTATCTAACATAGTAGTATATTGAAATTAATAAAAATAAAGCCGTGTAGGCCTTAGGACTTAATTAAAATATACAGTGCGTGGAGGTTTCCAGATAAAGTGAAGTACGGTAATGATAAAAGACTGATAATAGTCGGAGTTTTTTAGCGAAATAGATGCGATACTGGGCAATTCGAAGAAAAAGGCGCTTTTAACCAGTATGGGCGAGGTACAGCAATTGCAAACACAAAAGGGATTGCACATGTCTACCGCTGCTTCTTGGTGGGGACTAGCCGTCCATTGCGCGATCGTATGGTCGGTTACCGTAGCGGCATTTCTGTCGGAGCACGGGAATAGCGCCAGTACAATCATAAGTACTGATATCAAGACAATTGCTATTTGTTTCCCATTTCTCATCCCAGCAAAAGTAGTGTTTTTTGTTTGAAATTTTTAAAAAGCGCCATTTTTCTTTACACTTTGCAAGGGTGTTGCATTAGGCGGTCTGAGCGGAGACGGCGGTGGCAAGCGAATCGGATTTTTACCATAGTATGATATATAACGATCTTTAAAGGCGTCTGCTAATTTCGTTTTCGATCCGTGATATACTTGGGTTTTATATGTAGACTAAACGAATAAAAACAGGTCAGTGCGTAGCTCCACTACGTCTAATTGCTCCAACAGCCCTTTTGAAATGCGTTTTGTTATACCGCGGGTCGGGCTGTAAATAAAGCCGTGATTTTTTTGTGCTACAGGCGGTAGCTTTTATATTTTATAGTAGCTTTGGCAGCTTGATAAAAAATAAAAGACAAAAATATGGGTGAAGCAGTGGTGATATGGGATGTCAATCCGGAATTGATAAAGTTGGGAGCGGTTTCGGTTCGTTATTACGGATTGTTATTTGGATTGGGAATATTATTGGGCTATAAAATAGTCAGTGTACTCTTTAAGCGAGAGGCGATACCCCTGCAATTGTTGGACAGTTTGTTGATTTATATCTTTGTGGGTACCCTTTTGGGCGCGCGATTAGGTCATTGTTTGTTTTACGATTTCGAGTATTTTTCGCAACACCCTCTAGAGATTCTACTGCCTTTTAAGATGGAGTCGGGCGCGTTTACTTTTACGGGTTTTACCGGTTTGGCCAGTCATGGAGGTGCCGTGGGCGTTTTGTTGGCGATTTACCTCTTTTGCCGAAAGTACCAGATGAATATGTTGAATTTATTAGATCGCGTAGCGGTGGCGATTCCCGTTGCAGGAGCCTTTATCCGCTTTGGTAATTTTATGAATTCCGAAATTTATGGCAAGCCTACCAACGGAAGTTTGGGGGTCGTTTTTGCACAAGACGATTTTATTGCCCGTCATCCGACCCAGTTGTACGAAGCCTTTTCGTATTTGGCCATTTCCGCACTTTTGTGGATGCTATACCAAAAGCGAAATCCACAGCTAAAAGGCGTGATATTCGGTTATTTTTTAGTGTTGATGTTTAGTGCCCGTTTTATTATAGAATTCTATAAAGAAAATCAGGAAGCCTTTGAAAACGAACTGTTCTTTAATATGGGACAGTTGTTGAGCGTTCCGTTTATTGCGGTGGGAGTGGTGTTGATCCTGTTGAAGTTACGTCAAAACCCTGCCGCTACGGCAGTCAATTAAGGCTGTTTCGGCTTGGAATGCCGGCTAAAAAGAAAGGGCAGTCCCCCGACTGCCCAATCCACTCCAATCTAAACTAGAACATTTCTCTGCGATATCAATTATGATAATGAAATAGTTCTAGCAGACGACCAGAAAAAAACACCTTCAGTCCGCGTTAGTACATCTTTGGTAGTCCATACGGTTTATCGCTATTGCGATATGTGACACTATTTAAATTAAACCCGACACTAGCGTTAAATGTTTCGGGTTGATAACTGTTGCTAATAATTTTTAATCGCGCAGGTCTCCCGACTTCTAAGTGATTTCTACTACCTTAGTCCAAATCAGCGCTGCCGTTGTTGCTCATGACAATCTCGGGACTATTTCGCATTTTTTCCTTGAGATCCTTTTTGGCTCTAAAGAGAATCGTATGAAAATTGGGCATGCTAATATTCATCACATCGCAAATCTCCTGTTTGCTATAGCCTTTAATAAAAAACAAAATCATCAAAATTTTACTTTTCCCCCTTAAAGAATAAATGACTTCCAATAATTGAGACGTTTTAATCTGTTCCGCTTCATAATTGTCCTCGCGTATATTTTCATCGACTAGCGTATGCAGAACCGTACTGATGTCTTCCAAGATAATCTTCTGCCTTTGCTTGAGGACATCGAGGCATTTATTGATGACAATCTTCTTTAACCAGCTGCCAAAAGAAGCCTCATTTTTATATTGATCAATGCTTAAAAAAGCATTTAAAAACGATTCTTGGAGTATATCCTCCACCAAGATTTTGTCGTTTACTATTCTAAATGCAACCGTATACATGGCCTTATAAAACTTGCTGTAAATCTTATTCTGTGCCTTGGCATTTCCGAGTTTACACAACGCAATCAAAGAATCTATATTTTGATTATTTTTTGTGTCCAATTGAGTTATTTTGAGTTTGTTATTTTGTGTTTTAAATGCTCGTTGGTCTGCAATAGGAGACTTTCTATACTAGTATAGACTTTCAATTTATTTAAATATTACAGTTTTAACAAAAAATAATTTGGATTAAATAATACAAATTATATAAAATTTTCATTTAATTATGAGTATATGATTCGCTTTACAATGATTTATAATAATATAATAGCTTATTTTGTTCATTTTTAATGATATATTATCTAAATTGTAATAATCACAAATAATTATTTTCTCCAATTAGCTGGAAAAAATCAGGATATAATCGCACTTTTAGGCCCGAGATCGAACCGCAAGCGAGAAAACACGTCGCTTTGGCGTACTTAAAAAAAGCGCTTTCTCAGGCGACTATTGCCGTTTTACAACAGCGGTGATTTCGGGAAAATAGTCCTTGCTTTTTCGTTTGTTTTCAGGCTGTTTAAGGACTTTTAAACAAAGTGACTCTACTGTTATTTGCGCGATTTTAAACCGATAAATAGCGGTATAAATCGAAAGCGCCCTTGGGGCTAGTGCTAAAAAGGGGGATTTATCTCGCTGTCGTATTGGGAAATTTCGGCAGGGTCGGAAATCGCGATGAATTAGCCGTTTGCCAATCGATCAAGCGTTTTTTTAAATGCTCTTGTTGCGATTTGTCGTCAAAAGTGCTGCTGCGGTTTATCGGCTTCCATCAGGAGAAAATCGGTATATTGCAGCCTCAATATTTTGCCGTAAAAATCCTAGAAAATGAAGAGAAAGAGTTTGGTATCCGTAGCGGTTCTTTTGTTGTTAGTCGTAGGGCTCGGCTATCTGTGGTATACCAGTCCGCCCAAGGGAAACACCCTATGGGTGTCGACAGATTCCAGCTTGACTTTGGACAAAGTAGTAATCGAAAAAGGCTTTTATTCCATCCATGCACCTACGGATGAGGAGTTGGTGCGCAGCGGACTCGAAGATTTGGTTTTCGACGGTAAATCGGTACAACCACTGCAAACGACAATTGGAGAAAACGATTTTTTAGTGCGCTATGACGGTGGCTATTACGCGCTCTTTAGACATTTGATACCCAACGATTTTCACCAGGGCGTTCCCCAACCCCATAAATACCGATTTTACCTGGAGCGCCTTGGCGAGCGCCTCCAAGCAACGCTGGAAGTGGAAGGTTCCTACCCGCTAAAAGTGACTAGGGAAATGCGGCCCGTTTCCGAAGCGTCGAAGCAACTTTGGGGCGAAAACAGGGAATGATTTTTTGTTTTTTTTTATAGCTCACTCCGCTGTGGTATTGTTATAACCACAACGACAGGGTAGTTTTTTACTAATAAATCGCAATAGGTTTTTTGTTTTATTGATGTTTTTATATATTTGAGAGGTTTGTGTGAAAGGAGCTGTTATGAAAACAGCTTGTCTTCAATTGCTAATTTTATATATAAATACTTATGAAAAATAAATTAGCTGTACTCCTGTTTTTTGCCTTGATCACCATCGGTGGTTTTGCACAGCAAACAACGACCAAAATATTCGATGAAGTACTGTTTTACGACGGTTACGCCGCTCGGGTCGATTTGCCCGTACCGGCCGATGTCATCCGGCATAGAAACGATTTGTACGCCAAAAAAATTACCGACCAGCAACTGGCTTCCTTCGGAAATGAAATCACGATGAATGTCGTTATTAAAGCCGCCTGCGACAACTACGACCGCATTGGAAATGTCAACCTCGCCTTGGTTCCCAAAGGGCAAACGACTTATGAGCTTTCCGATGTCCTTGTTCAACGCCTGGAACTGGGCAGGTATATCACCCCTTTTATGAGCAAGAATAGAAGTCCTAAAGAGGTTCCCTTTAGCTTTGAATTGAATAATATCAGTCGCGTATTTAGAGACAGGAGTGTCTTGGAACGCTACGACATCTGGTTGGAACTCGAGTTGTTTGGCGTGCCCTACAGTGCCCAAAATGAAGTGAGCGGTTGTGCCGGTCGTACCGATGTTTTTTACGGTTCGGTGGACATCGTTTCCAACGCTCCCAATCCTACAGAAGTAGTCGATGATTTAGTGCTGCTTCCACTACTGTTTAAACACGAATTAAACAATTACCAAGCCGGTGCAAGCGATGTGCTGGGTCAAACCAAAAAAACC
Source organism: Flavobacterium sp. JP2137 (assembly GCF_050562195.1). Lineage (GTDB taxonomy): Bacteria > Bacteroidota > Bacteroidia > Flavobacteriales > Flavobacteriaceae > Flavobacterium. The sequence continues at coordinate 2,698,587 of NZ_CP191647.1, forward strand.
GTGACTTTCGAACTCGATCAAAAGGTGTACAACGCCAAACTATACCTGATTACCTCAAATCACGGTGCGGATACCAGAGGAGAGGAATACGTGCGCAGAAAACATTTTGCGTATTTCGACAACAGCTTAGTATTGGAATACAAACCGGGAGGAAAGTCTTGTGAGCCTTATAGAAAGTACAACACTCAGGGCAACGGCATCTACAGTCCTGTGGTAAGGACAGAGGCAGATTGGACCTCTTGGAATAATTGGTGTCCGGGAGACGTCATTCCCATTCGAATCATCGATTTGGGTACGCTAGAGGCAGGTACACACCACTTTGCCTTGGATGTGCCAGACGCTGAATTTTTCGGAGGAAAAGGGATGTTTCCCCTGTCGCTTTATTTGCAAGCACACGACAAACCCTATAACGCGAGTGTACGGGAAATCGCGGAAAGCAGTTTGGTATTATATCCCAATCCGACTTCAGCTGTCTTGACGATATCCGCCCAAGAACCGGTGTCGCATTTGGAGGTCTTTGATTTGACCGGTAAGAAAATAGGGGTGAGCCAAACTCAAAACTTTGATTTCTCACGTTGTGCTGCCGGTACTTACGTCGTGAAAATCACTTGGGAAAACGGTGCCGTATCACACAGAAAAATAATTAAAAATTAAAAAGCCGCTTTTATAGAAAAGCCCCCTTCGCACCAGACTTTTTAGGATTAAAACCTAGCGAAAAAGCTATTGATTATATGTAAATTGGGTTGCTTAACACGAATTGTAAACCGTGCTAAGACAACCCAATCTCATTTCAAGCATTCTTGTACTGCTTGAAAAACCAACTAATTTAAAAACAATTATAAAACAATAGATTTCCCTCCAAATTCTAAAGGGGGTTTTGTTTGATGTTGATATTGGCATTGATTTCCTTTTGCGGAATCAACCATTGCCAGCGGTTATCGCCCGAATTGACCTCTAATAATCCACCCGTTAAGGTGGCAGAATGGTTGGTCTGCGTTCGGTCTAGCGGTGCGTTGGTCCGCTTTAAATCGAAAAATCGAAAGCCCTCTCCCCACAATTCGATGCGTCTTTGCAGTTGTATTTCTCGAAGCAATTCCGCGCCGGTTTTGTCCGTTGCGACATAGTTGGGATCTCGGGTTTTGACCAATTCGTATAGCAGCTGACTGGCCGCTGCATCCGCGCCTAACTGCGCCTTGGCCTCGGCTTCAATCAAATACATTTCTGCTGCCCGCATATAGGGAATATCCATACGGCTGTCGGCATCGCTAGCAGCCAAAAACTTTTGACTGGTATAGGGTTTTTTGCTAAAAGAAGCGGGTAGATAGTAGCCGCTAGGCATGTTTTTGTGCTGCCCCGTCGGATCGAATAGGGTGGAACGAACATCGCTTTCCGGAATTTGTTTGTACAACCAGCTGTTGATAGCTTTAGGATTGCTGCGGATATTGGAAGAACTGTAGTTGCGCGACATATATGCACCAAAATTGGCAAAGTACAAGGTTTGATCGATGATGATGTGGCTGCCCCACATCCATTCGGGATTTTCAAAATTGTTAAACCCCGAGCGGTACAGTGATGGCGACATCAAGGCATAGCCCTCCCGGGCTTCATTGGCATATTGCGCAGCGGTGTTCCACTGACCTTGTACCAAGGCGACACGCGCCTTTAAGCCCAGGGCTACCCCTCGGTCCAGATGCGATTTATTAAAGCGCTGGTAGTCTTTTAACAGATCGATGGCCTGATCCAAATCCTCGTTTATCTGAGCATACACTTCTTCTACCGTAGCGCGGGAGGGAAGTCCTATGACTTTGGTCAAAACAAGGGGAACGCCCAATTGATTATTGACTTGCCCGGCTTCGTAGCGCTTGCCGTAGCGTTGAACGAGTTCAAAATGACAGTATGCACGGTATGTCAAGGCTTGCCCTTTGAGCATGGCCTTGTCTTCCGCTGGACCCACAGCCTGATCGACATTGTTGATAATGACATTGGCATTGCGATTAATTCGATACAGCACGCGATAGGGAAACAAGGTGCCGGAACTGTTGGCATCGGTATGGTTCAACCACTGGTAATCGCGGTTGTACCAACCGTTTCCCGAACTGGTCATCACCACATCTTCTCCCAGGGCATCGGCTTGTATCATCATCGCACCTATACCGCCCTCGCTCTGACTTTCGTACCGTAAGTACAGGGAGCGATGCAAGCCGTTTAACGCGACATAGAGGTTTTCTGTCGTGGTAACAACCTCGTTCTCATCTATGGATTCGGTGGGAATCTGGTCTAAAAAATCGCTGGAACACCCACCTAATATCCCCACGGTTGCCATGATGGCGATAAAGTATATGACTTTCATAATATTAGCTTTTAAAAGTTTAAATTAAATCCCATTGAAATGATTCGGGCGGGGCTAAAGCGATTTTGGGTAGTTCCATTAAATCGCTGTCCCACGTCTAAACCTTTTCGCTTGGAAAAAACGTGTAGGTTTTCTCCGTTTACATAGAGGCGCGCACCGTCCACGCCAAGTTTTTTAGCAAAGGCCTTATCGAAATCATAGGATAAGGTCAGTTGTTTTAAGGCGAGATAATCGGAATCCACCAACCATCTGCTGCTCGCTGCACCGTAATAGGTGCGCTTTGCCGTATCCAAACGCGGCACGTCGGTTTGGTCGCCCGGTTTTTGCCAGCGTTGTAGTATATCCGTACTCGAAGCATTGCCGTAGTTGCCCGAATGCATCAGACTCGCGTAATTGGTGTCGTAGGTTTTGCCGCCCAACTGATAGGTAAATAAAAAATCGAGTTGTACACCCAGGTACTTAAAGCTGTTTTTAAAACTGCCGTACCAATCGGGTAGTGCACTGCCGACAAAGTCGTATTGCGCATTATTGGGATTGGTGGTCACCACCACTTCATTCAGCGTTCTCAAATCGTCTCCTTGGGCGGCTATCGCTTCTTCACTCGCTATAAATAATCCCGAGCCATCGGCCGGGTCAACCCCATACCAATTGCGCAGCCAATAGTCGTAAATCGAACCTCCGACAACCAGTTTTTTGGATCCGCTGATGATTTCTTCTTGGGGGAGCTTGGTAAATTGGTTTTTTATAGTAGCCGCATTAATCGTGAGGTTCCAATTGAATTTGGGTGTCGCGATCAAATCGGCAGAGGCGAAAAACTCCCAACCCTTATTGTACATGGCTCCGATGTTTTCAATTCTGCTGTCCAATCCAACGGTTAGGGGATTGGGAACCTCGAAAATCAACTCATCCGTCTTGCGGTAATAGTATTCGGCACTGCCTTTAAACCGGTTGTCGAACAGGGCGAATTCCAGCGCCAAATCCTTTTGTGTATTTACCTCCCACTTCAATTCCGGTGCCTCTATGGTTTCGGCCAGTATACCCGCTTCATTGGCGTTGTTTATGCCCAATTCATACAAGGCTTGATAGGCGTAGTAGCTCAAACTGGAATGATTGGTAAAGGAGTCGTTTCCGACCTCTCCGTACGACGAGCGAAGTTTAAGGGCACTGATCCACGGGATGTCTCTGATAAAGGCCTCCTGGTCGATTACCCAAGAGGCTCCCAAGGACCAAAAATTACCCCAGCGGTTGTCCTTTGAAAATTTGGACGAACCGTCGCGTCGGTAAGAAGCCGATAGGAAATACTTGTCGGAATAATCGTATTGAAACCGAGAGAAGTACGACTCCGAGCTGTAGTCTCGCGCCAGGGAATAGAAGCTGTTGGTAGAGACAAAATTGATGAGTTCGATGTTGTTTTCAATGATTTGGCCGGTTTTGCTCCCCGTGGTGTAATCCACGTTATACGTAAAATTCTCATGTCCCAATAAAAGCGCGAGCTGATGCTGGTTTATTTTTTGCTGGTACTGGAGCAATTGATTGTAGGTTACGCCTGTAAAGACCGAAGCGCTCCGTCCAGCTCGTCCTGCGCCAATCGCATCGCCGATTACAGTATTGGTGTAGCTGTGAATATTTTGATGGGTTTTGTCCAAGGCGAAGTTGCCGGTAAACCGAAAGTATTTTAAAAATTTAAACTCGGCATAGGTTCGCGCTGTCAGAGCCAAACCCTTTTGGCGGGTTTGGTTTAACAGGGTTTCCTGAATGACATGACGACCCGAAGCAGCGCCGGCAGGACGGATTTCCTCGATATTTCCAGAATCGTATATCCGCTCTCCTTTATCGTCCAAGATGTACGCACCGGTTTTGGGATCGTGTAGATGTATCGGATAAATGGGCCCCATATTTCTAACGGTGTTAAACGGGTTGATATAAGACGAAGAACCGGTTACACCATCCACAGCCTGATTGGAATCCGTCTGTGCACCCGAGAGGTTAAAGCCGGTTTTAAACCAATCCTTAAATTGGGTGTTGAGATGCAACCTTCCCGTGATTCGTTCGAAGTCGGATTTTATGATATAGGCATCCTCTTTTAAATAGCTCAAAGAGGCGTAGTAATCGGATTTCTGCGACTTTCCTTGATAGGAAAAATCGACTTGTTGGCGTATACCCGCTCTGGTTAGGGCGTCCTCCCAGTTTAAATCGTCGGCATATCTGAGTTGGGCCTCTGGATTCAGTCGTCCATCGGCAGTGACGATTTGGTCGTTGGCAACTCCAAAGGGATTGTAACCCAACAACTCATAAATGTTCTGACTAGCCTTTTCATTGGCCTCTGCCATCGGTGTCTTTCCGGAATACGTCAGGCTGTTTCTATAGGCTTCCCACATCAGCGGATAATATTGCTGGGCGTTGACACGTTGGTATTCCGGTATGGCTCTCGAGGATATCCCTTGACTGACATTTAAGGAAAACTGCTCCTTGGGTGTTTTTCCGGTTTTGGTCGTAATCATCACCACCCCATTTGCCCCACGCGATCCGTATATAGCGGTGGAAGAAGCGTCTTTTAACACCGTTAAACTCTCGATGTCCAGGCTGCCCAGACTTTGCAAAGAGCCCGAAAAAGGCACTCCGTCTACGACGTATAAAGGTGCATTGGTTCCGTTGACCGAGCTGATTCCGCGAATTCTAAAATTAGGAGCATCTCCCGGTTGCCCAGAACTGCTAGAAAATTGTACACCCGGCGATGCTCCTTCCAAGGCTGCTAAAACATGAGTTAAAGCCCTTTTTTCAATCTGTTTGGCATCGAGCTGCGTGAAGGAACCCGTATACGAACTCTTCTTGGCGGTGCTGTAGGCAATGATAACCACATCGTCTAGGGTTTCCGAAGCGTATTGCATCGCTATATTAATCGTGTTTTCCGAACCCACCACAGCGGTCTGCGTTTGCATACCCAAAAAAGCAAACTCCAAGCGGTCGCCGATTTTGGCCTTGATGGAATAGTATCCGTCTATATCGGAGGTGGTACCTTCACGGGTACCGCGTATCACAATTTGCACTCCCGGTAGGGAAATGCCGTTTTCTGTAATTTTACCCGTCACCGTTTTCTCTTGAGAATAGGAAGTAAGGCCGAAAAGCCCCAAGAGTAAAATTAAAAGTAGTTGCTGTTGTCTCATGTTGTTGAGGTTTTATTAATCACATCACTTTTTTTGGATTGTAGCAGTATGCTTTCGATTTGACTGTTTAAGATCTTGTATTCTTCTGCAATCTTGAGTGCGGTAACACTGCTGCGCTCACCTTTTATACATTGCCTGATAAACATTTTGGTGTAGCCGTATTTAATAAATAGCTCATTTATGACCAAAGTGTTGTATTTTCTACGATTTGTTTTCATGATTATGAATTTAAAATGTTAAAACATTTATATATATTTGCTCATTGTTCCATTTGCTTCGATTGCGAAAACAACAATAAAACCGATTATTTATCTCAAATGTATAATATATTTTACAAATAACAAGGGATTTGTATAGAATACAGTCCATTTCAGGGTGTTAAAATTTGTGAATCGGCGTTAATAGTGGGATGAAAAGGGAGTAGTAACCATGCTTTTTTAGTTTAATAGGCCGGAATAGGCACCAATAAAAATGGAGAATACAGATTTGGATAATATGTTATACACTACGGTGGATCGTGTTAAACAATTTATTAAGTTCAAAAAAATTAGCTTAAGAAAGTTTGCCGAAATTATAGGAGCATCCCATAGTCTTATCAACAACACCAAGTCCTTGGGTTCCGACAAATTGGAAAGCATTTTAGTAAACTATCCCGAGTTGAATCCGGTGTGGTTATTGACCGGAAAGGGCAATATGCTCTTTGACCAGGCCGATGCGTTGACCGACACGCTACAACAGGGCAGTGCATTGGCGGTTTTGCAGGAGCAACTTCAATTGCTCAAAGCGCTTAATCAGTCCCTTTTAGCGCATTTGGCCGATAAGGAACGCCTTATTAAAATTTTGGAAGACGAGAATAAACGCTTGCAAGCGCTGTAGCGAAGTGATTGCGGCACGACTGTTGTGGTTTAATCTAAGTTGCCGCAGCGGCAATAATGGCCTATAACGACAGTATAAGACTATATATGAATAAGGCGTTTAATGATATCGATAAAGCTATTGGAAGCTGGGGAGTATCCAACATGCTTATTACCGTGCTTTCGTTTCACTTATGCGCGGTGTTTTTTAAGTTTTTTAGCCTGTACCTAAATTTGAATAACCCCTTGTTTCCGCAGCAATTTATCGCGGAACTCTTTTATCCGTGGGCATTCAAAGGATTGATTTTAACCACGGCTATACTGTTGGTAGGGGTATTTCAATTGGTAAAGTTATACCGCATAGCGGTGCTAATGACCGTGTTGGCTTTGATTCTTTTTTACAGCGGTAGTTTTTTACCGAATTGGGACTGAATAACCCCGCAGCGCTGGAAATAGCGGCTAAATCCCAATCCCGTATTTGATATAACTCAAAAAGACTTGGCTGTACGGCTCAATATTGAACTTTTAAACAAAGTAATGTGGACTTTATAGCAAAGTTATTGCCGATTTTATGCCCGATCTTTGTCGTATTAATAATTTAAAATACAACGATATGAAAGTTATAGATCAGATTTACATCAATGGCTCTTTTGTTAAGCCGCACGGTAATCAGTTTATGGATTTAATCAATCCGCTCAATCAAGAAATTTTTGGAAAAGTAGCCTTAGCCGATGAAAAGGACACTCAATTAGCCATTCAAGCGGCCAAAACCGCTTTTAAAAGTTTTTCTAAAACCACGGTAGCAGAAAGGGTGTCGTATTTGGAAAAAATGCACCAAGCCGTATCCAAGCGCAAACAGGATTTAATCGATGTGATGGTGTATGAGTTCGGAGGACCTGTGCAGTTTTCAACGGCGGTTATTCAAAATGGATTAGATGCCATTCAAGCGTCGATTACCGCTTTGAAAGACTTTAAGTTTGTTTCGACGGTAGGGACATCTCAGGTGCGAATGGAATCGCTGGGAGTCGTGGGAATCATCACACCGTGGAACGCGAGTAATATGTTTATTGTCAGCAAGCTTTCCTCTGCCATAGCAGCGGGTTGTACAGTGGTGATCAAGCCCAGCGAAATGAGTGCCATGCAAACGCAAATCATTGCAGAAAGCTTGCACGAAGCGGGTTTACCAGCTGGAGTATTCAATATCTTAAACGGTTTGGGTACCGTTGTGGGACAGGAGTTGAGCACGAATAAAGACGTGAGCAAAATATCCTTTACCGGATCGACTGTAGTTGGAAAAGCCATTGCGGTTCACGCGGTAGAAACCATGAAGCGCGTGACCTTGGAACTCGGTGGAAAATCGGCAGCTATACTGTTGGACGACGTCAATTTTAACGAAGCCATTCCATTGGCACTCTTCGGAGGATTGATGAGTGGAGGACAGGTTTGTACCGCTGGTACCCGTATATTGATTCCTGAAAACCGCTTGGAAGAGGTAAAACAAATCATAAAAGAGACCATACCGACTATGAAGGTGGGGAACCCGAGCGACCAGGATACGGCTATAGGACCTTTAGTGAGTAAAAAGCAATACCTACGCGTTCAAGAATACATCCAATTGGGTATAGACGAAGGAGCGGAACTCGTAGTGGGTGGTTTGGGACAACCGGAGGGAATGGAAAGTGGAAACTTTGTTAAACCGACGGTTTTTGCAGGAGTTACCAACGATATGCGCATCGCACAAGAAGAAATTTTTGGACCGGTACTCGTATTGATCACTTATAAAATTGAGGAAGAAGCCATTGCCATAGCCAACGACAGCATTTACGGTTTGGCGGGTTATGTATTTGCCAAAGACGTTGAGAAAGGTCGCGAAATCGCCGCGCAAATCGATGCGGGACACATTTCTGTAAACGGTTTAAAACACGATCCGTTAGCGCCGTTTGGAGGATTTAAACAATCTGGAATCGGTAGAGAATTTGGTGCTTTTGGTATGAGTGCGTATTTAGAGCCCAAAACGATATTGGTATAATTTCGCGTATTAATTAATCATAAATTTGATGTATAGAATTTGTCTGTTAAATGAAATTAGCTACTTTAAATAAAAATACCAAGATAGTCAATACCTGTCATTTGGATAAAAACACGGAAGGCGAAGAGTTTATCTCCGACCATGTTTTTAGCTTTCAAATGACGGGTAATTTGACCATACACGACGGAAAGAACAAGTATCAATTCGCGCCGGGTGATTTTCGTTTTAGCAGACGCAACAGCTTGCTTAAGTTTTCCAAATCCACCCCCAAGCAAATCAAGTTTGAATCGATTTCAATCTATTTGAATCAAGCGATTTTGCGCGAGGTGTATCAGGAGTGGAAACAGGAAGTAAAGCCGATAAAAATCGAGGGCAAGCGAGTCCTTGCATTGGCTTCGCATCCGCTGTATATCAGTTATATGGAATCCCTATTGGTCTATCTCAATTTATCTGAGGAGCAGCAGTCGGCGATTATGGATTTAAAAATCCGCGAAGCGATTTGGTTATTGCTGCGCATCAATCCCGAGATCAAAGAGGTTTTGTTTGATTTTAGCGATCCCGAAAAAATCGACCTCAAGGCATTTATGATCAACAATTTTCGCTTTAATGTGCGCTTAGAGCGCTTCGCCTATCTAACCGGACGGAGCCTAAGCACCTTTAAACGCGATTTCGAAAAGATTTTTGAAACCACACCGCGCAAGTGGTTGTTGGAGAAAAGATTGGAAGAGGCGTATTTCTTAATCAAGGAGAAGGGCAAAAAGGCCAATGCGGTTTATTTGGATGTGGGCTTTGAAAATTTATCGCATTTTTCGCACGCATTTAAGCAGCATTTTGGCATCAATGCCTCCGAGCTAAACCATTTGCCCACGGCGGTTGCAGACCGTTCGACAGCGGTAAAAAAAGGCCGACTCCGCAAGCTTTAATACCTTATAAAACCGATGGCAACATCGGTTTTTTTTATTGGTATATGTCCCTGATTGTTGCAGTCGATTGTCTTAATTACATCACTTAAATACAGGTATTATGAAAGAATTTGTTTTGTTCTTTAGACTGAAGAACCCACAGCCGATTGCTGCAACCCCCGATTTGCTACATGCGCGCACTGCGTGGTTGGCCGCGCTTCAAGCGCAAAATAGCCTCGTCGATTCCGGACATACCCTGGCCGCTTTTCCCGCAAAAATCGTCACTGCGGTCGGAACCTCAACCGATTTGATAACAGTAGGTGCCGAATGCCTCAGTGGCTATCTCGTCATTAGGGCAATCGCGGTAGAGGAGGCCGTGGTTCTGGCCCAGTCCAACCCCATTTTTTCTCTTGGCGGCAGTATAGAAGTCCGCGAAATTGCCCAACGCCCAAGCAGTTCGCAGAAACCCCTTGATTCTTAAAACCCAAATTGGCCCGTCGAAAACGGGCCAATTCTTAATTGCGGTGGTGATTATACGTTGACTAAGCGTCTAGATAGAGGTTCCGATCAGATTCGAACTAATGTAAAAGCTCTTGCGGAGCTTCGCCTAACCACTCGGCCACGGAACCGGATAAAAATCAATAGTTTTTGCGCTATATTTGTAATATAAACATTATAAACAGCATTTCCAAATCGGCTGTAAAGCAATTGGCCTAAGGTATAAAAAGCCTTTATCGGGAAGAACCGGAGAAACGGTATTACCCGGGCTGAACAGCGGAAATGCACTACGGTATTTCAATCGATGACAGCTAAAAATTCAACCGTGGGCAATCACTTATTGAGTGTGGAAAATGGCCTGCTAAACCCATTGGCTTCGGCTGTTCGATTTTCGGACTATGTCGTGTTGTTTCTCACGAGCGGCGAAGGGATTTTTTACGCAGACAACTGCCCATTTGTGTTCTCCGGTGCCACACTTTTATTCGCCACGCCCTTGCAGGTGCTGCGCTTGGAATTTCAAGGCACGCCTTCCTATACGATGTTGCGTTTCCATTCGGATTTCTATTGCATAGAAACCCATCGCGAAGAGGTGGCTTGCAACGGCTTGTTGTTTAACAACATCTATATCAGGCCAACTATTGCAATAACGGCAGCGGAAACAGTCCTTTTTCAACAGTTGATTGCGCAGTTGTCCAACGAGCTTTTGCAAAACACTTCAGAAATGGTGCTGCGTGCCTACCTGCAGCTGATTTTGGCCAAGGCGAGCAGCATCAAGTTGCGGCTGCTAGATCAGGTTGCGCTCAGCAGTGGAAAGGACGAACAAATGGAGCGGTTCCGGCTTTTGCTAGACGCGCATTTTCTAAGCTTGCACCAACCGATGGACTATGCCGAACTATTGGATTTAAACGCGGTACAGCTGCGCAAAAAATCGCTTAAATACTTTGGAAAAACCCCCTCTCAGCTCATTCAAGACCGGTTGATACTCGAAGCGAAAAAGAAATTGCACCTAACCACAGCCAGCATTAAGGAAATCGCCTTTCAAATGGCGTTTTCAGATGCGTATTACTTCAGTCGCTTTTTTAAAAAGCACTGCGGCATATCGCCAGCGGTATTTCGCCAAAGAGGTGGTATATCGGAAGTGGCCTATTTGTCTATGGAAAAGGAAGTTTCGTCCATTGTTATACCCGATTTACGACCGTAAATTTGTATTCGTACTAATTTAAAAAGTCAAGCGATGATTCGAGTATTTTTAACGACACTAGTCCAAGGGCAAAAATGGGGGATTAACGGACTTCGAATAGCCATTTTTTTGGTGATGCTTTGGATAGGAGGGCTAAAGGTTTTTCACTACGAAGCAGATGGCATTGTTCCCTTTGTCGCCAATAGTCCACTGATGAGCTTTTTCTATGACAAACCCGCACCGGAATACCAAGACTACAAAAATCCAGAAGGCAAAGAAGTCGCAAAAAACATACAATGGCACCAAGAAAACGGCACTTATCCCTTTTCGTATGGATTGGGGGCGGTAATCGTACTTATAGGAACCCTAACTTTTTTGGGGATATTCCTTCCAAAAATCGGCCTTTTAGGCGGTTTGCTGACGTTTGTGATGTCGTTGGTTACCCTGTCGTTTTTAGTGACCACACCAGAGGTTTATGTGCCTAATTTAGGAGGTGATTTCCCGACGATATACTCGGGTTTTCCCTATTTGTCGGGTGCGGGGCGTTTGGTGATTAAGGACGTGATCATGATGATGGGCGGACTGATCTGTGCATCGGATTGCGCCGCGCGTATACTGCAGCAAACCAAGACCGGACAACAGCTGGCATAATGCCCAATGCGCTACTACTAGCAAACAAGAGCCCCGCTTTTATCGAAAAAGCGGGGCTCTTGGCTTTGGTACTCTTTTGATTTTCCGCGGATACGGGTTTTGACAAATTAATCGAATCGATGGCAGTACCTCATTAAAGGAGAGGGCGACCAGGGGTTCCCGGAGGTTTTTATACTAAATCACCGATCGATCAGCCTGATTTTTCTTTTATTCCTATGAAATAAGCAGCGTTTTGTTAAATTTAAATTTTTAACAGTTTGATTTTGAGTTATTTGTATTTATTTTTTTATTTTTATAAGGGCTTAAGGAAGCAAGCGCGGGTTATCAAAAGGGATAAGGCTCAAAAGGGATAAGGGGAGCTGCCTTTCAATGGCGTAGGTTTCCCTTGTCCTAATAGCACAACCGAGTATTCACAGTAAAGGATGGAAAATGAAAGGGCTAATGATACTTTTGTTGGGAAGCAGCACCGCTTTTGCCCAATGTCCGTGTATAAGAACCGCTGTTATAGGCACGAGCACTGCTGCTCCAACCTATAACAATCAAGTGGTTGCCATGGACGATGTGGCTGTGATCAAAGGGGAAGGCATACAACTCCATACCCTTAAGAGCAGGGGGAGTGTCACTTGGTACAGCCGTGGGAAGCCCTTGGTAAACACCTTGGTATATCCGACGACGACGACGAAATACACCGTTAAATCTACTTTGGAAGGCTGTCCCGACGCCTTTGATATGGTGGTCGTTTCGGTCCGTGAAGTGGAGGCTTCTCAAACCCTAGTGGTTTTTCCCAATCCCACCGATCGGTATTTGACCGTGGTGTCTGATAATAAGGGCATTAAGGGCATTCGCCTATACGATGTTCAAATGCGCTCGGTGTTGGAGTATGTCTATAGGGACCGCCTCAAGCAGCAGGTCATCGATTTAAAACACTTGAGTGCGGGGTGGTACGTGCTGCACATCCGCTTGGCAGACGGCAGTAGTACCATAAAGAAAATCATTAAACTGTAGCCGATGAACAGCTGGAGGTATTACGGTTTTTTCTTACTGCTGTGCGGGAGTTTTTGGAGTAGTAGCGCTCAGGACATCAGACTTAAACAGTCCGACTTGCCCTACTGCATACCCCTGATGCAAAGCGCTACCCAAGGCGATGGTGTTCAATACCAATGGTGGGAAGACGACCGAATTATTGAGGACGGTCAGGATTTTATATACATCATCCCAGCCGACAAAGACCTGGGATTTTATCGGTACGAACAACGGGTGAAGGGCGTGGATTGTGACGAATGGATGAGGAGCAATTCGGTATTGATTGAGGTATACAGCGAATCCCCACCCGATTTTGACTATCAAAGCGTTTCGTTTTGCGTTGCTTTTAGCCCGCAAAAACAGCTCACGGGTTATGTTGAAACGCTGGTGTCGTTTATAGATGCCACGACACAGCAGTTGGATGTTTCGATTTACAGCATTGACAACGACGATATTCAACGGGCTTTGGAACGGGCTAGCGCTCGTGGAGTTGTGATACGCATGGTGTATGAAGGCGCTTTGCAAGACTATAAGCGCAGTAGCGGAACGATCTCTCATCAATTGGAAGCGCTGGGTATAGACGTCAAATACGTCAATAAGACCAACCACCATAAGTTTGTCATTTCAGACGCCACTCACTTAATAACCAGTAGTGGCAATTGGAATTCCAAAGCCAATTGGCGGTATGAAGACAGTTATTTGAGTTGCAGCGATACCGATGTCGTGTTGCGATATCGCGCTGAATTTGAACTGCTGTGGAACAATTCCCGGGAGTTTGGCCAGCAGTACACGTATACAACCGTAAGCCCCGACAGTCTATTGCGCGGCCTCAGCGACAATCCCCATGTCGAGGTGCTCTTTACGAGTTCGAATTACAAGATTACCCAATCTGCCAAAAACGGTCCGACCTTTTCCAAGACCGGAAACCGACAAAATCTGGCCGATAGGCTGGTACAACTTATAGAACAGGCGCAACATTCGATTAAAATAGCGTCAAATTACCTGCGGTCTCGACCGATATGTGAGGCGCTGATCGACAAAAAGAAAACCGATCCCAACATCGAAATCAAAGTGATTACCGACCAAGGCGAATACATCACGAGCAGCTATGACGATTATCAAAGGGAACAGCGGGAACTTTGTTTGTCCAAGGCTACGACAGCGGCGAAAAAGAGGGATTGTCTCGAGAAAAATTTTATGTATAGCTATGCGTTAATCCAGGCCAATATTCCCTTGCGGTTTAAGGTGTATTCGTATAAATGGCACCACAGTACCGCCCAACTGCTGCATCACAAATACGCACTCTTTGACGACGAGATCGTTGCGATGGGCAGTTATAATTACTCCTATAACTCGGAGACCAACTGCATGGAAAATCTGATTGTTTTCAATAGGACGGCTGCAGCGGCAGTTGTCGATCAGTACGTCGCCAATTTTGAACAGTTGTGGAATACAGGGCGAGCAGAAGGCTATTACAGCGATTTAGGCGCCTATCTAAATTCCGCAAACCGCTATATTCCATTGGTTTTTTATCCCATGGCACTCAGCTGGGAGGAGTACAGCCAGTTAAAAGAGCGCATCGAACGCGCCTGTCCAGCGGTCAAACATCCGTATTTTAAAGATAACGGACAGAAGTACCGCTCGTACTTAAAAGGGGTGAAACTGGAGTATAGCGCGGACAATACATCGATTAGGCGGATGCAGGATCATTTCGACGGACAATTTGCCCTTGAATACACCTATAATGCAGCTGGCGATTTGGTGGCTACCACTATGCAAACCGCAGATAGCCTAAACTGGAAAAAAGAATATGCCTACAACGCCCAAAACCAATTGATTCGCGTGCAAACGCCTTGGTATACCGCGGCTATTGATTATAAAAACAAATCGCTGTACTCGATCAATTCGGGTCAGGGCGATCACCGCTGGAGCTACAAGACCTCGGCCGATCAGTCGCTGGAAATTGCGTACTACAAGCCACAGCGCAACGGTTATGCCCTAAGTAGCTGGACCAAGAGCGGTTTTCCCAAGTCGCTGAGCATGGGCGAAAATCAAACGATACAGTGGACGATGGACTCCATGGGCGAATGGAGCGGAATAACGAGCGAGACCGGACGTAAAGATTTCCTGAGCACCCCCAACACTTTTAGGGGTATCGCGGACAATCGAGATACCGTAGCGTGGAAAGTCGAAGCGCTCAATCGCTATTTTTATACGAATAGCGGAACGGTTGCTGCAACGGTTCACTACCACAAGCAGCGACAAGACGACAAACAGCTGTTGAACATAAATATACTCGCCTCTAAGGTGCATCGCGGTCCGGGAAAAATGGCGCATATTGAGTATGTGTTGGATCCTTACGGACGGGTTGTGAAATCGGGTGATTTGCTGGTGCGGAGAAAACCGTATTCCGGCGCGATTACCGAGATAAAAAACAAACAAATCGTCGAGCGCAGAAGCTACGATCGCTGGGGCTTACTCGTCGGACAGACGGTGAGGAGCCAGGGAAGTGCCGTATATGAAGTACTATATCAGTACGATGGGCTACACCGCATCAAACAAATGGATGAAACCCTGCTTGGGCGGTCTACGCGCTATGATTATACGTATAATGCACAGGGACAATTGACAGTAGTGCACGAAAACGGTGTACAGTCGGAGGCCTATCAGTACGATGCTTTTGGAAATCGCAGCGGTGCCAGCTCGGGCAACATCGCTTGCCGTTGGGAGTACAATGGATCGAACCAAATCAGCCGCTTTGAGGTCGCCACAGCTGCTGTGGTACGGCAGGGGCATTGCAGCTACAACCGAGCGGGTCAATTGTCGGGCTGTTCGTATACCACAGCCGACTCCACTTTATTGGCCACCGCATATAGGCACGACGCATTCGGCAATGTACTCGAAGCAGAAACCCCGAGCGGAAAGACGTCTTATCGCTACGATGTGTTTGACCGAAAAATCGCTACGTATAGAAACGACACTTTGCAGCAACGGTGGATTTATGGCTCGGGCGACTATCCCTTGGCCAGCTGCGATGCCGACGGGCGTATCGAGCATACCTATGTATACCTCGAAAAAAACCGAGCCATTTTGATGCACCAAGCCGGTGTAGCCTATTATTTAGTCACCGACATTCGGGGATCGCTGCGTCTGGTCATCAATGCTTCCAACAGTCAAATCGCTCAGCAGTTACAGTACGATTCATTTGGAAGGCTGCTATACGATTCCAATCCGGGGTATACGCCCTTTGGTTTTGCTGGCGGCTTGTACGAAGATCGCGGTGGATTTGTTCGCTTTGGCAACCGCAATTACCTCGCGGAAATAGCCAAGTGGACCACGGAAAACCCGCTGGGATTTTGGAGTGGGCGGTTTAATGATTATATGTATTGCAGCAATGACCCCGTCAATTTGGTTCCTGCGAATGGTGTGGACGAGCTCCGGGTCAATGCCCCTGCGGATTTGGAGTTGTTTTCGATGCACCGCGTCTTGAGTGCTGCTATAGGTGCTGTGGGAAAAGGCAAGACTTGGGGTTTTTTGACCGCGGATTTTCCCGTCGATCTTCCCCATAGGGATATCCCGAGTATATATTCGTTGAATAGGAGGGTTTATCCCCATTTTGAACCCATTGCTACACCCGCTAAGATCAACGCCTGGAATCGCGCCGGCTCCGTTCCTTATCTGCCGAGAAGCATCGAATCGTGGTATAGCTTATAAAAAGGGGAGGCTAAGGCTATTAACCAAACAACCGTCTGCCTTTGGGGCAAACGGTTGTTGTTATTAAGTGAATTTCTTAGAATTTATAGCGAACACTTACACCAAAATCAGCTTGTATACCATCTCTATAATCGTCATTGAAATACAATTCAGGACGGAAGTCCAAACCGATTTGTAACGGTATGTCAAAGTGATATTCAATACCGATATTACCCGTAGCTAAACCAAAAGCACCGCTATCGGTATCTCTGTGGTATTTACCCTTATAGCTCCAGCTACCGATTCCAGCACCTACACCGGCATACCAGTTAAAACCGCCGTCGATTTTCCAAACCCATTCATAGAGACCTACGACTTTAAAAGCCTTGTAGTCGTGGTTGCTGCGCCATCCCAAGTCCAATTCCAAGCGATTGTTCTTTTGAAGGCTGCGTTGGTAGGAAATTTCGGCGCCAAAGCCGTCGTTATCACCGATGCGCAAACCCAGAGCATTTTTTGAAATCTCTTGTGCTTGTGTGGCTACTACAGCACTACAACACAAAATTGCGGTTAAAATTACTTTTTTCATTTTCATTTATTTTTATTCAAAAGTAACGGTTTCTAGCGGAAATTTCAAATTATAAAAGCCAAAACTACAAGGATTGCGACAATGGGGTATAAAGTACTGCGCACGCGGTGTAGGATTCCGCGGCCCGGCGCTTTTAACGCACTGCTAAACGATGTGTATACCCGCTATAAATTAAGAGAAGTGCGTTTTTCTTTTTTTTTGGAGCGAATTAAAATATTATACTATATTTGTGGCGTTATTAAGAATTTCATTTCGATGAAATAGCAACCTGCCTCAACAAGTAAGGTGCTGCCATAGATAAGCCAAGCGATTGGAATAAAGGTTGATTTCTATACCAGTATTATATCAGCGCTTTTAATAATTTTAAAAACGATTATACGATATGAATACCTCAAACAAAGCCTACAGTTTAATTCCCTTTTTAGTTTTTATTGCCGTCTTTTTGGGCGCGGGCATCTATTTAAACGATTTCTATAAACTGCCCTCTCCCATAGCTGTGCTAACTGGAGTTTTGGTGGCTTTTTTATTGTACCGCCTGCCTTTGAACGAAAAGGTCAATCAGTTTATCGAAGGATGTGGAGACAGCAAAATCATAACCATGTGTGTGATCTACTTGCTGGCCGGTGCTTTTGCTACAGTGACTAAGGCCATAGGCGGAGTAGACCTGATGGTGCATTGGGGCATCTCGTATATACCCATACAATACCTGCCCTTGGGAATTTTTATCATCGCTTGTTTTTTATCCCTGTCGATAGGTACCTCTGTAGGGGCCATAGTCGCCATAGGTCCCATCGTGGTGGGATTGGCCGATCAAAGCGGCATTTCCCTGGCTTTGGTTTGTGGTTCGCTCTTGGCGGGCTCGATGTTTGGCGATAACCTTTCGTTGATTTCCGATACGACCATAGCCGCTACGCAAACCCTGGGTTGTGAAATGAAAGACAAGTTTAAGGCCAACGCCTTTTTGGCGATTCCCGCGGCGGTTTTGTGTTGCGTATTGCTGTATGTCATCAGTCTCCAAATCACCGTAGAAAACCCGATAAAGCTGGTCGAGGAGGCACCGGCGCATTGGATGGTCTTTATACCTTATATACTGGTTATCGCCTTGTCGATAATCGGCCTACACGTATTTGTTGTATTGCTGTTCAGCACCGTAATGGCAGGTATACTCGGCGCCATTTTTCAATCGATGGACGCGATAATCTTTTCCAATCTGGTGTATGAAGGATTTCTCTCGATGACGGAAATTTTCTTGCTCTCTATGTTTACGGGTGGTTTGGCGCGTATGGTAGAGAAGCAAGGCGGTTTACAGTATTTGTTGGTCAAGATGCAACACATTATACACGACGGCAGATCGGCCAAATGGGGCATCGGTTTATTGGTGGGTAGTGTAAACCTGGCCGTAGCTAATAATACGGTAGCGATTTTAATATCCGGTGGACTCGCCAAGGATATCGCCTCCAAATACGACATCTCCAAACCCAAGGCTGCTTCGATCTTAGATATATTTGCGTGCTTTGTACAGGGCTTGTTGCCCTATGGAGCACAGGTGTTGATTTTACTGAGTTTTACTGCGGGTAGGCTCGATTATTTCGATTTGATCAAAAATGCCTATTATTTGTATTTCCTCCTAATCATTACGGCAGGGAGTATTTTATTTGGAAATAATAAAAAAAGGAAATGGAGTGCGGAGAATAATTTATAGTATGGTAAAATGTTTATATTTGCCAATCAGTGCAACATAATAATTACGTATTTAGATGAAATTACTAGAAGGAAAGACTGCAATTATCACAGGAGCCAGTAGAGGAATAGGTAGAGGAATAGCCGAGGTTTTTGCAAAACAAGGTGCCAATATCGCTTTTACATACAGTTCGTCAGCTGAAGCGGCCCAAGTATTAGAAAATGAATTAATCGCGTTAGGCGTTCGCGCCAAGGGATATCAATCCAATGCTGCCGACTTTGAGGCGGCTCAAAAATTGGTGGATACCGTTTTAGAAGATTTTGGAAATATCGATATTTTGATTAACAATGCGGGAATTACCAAGGATAATTTGTTAATGCGCCTGTCGGAAAGCGATTTTGATACGGTTATTGAAGTCAATTTGAAATCTGTTTTCAACATGACTAAGGCCGTGCAACGCACCATGTTAAAGAACAGAAAGGGATCGATTATCAATATGAGCTCTGTTGTTGGAGTAAAGGGTAACGCAGGACAAACCAACTATGCGGCATCTAAAGCCGGTGTAATTGGTTTTTCAAAATCCGTTGCGCTGGAATTGGGTTCTAGAAATATTCGTTGCAACGTCATTGCACCGGGATTTATTGAAACCGAAATGACTGCTAAGTTACCGCAAGACGTGGTTAAAGGATGGACAGATGCAATTCCTTTAAAGCGTGGAGGTACCCCAGAAGATGTGGCCAATGCTTGTGTATTTCTAGCGTCGAACCTGTCGGCTTATGTCACCGGACAAGTGATGAATGTAGATGGGGGAATGCTCACTTAGTTTATATACCGTAAAAAGAGATAAAAAAATACCCAAAACAGTAATAAGCCCGTTCTTATTGCTGTTTTTGTTTTACTAATTGAGCAGAGATGGACCAAAATGATTTAGTTTGGTTATTTTTGTAGTAGGAAAACGCAGCAGTAGAGTAGTTTATAGGACCATTAAAAGATCAAAAAATAAGAATTATGATTATAGAACCCAAAGTACGTGGCTTTATTTGTCTTACAGCGCATCCGAAGGGATGTGAACAAAATGTGATTAATCAGATTAATTATGTAAAATCTAAGGGAACGATCGACGGTCCTAAAAGAGTATTGGTAATCGGAGCATCAACTGGTTTTGGATTGGCATCGAGAATTACGAGTGCATTTGGATCAAATGCCGCTACTATAGGCGTCTATTTTGAAAAACCACCAGCACCGGGCAAGCCTGCTTCACCGGGTTGGTACAATACCGCAGCTTTTGAGGACCAAGCACATCAGGCTGGTCTCTATGCAAAAAGCATTAATGGTGATGCTTTCTCCAATGAAATCAAAGCGAAAACACTAGAGCTGATTCAGGCCGATCTAGGACAAATAGATTTGGTTATTTACAGCTTGGCCTCGCCTAGGAGAACACATCCCGAAACGGGCGAAGTATTCAATTCGGTATTAAAGCCAATTGGAACGACCTTCTCGAGCAAAACAGTCGATTTTCACAGCGGGATTATTTCCGATGTCACTATTGAACCGATTTCTTCTGAAAAGGATATAGAAAATACAATCGCCGTAATGGGTGGTGAGGATTGGGCCATGTGGATCGACGTTTTAAAAAAGGCCGATTTACTCGCAGAGAATGCCGTGACTGTGGCTTATTCTTATGTAGGTCCAGAATTGACCGAAGCCATTTATAGAAAGGGAACCATCGGAAGAGCTAAAGACCATTTGGAAGCGACGGCTTTCGATATCACGGCCTCCTTAAAAGAAATCAATGGAAAGGGGTATGTTTCGGTAAACAAAGCCTTGGTTACTCAGGCGAGTTCGGCTATACCAGTGATTCCGCTATATATGTCTTTACTTTACAAGGTGATGAAGGAAGCGCAATTACACGAGGGCTGTATCGAACAGATTCAACGCCTTTTTCAAGAGCGCTTGTATACGAACCAGGCCATTGCCACGGATGAACAAGGAAGAATTCGCATCGACGATTGGGAAATGAAGCCTGAGGTTCAAAGTAAAGTGATGGAATTGTGGAAACAAGTACATACGGAAAACTTAGCCGATTTGGGCGATTTAGCCGGATATCAACAAGACTTTTTTAACCTGTTTGGCTTTAAAGTCGACGGGGTAAATTACGATGTTGAGGTAGACGAAATGGTTGACATACCCGGTTTGGTAACACTATAAACCGCCGCCGCTATTTTAAAATAGACAAAAACAGCGATAGACAACGAGCTATCGCTGTTTTTGTCGTTTATAAGGTGTCGCTTTTTAGCTTGTTTTATGCGAGTCTGATACTTTTATGTCTTTTTTGTTAATACACACCTTTTTAAGTCTTAAAATTTTATGACAATTGTCATTTTTTTTAGAATATATAATGATTAGTTTTATTTAAAATAAAATATGTAAACTATGAATGTTCTTTCAACTGCATTGTATTCTTATTCCCAAGGGGCTTTTATTATGATAGGTGTTTTTGCGGCCGTTTGTATCGGAATTGTCGCTGCGATATTTCTATTGATGGGGACAGACAAAAATAAAAGGAAAAAAAATAACGATACAGACTAAGTGCTATATAGGTGCTGTAATCTGATATTTTGGCCAGTATTGGCGTAATAGAAATTGGATATTCGCAATCATAAGTGATTTGCATATCTCTTGGTATCAACCGTTTCATAAGGGGAAAGATCCGTCTTATTGGAGCGGTTGGTTTCTATTCTACATGTTATAGAGGACTCTTCTATGGTGCAGACGTATCAAAAGGGAACCGTTTTAAAAGGGAATAAAGAAGGGGTGAACGGATGTTTTCGACACTCTTTCACCATATGAAATGCGGTGTTTACAGATCTAGAAGTGCTTACACACCAAAAAGAGACTACCCAAATTACGGAGCAATTGGGGAGTCCAATTCTTTATTTTAAAGTGGTGGTAGCGCATGACCGCGCTTCGCCTTTGTTCGTGTTTGATCGGACGCTTTTTTTAGCATCCCGGTCAAGACCAGACCGTAAAGGGGCAATACAAAGTTGGTTTCGTAGTGTAGTCCACTCAGTTGATACCACCTATGCTAAAGTCATACAACAAGCCTAAAAAAGCTCCGGAAATTCCCAAACAATCTTTATAGTCGAGTAGGGCGTGGCTCAAACCCCAGGGTAAGGCAATGCCGATACCGTACATCAGCAAGGAAATCCCCATGGCGCTAACTGCACAGCAGCTGTGCACCAAAGGCTTGTATAAAACGCGCTATTAAAAGCCGTTTTATAGACCTCGTTTGTTGGCCTCTTTAGACTAAGAGGCAATAAATACGCTATTTTATCGCGCTAATTTTCAAATATAAAAACAGGTGCATCATTTCTATGGACGACAAAATAGTGATTATTGTCGTCCATAGAGATGCCACAATTAGGGGAGTTGATTTTTAGCACAAGGAAGTGTGATAAACATCTACTTCAAATAGTTCGGCATAGGGTATCTCCTTGATAAAAAGTATTTTATATATTTGTATAAACGAATTTTTCGGCTTTGGGAAGGATTTTTTAGCAATAGTACTTAGAGAATACTCATATATGGGTATTGTAGGCATTAGCGGATGCCTTTACTTTTGTAAAACAAATCGGGATGTTTAAAAGCCTTGTAGAAGGAATTTCCAGAGTCGCTTGCGAAGCGGTTGGGCAAGACCCGATTTCTAGTAAGCTTTCGTTTTAAAAGTGTATTAAAACGATTATAAAGTATAAAAATTAAATTTTTATGAAAGCACTCGTCCTGTTATTTCTCGTTTTGGTTGTGTCATACAGCTATGGACAGCAACACCAGAGCCAAACAAAGTTTAGCGATAGCGATTATGGCAATACCCTTAAGTTTCATCCCACACCTTTGTTGTGGCGTACCGCCTCCGTTTCTTATGAGCGTCATCTATGGGAACGAATGGCCGTTGGGGCCACACTCAATTACAGGCCCCAGTCCAAAGCGCCTTTTCAAAGCCTGCTCAAAAAGTTTTTCGAAAACGATGAAGAGGATTTATACGATGAGCGAAATTTATTCGACATCAAGGATTTAAAGTATAAAACTTGGGCTTTTGCCCCCGAAGTTAAGGTGTATTTGGGAGAGCAGGGGAGTTTTAAAGGTTTTTATATCGCGGCCTTTGCCAAGTGGGAAACCGTTAAAATCAATTATGATTACCCCTTGGATTTTGTGGAACTGCAGCAATTGGGTTTGGATAGAATTTTGCCGATAACAGGCGACATCAAAGCCTTTTCTGGAGGTATTTATGTAGGTGTACAATGGGCATTGTCTGAGCGATTTTACTTGGATTGGCAAATCATTGGAGGCAATTTCGGTCGTGCCAACCTCAAAATTCACGCCGAGCAAAATCTAAGTGCAGATGAACAAAAGCAATTGACCGATTTTGCAAAAGACCTGAAAGAGAGTATAGATGATATCGATTACGACATTCAGTCGAGTGGGCTCAAAATCTGGGGTAAGTTGCCTTGGGCGGGCTTGCGCAGTGGTATAAGTGTCGGCTACCGATTTTAAAAGAGAAAACCTTTACATAGTAATGTAGGCTTAAAAGCAAATAGATTGAATTTAGTTAGCGTTTGCTTGGACAGAGGAGCAGTCATATTGGCTGCTCTTTTGTATTAAGGGAAATTAGGCTGCTTAAATGCGTAAAAAGCCCCTTTCAGCAGTTTGTGAAAGGGGCTTTTTAGATAGTATATAAAAGGGTTTGAAACGGTCGTAGCTAATGGAGCAACAACTCCCTTTTGGGTTTATGGAAATCTAGGGCTTTACCTTGGGAATCCACTTTTCTAAGCTGTTCCAATCGTAAAAGTGAAAAGTCATGCCGTTGCTCATGGCGACAAACAGACCGTTGGGGAATTTGGGACCCAAATTCACAGCCGTTACATCGGCACCGTCGCATTCAATGGTGGAAGTGGGGATTTCCGCCAGCAATTTATAGCGATGAGGATCTCCGTCCACGCCCTCGCGAGGATACACCATAAAGGTATTGGCTTGCTGGTTGGAAACCAAAATATAACCGGTAGTCGGTGTGGTTTTGTAAATAGCAATACCCTCGTTGTCCGATTTAAAATCTTCCTGTCCGAAGAAGGCAATCTCGGTGTTGTCGTTTAAAGCCGGATCGGCCCAATATTTTTTTATTCCAGCTTGTTCATCGCTGTAATAGATATAGCCCAGTTCACTGTCTACGGCTATGGCTTCAATTTCTTTTTTTCCGCTAAAGCTACCGAATTTGCGCACCAATTTGGCGGCTACGGCACCGCTTCCGCCATCGGTCAATTCGTACTGCCAAAGGTAAGTTCCGGAGGGACCTGACTTTCGACCGATTACGGCAAATATCGCCTGATCGGTTGGTCTGGTATACAGGGCAATTCCCATGGGATCGCGTTGGGCTTCGCCTTCAAAAACCGCAATACCCCCTTGATCGATAGGCAGCAAATCGGGTAGGGAAAAAACTCTGATTTTATTGGTTTCCCGCTCCGTAGTAACCGCGATATCGGTTTTTCTACCGCCGATATTTAATCCGTAGGCAATATCGACATTGTTCGGCCTTTTTAATGGGATACTCTTCTTGATGATTTCCCCTTTTAAATTGTATAAAAACAAGGCGCCATCACTATCCTTATCCGTTCCAATAACAAGGCTTTGTTCCGGGTCCGTGGGATGTATCCAAATGGCCGGATCATCGGTATCGTGTGGCGTGGGTTGCGTGATGACTATGGGTTTTATGGCATCTGCTCGAACGGCAGCCATTTGATTGTTTTTACAGGAAAAAAACAGCGCCGTTAGCGAGATCATGGCAGTGGTATAGCATATTTTTGTCATAATTTTACTTTTTAATTTCTGAGGTATTGATAATTTCTCCACGGGCATTGACCACTTGAATCAGCATGTCTTTTTCGGAGATAGAAAAAGTCATAAATCCAGCTTCTGCCTGTGCAAACAGCGTTCCCTCTGTTTGTCCGCTAGGTCTTACTTCGCTCGCTGCTCCCGATAAAAACTGAGTAGTATACCGGCCTTCGGGCTTTATGATTTGCAAATCGTGTTCATGTCCACAAAGGTAAGCGTCTACTTGATACCGATCGAAAATATCGGCAAATTGGGCTGCAAATGCAATGGTATCGGGGCTTTTCTTTCTTTTACCACCGCTGTAAAGGGGGTGATGACCCACGACAATTTTCCATTTTATGGCCGCGTCTTTGTTTTGTAGTTGACTGATCAGCCATAGGGTCTGAGCTGCGGTATCTTGTGCGCTGATGTTTTCATACATACTGCTCTCGGGATCGTGGTAACTTTTGATATAGGGATTGGTGTCCATAAACACCATCAAAATCTTATCGCCATTTTTAAGACTAAAGGTTTTGCTGTAATACTTATCGGGCATATTCCAACGTCTGCTTAGGTTGGAATAGTCTAACTGTGCCTGTATATTACCGCGATAATCGTGATTTCCCAAGGTGACATACCAGTCGTGATGGAGGCTGATATTTTTGTAAATGTCTTCAAAGGAACTGATCCATTGATGGTCGGTCGTGCTCTGTACGCCGTTGGGATAGAAATTATCGCCCACACTAATGGTAAAGTCCGCATCTGTAGTCATGGCGGCTTTTCCCATTTGCTCGGCCACCTCTTTCTGATAATATTGGCCAAATCGTCCAAAGTCGCCCATCAATAAAAAATTCAAGCTTTCGGGCAAGGCTTTGAGCTCGGGTATAAAACCCTCTTTATAGCCCGATTTTTCCTCGTCCAGATATTTCTGGGAACTCGCGATATGCCAACTGAAAATCAGTAGAAATAATAATATTTTTTTTGTCATAAGGGGTGTTAAAGATTCTGGCAGTGCGCGACTGCCAGAGTTATTGAATGTTGAAATTAAAAATCGAATTTAAGACCTAGGTTATATCTCGCTTGATAGTATTCCAATTGCTTGGTTTTAGAAGACACGCCTTGGTAGTAGCGAAGCGGTTGGTTGGTAATGTTGTTGGCCTCTGCAAAAACGCGTATGTTTTTGGTGATTTTATACGAGGCGTTGAAATCGAGAAAGAATTGTTTGTCGTAGTAACTGTCTTGAAATTCATCCGAACCCAATTCGTCGAGATAATCCGAGGTGAAATTAGCCGATGCGCGAGCAGAAAACTTGCTGTTCTCCCACGATAGGGAGGCGTTAAACATGTGGGGGGCAGTACCGGGTAAGGTGATGTTGTTTCTCTCATTTCCATCTTCATCCGCAATTCCCTGAGCCTTGGATTTGGTATAGGTATAGTTGGCATAAATTCCAAACTTTTTGAGAAACTCGCCCGGTAGAAAGTCTAATTGCCTTTGAAGTGCGACTTCAAATCCATATACATTGACCTGCTTGCCATTTCTAGCTTGAGTAAAAGTCCAAGCTTCTCCATCGGGAATAGGGTTGGCTTGCGTTGGAAAATCGCTGGCAAAATTGGCTGTATTGTATTGATTATTGCTGTATGTATAGATAAAGTCATTTAGATTTTTATAAAACACACCGGCAGAGATCAGTCCGATGGATTCAAAATAATTTTCTGCCATAAAGTCGAAGTTATACGCATAAGTCGCATCCAGTTCTGGATTTCCCGCTTGTATTTGCGCATCGGAGGCGATGTTATTCACATAAGGCGCTAGGGCATAGTAATTGGGGCGTGCCAAAGCGGTGGTAAAGGCGGTTCTCAAAATAAAATCGGGCGTTACACTGTACTTAAACGAAAGGCTAGGCAGTATATTGGTATAGGAATTGGTCGTATTGATTTCATTTTCGAGTGCTTCTTCATCCAGGACTCTATTGCCCGTATAATCGATTTGGGTATTCTCTATACGCGCGCCCACAATCATCGATAAGTTCTCATCAAAATCCTGGTCCCATCGCAGGTAGGCCGCATAGATGTTTTCTTTTGCTTTGTAATTAACCGCTAGAAATTCCGAAGGATCTTGTTCGCCTTTGTACAGTTCGGGATTTTTAAGGTCTAAACCACCTAGATATTCGGCACTAGCAAATTGTCCGGCTACATATTGACTACCCGGATTAAAACCTTGACCGTCGTAATAGCTTGTAGGTACTGTAGCTAAGGTTATTTTGTTGATGGGGGTATAGCTATAGAAATCGTTGTCGCGTTCTTTATCTTTTAATCGAATGCGAAGTCCTGTTCTCAAACGTCCCTTTTGTCCTTCGATCACTGAAAAGGGGAAGCGAATATTGATTTTGGCTCCCAATTCACTTTCTCGGGTGTTGTTGGTATTTTCCGAGAGGGCAGCTTGTTTAAACGATGCGGCATTTTCACCGGAAGTGATCACTAAGGGTTTGCGCATATCGGACAGGTCTTGAATCACGTCCACATCTTTTTGTTCAAATCCGATATAGCGTTCGTTGGGTCTGTATTCTGAAGCTTTGGCATAATTGACATCCCAATCCAAATCTAATTTAGCGCTTAAAAGGTGTTCTCCTTTAAGAGAGTAGTTTTGAACGCGTTGTTCTTCCAAGCGGCTGTTTTTGTTGCGATCGTTGTCGATTCCGCCTTTGGTTTCTCTTTTTACTTTAGCGGTATAACCGCTGATGTTTTCGCCGTCGTAAATCGGTTCTATCTTATCGTAGGTGGTTCTAAAGCGATTTTCCCGGTCGTCTCTCCAATTGTAAATGGCATTGGCATAGATGGTGTTGTTATCGTTAAACTTGTAATCCATCGCTATCGCGGCGCTGCGTCTAACGCGTTGAACGTCGTATTTGCGGATTTCCGATTTCTCCAAGTAAGTGTGACCCAATTTGTCTTTGGTCCACACATTTTCAATGTTGTCTGATCCGTAATCATTATTGTTGTAAGACAAACTGGCAACCACACCGAGTTTATCTTGTAAATAGCGATTCCCATAAACGAAACCCCCGGTGTAATTTGCTTTTTCGCGTATCGGTGCATAGCCCGCTGCTAAAGTGGCCGAGATACGCTCGCCATTGGGCGTAGCACGGGTGATCAAGTTTACCGATCCCCCGATGGCATCGGCATCCATATCGGAAGTCAGCGTTTTATTGACTTCTATGGTCGAAATCATATCCGATGGGATCAAGTCCATTTGTACATTTCTATTGTCTCCCTCGGCAGATGGGATGCGGTCGCCGTTTATCGTTACGGAGTTTAATGATGGTGCGAGACCTCTAATAATGATGTTTCTCGCTTCTCCTTGATCATTTTGCATGGTGATTCCCGGTACCCGTTTTAGAGCATCGCCTATATTGGCATCGGGAAAACGCCCCACCTGATCCGAGGAGATGATGTTGGTGATGTTTCGGTTGTTTTTTTGCTGATTTAACGCTCGTGCCTGCCCTTTTAAAGCCGCGCCACTTATTACTATTTCGTTGAGGCTTTCACCGGAATTTCCGAGTACGACATGGGCCAGGGTGTTTTTTCCGGCCTCTACAACCACTTCTTGTGTATGGGGTTGGTAACCGATGTAAAGCACTTGCAATTGGTAGGTTCCCGCGGGAACATTTAGGAATTCGTAATCGCCAATCTGATTGGAAATGGTATATTTATTACCGGAATCCAACAACAATACCGTGGC
The DNA here is from genome assembly GCF_050562195.1 of Flavobacterium sp. JP2137. Taxonomy (GTDB): domain Bacteria; phylum Bacteroidota; class Bacteroidia; order Flavobacteriales; family Flavobacteriaceae; genus Flavobacterium. The sequence goes on from NZ_CP191647.1 coordinate 2,726,798, forward strand.
TCCGGGCATCGAAATATGGTCTTGTGCGTCGGTGATTTTTCCCGAAATAACTCCCGTTTTCTGAGCGAATGCCTTGAAGCTGCAACAGAGTAAAAATAATAGAAATAGTAGTTTTTTCATCATAATTAATGTGTGGTTTATAGTGTGGCTAAAGTAGTGGAGGACTATTAAGTCACTGTTATTTCCGTATTATGCCTGTGTTTTCAATTGCTCAATTTCATAGCCTGATGTTAATTTTGTGATTTATAGCAGGAGGAGTTTACTGATAAAACTTTCTGTACAATAGGGCTTAAAAAGAAATATATTACTGACATTTGCAGCTTCTAAAGAAAAACAACGCTGTTGAGCGCTGCTGCTTTCGGGCGGCAATGGCTGTGATAGTGACTTTATATTAGGGTATACCATACATGAAAAAAACAAATACTGCCGTATCCGCTGCTTTGCTATCCATGGTTTGTGTCCAAGGAGGGGCATCCATAGCCAAACAATTATTTCCGTCGATTGGAGCCATAGGAACCAGCACTTTGCGCATTGGACTGTCCGCGATACTACTGACGGCAATCAATCGCCCGAAATGGCGCACTTTTACCCGTATACAATGGAAGTATTGTGCCTTATACGGTTTGGGCATCGCTGCGATGAACCTGATTTTTTATATGGCTATACAACGCATTCCACTGGGATTAGGTGTGACGGTCGAATTTATAGGCCCGTTGTTCTTGGCCTTGTCGCTGTCGCGCAAATGGATCGACGTGCTTTGGGCCTTGCTCGCTTGCGCGGGTATACTCTGTATTGTACCTTGGCAGAGCAATGATGTGGATCTCTTTGGTTTGTTCCTCGCTTTTTTAGCCGGTCTCTTTTGGGCACTTTATATCGTCATGGGAGGAAAGGTAGCCGCCGTTATGCCGGGTAAAGACGCCGTAACCACGGGAATGCTATTCGCCACCGCCATAGTCGTACCCTTTGCTATATGGGATGGGGCTGTGTTTAACTTAACACCACTGTTGTTTTTAAAGGGACTCGGTGTAGCGGTACTGTCTAGCGCCTTACCCTTTTCGTTGGATTTAGTCGCTTTAAAGAGATTACCCGCCAAGACCTTTAGTATATTAACCAGTCTGCAACCGGCGTTTGCCGCTTTTTCCGGATTGATCTTTTTATCGGAAAATCTAACGGCTTTACAATGGGTATCCATCGGCTGCGTAATTGCGGCTAGTATTGGTGCTACAACTTTTGGAAAAAACACTTAAATAGGCCTGATTTTATAAGTTCTTTAGCACTTTTTTAGGGCTTAGAAAATAATTTAATGCTTAAATTGCCCTATTAAAATTTGAATTCATGACACATATCGAAAAATTGGCCGCAATTCGCGAGTTGATGGCTAAAAATAAGATTGACGCCTACATTATTCCGTCATCTGACCCACACATAAGCGAGTATCTTCCAGCGCATTACCGCTGCATATCTTGGGCTTCTGGCTTTACAGGTAGCGCGGGAACCCTAATGATAACCCGCGATTTTGCCGGATTATGGACTGATTCTCGTTATTTTGTTCAAGCCAATCAACAATTAAAAGACTCCGGTTTCGAATTGGTCAAGCTTAAAGTGCAACATGCACCCGAATATGTGACCTGGTTGAATGAGCGATTTACCGCAGGCCAAAAGGTGGCTTTCGACGGAAATTTAGCCTCCTTAATGATGGCTAATAGCGTTAAAAGCAGCTTGGAACCCTTGGGGATAATCGTAGATGGTCAGGTAGATTTATTGGGACCTGTATGGAAAAATCGTCCCGAATTACCGACAAACCCCGCTTATTTGCTCCATTTAGCACAAACGGGCAAATCCACTTCAGACAAAATAGCCGAAGTACGCGCAGCAATGAAACGCGAACACGCGGAAGCGCATGTGATCTCGTCTTTGGACGATGTAGCCTGGTTACTCAATATCAGGGGAACCGATGTCAACTGCAATCCAGTGGTTTTGGCATTTGTATACCTCACTCAGACCGAAGCACAGTTGTGTATAGCTGAGGGAAAACTCGATGCGGCAGCGGTGGCCGAATTAAAAGCGGCAGGTGTAGAGGTTAAACCGTATGAATCGGTGTATACGACTTTACAAAACACCGCGGCCAAGTCTATTTTAATCGACCCAAAACGCAGTTGCTTTGCACTATACGACTCCATTGCTAAAACGATAACCCTGATTGAAGCACTGAATCCTTCTACCATGCTTAAGGCGGTGAAGAATCAAGTGGAATTGGAACATACCCGTCAGACCATGATAAACGATGGTGTGGCGATGACCAAGTTTTTTAAATGGGTGGAGGAAAATGTCGCTACGGGAACGCTGTCGGAAATGAGCATTGCGGATAAGTTGCAAAGCCTACGCGAAGAACAACCTGGGTTTAAGGATATTTCTTTTGATACGATATCCGGATATAAAGACCACGGCGCTCTACCGCACTACAAAGCCGAAGAAGACTCCAATTATACCTTGGAGGCCGAAGGTTTGTTGTTGGTGGATTCCGGAGGTCAGTACACTACGGGGACAACCGATATTACACGTGTGATTTCATTGGGTAAAATCACTCAAGAAGAAAAGGACGATTACACCATAGTTTTAAAGGGAACGATTGAAGGGTCGATGGCTATTTTTACCGCCGGTACACGTGGATATCAAATCGATGCCATTACCCGTCGTCCTATTTGGGCTAGTATGCGCAATTACGGTCACGGTACCGGACATGGTGTTGGCTTCTTTTTAAATGTTCACGAAGGACCACATACCTTTAATGGAGCCGCCGTTGACGTGCCTATTTTAACCGGGATGATTTCATCGATAGAACCGGGATTGTATCGCGAAGGAAAACACGGTATCCGCATTGAAAACCTAGTTGCGTCTCAGGATTTGGAAAGCAATCAATTTGGTGACTTTATGAATTTTGAAACCCTAACGCTTTGTTATATCGATACGGAATTAGTAGAAAAGAGCTTGTTGTATTCCGAGCATATCGATTGGTTAAACAACTACAACCAATTGGTTTTTGAAAAAATAGCTCCTTTGTTAAACCAAGAGGAAAGCGATTGGTTACGCGCGAAAACGCAGGCGATATAAAACGCGATAATAATAGAATATAAAGCTGTCTCATACTTTGAGACAGCTTTTTTTTTGGTTTTTTTCTGCGTTATCCTCGATATCGACCTTGGTTTGGACGGTTTACTTACCCATCGCAACGATTGCTTTAGCTCGGCGCTCACTTTAAAAAGCATCGACAAGTGGGACAATTAGCTTGATTGTCGCACTAAATGGTATTCAAACTAGGGTGCTCAGGGTATAAAAGCATACTAAAAGATTATATAAAAGGTTGTTTATCGCAAAGCTGTTGCTGTAAAAGTGTCGTATTTAAATGTCAACAAAATTTATTTCTCTTTTAGACCGAGGTTAAGGCACTTTTTTAGCTTAATCCAGCCTAATAACAGTTGATTCGCTCGCTCTAAAGTTTCATTATTTTGGGAATGTTCCACATTGGGTTTCATAACTGTGGGGAAAGGGTATTTTGAGTACCACTTTGTTGGAATGCCCATTTAATCGAGTGATTTCCCTACAATTTATCGGGGACAAAACCCCTACAAATGTCTCTTTTTTAAAGGCTTAAGTCGTTGTTTTTGAGTGTTTTGCACTTATAGCGTTGAGGCGCATTTTCGTAGCCGTAATCGACTACACTACTACTACCCAACGTTTGTTAGGATTAAAATAGAATGATTAGCACTTTTGCTTCGTAATAAAATGTTAATCGAAGTAGGCGATTACCGCTAGTAGGCTGTTTTTTGAGAATACAAATTGAGAAATCTTTTAAATAGCGTCTTGATGCTATGAGATAAATCACATACTACAAGGGCTCTTATTATAAATATAGCAAAAAATACGATTTGACTTCTGTTTTATATGTTAAAAATTGAAGTCTGTATAGAAACTATAAAGAGCATGGCCGAAACCGATAAATCAAATCGAGAATCAAATATATTTTTTGAATAATAAATCAGGTGTTCGACACTTTTACAATTAACCAATTATTAATTTTTTTAAATTTTTTTTATCATGAAAAAAGTAGTTTTAAGTGTAGCGATGCTACTAATGGGGGTTACAGCTTTTGCACAATCAAACAACAGCAGTGTAGAGCAAACGGGAAATAGACATACGTCTAATGTAAACCAAACGGGAAATGAGAACGAGTCAATTGTTAGACAGTCCGAAAGATCGAACGTGTCTGCAGTTACTCAAACTGGAACTTTGAACTACTCAGGTGTACTTCAAGATGGTATCAACGGCCGTTCAACAGTTACTCAAACGGGATTAGATAACGCTTCTAATGTGACGCAAATCGGTGATGGTAACATTGCAAACGTTAAGAGATACGGCGATCACAACCGTTCTGAAATTGTACAAAGCGGTGATAGCAATGAGGCATCAGTTTATCAAGTTGGAGATGTGAATAGTTCTAAAATCGACCAAACTGGTGATGATAACTATTCTTATGTTTCGCAGTACAACGGAGACAACAACAGAGCAGTTACTTCTCAGGATGGAAACAATAACTATGCGGTAGTTTTACAATCTGACGGTAATTTTAACTCGGTTACTGTTTCACAAGAGGGCGATTACAATCAAGCAGATTCAGAACAAGTTGGGAACTTGAATTTCTCTTCGATAGTTCAGATTGGTGAGGCTAACTTTTCAACAGTAGCTCAAGATGGTAATTTGAATGGAAGTACTGTTTATCAGTACGGTGACGATAACAACGCTATTGTTTCTCAGCTTGGAACTGGAAACGTAGCCTCAACTCACCAATTCGACGGGGATGAAAATAGATCAGTATCTACACAAGACGGTGGTGTGAACTATGGTAGTGCCGTTCAAAACGGTTCAGAGAACAGCAGCGAACTTATCCAAAGAGGATCTTTTAACACGAGCTTATTGACTCAAGTGGGTACACAACATTCTAGTGAAGCGGTACAAACAGGATTTGGTAACTTTAGTTCTGTAAACCAAAATGGAAGCAACCATGCTAGCATGGTGAGTCAATTGGGGAACAGCAACTTCTCTAATGTAGTTCAGAATAACTAAAAAAACTGGGCTGTTGTTACCGAGTAATGGCAGCCTTTTTTTTACAATAAGTGGAAAAATGGGAATGATTATCTCGTGTTACATTCCCTTTTTTCACCTTACTGTTGCGAGCGAATGGCATGCAGATTAAGACGCTTTATCAAGCGTTTTAGAAACCGGCTAATAAAATATTTGTTTTTGATTTTACGAGCGGGAGCAAAATTTGACGAAGTGCGTTGCACTCCGCATACCCACCTCTAAAAAACACTAACCAACAATCGACAGAAATGAAAAAGAATATCATGGCCCTCGTACTATTCTCGTTGCCGATGCTTGTGCAAGCGCAAAGCAAAGAAGATGCGGCATACCATCAAGTGATTCGCGTTACAACGACCAACCAGACCCAGCCAGAGCAATCGAATAATTTCAAAGCTGCTCGCGGACAGCAAAACGCGGTTTTTATTACTCAAATAGGAAATAAAAATACCGTGGATTCTCACGTGAAGAGCGCTACAGATACATCGACGTATTATCAGTATGGGAATCAAAACACCATACTAGCAACGGTCAATGCGTTAGAGGTTCAGCAGGATATCCGTCAATTGGGCGATGATAACCGCTTTGAAAAGTACAGCTTTGATGCGACTATGGCCAATCAGATTCAGGTAATTCAAGAGGGAAATAATCAGGAGATCAATGTTTTTGGATCGAATTCCATGTCAAAAGATATGAAGATACACGTACAGGGAAATGACAAGACGATTATTGTCCGAAATTATCAATAATGCGCCCGTCACCTGCTTCAGAGCGATAATAAAAAGCCACTTTCACAGCTCCTGGGCTATTAGAGGAAATCGCCCAAATAGGTTCGTAGCATACAATTGAAACTAACAATAATACTTATATATGAAGGGAATACGGTTCATTTCTAAGAAGTCATTCGTTGTACTTGCTTTATTGTTGATGAATGCGATGTACAGTCAAATACAAAATAAAGTGGTGGAAGCAATTATAGAAACAAAGGAAATAGGTGAGACTATTCAAATCACGGCTGTGGCTCATAACAAGACGAATTTAACACAGAGCATACAGTACAAGTTGTCCGTGATAAGGAGCAATCCAAAATCGAATAACCAGTCTAAAAACGATCAAACAGGACGGGGGGTTTTAGTCGGCTATCAACGGCAACAACTCTCGATGACGTCCTTAGATCGCAATACCCAAGATCGAATTATTGTCTTGTTGTTAGTATACGATGAAAACAATAATATTTTGGGCAGCAGTCGCTATGTCCTCAACGATCACAAAGGGGCAGGCCAGGTTGCAGAAGAAATTTATGAAGCCTTGGAAAATCCGGTGGAACAGCCTGTCAAAGCAGTTCAACCTTATGCAGAAATCCGCTTTAGTGGATTGGTGATTGACGAAACCAAAACCAAAGCAGGACGCGATTTTTATCAACTGTTTTATTCGAGCTATTTGGCGAATAAGGTGGATGGTGAAAAGGTAGTAGTGCTCCGCGAGAGTCTAACCTTGGGAAACAGTACGAAAATAACCATAAAAATTGAAGAACAATTGGTCTTTGAGTTTTTCGTGCGTCCGCAATACGACTACATCAAGTCGATGGCAGAAGTAGCACTGCGACGCGTCACCCTGTATTTTGAAAATTTAAAAAGGGAAACACAATTAATAAAACGCTTTTAAAATAACATATCATGAAAAGAACCTTTGGAATAGTAGTACTTTCTTTTTTCACCTTAACTGCCGCAGCGCAGCAGTTGACCTATAAGCCGATGAATCCCTTTTTTGGAGGAGATACCTTTAATTATCAGTTTATGCTGAGCTCGGCCAATGCACAGAACTCCTTTAAGGATCCCGCAGCGGCTAAACCAGTGGTTTCTACGATGGATCAGTTTTCAGAAAGGCTGAAAAGCCAACTGTTAAGTCAGTTGTCGCGACAGCTTTTCGACAATCAAATCGGCGGGGAGCTCAAGGAAGGGAGTTTTGTATTGGGCAATTTATCCATAGAGATTTATGAATCGGGCGAAGGTATGGTCATCAATATGCTCAATACCGAATCCGGTGAACAGACTCAAATTATCGTGCCAAGTTATTAGCGCTATGAAACTAATTTATTATAGAAGTAGCCTGCTATTTGCGGGCTTATTACTGGCAAACTGTGGTGCATATCTAAATCAACCCGTGGGTAGAGCACACGCCAAAGTAGGGGAGCTGACATTAAAAAGCAAGTTTTTAAAGGACATGCCCAAACCGACAGAACCGGTGGTTGCGGGGGTTTATAACTTTAGAGATCAAACCGGACAATACAAGAATATCGAAACCGGTAGTTCTTTTAGCACGGCGATCTCTCAGGGAGGAACGGCTATTTTGACCAAAGCCTTAGAAGACTCCGGCTGGTTTACAGTGGTGGAGCGTGAGAATCTGGGAAACCTACTCAACGAGCGCAACATCATCAATACGACTCGAGATCAATTTCGCAAAGCGGGCAATGAGACGCAAACACCTTTGCCTCCCTTGCTCTTTGCAGGCGTTTTGCTCGAGGGCGGTGTAATTTCGTATGATTCCAATATCCGAACAGGAGGTAGCGGCGCCAGGTATTTTGGAGTCGGGGGCGCCACTCAGTATAGAGAAGACCGCTTGACGGTGTATCTGCGTGCGGTGTCTACCACAAACGGAAAGGTATTAAAAACAGTCTATGTTTCTAAGACAATACTGTCGCAAGCCATTTCGGCGAACCTCTTTAAATACGTCAACTTTCAAAGACTGCTAGAAGTGGAAACGGGCTTTACCGTAAACGAACCCATACAATTGGCGGTAAAAGAAGCCATTGAAAAAGCCGTAGAAGGTTTGATTATAGAGGGAATTGAAGATGAGCTGTGGAAAACCAATGCCGGTGTTGGTATGGATCGACAATTGGTAGCGAAGTACAACGAAGAGAAAAGCGCAGAGGAAATGACCTTGCTGTACGGCCGCAAACAATTGAATCGAAATGCGCTAAATGAAGTTGATTTCGCAGGAGGTGTGGCTGTTTTAGATGGGGATCTGGGCAAGAAAAAACCGGGTTACTCCTTTAGATTGGGTTATACGCGCTGGTTGAACAAATCGTTGGGATTGAACCTTAATGCCAATCCAATGCAATTCGTCAGCGGGTCATCCTATAGAAATCAATTGTATGCGATTGATCTTAACGTCAAATACAACCTCTTACCCGATGATGTGCTTAGTCCACAGTTGTATGGCGGTTTTGGCTATGTAGGAGACTATTTTATGTTTCACGATAAAGAGGTCCGCGATGAAAGCTCGTTTAAGATGCAATACGGTATGAGTTTGAATTACAACCTGTCCGATTCGATGGCGCTGTTTGTATATGGAGAACATCACCTCTCGTTTGACGACACCTTAGACGGAATAAAAAGTGGAAAGAGAAAGGATTATTACTATAATCTTGGATTTGGATTAAAATATTATTTTTAACAATATAATACGATGAACTTTAAAAAAATAATAAACAAAATCAGCTTGTTAACGCTGTGTTTAGTACTGTTTTCTTGTAGTGAAGATCCCGTGGACGAATTGGGCACGGGCACTATTATAGGAAAAGTAGTCAACAGTGGAACAAACAAGCCCATGAGCCATGTTAAAATAGAAACCTCTCCGGTTTCCAATACGGTTTTTACAGACGAAAACGGGGCCTTTGTCATCGACAAGGTACCCAGTGGCGAATATTCGGTAAAAGCGCAAGTAGAAGGCTATATAGCGGCTTTTAAGCCCGCCAATGTAAGGCAAAACCAACAGAGCAACGTCGTATTCGAATTGGCGGTTTCCAACGTCAACAACAAGCCGCCGGGCAACCCTGTATTGTTAACGCCTGCCGACAATGAAGTGCTCAAATCCACCGAGGTAATCTTTAAGTGGACGACAAAGAATCCGGATAAGGATCCCTTGAAATTCACTTTGGAGCTCCACAACGACTTAAACAATCGCGTTGAAGTGTTTGAAAACCTTGTCGATTCGACTTTTTCACACAAGGGCTTGCAACTCGGTGTCAAGTACTTTTGGCAGGTTACGGCTTACGACGGATTTAATCCGATTGTCAAAAGCGCCATGGGAGCCTTTAAGGTATATAAAGCCCCGCTGGAAAACCGCATTTTGTATACCCGGGCTACCAATGAGAATTGGGTTATTTACTCTGTCGACGATTCGGATAATGAATTTACATTAACCGCGACAACGACCAATAGCTATAGGCCAAAGATGAATTTGGCTGCCAATAAAATCGCTTACCTACAGATGAATGGGGCACTTTCAGATATTTATATCATGAATCGCGACGGTACCCAAAAGCAAAAGGTCACTTCGTCCGTGAAGCCCAACGGTTTTAATCTCAACGAAATTGGCTTTAGCTGGCCCGCCAACAGCGATAAAATATACTTTCCCAGCTTCAACAAGCTGTATCGGATCAATTCCAACGGTCAGGGTTTGGAAATGATTTACGAAACGGCGGACGGCAGTTTAATCTCCGAAGTAGACGTCAATGAAGTACACGGGATTATCGCATTAAAAACCAACGATGTCAACGGGTACAAAAGCAAAATATACTGCATAGACTTTAGGGGAAATGTACGTTATACCGTTTTGTCCGATGTAAAGGGAGCTGTGAGCGGATTGCAAATTTCCAAAGACGCCCAGCAAATCCTATATGCCTATGATACTTCAGGTGCTCAAAATGCAGGTTATGTCAGCAAGAGCTCCAGGCTGTTTTTATACGAAGTTTCCACCCAGACGAGTCTGAATATATCGGTGGATACCCCGGTAGGAACCAATGATTTGGAGCCGCGATTTTCACCAAATGAAGCTCAGGTGATTTTTACCAATACCTCCAGTGACGGTATATCACAGAAAAGCGTATACCAAAGGGAGTTGATTCCGAGCAACACCAACAACAAGAGGAGTATAGTGGCCAAGAATGCCTCTATGCCAGATTGGAATTAGGAGCGCTTTAGTAGACCGCTTTTTGCCAAAACCCTGTTTAAGGACGGGACCAACCCTTAAAAAAAAGGACTGATACCCTCGTGGTATGCAGTCCTTTTTTTATGCCGTAGCACCAAGAGATTTCATCGAGAAAGACCGCTACTACGGTCGATTTACTTATAGCGCTGTTGACGACTTTGGTCGCCATGCGGACTGGCTAATAAAACCAGAGTGAAGCGCCTTTTGGGGTGGCTGAAGTGCGAATTATCTAACGTCAGCTCTATGGCTGACTACGATTTATTATAGTTCGTTGCGATTGCTGATTTGGAGCACCTCATATATTATTTTCAAATGGTATTTAACCGTGTTTTCAGAAATGTATAGCAGGTTTCCAATTTCCTTATTGGTCTTGCCTTGTTTAACCAAATGAACGATTTCCAATTGGCGTTCTGTCAGTATAAAATGATCCAATTTTAGCTTTTCCTCGCCCGCATCATTGTAGTCTGTTGCCGCTTGTAACAAATCCCGTCGCATGCTGTTGTTTTCTTCTAGAATAGCGCGTTGCTGATTTTTGTTTTTCCTATAGATTCTTATAAAAACCACTAACATAAACATCAATAAAAAGACAAAACTCGCTAAAAACAGTTGGATTTTCCGTTGTTGGGCCGACTCCTTTTGTTGTCTGTTCTTTAAGAGCTCTTTTTCGAGCAAATGCAGTTTTCCGCTTCTGTTGGTCGTGTCGTAATGCGTAGCCATAGCGGTGTATTTGTGTTGGGTTTCCAACGCCATTTTTAAATCGCCTATATCGCCGTAAAAAGCAGACATATCTCCGTACATGGCCAGTATGTAAATATCCATTTTATACTTTTTGGCGTAAAAAAGACCTTTTTCAAAACTTTCTATCGCCTTGTCGTATTGTACTAAATTCTTATAGAGCACGATTTTTTTTCGGTAAATTAAAGGTAGGTGTTTGGGGTCGTGCTCTTCCAAAATAACCCGCGCATCGTCCAGATAGTGGTTGCCCTCGATGTACTTTTTTTCCTTAATAGCCATGATGCCTTTAATCGCCAGGTAGAACGCGCGAGACACGTGGTTTATCGAATTTAAATCCGCTGTGGTAATCAGGGGCAAAAGGGCATTTACCTCTTCAAATTCCATCAAATCAAATTTTATAAAGAGCTTTTCAATCTTAATCTGCGCTTGAACCTCCTCTCTTTTATCACTTTGTTCGCCCGCTTGTAAGGCTAAAGCCAAGTTGTTCAAAGCCTCGGTATAATTAAATAAGCGCTTATAAGTAAGAAATTTGTGATAGTAGGCTTGGTATAAATCGTAAGCTGTTGATTTGGGGTCGGTAATAATCTCCTCCAAACGAGTAATCGATTGGTCGTATTGGTGGTGGTCGTTAAATCGATTTATTTCTTGATTTAATTGGGTGTATTTATCCGACTGACCTAGGGCAGTATGTACCATGAATATAAAAAATACGGTAAAAATTGCTTTATGCATATAATGTTTTATTGTAAACGGATAGAACATGAGTAAAGTAGCGTATTTTCAGGGGGTTTGCTTACAAAAATACAGCCTTTTTTAACAAAAAAGAACTTAATTCGTTTATATTTTAAACGGATTTAGCAAAAAGAAAAAGAGCTTTCTCGAGGAATTTTGTTAAATTATTTGTTTTTTCTATTGATCTAGTTTGATTTGGCGGTATCGAGGTGATGCGTATGGGTTGTTTTATTTTATAACCTAAATTTAGTATTTACTGTCGCGATACGCAATACCATTTACAAGGTATATTGGATGTAAATACGACCGTACTCAGGGTTGTTGTACAAGTTGATTTTTCAGCCTTTTTTTGCATAAAGTCTTGGCCATAGCTAGGCATGATCTTAATAGAGGAGTCCCGTGCTTCAAACGAGTAGATGAAATTACCGCCTTACACCCATTTTCCTCACTTAGTGGGATAATCGATTACGCTGAAAGCGATTAAAACTGCCGATGTTTCACAGCTTATCGAAATTTCGTTTTGCGACGGTATCGTTGCCCAAAACTTGGGGGAAGCCTTGGAAATGCAGTCCAAAATCAATGCCGATTACAACCGTAGAGAAAGAATGTGCAGGCCGTTTTAGGGTGACTTAAATCCAATAAAAAAGCAGTATTTTAAACCTAAAATACTGCTTTTTTTAAATAAAGTGTTTGTTGAATATAATAATTGTTAAGGATTGAAAATCAACATAATGAAAATCACAAAAAGCATCAAGTGCATGATGCCCATAATCGGTGTGGTACGCTTGGCATTGAAGGTAATCATACTCAATACCAAGGTGATGGTAAACAAGATGGTTTCGGTAGGAGTCAAACCGAACAACACGGTTTTTTCCATAATCATACCCACGACCAATACCGAGGGAACCGTTAAACCTACTGTCGAAACAAAGGCACCGTGACACAGATTGATGGCGCGTTGAAATTCGTTGTTCAAGGCTGCTTTTACTGCGGTCATCGATTCGGGAGTAAAGACGATGATCGCAATTAAGACACCACCTAATAGCGGTGGCAATTCCAAGGCTTTAATGCCGTAGTCTACTACCGTAGCCATATAGTGCGAGAGCAATACGATGGGAAGGATCATCGCCAATAAAACCAAGGCGCGAATCCATAATTCCCTTTGATCGTTATTGGAGGTTGAAGCTGTTTCCTCTGCATTATCCGTATGGATCGACGGCTGAGACAGTCGCTCGGAATAGGGGATTTCCATCGCGCCGGCGCGGGGTTGTATATACAAGTGTTGGTAACCTTTCATCTGCAAAAACAGAAAAAATCCGTATAAGACCACTATAGATGAGGCGAGTACAACGGCTTGGGTCTGACTAAACACGCCATTTCCAGCACCTTCTATAAAGTTGGGCAACATCATCGAAGTACCGCCCAATAGGATAATCATTCCCAAATAGGTCGTGGTGCCCTGGGCGTTGTATTCCTGTTCCCCGTATTTTAGCCCTCCTAGGAGTATACAGAGTCCCATAACCAAATTCATGATGATCATCATCACTGAAAATATCGAATCCTTGCCTATAGTAGGGAATTCTCCCGGGCCCAGCATTACAGCAGAAATCAAAATTACCTCTATGGAGACGATCGATAAAGTCAAAATTAAGGTGCCATAGGGTTCGCCGAGTTTATGAGCGAGTTCGTCGGCTTCCTTGACCACGCCAAAAGCCGCTGTGACTATCGTAATCAACAAGAGGGCAAAAGTAGCAGCAGCGGTGATAGGAGCGATTGGCGACCCCAAAAGCAAATCGCCAAAAAACATAAATCCAAGGACAACAGCCCAGGAAAACAGCAGTCTGATCCGGCTTTTTGCAGGTATAATTTCGGCCAGCGTTAAGGTAGTAAGCGATTTGTGAGACATAATTCAGAAAGTTTGAAATGATTTTTAAAACTAAGCAAAACTACGGGGATTAGCGGGAGTTAAAATTATCCTATGATAAATAATAGGGATTAAAAGTAGATTATTTCTCTTTGCGAATGCGACTCAAACTCACAGGAGTAATGCCCAAGTAGGAGGCGATGTGCATTAACGGCACTCTTTGAATTAGAGAAGGGGAGTCGGTCATCAATTGATCATACCGTTCTTTGGCAGACAATAAATCGTTGGAAATCATACGACTTTCAATTTTGAGCAGTTCTTTTTCGGCTAGTTTCCGCCCCCAATTAGCGATGTGTATGTCGCGATTGTATAGATGGTTTAAGTCACTGGTATTTAATTGGAATAAGGTACAGTCTTCGAGCAGCTCGATATTCTCATAGCTCTTTTTGTTTTCGACATAACTCCGCATCGAAAGTATGGTTTCTCCCTCTTGACCAAACCAAAACGTAATATCGCGATCCTCTTGTGGGGCAAAGGCCCGAACCATACCTTGTTTAATCAGATACAAATGCTGTTCGATCTTATCCGCTTTTAGCAAGATGTGATTTTTGGGAAAGTCCAACTCGACGACATATTCTTTTAGAACCGTCTTGGAATCCTGAGGTAGTGTGTAGATTTGATCTAAAATTTGATCGATTTCCATGGAATTTATTTTTTGGACATTGCGGTCGGTATCATCGCAAATTCTTTCCGATTATAAGGCTCTCAAAGTTAGTAATAAAGCCTGTACTGTTTTAAAAAAACAAGTAGAACGAGGTACACAGGTCATTTTGACCTCTTTTACCTCGGTCAAACCAATTTTTCCTACAGACAACGAATCGCCCTTTGAGTTTAAAAAGTTTCTCGTTGGTCTTGCCAAGTTTCTTTGCTAATTTGATAGATAAAGTTCATTTTGGGCGCTTCTCCAAAATACGTTATTTCCTCTTCTCTTAACTTTTCGGCTCCCAAACGACTAATGGCGATTTGAGAACGGATATTGGTGGAACCTATGTGAAAATAAACTTTGGAAACGAATTGAAAAGCATAATCCAACATCGCCTTTTTAACGGTGGTATTGAGGCCTTTTCCCCATTGGGATACCGCGTAAAAGGTATAGCCGATTAAGATGCTGTTATCCACGGCGTTGTAGTCGTAAAATCGCGTGGATCCCACTGTATTTCCCGTGGTTTTATGCGTTATTTTATATGCCCCCCGACTTTGTATCGCTCCCTCAAAGAAGTTGGCGAAAACAGCCCTTTTCCAACGGTCTTTATTCGGGTGCTGTTCCCATATTTTGGCATCCGAAGCAACCGCGTATAAAGCGTCGAAATCGTCGATTGCCAAGGGAGAGAGCCACGCGGTTTCCGTTTCTAAAACCACCTGTATATCCATATAAACGAGTTGTTTTTTCATCAGTATATCCAGCTGCTCATCACTGCCCACTTGGAATGCGTGCTGACCAAATTCTACAAATCCATTCTTTGTGTAAAATTGTATCGCCCTAGCATTGCCTTCCCATACTCCCAACCAAATGTAAGTAAGCTTTTTGTCTGTTGCCACCTGATGCGCTTTTTCAAACAAGAGTTGCCCCACTTTTTGACCGTGAAATGCTTTTAGCACATAAATGCGTTCTATTTCAAGGGATTCTTCGCCCAGTTTTTCGGTTTGAGCCCCTTGGGTATTCAGTTTTAAATATCCAATAACGCGCTCTTGTTCCAGGGCAAAATAA
Organism: Flavobacterium sp. JP2137; assembly: GCF_050562195.1. Lineage (GTDB taxonomy): Bacteria > Bacteroidota > Bacteroidia > Flavobacteriales > Flavobacteriaceae > Flavobacterium. The sequence continues at coordinate 2,742,025 of NZ_CP191647.1, forward strand.
AACTCGGAATCGACCTTGTGCAGTTCCTCAGTCAATTTTTCTGTTGAAAAACTTTGCGCTAAGTAAGCCGCCAAGTTTTCGTCGGTATTTCCCGTGGAAAAGGTTTCGGAAAAGGTTTGACGCCCTATTCTTTGTAGTGACTCTAAATCCTGCGTTGTCGCCCTGCGGATAGTGATGTGTTCCATAGTGATTTTGTCTATAGGTTTTAGCTGTAGGTGGGACGGCTTTTGTTTCGCATCATACGGCTAGTTTACTGTTGGATCACCGAGCGTGGCCGTCTGCTAAAGCTAAAAATACCTCCCTGTTTTTCAAAGTGGAAAGTTAAGGAATTTTGGGAATGATTGCAGTAGTAATAATCAAAATACCAAAATGCACCAACTACTGTAATAACCATACGGATGGCCGAGGTTTTGATTCCAGGGGGAGTTTCCCCCGGTATTTAAACAAAATTGGCAAACTGAAATTATTATATTTGCACTCTTATAGGCGTAAAAATAAAAGGCCTAAATACCGTGTATTTGCGCGGTATTCCTTTTGTTTTTATGGAATTAAAATAAGCGTTTATGAGTTTAGATGTTGAATTAAAACAATTTACACCAGACGACTTCGAGTATTACTTCAAGTTGGTAAACGATATACGCGTGATGGCCATGATTAGCGAACGCGCCATTCCGCTTGAGGAAGCAGCGCGCGATTTTACCTTATTACTTCAAAACAACGAAGGGCATAAAGAATTTGGCAATTTTAAAATTATAGACAAAGCGTCTCAGGATTTTCTGGGCTTGGCGAAATTAGAACTTGCATTGCCTAAGGCGGATGAAGCAGAATTGGGCTATATGATTTTACCCGAATTTTGGGGCAGGGGTATTGCGACTTCGGCCGTTAAACTATTGTTGGCACGCGCAGAGCAACTGCCTACACTAACGCGACTATTTGCCATTATAGATCCCAAAAACATCCCTTCTCGCAAACTGTTGATCAACAGTGATTTTGTATCGGTAGCATTTAAGGATTTTGACGGATTACCCGGAGAAATAGTCGAATTAAGACGGATACTTTAGGCGTACAACCAAAGTGTAAACCACAGCGATAAGCTGCTCTTGGGCGTCGTCGTTTAAACGCGTCCTGTCTAGCAGCGTTACTGAGCACGGTTCATCTATATAAAAATAAATATTTCGGAGCGTAAATGCAAATAGTTTAGGAAAAAAATGGGGTATAAAAAAAGCCCAACGCGACGTTGGGCTTTTTGCAATGCGTGCAGTTTGCGCTACTACCAAGCGATCGGTACATAATCCTTTAAGAATTTTCCGCACCAGTGTTTCCCGGTATTGATTCCATCGAACAGCGGGTCCATCACGCGTGCAGCACCGTCGACGATATCCAGCGGCGGTTGAAAATCTTCTTCTTCTTGCTTTCGCTTCGCCATTTCGGCGGGATCCTCATCGGTTACCCAGCCCGTATCAACGGCATTCATATATATTCCTTCTTTGGCGAGAGATCCCGCCGCAGTATGTGTGAGCATGTTTAATGCGGCCTTGGCCATATTGGTATGTGGATGGCGGTCGTCTTTGTAACCGTGATAGAACTTCCCTTCCATAGCCGAAACATTGATGATGTGTTTTTGTCCGGTATGGTCCTTTTTCATCACCTCCGCAAGGCGGTTGCAAAGCACAAAAGGAGCAACGGAATTGACCAATTGCACTTCGATCATCTCGGTGGTTTCGATCTGTCCCAGTTTTAAACGCCAGCTGTTGGTCTTGCGCAAATCGACCTGTTGCAGATCGGCATCCAATTCGCCTTCGGGAAATACTTCGGTCGCAACCAAAGCCTTGTCAAAGGAATAGGGAATTTGCGACAGTTGAGCCGAAGCGCGCAAACCAATTCCCGGTTCGGGACCGTGCCAAGTTACCGGCATGTTTTGATTGGAGGAGACAGCCGAAGTTAGCAATTTGAGTTCCTGCAAACAATCGGTATGATCGCTGAGTAAACCCTGTACTGGGGAGGGTAGGGAATCGATGGCTCGACCTTCGTTTTCCATCAGATGCGCATAGAATCCCGAAGGCCTGCGCACGGTTTGGGCCGCATTGTTGATCAATATATCCAAGCGGCCGTATTTCTGTTCGATGTAGTTGCAAAAGATTTCCACACTTGGAATATGTCGCAAATCCAATCCGTGTATTTTTAAACGGTGTCCCCACACCATAAAATCGTCTTCACGTGCAAAGCGAATGGCCGAATCTACCGGAAAACGCGTTGTCGCGATTACAGTAGCACCACCGCGCAGCAACATCAAGGTAATGTGGTAGCCGATTTTTAAGCGTGAACCCGTAATTACAGCGAGTTGTCCTTTGACATCGGCGGTCTGAAAGCGCTTGGCATAATTGAAATCACCACATTCGGTACACATCGTATCGTAGAAGTGGTGGAGGGTGGTGAAGCGCGTTTTGCAGACGTAGCAGTTTCTTGGCGTTTCGAGCTCTAGGGCTTCTTTTTGAGCCAAATCGGTATAGGCCAGTAACTTGGGGGCTACAAATACCGCAGCCTCCCGAGCATGGCGAATACCCGTAATCTTTCTAGCGGTTTTATCTTTGTTTTCTTTTTTGCGCTTGGCTACGAGTCGGCCGTCCTTTTTTCGGCGCGCCAGCTCGTCGCGATCGGGTCTTGAAAACTGCCCTGCGGCCTTGATCAACGCGGTGCGTTGCTCCTTGGGAATATCAAAAATCTGATCGGTATCCGTGTTGAGTTGCGTCAATAAGGCAATACAGTGGTCAATTTCCGCTGCACTGATCGCTTTTGTCGCTGTGGTTTCATCCTTCGTCATCATAAAAAACGGTTCAACCTTGGCAGTTCGGCCAAGATTGCAAAGATAAGTTTTAAATATGGCTGTTGCAATTGGTTTTTTAAGGGTTGGCTGTGGGGTCTTTCCGCGCTTTTGGCGGTGCAAGCCGCACTGATTTACCGCATTGAAGCAGTCGATTTGAGGCGTATTCCTCGATCTACTTTTGGTGTATGCCTTTGTTTTGGTCGGAATTACCGAACACCGATTAAAGCGCGGGAAGCGCATTCATTACGAGGGCGACAGTTTCTGGTGACCCCTGGTTTGATTGCCCTCGTACAAGGCCAGTTCGGAGTGTAGTATTTGAGCCGCTTCGGCAGATCCTCGGACTTTGGAAGCGCTTCGTCGCATCATCTCCGTTTCAAAATCATCCAAAACCTGCGGTCTTATTCCTTCGATTCTCCAATTCGATGCAGCCGTCGTACCTCTGTAAATTTGGCGCGCCAATGTCAAAGCGTCCAAAAGCGCCTGATTGGCACCCTGCCCCTTAAAAGGGCTCATGGGATGTGCTGCATCGCCGATTAAGGTAACCGGTCCCAGGTCTGCCATTAACGTCACATCGAGCAGTTCCCGATCGTATACGGGATAACCGGATATCTTATCGACTGCGGTTGCTGCGACGATCTGCGGTATGGGTGAGTGCCACTGGGTCCTGCGACTAGCTTCCGCCTTTAGTGCTTGTGGTCCTTGTGCACTCAGCATTTGGGCGGCGTTTTCCGATAGGGGAAAGCTCAATTGCCACATCACCGTGTCGGCGGTATAAGGCATCATATAAATGCGTTCGTGACCGTTGGCGGTTTGAAAAACCGTAGCGGAGTCCAACAGCTCGTGTTTTTGATTGCCCAGTGCGTCCAGCGGACAAATGCCCAAGATGACGATGCAACCCAAGTATTGCAAAGGGGAGCAATCATCGCCTAACAACAACCGACGCACGGTACTGCGAATGCCATCGGCACCGACGACCAAATCGGCTTGGACCTTTTTGTTTTCTCCACCGACGCGAAAGCTCAAATTCACGCCGCCTTCGTCGTTGTGTTTTAAATCGGACAATTGATGGTTCCAGTGTACAGCAGCGGCTCCTCCGAGCTGCTCCAAAAGCGCCAAGCGCAAAGTTTGTCGGGGGATGTGTAGGTTGCTGCTCTTCGGCGGCATTGCTGCAGCTGTGGGCAACCACTTTCGAAGTCCCCATTCACCGATGACCTTTCCGGAGGTGGTGTGAACCAAATGACGGGTAGACACCACCGCTTCCTCTAGCGATAGGATTCCCAATCCCTTGATCGCCTTACTCGCTTGTTGTAAGGTAAGTCCGTAGCCTTGAGCGCGTGCCTGAAAGTGCAGGTCGCGTTCAAACAAACTAAAGGGAATACCGCGGTGTAAACAAGCCACCGCCAAGGCCAAACCGCCGATACCACCGCCGATAATTGCGATGTGTGGGCGATTTTCGCCATCTGCTACCGGCATCGTCTGGCTGATGACCAAGCCGCTACCGCTACAAGTAGCACAGCGATACAGGGGCGCTTTGGGACGAATCGGCTGCGGACCTTCACCCTGCAGTTGTCGAAATGTTTCGCAAGCCGCTTGGTAGTGTACTTGTGCTCTTTTGCTGAGACCCCGGCTTTTTTTCCCCTGACCCTGACAGTCCGGACAGCTGATCCATTTTTGCTCGTTGTTTTCCACTGGCTGTGTTTTCTGGTGGTGTGCAGTTCCGATTTCTCCTTGTTGAAAAATGGGCGTGCACGGCTTTCGAAAAAGCCCTGTTGATATGGGTAAGCCCGGCCGACTTAAAACGGCTTGCAGCCTCTTAAATGCAGAGCCTTTGCAAAGGTTTTAAGGAACACGACATACTCATATTATTTTGGCAAAATTACACTTATCTGTTAAATCATCGAAGTTAGAACGGTAAAAAAATGCTATTAGACGGTTTTTTCTTTACATTCTCCAACGTACACAGTATAAAATGTCGTTTTATACAGTGGTTATTAGGGACTTAAAACCTCCTAAAAGGGCGTTGCAAACCATTTTTTCTGATGCGGGTTAAATACGGAATCGTTGGCAGCTGTGGTAACCGGAGAATAGAATTGGTTTCCCAAGGCCTTTTTGACATGCGTCCCATCGATGTAAAACCCTCGGCTGTGGGGCGTTGAACACCGGTAGCATTATTCATTATATGTATGTTGTCTGCGATACGATTAGCTTTTTATACGGAGGTAAGCGAATATAGCTCAGTAGATTATCCGCCATGTTTTGCTGCGGCTAATCGAATCGTTTGTAGTTCCTGAGCGCCGGCTGTCGGTAGGTATAGACAAGCCAAAATGATAAAAAATAATCGCATATTACGGTATATGTTCTGCATGTTTTTAAGCGTTTTCTTTGGTAAAAAAGGTGTGCTTTATAGTCGTATTTAATCGAATCATCCAGAGATACAGGCTGTTTTTCGGTTACCATTTAAAATAATGGGTATGGCATTATGGACGTTGCAGTGGGAGTTTGCCATTTCGTTAATGCCAAGGATGTCCGCTACTCCGTTTTTGTGATTTTGTATCCCCTTCTTTAGAAAAGCATCCGGTTTATATGAGTTTTTTTACTGGATATTATGCGATCTAGGGCTCTATGTCGCTTTGAGAATACCCGTTGCTTAGGTCTAGAAACAACGGGTTAAGATGTTGTTGTGGGCAATTACAAAGGGAATTCCCTTTGGATAATCGCGCTTTGCTTTGATCGACTACAGCGTTTTTTTGGGAGTCATTAGGTGTTGTTCAAGGTGCTGAAGGTACAGATTGCGGTAGTTTTGTATTCGGGCTTCCGTCGCGTTTTTCTCTAAATCGTGAAAGTGAAATCCCTCAATTCGCTCTAGTCCTGAAAATTGATTCATTTTGTGAAAACCAAATAAGATACCGTCGTCTACACTGCGTTGATCAAAGAATTCACCCGCCAAAGTAAATGCAGTTTCCGGCGCGTTCCAAGAAGTGGTGACCAGGTATTTTTTTCCGTGCATCAAACCGCCCGTTCCATAATTGATATCCGGATTTTTACGACTTCGCCCATCGTGGGCATAGATGCCGTTATTGTGTCCGGCCGTATATACTTCATCGATGTATTTCTTTAGGCGATTCGGTACCTGAAACCACCAAATTGGGCTGTGGTATATGATGATGTCGGCCCACTTAAAATTTTCCACTTCTTCCAGGGCGTCAAACGCATCGTTTACATCGGTCACTTTTACGTTAAAACCGTGCGTTAAAAGCGCTTCTTTTGTCCACGATGTCAGACTTTTATTAAATAACCCTCCTGAATGTCCAAAAATCTGACCGCCGTTGATAATAAAAATATTTTTCATTTGTTTCGTTTTAATTATTGAAAGCACAAAGGTCTATAATTGTTGTTTATTAGTCAAATAGTATAAATAATAGCATTGTATCATAATACTAATACATAGTGTGCTGTCAAGTCCGTTGTTGGAAGGATTATAGCGGTACTGTAAATTAGGAATACTACTGCACGAGACGGGGTGTTTTCGCTGCATTTTAGCATAAAAGTTTGAGTGTTAATTTCATCAACTTTTGGAATTACAGCGGGTTGCAATTGTTTTATAGCATCGAAAACCTTTAAAAAACAGCTTTTATAAATCATTAAAATGCTTTAAATCGTATATTTGTATTATAAAAATTATATTTATGCGCTGGAATTTGGAATGGCTTCGCACTTTTAAAGCGATTTATGAAACGGGCACCCTATCTGCGGCGGCACAAAAGCTATTTATTTCGCAACCAGGGGTTAGCCTGCATTTAAATTCTTTAGAGAGCTATACGGGATATAAACTATTTGATCGTTCTGCCCGTAAAATGGTCCCTACAGAGAAGGGAAAGATTTTGTATAACTGGGTTTTTGACCCGTTGAAGAAAATGGAACATGCCGAACAGCACTTCCACAAAAAAGCCAAAGAAGATCGAGCTACCATAAGTGTGGGCATGTGCTTCGAAACCTTTCAGTACACCTTAGAAGAACAAATTGCAAAGTTGCCCTTTAACCTGATTATCAAATTTGGCGAATACCCGCAAATGCAACACGATTTGGATCACGGTCTGTTGGATTTGATCATTACCCCTCAGTTGGGAAATCAGCAAAATTTGGAATACCGCGCATTTTCCAAAGAGCGCATTGTGTTGATAGCCGGCAGTCAAACCGACACCGGGGAAGTGGACGCATTGCTGGCTTCGAAGGAGATAGCCAAGGCCGCGGGTTTGCTCAAGCAGCAGTTGTGGTACAGCACCGCAGCTGATATGGAGCACTTAAAACACTTTTGGCTGACGCATTTTGGGGAGCATCCCGATTTTAGCCCGAATTATATCGTTCCCAATATTAGTTCCATCATACGCTGTTTAAGCAATAATGTCGGGTATTCTATAGTCCCTGATTTTTTGTGTCGCGAAGCGATCGAGGCTTCCAAAATCAAATTGATTTGGGAAGGCCTAGATCCTTTGGAAAACACCCTTTATTTTGGCACCCGAAAAAAGACGATATACCACCGAGAAATCGCGCATTTGGAAGAGCTTTTGGTGGATAAATGGAAAGAATAGGGGATGTCGTATATTTGAACGACCTATAACCATTAAGCTATGAATCCCCTTATTGAACAACTGCGAAAGTACGGAAGCCTCGACCCGGAAGCGGAACGAGCTATTGCGAGTAAAACCATGCATTACAAACGCAAGAAATTGGATTATTTCTTAAAAGAAGGCCAGTATTCATCGAGTTATTTTGTCCTTAGCAAAGGGCTGATTCGCGCCTATATCGTTAGAAACAACAAGGAGGTCAATTCTTGGTTTGGCGGAGAAGATCAAATTTTTTGTTCTATAATTCCGGTATATACCGACCGAGCCTCCTATGAGTATATACAGTTTTTGGAAGATTCGGAGGTGTATGCGATTGCGAGAACCGACTTAAACGATTTGTATATCAAATACCCCAAATTGAATGTGATCGGTCGCAAAATGGCAGAAGAGGTCTGTGTTGTGCTCGAAGAGCGCATAAACTCCTTACACACGGAATCTGCGATAGAACGCTACCAGGCGGTAGTCGCTCAATATCCGCATTTATTACAGCGAATCAATCTGGGGCATATTGCGTCTTATCTCGGCATTACGCCGGAAACATTAAGTCGCATCCGAAAGCTTTAGCGATTTTGATGTAGGTCAAAAAAACGCATGCCTCGCTGCTTTATTTTTGTAAGAGAATTTTAAATGTCTTTTATATGAATTGGTTGGCTTTGATAGTAGCGGGGATTTTCGAGATTGGATGGCCCTTGGGATTAAAGATGGCTCAGGGATCGGGTGGTAATAAATGGTGGTGGATCGGCTTAGCGGTAACCACGATGGCGATTAGTGGCAGTTTGCTCTTCTATGCGCAGAAAACCATACCCATAGGCACGGCTTACGCTGTTTGGACTGGATTGGGAGCTGTGGGAACGCTAGTGGTTGGAATATTGTTTTTTGGTGACTCCGCCAGTATTTTTAGACTGCTATCCGCCTTGTTGATCGTTGTGGGAATCATCGGATTAAAGATTTTTTAAGTCAGTAACCCTAATTGGCAATACTCAGAATACCCGGGTTAGATCTTTTAATGAAGTCTAACCCTTTTTTATAATTGAAAAAGCGATTTTCCATTTGGAAACGCTGTAGAACGACTGATGTCGGATTGCTTGTTTAACAACGCTGTTTATACAGCTATAACGTTAGTGTAAATATGCCGTTGCCAAAGAGCAATCTGCCAAATCGGATTCCGCTCCTTGGAAGAGGAGTGGAGGGGCTATTGGACTGAAAACAGCTTTGTTTTATAACAGGGATGCAAGGAAGGTGGCAAAGGGAACTATATCGCCATCGGCACTTGCGCTTTCCAATGCCGTCATGTATTCCGATCGTCGTTCGAGTGGAATTACCGTCCAAGGGTATCCTCCAGCTGCCATCATGGCGTTCATTAGGAATCTACCGATTCGCCCATTGCCGTCGTTATAGGGGTGAATAAAAACGAAAAAGAAATGTCCTAGAACAACGCGAACTCCTGCATTCTCTTCCTGTGAAAGCAAATCAAAAAATACGGGCATCAAGTCTCTTACGGCCTCCCTACTCGGAGGTACGTGTTTAGATTGGCGAATATAAATGGGTTGGTTGCGGTAGCCCGCCAAATCGGAGGATTTTAATATACCCGCAGTGACACTCGGAGCAAACATTTCGCGATACCAGTTGCCGTGATCGCGGTCTATTGCATGGCCGGGATTTTTTTCGGCTAAGATGGACTCAATACTCTGCTGCACCTGTTGGAAGGCTTGCCAGTAACCACGAGCAGCCATGGCGTCGCGATGCTGTCGGTCTTGTTCGTCGATAACCGGTTGCCAGTGACCCTTTCTGACCCGTTCAATCAATTCGGTGTTTACGCGGTAACCCTCTATGGATAAAGAGTTGTAAGCATCATTGGCGTAATTATCTTCAATCTGCTGTAGGTATGCAATTTTATCTTTGGGCATGCCGGGAGCAGCAGGGAAGATTTTTATAACTTCACTTCGCATCTCGTGCCACATTAAACGCAGACGGTTGACATAAGGTGACTTTTCGCGCTGGCCAAATGTAAGGAAACTCTTGTGTATAAACGGGTCTAGTTCCCGAACATTATAGCCTGCAGTGAGCAAGCCTTCCAAAATATCGTCTGCAATTTTTGGGCGGTTTATGTTGCGGAAAGCTCCAACTATTCTACCGGCAACGACACTTTTACCACCGTCAAGGAGTAGTGCTAGAATCTCAGAACCGTCTCGGAATGTCGAAAGCAAGGTTCGTGCATCGGTTGGATACTGTTGGTAAAAGCTTTCGGAAATATTAACAACAGCCGCTGCCGTATTGTAGAGCCTTAGGCGATCATCGTCAATAACGGTTTGTCGATTATCTGGAAGCGTAGCCCGTATCTCCAATATGGAGGTATGAAATAAAAGGTCTGTAATCTGATTGCGTCCCTGAGGCGCTCTTACGAGTAGTTGAACGGGAACTGTTCGGTTTGCGGCATGTAGTTTGGCAGACTCTTCTGGGGAAAGACACCAGTTTTCTCCAAAGCGTTCCGTTAGGTATGCTCCGATAAAAGTCCAATAAGAAGCATACCACGAGGTGCTTTCGCCAGGAGTTTCGTCCGGACGTGCTGGAATATACCAGCCCCGCATGACCTCGCGCAAAAAACCTTTTTTTACCAGCCGCTCTCTGTGGGTCCGGGAAATTAAATGAGACGGAATAGCAATTGTTCCACGAAGTTGCAATTCCTGTAGAACTTGTAAGGAAGCGGCAAGATTTTCTGAGGGTGTTGCCATGTTTTTTATACAAATATAATAATTAGCTTTTAATGTTGCACCAAAATTAGCTTTTAATGCTGTACTAAAATTAGCTTTTAGTGTTGTACTAGAATTAGCTTTTAGTGTTGTAGGATAGTTAGCTTTGAATGCCGCATCTAAAAATAGCTTTTAACGCGGTATTTAAGCTTGCTTACAACGCTGTATGTGAATTGGTTTAGGACACTACATCTATAATTAGCGTTGGATGGCGCACCAAAATTAGCTTTTAGTGTTGTGTCTAAATTAGCTTTTAACGCCGTACCTAAATTAGCTTTTAATGTTGTATGTTAGTTAGCTTTGGATGCTGTATCTAAATTAGCTTTTAGTGTTGTATCAAAATTAGCTTTTAATGTTGCGCCAAAATTAGCTTTTAATGCTGTGCTAAAATTAGCTTTTAGTGTTGTACTAGAATTAGCTTTTAGTGTTGTAGGATGGTTAGCTTTGAATGCCGCATCTAAAAATAGCTTTTAACGCGGTATTTAAGCTTGCTTACAACGCTGTATGTGAATTGGTTTAGGACACTACATCTATAATTAGCGTTGGATGGCGCACCAAAATTAGCTTTTAGTGTTGTGTCTAAATTAGCTTTTAACGCCGTACCTAAATTAGCTTTTAATGTTGTATGTTAGTTAGCTTTGGATGCTGTATCTAAATTAGCTTTTAGTGTTGTATCAAAATTAGCTTTTAATGTTGTAGGTTAGTTAGTTTTGAATGCCGCATCTAAAAATAACTTTTAACGCGGTATCTAATCGAGCTTAAAACACTGTATGTGAATTGGTTTAGGACACTACATCTATAATTAGCGTTGGATGGCGCACCAAAATTAGCTTTTAGTGTTGTACCAAAATTAGCTTTTAGTGTTGTATTAAAATTAGCTTTTAGTGTTGTTTGCCGAGGTCGTGGTTGTATTAACTTTTTAGGGTTGTAAATTATTGTCTTGTAATGCTGTAGCGAAGTATTGTGTTTAGCTCGTAAAAGCTTCAAGAGCTAATACGCCTTTCTGCGGGTACTGTCTTTAGTAAACAAGGAATCGTGCATCCGTGTTTAAAACAATTGTCTGAGAATTCGAGCCATTATCGATATTCTAAAAATACGAACTGATAACCATACATTTTTTCACCTTGTAATTCCTTACTTTTATAAATAATCATTTGTATTTCACGGGGTGTCCATTCATCCCAACCTATACCGTTTAAAGGCCAATCCTCCTGTGAAAGAGAAGCTACATCTATTCCAAACATTTTGCAGGCATATTTTTCTGTTCATAAGGATTTGTTGTAAATTTATATTCCATAACTGTTTTTGTTTTAATGGGTATGCATTTGTAATGTTTCCTTGCTTATCTACCTCAATTTATTATTTTCAAACCTGAGTGTATAAGCGCTCTCAACCATATCTTCATACACCTGTATGAAGACTAACTTTTCGCTTCTACAAACTCTTTAAAGTTTTTTAGAAAATCAATAAAAGTGTCGTGAGGTAAAATCAAATCTGCATCTTTTTGTTGAGTATTCAAATCAAAAAACTGAACTCCATAGCCATTACTATATATATACAAATCATCTCCCTCAGTCTGATATTTATATTCATTATTGGTATCTTTTGTAGAAAGGATTCCATCTATCAGTTGCTGAATAATTTTTGGTGTCCAATATACATTACTTAAATTACCTAAAACACCATATTCTGAATCTTCTATATTTACATAGAACCAAACAGAATCTGTTAGTGATTTATGAATGCTAAAATTATATATCATTTCGATTAAAATTTATTATTTAATAATTGGATAAGCGTTCATTATATTTCCAAGGTCATCTACCTCTATTAATATTTTAAATCCATTAGTACTGTTATATTCATATTTAGTCAGTAAATATTTTAGTGCTTTTAGGTAGTTTTCCTACTCCTTTTGCCACAGTGTTTTTCATATACAAAAGCCACTTCTTGTTGAATCCTCTCCATCGTCCAATTTTTAGGAAACATAGAACTCATAGCTGCTTTTTCTATCCAGCCACTTCTATATTTTACATATATTTTTGCTTTGTACGGCAAATTATCTTTTTCTTTGCAATTACTGACGCTTTTGTATGAAAGACTTTTTCGCCTTCTTTTGTACCAAATGCAAACCTTCCTCCAATAGGGTTAACATTGTTCAATAAATATCCAGGATTACCAGTATTTGAAACAAACATAAGTAATGATTGCTGTATTTTTGGACCAAACCATTAATTACGAAGAATTAATCAATCTGTTGATTTAACAATAAAGTTATAAATTAGTATTCAAAGTATAGTTTTTAGCATATAAACGCCAAGTAGTTCCTTGAAACGCCATAAAATCAATATTTTAACAAAAAAATAAACGGATATTTTTTAAATAAAAAAAGACCTAACAATTTTAAAATCAAATTGTTAGGTCTTAAAAGTGGTGGAGTCGCCGAGAATCGAACTCGGGTCCAAACAAGCAATCAAAAAGCTTTCTACATGTTTAGTTTCTTCTTAGATTTTCGTCGACAAGCTTGGCTAGAAACCGCCACCTGTCGCTTATTCTCTTAATTTCAAAAACCCGTCGAGACTAAAGGTTTCCTAGGTTTATTTTTACGGTTCCCCGAATTAAAACGCCACAAACCAAGGCTTTTTTGGGGAATCTAGCTTTCTCACCTGGTGAGAACTAGGCAAATCTTACTGTAATTCAGATTAAGCAGCTAAAGCGTAATTATTTTCGCCGTTTGAAAAGTTTGAAAAATGATATTTACGAGCTGTTTTTCAGCGCTCGACATGCTTACAATCTAATTCCACTTGCTGTCAAAGCCAATCGACCCCAAATAGTTACTGGTCTCCCTTTGGCCGAAGTTTTGTAGGAGATTACTGCAAAGATAAAATAAAAAAACGAGAGCGTGGTTTTTTTTAGCGGGTTTTATGTGTTTGTCAAGCATATTCCGCTGCGACATCCTCAGTCGAGCACAAGGGGCCTAGGAGTTAACCCTAAGTTAATGGGTGTGAAATCCCGGCAATCGCTTTGGAGTTTGCGGCAGTCGGAGGGGGTATTAACACCACGGTTATTTCGACTACCTAGGGCGGCCAAAGAATAAGCAATATAATTAACCCGATGAAATGAATTCGTCAATTTGTTTTGCAAAAGAATTAATTAAGCTTAATTTTGGAAGATTATACATTAACAGCCTTAGAATTTATTTATGAAATTTGGACTTATAAAAGAGAGAAAGAGCCCACCGGATAGACGTGTTGTATTTAGTCCATCTGAGTTGGTTGAAGTGGTAAAGCGTTTTCCAGAAGTAGAATTTGTCGTTGAGACTTCGGATATTCGTGTATTTTCAGATCAAGAGTATAGCGATTTGGGGTTTACAGTCACTGATGATTTGTCCGATTGCGATGTATTGTTAGGGGTAAAAGAAGTTCCCATCGATGCGCTCATCCCCAATAAAACCTATTTTTTCTTTTCACACACCATAAAAAAACAAAGCTATAACAGGGCCTTATTACAGGCTTGTTTAGATAAAAACATTCGATTAATCGATCACGAAACCCTAGTAGACGAAAACAATAAACGCCTGATCGGCTTCGGTCGTTATGCCGGTATTGTTGGCGCCTATAACGGAATTCGCGCTTTTGGAATCAAATACGAGCTCTTCAACTTGGTCAAAGCAGAATTGCTCTTGCATCAGGAAGACTTAATCGCCCGTTTAAATCGTCCGTATTTACCTCCGGTAAAAGTGGTTTTAACCGGTCACGGAAAAGTGGGTATGGGAGCCAAGGAAATCTTGGATGGCATGAAGATGAAGCCCGTTTCCATCGCCGATTTTTTAAGCAAAGAATACGATGTGCCGGTTTATACGCAAATCGACGTGACGGATTACTACAGACGCAGCGACGGTAGTGAAGGTTCTAAAGCGGATTTTTATGCAAATCCCGATTTGTACGAGTCGGATTTTGAGCGTTTTACCAAGCATGCCGATATCTTTATAGCGGGGCATTTTTACAAAACGGGAAGCCCAAAAATATTGACAAAGGAGATGCTAAACGGTGCACACAACCAAATTAAAGTGGTTGCCGATATCTCTTGTGATGTGGATGGACCTATAGATTCGACCTTAAGAGCTTCGACCATAGCCGATCCGATTTACGGATACTATCCGAGGGAAAACAAAGAAGTCAGCGTTGATCACCCTGCTGCAGTAGTGGTTATGGCGGTAGACAATTTGCCGTGCGAATTGCCCAAAGATGCCAGTGAAGGCTTTGGAGAAACCTTTATCGAAAAGGTGATGCCAGCTTTTTTTAACGGCGACAAAGACGGCGTGTTTGCAAGGGCCTGTGTTACCGATAACGGTAAACTCACCGCGCGCTTTGAATACCTGCAAGATTTTCTAGCGGAAAAAGAATAAGCGAAAGCACCCTATAATAAAAGGCTGTCTCTACCAGGGGACAGCCTTTTTTAATGCTTTTTTTGCTTGATAAAAATCGTTAAATCGACCTGTCGACGCTTTTGCAATTCTTTTAGAAATTGCAAGAAGGGCATAACGAAGGTTTGCTTTAGAACCGTATTAAGCGGCGAGTACCGTCTTTCTCAAATTCTTTTTATAGGCCAATTTCTTGGCTATTTTTAAAATTTGCTCCGACAAGCTCGTCAACCAAATCAATTGTTCGATCACCAATTGCGATTCCTCCATCTTAATTTTGATGTCCTCGTCGTCGTCAACGGATAGTTTTAATTCCTTTTCACGTATATCTTTGAGGTAGGAAAAACTGATTTCATATTCCTTTTGTTCATCCAGAGTCAGTATACTGCGCTCTTTTTGCGAATCTTGTATGACGTCTATGGTCGTGCTTAGGTTTTTGACAATGGTGTCCATAACCACGTTAAACGCCTTGGAGGCCTCGGTGGTTTTATGCGACTGTATATAGGTTCCAATAGAGGCAGCAGAAGACAATAGCGTATGGTTTAATACCGCCAACTCATACAGTTCCGAGCGGTATTTTTGCTTGGACTTGGGTTCTTGTATCATGCGTTGAAAAGACGACATCAGGTTGCCGATTTCGATAAAAGCGTATTTGCGCGTCAATCGGTACGGCAGGGTTACTTCGCCCTTTTCGTTATAGTAAATAGAAATTTCCTTTAAATAATCTCGATTTGCCTTGATGGATTTGGTCAGGTGAATATTGAGGTTTAAGAATTCCCATGATGGCCACAGCAAATAGTTGGCGCCAAAGGCGAGTATTGCACCGATAAAGGTATCTATAATTCTATAGGTCAACAAGTCCATAAAATTCGGCGTGAGTATCCCGTAAATCAACACCACGTATATGGTGATAAAAGTTACGCCAATTTTGTAATCGGTATGGGAAAACCAGTATCCGAACACCATGGTAAATATGGTCATAAAGGCCAGAACGGTGGTGTTGTCGATAAAGGCCAGGAGACCAAAGGCGATGAGTCCACCGGCAACGGTGCCGATTACCCGTTCAAAGGAGCGTTGTTTGGTCAGTCCAAACCCCGGTCTCATAATCACGACTATGGTCAGTAAAATCCAATAACCGTTGAGCAGATTAAAGATTTGTCCAATCATAAACCCGACGAGAATCGTAATGGTCAAGCGCAGTGCATGTCGGAATATCGTAGAGGAGAAGTTCAAGTTTTCCTTTAAGGTATCCCAGCGATAGTGTTGAGGCGTTAGGAATTTCTCCAGATCCTTGTACTTGCCCTTTAAGTCGCTTTCGGTAATGGTATTTGTCAATACGCGCTCGAGTACTTTAATCTTTTCTATTTGTTTCTCCGCATAGTGAATCACGTTGGAAAACATCAACACCGCTTCTGTAGACGAGTAGGATTGGTTGTTCTTTTGAAACTGATAGAGCTTGTCTTGTATCTTTTTAAGATCATCGGTTAGGGAACCGGTAGAAACATATTTTTTACCGACATTCAAGGAAAGGGCGATATTGGAAATCGTCGTGGCAAATTGAAAGGCCAGATTTTTGTAATCCTCAATCAGGTCGAGATTGTCCTTAAAGAGCACATAGAGTTTTTTGTGGTCAAAGGCCGTGGACAGGGCAATTTCCTGAATGTCTACCAAAGCGGTAAACGCCACGAGCATTTTTCTGTTGTAAGAGGAGTTTCCGGTATTGGCCTTGTTGCGCACCAAATATTCGCGAAGATTCTCGTGAATTTCATTGAGCTTGACCTGGATGTTGAGTTGTTCCTCAATAATTTTATCCCGATTTGCGTCTTTTGTCCACAGTTCGGCTCTCAATTTGAGGTAATCCGAAGTGAGGTCCATACATTCCGAGGTTTGCAAAGCCGCATATCGACGCGGTCTCATCAGGTTAAACAAGAGCGACACGACCAAATACAGTATACCACCCATAAGCAGCATCAAACAGTGTAGGTATAAATCCTTGCCTTGGTAGGGGTGTACAAAGGCCAAACAAACCGCTAAGAGCCCGGTAAAGGACAGCATATTTGCGCGATGCCCATACACGGAAATCATACAGAGGGCAAAGATAATAGTCAGAAAAATGGGATAGAAAAACAGCGTATCCACCACGGTACACAGTATAAAAGTGACGATGGGAATCAGCAGTGCTCCGACGAGCAAACCGACCACCTTGTGCTTTAAATTGCTGGGAATATCGACCGGAGCCGTAAGCAAAGCCCCCATGGCTATGGTAAATGCCAAGGTAAATTCCTTATAGGGCATTAGGATTAAAAAAGGGATAATCGAGGAAATGGTAATTTTTAACGAGTCGGTAAGGTGTGAGTTATCCGTGAATTTTCTTGCTTTTTTAAACATAACTATTCCGTGGGAAGTTTTTAAAATTATTTTTTATGGTAAAAGATTGTCTAGGCAATATAGTGCAAAATAAATACCAAAATTTGTATATTGTAATAATTATTTCTGTTTTTTTGATTAATTTTGTGTTTGCTTAATATTTTAAGCCTCATAAAAATTAAAGAAAACGATTATGATATTACCAATTGTGGGTTATGGAGATCCTGTATTGCGAAAAGTAGGTGAAAACATTAGCCCTGATTATCCACAATTAGCTCAGTTAGTGGAGAATATGTTCGAAACCATGCACCGTGCAAACGGGGTGGGCTTGGCAGCTCCTCAAATAGGTTTGGCAATTCGATTATTTGTAGTAGATTGCGCTCCTTTCGCAGATAATGAAGACATCTCGGAAGAAGAGGCCCTGTTTTTGTCTACCTTTAAAAAAGCCTTCATCAATGCCAAAATCACCTTAGAAGAAGGTGAGGAATGGGCTTTTAACGAAGGGTGTTTAAGCATACCCGATGTCAATGAAGATGTATATAGAAAAGAGTGGATTACCTTGGAATACTACGATGAGAATTTTGAAAAACACAGTGCGAAAATCGGTGGACTGGCCGCGAGAGTGATTCAACACGAATACGATCATATCGAAGGGATACTTTTTACGGATAAAATTTCCAGTTTAAAGAAGCGTTTAAACGCACGCCGATTACAAAACATCTTCGAGGGCAAGATTGTACCAAATTATAAAATGAAATTTGCTTCTAAAAAAAGCAGATAACCTTTGGATATTAACCGCAAATTTAGATATTTGTGACTTTAAAATTAAAATAATTTCAAAAAATGAGTTTAGATAGAATATTAGCCATTTCAGGAAAACCCGGATTGTATGAATTAAAAGTACAAACGCGTACAGGTTTTGTTGCGGAGTCTTTAGTAGACGGAAAGAGAAGTACTATAGGATTGAAACACAATGTGAGTTTGCTTTCTGAAATATCCATGTATACCTATGATGATGAAGTAAAGTTATTTGTAGTTTTTAAAGCTATTGCACAAAAGGAAAACTTTAAGGCTGCGGTTTCTCATAAAGAAGACAATGCGGTTTTAACCAATTATTTTAGAGAGATTCTTCCAGAGTTTGACGAAGAGCGCGTATATGTTTCAGATATTAAAAAAGTATTAAACTGGTACAACATCCTCGAGAATAGAGGGATGATTACCGAAGAGGCTTTTTCAGATAAGGCCGCGGTGGAAACTCCGGTTGCTGAAAGCGTTGAAAAGTAAATTTTAAATCCCGTTTTTAACGGGATTTTTTTTATCTTATAGTTTTATATTATGAACAACAGAGAACTACAATTGCAAGCCGTGGACCGCTTGTTGACCATTATGGACGAGCTCAGGGAAAAGTGTCCCTGGGATCAAAAACAGACCTTAGAGAGCCTGCGACACCTGACCATCGAAGAGGTGTATGAATTGGGCGATGCCATTTTGGACAACGACCTGATGGAAGTCAAAAAAGAACTGGGCGACGTTTTATTACACATCGTGTTTTACGCCAAAATAGCCAGTGAGCAAGATGCTTTTGACCTCGCAGATGTAGCCCACGGCATATCGGACAAATTAATTGCCCGACACCCACATATATACGGCGATGTTAAGGCCAGCACGCCGGAGGAGGTCAAGCAGAATTGGGAAAAGTTAAAGCTAAAAGAGGGCAATACCTCGGTTTTAGGAGGCGTTCCCAAGAGCTTACCCGCTTTGGTTAAAGCCAGTAGAATTCAAGAAAAAGTACAGGGCGTGGGTTTCGATTGGGACAACAGAGCTGATGTGTGGAATAAGGTCAAAGAAGAACTCGACGAATTCGAACGGGAAGTGGCTGTGGCGCAAACCGATAAGATGGAAGAGGAGTTTGGAGATGTCTTGTTTTCCCTGATCAATTACGCCCGGTTTTTAAAGATCAACCCCGAAACTGCTTTGGAACGCACCAATAAAAAATTTATCAAGCGATTTCAGTACATAGAAGCGCGTGCAGTCGAACTCGGTAAATCCATTACGGATATGAATTTGGAGGAGATGGACCGCTATTGGAATGAGGCGAAAAAAAAATCTTAATTTGCGATTTATTGACTTAGGTCTTTTTTAACGTATTTATAGGATTAATTTTAAAACCAATTTGTTAATTGGTTATCTAAGTCGCTTTTTTTTGTTGATTTAGACTCGTTTTAAATAATATAAACGATTTTTATAAAAAAAGTATTCATCAGATTGTTTAAAAAAAACCTTAGTTTTATGGCCTGTTTAAAACAATATTATGAAAATTAAAACTCAATATGTCCTCTTTGCTTGTACTACTTTGGCTATGGCAAACCTGCTCAATGCGCAAAACACACAACAACGAGAATACATTATTAAGAATACACAGGCGGAATTGCTGCACGACTTTGCTGCATCCAAGACCATCCAAGCCAATCAAGCTTTTGACGATGCCGTAAAGGCTGCTAAAATAGCCGGATTGCCGATAAGTGGCTATGATAAAGAGGGAAACTTTTTTGAAATTAAAGCAATCGATGCTCAAGGACGCATCGAGTACTATAGCACTAAAAATGCGGGATCTCGTAAAACAGCGCGTGTAAACCAGATCCAATCGGATTTGGGGATTACCCTTACCGGTAAAAATATGATTGCTGGAGTTTGGGATGGCGGTGTGGCTTTGCGAACGCACAACGAATTGATCAATAGAGTAGAATACAAGGATAGAACGACGAGAACCCATGCACATGCAACCCATGTTACCGGTACTATCGCTGCCTCAGGGGTAAAACCTCAGGCCAAAGGTATGGCGCCAGAAGCGAAAATTTGGTCCAACGATTGGAGACGAGATACCGCTGAAATGGCAGCACAAGCTGCAGAGGGACTCTTGGTGTCCAATCACTCTTACGGAGTGGATACCAGCATCGAAAACTTTCAGGGAACGGCAGATTATTTCGGATCCTATGACTATACCAGCTACGAGTTTGATTGGGTGGCCTTTAATGCGCCTTATTATCAACCCGTAGTAGCAGCCGGAAATGACCGTCGCGACTACCGTCGATTAAACCCGACTAAGAACGGCAATGATTTGTTACTCGGTGCGTCCTTAGCAAAGAATTCTGTCATCGTAGCTGCGGTTTACGAAGTAGCTAATTACACCAACGCCAATCAAGTAATCATGTCGGACTTTAGCAATTATGGACCGACAGACGACTTTAGAATCAAACCCGATATTTCGGCCAAAGGAGTACAGGTAATTTCTCCAATCGACGAGGATAATAGCACCTATGGCGTTTCCAACGGAACTTCCATGGCTGCTCCTGCAGTGACCGGGGTATTTGTACTGTGGCAACAATACGGCCTACAAATGAACAGTGTCGCTTACCGATCGGCAACGCTGCGCGCACTTATGGCGCAGACCGCTGATGAAGCGGGTCTTAAAGATGGTCCAGATCATCAATTTGGATGGGGCTTAATCAATGCCAAAGGCGGTATTGAAGTAATTACCGCCAGCAAGTCCAATGGGGCCTTAGTCGTAGAGGAAACCTTAAATCAATCCGCTACTTTCGAAAGGGAGTTTGTGGTACAAAAAGACGGTACTCACTTGGCTGCAACCATCGCCTGGACCGATAGTCCTCGAGCGGATAACAATTATGCCGAATATTTAGACGATCCCACACCGGCGCTTAACAACGATTTGGATTTGAGGATTTTTAAAGACGGTGTTGCTTTTCTACCGTGGAAATTGAACAAGAATTTCGCGGCTTTAAATGCCTTAAAGGGCGATAATGACGTTGATAATATCGAAAAAGTGGAAATTCCCAATGCCACTGCGGGAACCTATAAGATAGTAGTGTCTCACAAAGGTCAATTGGCTAGGGGTGAACAAGATTTTTCTTTGGTAGTGAGCTCAAAGGGTGGAAACCTATCGATGGACAATGCAACTAAATTGGAGAGTGAATTGAGAATTTGGCCGAATCCCGCCAAGGATTTTATCACGATTGAAAGCACGGAAGAAAACATCAAGGATGCCTCGGTAAGCCTGTTTGACATCAGCGGTAAACAGTTGTTGACGCTGACCAATAAGGCTGTGTATTCATCGACTTGGACCATCCCTTTAAACGATTTGTCGACGGGTATTTACTTCCTGAAATTTAGCAATGCAAACGGACAAGTAACCAAAAAGATACTGATTAAATAAGCAAACGCAAAATGCGATTACTACAAATGGGTGGAGAACTTTTCTTCACCCATTTTTTTATGGTCGCAAGCCCGTGTCAATCCAAGGCTATAATTGGATTGATGGTGTAATCCGTGAGGTGGTGGCCAACACGATTGCCGAAAGTAGGTCTTAATTCATAGACCAGCTTCGGTATTTTAGCGTGTAGAACGGCTGGTTTTAGGGGTTACAATCGCTTTTTTCGTCATATTGAAAGCGCCATTTCTTTTGTTCAATAAGTGCGTTGCGATATGGAATCGCTTCTCGAGGGTATTTTAAGTACGGGGCATGAAAATGCACATAGGAGGGGGTGTTCGGATTTTCACTCCATCCTTTTAACGTGAGTAAATAATTCATGCAATCCAATTGGCTGTGGGCAATAATACCCGAAATACCACTCATAAAACCACTGTTGTTGTGAGAGGGAATTGCGTTTTTAAAACTCCAATTGCCCAAGGACTGATTAAAAGCCCGCGCATCATAAAACATATTGTACAATTTCTCTGCATGGCTAACGTCCCATTGATCTAGAGGTTGATTAAAGGCTTTGCTGCTTTCAAACATACTCGAAAGCGATACGATGCTTTCGAGCTTCCAGGTATTCAGCGGTTGATTAAAGTTCTCGGTACTGCTAAACATTTCTTCCATGATGACGACCTTGCGCACATCCCAGCGGTCTAAGGGTTGGTTAAATCGGTATGCTCGGGCAAACATTCGATACATCGTTGTAACCTGACTGACGTCCCACGAATTTAGTTCTTGGTCAAAATCATAGGCGTTTAGAAACATACTGGACATCGCCGTAACCCGTCCGACATTCCAATGACCTATGGATTGATTAAACGCTGCTGCTGCTTCAAACATACTGCTCATATCGGAGACTTGCGCAACCTGCCACTGGTCTAGGGGTTGATTAAAAAATTCTGTTTTTTCGAAGAGTGAAGCCATATTTGTAACCCGAGTGACATCCCATTTATTCAACGGTTGATTAAAGGACGTAGCGCCTTGAAACAGGGCTTGCATAGCCGTGACCTTACCGACGTTCCAGTTGTTTAGCGGTTGGTTAAAGGTGCTGGCATGGGCAAAAGCAGCAGCCATATTGGTCACTTGGCTCACATCCCATTTTTCGAGCGGTTGATTAAAGGAACTGGCCATGGAAAAGATTCCGTGGAGGTCAGTGACCTTAGCGGTTTTCCAACGGCCAATCGGTTGGTTAAAAGCCGCTGCTCTGGCAAACATACGACTCATATTGGTGACATGCTGAACCTTCCATCGTTTTAGGGGCCGGTTGAATGCCACAGCTTCTTCAAACATGCTGCTCATATCCACCACGCGATTGACCTTCCATTTGTTTAACGGTTGGTTAAATGCCGTGGCATAGGCAAACAGTTCTGACATATCGGTCACTTGTCGAACATCCCATCGGTCTAGCGGTTGGTTGAAGGTCGATGCTTTGTAAAACAGTTTCGACATGTCGGTCACGCGACTCACGTCCCAATGATTAATCGATTGATTCATCGCTTTGACCTCCGCAAACATGGCGCTCATATCGGTTAGCCTGCTCATATCGGGTGCATCGGTCGCATTGACGACCAAATCGATACAGCCCATAAACGCCTCTCTAAAGGAGCTCCAACGCACATCGCCCCATTGTTCCACCGATCGCATTCCTATGTACCACCGATTGTCTTGTCGAATTCGATGAAGCGGATCCGCACCAATCGGCGTGAGTTCAATGCGATAAACACCGGGGGTGGGAAACGTCAGTTTTAAACTTCCCGCTCCCTTTCCGCTGCCTTCTAGCGCAGTTTGCTCCAGATTTTCCCACTGGTATAGATAACTGCCCTCCAAGAGGAGTTCGGGTTCGAAATCGGCATACTTGTGATTGAGGGTCAAAATAAACGGGCGTTGGGCTGCCGCATCCATAGCGCAGAACAACACAGCCATCAGAATAAATTTCGACAATAGGGACGAAAATAAGGCTCGACTCATAATTTATAGGGTATAATGCGGTTTATGTGCTACACCTTAAAGTGAAGCAGTACGTATCGCACTTCTAAAATACCATTTAAATCGATATAATGCGTCGTTTTAGCCGAAGATTGAATAAAATATCGGGAAGAATTAACGTGGATTTTCCTGTTTTGCAAAGCCGAAGAATTTAGATTGTGACGTGCTTATCGGAATAAATCTTGTTTTTAAAGGTTTTCGATCATGTTGGGGCGGGGTTTTGCCCGGGCGGTTCGCGTAGTGCGCAAGCGGTGTTAATAGGAGTGTAGCTGCGTCCGTATAAGGCAAAAAAAAAGACCGTCGAAACGGTCTTTTTGTCTGTTAGTAAGTGCAAAGGAATGCTTATCCTTTTGCCAATACTTTCATTTCTTTTTCAATCATATCGTAGAATTGGTCAATTCTAGGCATGATGATAATTCTTGTTCTTCTGTTTTTCTGTCTGTTTTCCGGGGTGTCGTTAGACACTAAAGGAACGTAGTAACTTCTTCCGGCAGCAATCAATTGTTCTGGTTTTACACCCAAATCGTTTTGAAGCATTCTCGTAATCGAAGTAGCTCTTTTAACACTCAAATCCCAGTTGTCTTCCATGATGTTGTTTTTGATAGGCACATTGTCCGTGTGTCCTTCCACCATACATTCGAAATCCGGTTTGCTGTTCACGACCTTAGCTACTTTGCCCAAAATTTCTTTTGCACGCTCACTCACTACATAACTACCGCTTTTGAAAAGCAATTTATCTGCAATAGAGATGAATACAACTCCTTTTTCAACATTTACTTCAATATCTGGATCATTAAATCCAACTTCTCTTTTTAAACTAGTAACTAGAGCCAGTGTCATAGAATCTTTCTTGCTCACTGCATCTTGTAGACGTGAAATTCTAAGATCTTTCTCTTTCATACTTTCCAACGACTTCTCTAAATTTTGAGCTCCTTTTGATGATAAAGAGGTCAAGTTATCCATAGTGTTGAACAACTTTTCATTATCGAGCTTCATCTTGTCAGCATAAGTTTTCAAAGATTCTTTTTCCGTTAAACAAGTGTTTAATTTAACCGTACACGTATTCAATAAATCTTGAATCTCTTTATTCTTGCTTTCTAATGCCGCAATTTTCTTTTGTGAGCCACAAGAACTCAAAGAAATTGCCAAAACAGACAATCCTAAAATGATTTTCTTCATAATGTAAAATGATTTGTTATATAGGGCTAATTTATCAATAATTGTGCTAATATTAAAATATATCGCTAAAAAACTACTGTTAAATTAAATTGTTAAATTCCCTTCTCTTTTTAATAAAATATTGCAGTACGATACTGCTAGTGTGATAGTATTCAGTACTTTGTTTGCCCTTGCGCTTATTGTAAAATCTTCGGGCGCGTTTGTAAAAGCTAAAATGCGCGTGGATTACCGCCCAACAGTGTTTTGGTTTGCCATCCAACAACATTTTGATGCCCGCTAAACCGTCCATACACAGTCTTGTAAAGATAATGATTATAAGTTGAGAAGCCGGCAAATTCTTCAACAACATATAGAGCGAGTTTCTAAAGTTCAAATAAGTCTTGCGACTGTTTTGATACGCCAAGGTGCCCCCGCCCAGGTGATAGACCGTCGATAAGCCGCAATAATGCACCTGATAACCGCTGTTCTTTGCGCGCCAACACAAATCGATTTCCTCTTGATGCGCAAAAAAGTCGGTATCAAAGCCCTGTAAATCCTCAAAAACACTTTTGCGAATGAAAAAGCAGGCACCCGAGGCCCAAAAAATAGGCGTGCTCGCGTCGTATTGTCCCGTATCTACTTCTATAGTATCAAAAACCCTGCCGCGACAGTACGGAAACCCATATTTATCGATAAAACCGCCTGCGGCTCCAGCATATTCAAATTTCGTCGGATTTTTATAATCGAGTATTTTGGGTTGGATAATCGCGATTTGCGGTTGTTGTTCCAACAGCTGTAGCGGTGCCAACAGCCAGTTTTCCGTCACCTGTACATCCGAATTGATCAAGACCAAATAGGGCTCTTCAACGTGGACAAGCGCGCGGTTATAGCCTCCGGCATAGCCGTAGTTACCGCTGTTTTTAACGATCTTCACCGTTGGGAAATTCGCGGCGATATAGGCGATGGAATCGTCGCTCGATGCGTTATCGGCCACATATATCGTCGCGAGTTGCGAATACATGACGATGGAGGGTAAAAACTCTTGGAGTAATTTACGTCCATTCCAATTTAATATAACAACGGCAATTTGAGGCATCTTTTTAGGGTTTTAACAGGTAGTTAGGCAGTTCGGGCAAAAAGTGGTATTTCTCCAATTCAAAGTCCATTTCGCAATAGTAATGGTGTAGACCGTTGGTCACATAAAGCAAATCCGCGCGTAACAACAAATTGTATCGCGCAATCTGGTCAAAGGTACTCTGGTCAATTTTAATCTGTGGCGCCTTGCATTCGATCAATAGGGAAATGCTGCCGTTGGGCTTAAAGACAACCACGTCGTAACGCTTGATCAAATCGTTGATCACAATTACTTTTTCGACGTTAATCAGCTGCTGCGGATAGTTTTTATGGTAAATCAAATCGTGTACCACATGCTGTCGAACCCATTCTTCCGGAGTGAGCTGAATAAACTTTTTCCGGATAATATCAAAAATAGCTAGCTTATTTTTAGTATTTTTGAAGCGAAATTCAAAGGAAGGAAAATTTAATTTTTGCATCTGACAAAGATATTTTTTCTAATGACAAAGAACAATTAAACAAAAAATATTTTGGATCAGGTAATACAAATTACAAAGGATATCAAAGCTGGAACCATAGCGCCCATTTATTTTTTAATGGGGGAAGAGCCGTATTATATCGACAAATTATCTGAATTTATAGAGAAGAATATTTTAAACGAAGAGGAGAAGAGTTTTAATCAGATGGTGCTCTACGGTCGGGATGTCAGCATGCAGGAAATCATTTCCAATGCCAAGCGCTTTCCACTGATGGCCGAAAAACAGGTCATCATCGTCAAGGAAGCCCAGGAATTGGTGCGGACTATAGACCAACTGGACGACTATTTAGAGCATTTACAACCCACTACGGTATTGGTGTTTTGCTATAAGTATAAGACCCTGGACAAGCGCAAAAAAGTCTATAAGAACATACAGAAAAAAGGCGTGCTTTACGAGAGTAAAAAGCTGCGAGAATATCAGATTGAAGCCTGGTTAAAGCGCATTATTTCCGGTAAGGGATACAGCATTGAACCCAAGGCCTCTGCGATGTTGGTCGAGTTCTTAGGCACGGATTTGAGCAAGATTGCCAATGAATTGGACAAACTGACCATCATACTGCCCAAGGGCAGTGCAATCACGGCAGAAGTCGTGGAATACAACATCGGGATCAGCAAGGATTTTAACAATTTTGAAATGATTAAAGCCATAGTTGACCGCGATCAGTTAAAGGCCTATAAAATTGCGCATTACTTTTCTCAAAATCCCAAAAACAACCCGATGGTCTTGACTTTGGGCTTGGTGTATTCGTATTTTTCCAAATTGTTGCTGTACCACGGACTCAAGGACAAATCGGCGATGAATGTGGTCAAAAACCTAAAGATCAGTCAATACGGGCTTAAGGACTACGAAATCGGTTTTAAGAACTATCCGATGCGCAAAGTCAGCCAAATCATATCCATATTAAAAGACATCGATTTAAAAAATAAAGGAGTAGGAGCGTCAGCCATGCCACAGGGAGATCTACTGAAAGAAATGCTGGCGAAAATATTTAACTAACCAAGACGAGCATGAGTAAAAAAATGAACAAGAATAAAATATTGGGCTGGGCAACGCTTATCATGATTGCCATGGGAATATTGTTAATCGCCTTAGGCGTTTTTAGATATAACGAAGTGGCCGGATGGGGCTTTGTAGCTGTCGGCGTTGGATTTTTTGCCAATGCTTGGGTTTTTAGCGCCCTAAAAGGAAGGGTATAACAAGGAGAACCCACACCTCTAAACAACAAAGACCGGACATACCGGTCTTTGTTGTTTAGAATAGGGTCAAAGGTTTAAATCATGTCGTAATCCAATTGGTTGTGGTAGAGTCTTATCGTACCGTTTTCCAAGGTTACCAAAAGTTTCCCGTGCTCGGCCCAAACGGCATTAGTCACGGGGTCACCGATATGCATAACCAATTCCGTTCCGTCGGTACTCTTTAAGTGTACGTTGTTGTTTTCGACGATTTCGATATCGGCCTTGATTAATTTTTCATTGAATTCCATAATGTATTTTTTTACTAATTTAATCAAAAAAGAAAACCAAGCCCTTTATTTTGTTCGCAAACTTTAAATTTCTTTTATCCCAAATAATGTATTAATTTTGATTTTTTGGAGCCCTGCGCAGTCAGTGTCGCGCCAAAAAAACTAAAAACTAATAAAACAGTGTATGTCAGACGATAAAAAAGTTATTTTTTCCATGTCGAAGTTGAGTAAAACCTATTCTTCGACCAATAAACAAGTGTTGAAAGATATTTATCTAAGCTTTTTCTATGGCGCCAAGATCGGTATTTTAGGACTCAACGGTTCTGGAAAATCTTCTTTGCTCAAGATTATTGCGGGCGTGGATAAAAACTACCAGGGAGATGTGGTTTTTGCACCGGGATATACAGTGGGATATTTGGAACAAGAACCCCAATTGGACGAGACCAAAACCGTGATTGAAATCGTCAAAGAAGGCGCTGCGGAAATCGTAGCGGTCTTGGAAGAGTTCAATAAGATAAACGATATGTTTGGACTTCCAGAAGTTTATGAAGATGCCGATAAAATGCAAAAACTGATGGACCAACAGGCGGTCTTACAAGATAAAATCGATGCGGCTGGCGGATGGGAATTGGAGACCAAACTCGAAATTGCTATGGATGCCTTAAGGACTCCAGAACCCGATACCCCGATCAACATCCTTTCAGGAGGGGAGCGCAGAAGGGTAGCATTGTGTCGCTTGTTATTGCAACAACCCGATGTTTTGCTCTTGGATGAGCCTACCAACCACTTGGATGCCGAATCGGTATTGTGGTTAGAGCAACATTTACAACAATATCCCGGAACGGTAATCGCCGTAACCCACGACAGATACTTCTTGGACAATGTAGCCGGTTGGATTTTGGAATTGGACCGCGGTGAGGGAATTCCTTGGAAGGGGAATTACAGCTCGTGGTTGGATCAGAAATCAACCCGTTTAAGACAAGAGGAAAAGGTAGCGTCCAAGCGTAGAAAAAACTTGGAACGCGAGTTGGACTGGGTGCGTCAAGGCGCTAAGGGAAGACAAACCAAGCAAAAAGCCCGTTTGCAGAATTACGATAAATTGTTGAATGAAGACCAGAAATCCCTGGAGGAGAACTTGGAAATTTACATTCCAAACGGTCCGAGATTGGGTACTCAAGTAATCGAAGCCCAACACGTTTCTAAGGCATTTGGCGACAAATTGCTGTATGAAGATTTGAATTTCACCTTACCTCAGGCTGGAATTGTAGGTATTATCGGTCCCAACGGGGCGGGTAAATCGACTATTTTCAGAATGATTATGGACGAGCAGCAACCGGATTCCGGTTCCTTTGTCATCGGTGAAACCGTTAAAATAGCCTATGTCGATCAGTCGCATAGCGATATCGATGCAGACAAGACGATATGGGAGAATTTCTGCGACGGTCAGGAGCTGATTATGATGGGCGGTAGACAGGTCAATTCCAGAGCCTATTTAAGCCGTTTTAACTTTGCGGGCTCCGATCAAAACAAAAAGGTATCCACCTTATCAGGAGGGGAGCGCAACCGCTTGCACTTGGCGATGACGCTAAAGGAAGAAGGAAACGTATTGTTGCTGGATGAGCCTACCAACGACTTGGATGTCAATACACTTCGTGCCTTGGAAGAAGGTTTGGACAACTTTGCGGGTTGTGCCGTGATAATTTCCCACGATAGATGGTTCTTAGACCGTGTATGTACGCATATCTTGGCTTTTGAAAACGATTCTCAGGTATACTTCTTTGAAGGTTCCTTCTCGGAATACGAGGAAAATCGTAAAAAACGCTTTGGTGATGTGGCTCCAACACGGGTTAAATACAAAAAATTAATCAGATAGTTTTTTACTATCGTGCATTTTATAGCAAAGAGGTCGTATTTTTCAATACGACCTCTTTTTTTATGATTAAATATCTCGAATAATACCTTTCAATCAAATACGACAACAATTTAATTCAATCCTATCGTTGACCGTCTTGCGGCCGGATTTATAAGGGATGTTTTTATTGTTGAAGCTTCAATTCTTTTAATACTGTATTCAATAGACTATTAAACTCCTGAGGTTTTTCCAGCATGGGATAATGCCCCGTTCCCTTAATGATTACGCCGTGATAATCCTTAAAGTATTTAGTATTATTATTTATCTCGACGGGTTGCGCATCAGACAGTATGCCTCTTACTGGTATATCAATTTGCTTTGACATTTTTTGCAGATCCATTTCATATAAAGGTTTTAAGGCATTTATAGCCAGTTCATAATCATTTAGAAGAAATTCACTTTGCAGTTGTTCTTTGATATAAACAGGTGTTTCATCGACAAACAGATAGGACGGCATAATCTCTTCAACCGCTGATTTAAAATCGTTGCGATAAAAATGAAACATATACTGTTCGGCCTGTTCTGGAGTAAAAACCTGATCTAAGTCTTTTAAAGTATCAATTAAAATTAACGCTTTTACCTGAGGTAAATCCAATGCTGCTTGTACGACATACGCACCGGACATAGAATGCCCTATTAGTATAATATCAGTGCTTTTAATTTGATTAACCACCGTTTTGATATCATCAGCATATTGCGTTGCTGTCCATTTTTTCCTACTCCTTTCAGATTTTCCATGACCACCTAAATCGATCTTAACGATATTATAGCTGTCCTTAAAAAAATCTTCTTGACTGTTCCACCAATTGGTGTTTCCTAGCCAACCGTGTACAAAAACTAGGGTAGTATGAGCCTTCCCGATTTCTGTGTAGTGTATATTTACACGGTCTGTAGATAAAATATAATTTTCCATGGATAGGATGTTTAATTAACTATTTAAATAGCCGCTATGATCTGCCCATCTAACTCAATAAAATACGAGCCTCCTCCTTGACGCTGAGCAAGGCAGCGGCGATGGGATTGCCCTGTGAAAAGGAGTTTTTGAGCAGGGCTTGACGCAAGTCGTCGGCATTGCGCAGGTTTTCCGCAGCAGCTTGAGTGCGTATTTCCTGCAACAGTTTGCTCTTGCTGTTGCGAACGATGATCCACAGATTTTCCGAAATGTAGATTTGCTGGGAGAGGTTGTATTCAAATTCCTGTTCAATATGTTGAACCAACAGGGTTTCATAAGCCGATTTCTCTTGAGATATCGGAGCGATACGCAGCAAGAGATTCTTTAAGTCGTTGCGTTCAAAAAACAGGGTCAGGCGTTCGTAAGCCTGTAGGCGCAAGTTGAATTTATCCTTTTCAAAACTGTGAACCGCGGGGGGTGGGGGCGTTGTTTTTTCGGTTTGTTTGACGAATTCCGAAAAGTAAAAATAGGCCACAGCACCGGTTACGATTGCCGGAAACGTATAGGAGAAAGTTTCTAATAAAAAATCGAACTGCATAGAATCAAGGGGATTTATCAACTGTCAAAATAAGGGATAATTTCCTAGACTATCAAAATTTTTTTAGGCTATTAAAAACTTGTTATAACGGCTAAGGAGTAGTATTTTTGAACTTTGGATCTACATTATGCAAAACTATATAAGTCAATTAAATGAGGCGCAACAAGCGCCTGTATTACAGAAAGATGGGCCAATGATTGTTATCGCTGGAGCAGGCTCGGGGAAAACCCGAGTTTTGACTTTGCGCATTGCCTATTTAATGAACCAGGGAGTAGACGCCTTTAACATCCTTTCGCTGACCTTTACCAATAAGGCTGCGCGAGAGATGAAAACGCGTATTTCGCAAATTGTGGGAAGTTCCGAAGCCAAAAACCTTTGGATGGGAACCTTTCACTCGGTTTTTGCCAAGATACTGCGTTCCGAAGCAGATAAGCTGGGTTATCCTTCCAATTTTACGATTTACGATTCGCAAGACAGCTTGCGACTGATCGGACAAATTATCAAGGAAATGCAGTTGGATCGCGATGTGTACAAACCCAAACAGGTTTTGAGTCGAATATCCTCCTTCAAAAACAGTTTGATCACCGTTAAGGCCTATTACGACAATGCCGACTTACAAGAAGCCGACGCGATGAGTAAAAAGCCGCGTATGGGAGAGATTTATCAACACTATGTCGACCGCTGTTTCAAATCCGGTGCGATGGACTTTGACGATTTACTCTTAAAGACCAACGAGCTCTTGACGCGTTTTCCCGATGTGTTGATGAAGTATCAGGACCGCTTTCGCTATATCTTAGTCGATGAGTACCAGGATACCAACCACTCGCAATACTTGATTGTACGCGCCTTGTCCGATCGCTTTCAAAACATCTGCGTTGTGGGCGATGATGCCCAAAGTATCTACGCCTTCCGCGGGGCCAATATCAACAACATCCTAAACTTTCAAAAGGATTACGACAACGTGCAAACCTATCGTTTGGAGCAGAACTACCGATCGTCTAAAAACATCGTAGAAGCGGCCAATACGATCATTGATAAAAACAAGGTCAAACTCGAGAAAATCGTTTGGACCGCCAACGACTTCGGTCCCAAGATAAAAGTACACCGCTCTTTGACCGATGGAGAAGAAGGCCGCTTTGTAGCGGGAACCATCTTTGAGGAAAAGATGCGCAACCAACAGAAAAACGGCGATTTCGCCATTTTATATCGCACCAACGCCCAGTCGAGAGCGATGGAGGACGCCCTGAGAAAACGCGATATTCCCTACAGAATTTACGGAGGGCTATCGTTTTATCAGCGCAAGGAAATCAAAGATGTCTTGAGCTATTTGCGCTTGGTAATCAATCCCAAGGACGAAGAAGCACTGGTGCGGGTCATCAATTACCCCGCTCGCGGAATCGGGCATACCACCATAGACAAACTGACCATAGCGGCCAATCATTACAAGCGCTCCATCTATGAAATTATGGAGCACATCGATAAAATCGACTTAAAGATCACGGCGGGAACCAAGAACAAATTGACGGATTTTGTCAATATGATCAAGACCTTCCAAATCCTAAACGAAAATCAAGACGCCTATTTCTTAACCGATCACGTGGCAAAAAAATCGGGTTTGGTGCAAGAGTTAAAGAAGGATGCTACACCGGAGGGGATTACCAAGATGGAAAACATCGAGGAGTTGCTCAACGGTATCAAGGACTTTACCGAGGGGCAGAAAGAAGTTGATGGGGCTCGAGGTGCCTTGAGCGAATTTATGGAAGACGTGGCTTTGGCAACGGATTTAGACAACGACAAAGGCGATGACGACCGCGTGGCCTTGATGACGATTCACCTGGCTAAGGGGTTGGAATTTCCGACGGTTTTTTGCGTGGGTATGGAGGAAGACCTCTTTCCCAGCGCGATGAGTATGAGCACCCGAAGCGAATTGGAAGAGGAGCGTCGCTTGTTTTACGTAGCCCTAACCCGTGCCGAGCATCAGGCGTATTTGACCTATGCCCAGTCGCGTTACCGCTGGGGGAAACTCGTCGATAGTGAACCTTCTCGATTTATCGAGGAAATCGATTCTCAATACTTGGAATACCTAACGCCAACGGAAACCAATTACCGCTATAAACCGCGTATTAATACCGATATTTTTGGCGATGTCGACAAGTCCAAATTGCGGCTGCAAAAACCGGAAAGCGGTACACCGCCGACGTATTTGAAGCAAGAAGACAAGGTGGATCACAACATACGCAAGCTAAAACCGATGGCATCCAACGCAGGACCTGCGGCCCGATCGGCAGTGGATTACGGCTTGGAAGTCGGTCAATTGGTCATGCACGAGCGCTTTGGCAAAGGGCAAATCGTCAATTTAGAAGGAGCCGGAGCGGATAAAAAAGCAGAGATTAAGTTCGATGTGGGCGGTTTGAAAAAACTGCTGTTGCGATTTGCAAAATTGCAAATTTTAGGTTAACTTATACCGACAGTAAAAACGGAACGATATGGCAAAATTTATTAAGATTTACCCCGATAATCCCAATGCTAAAGAAATTGCGAAAGTTGTTCGCATATTGAGAGAGGGTGGTTTGGTGATCTATCCCACAGATACGGTTTACGGTTTGGGTTGTGATATTACCAACAGCAAAGCTTTGGAGAAAATTGCGCGCATTAAGGGAATCAAATTGGATAAGGCAAACTTTTCCTTTGTGTGCCACGATTTGAGCAATATTTCGGACTATGTCAAACAGATCGAAACCTCGACCTTTAAGATTTTAAAGCGGAGTTTACCCGGTCCATATACCTTTATTCTTCCGGGAAACAACAGCCTTCCCAAGGAGTTTAAAAAGAAGAAAACCGTGGGTATCCGTGTTCCAGACAACAGTATCGCCTTGGAACTCGTGCGTCAATTGGGCAATCCCATAGTGTCGACTTCGATTTACGACGAGGATTCGGTAGTGGAATACACCACCGATCCCGAATTGATATTTGAAAAATGGCAAAACATCGTCGATGTGGTCATCGATGGTGGATTTGGAGACAATCAGGCCTCGACGATAATCGATTTGTCCGGACCAGAGCCCGAAGTACTCCGCGAGGGCAAAGGCAGCATAGATGTCTTTTAAATCGGATACTGCATACTTCTGAGAATCCGCAGGCCTAAGAGCAAGCGGGCTATACCGAAGAGATTTGTTAAAGCAGCCCATCGCTGCAAAGAAAATACCAAGGCTGCCTACAGAGGTAGCCTTTTTCCTTTTATGTACCAAGGCTTGGGGTTCGTCGGTCTTGAGTAGCCGCTCTGCGGTCTATCCGCTTAAAAACAGTCGAATAGCGGCGGGTTTTTGCTTTAAACACCGCCGAGCAGCAATGGCTTTATGGTTTTGTCGCAAAGGGATTGCCTACCGCAGAAAACAATTGCGATTGGCTCTAAAAACAAGCGCCTAAAAAAAGAACGGGCTTAAACCGCCGTCACAGCCTAAAATAGAAACACTCCAAAAGCAGATAATACCCAAAAATATTAGGCTTTTACATTCTAGTTTGTTATTTTTGTAGTCAGTTTATATTTAAAGCTAAACATATTTCACTATGAATTTACACGAATTTCAAGGTAAACAAATATTAGCAAGTTACGGAGTAAGAGTACAACGTGGCTATGTTGCTAACAACGCGGAAGAAGCGGTAGAAAAAGCAAAACAATTAACGGAAGAAACAGGTACTTCATGGTACGTGATCAAAGCTCAAATTCACGCAGGTGGACGCGGTAAAGGCGGCGGCGTTAAATTGGCTAAGAATTTAGATCAAGTAAAGGAAATTGCTGGTCAAATTATTGGTATGGACTTAATCACTCCACAGACTCCACCACAAGGTAAAAAGGTAAACCGCGTATTAGTAGCTGAAGATGTTTATTACCCTGGAGCAAGCGAGCCTTCTGAGTTTTATATGTCCGTACTTTTGGACCGTGCAAATGGCCGTAATATGATTATGTATTCTACCGAAGGGGGAATGGATATCGAAGAGGTAGCTGAAAACACACCGCATTTAATCTTTAAAGAAGAAGTTGATCCAAGTGTAGGACTTCAAGGTTTCCAAGCGAGAAAAATCGCTTTTAACTTAGGTCTTTCTGGCAATGCTTTTAAGGAGATGGTGAAATTCGTAGATGCGCTTTACAACGCTTATGTTGGAAGTGATTCATCTATGTTTGAAATCAACCCGGTATTAAAGACATCTGACGATAAAATTTTGGCTGTTGACGCTAAGGTTTCCTTGGATGACAATGCGCTTTACAGACAAAAAGAATACGCTGAAATGCGCGATATCTCAGAGGAAAACCCTATTGAGGTAGAAGCGAAAGAAGTGGGTCTAAACTATGTAGATTTAGACGGTACGGTTGGATGTATGGTAAACGGAGCTGGTTTGGCTATGGCTACTATGGATTTGATCAAATACGCAGGTTTTGAACCGGCTAACTTCTTGGACGTAGGTGGAACGGCTGACGCGAAACGCGTTGAAACGGCTTTCCGTATCATCTTAAAAGATCCAAACGTTAAAGCTATTTTGATTAACATCTTTGGAGGAATCGTTCGTTGTGACCGTGTTGCTCAAGGGGTTGTTGATGCATACAAAAACATGGGTGACGCTATTACAGTGCCAATCATCGTTCGCCTTCAAGGTACCAATGCAGAAATTGCAAAAGAATTAATCGATCAATCGGGTATGCCTATTTTATCTGCAGTGGAATTCCAAGAAGCTGCCGATCAAGTTAAAGCTGCTTTGTCTTAATCGAACTGATATAATCAAGTTAAAAAAGCCCGAACATTTTTTGTTTGGGCTTTTTTTATGGCGTAAAAAAACCGCTGGAAAAATCAATGTTTTCCAGCGGTTTTTTATTTATTCGTCCTCCTTCTTTTTGGGTTTTCCGTTGTTGAATTTAACGTTTCCAAGCGGGTTAAACTTTTTGTTTTTAGGGTCATTCTTTTTGTTATTCGACTTCGAATACGACTTGGGTTTAGACGGAGAAGTAGCCGGTCTATCCTTGCGGTCTTTTTGGTCGTAATCCTTAGAAGGCGTCGTTTTATGCGCTTTGATCACGTCCATCGGAACTTTGGGTTCCTCTTTAGTTCCGCGTAAATGGATGACTAAGGCGTTTAAAAAATTGCGCAATACCTGATCACCACACTCTATGTATTTCGGGTGCTCGGGTGCTCTAAAGAAATTCCCGATTTCGCCCTTTGAAATTCTAAAATCTACCAATTCCAAAATTTCTATGATTTGATCGTCGCGCAATTGCAAGGCTACACGCAATTTTTTAAAAATATCGTTGTTCGTCATTATTGTGATTAATTTTTACAAAAGTACTAATTATATTTGTAGAATTTGTGAATTCCGGCATTTGTCTACAAGAGGATTTGCAAGCAGCGCTCTTAGATTTTTTCCTTTAACGCATTGATTTCATCGCGCAGTCTGGCCGCCTGCATAAAGTCCAAGTCCTTAGCAGCGACTTCCATGGCTTTCCTCTTTTCGCGGATGGCCTTTTCAATATCTGCTTTGCTGGCGTATTTAAGATTGTTTTCGGCTACGGCGGCAAAGTGTGTCGTCGGATCGGACAACATATCCTTGGTGAGTTCACCGGAGATCTTTTTGTTTAACGCCTTGGGTACCAAGCCGTGTTGCAAGTTATAGGCGTGCTGTTTTCCGCGTCTGTATTCGGTTTCATCCAAGGTTTTTTGCATGCTATCGGTAATCTTATCCGCATACATAATCGCCCTGCCGTTGATGTTCCGAGCAGCGCGTCCCACGGTCTGCGTCAAGGAACGGTGACTCCTCAAAAAGCCCTCCTTATCCGCATCTAAAATCGCGACTAAAGACACTTCTGGCAAATCCAATCCCTCTCGAAGCAAGTTGACTCCGATCAAGACATCGAAAATACCCTTTCTCAGATCCTGCATGATTTCGACGCGTTCCAAGGTATCGATATCCGAGTGGATATAGCGACAGCGTATTGACATCCGATCTAAGTACTTGGCCAATTCCTCTGCCATTCTCTTGGTCAAGGTGGTGACCAGTACCCGTTCGTCCACTTCCACGCGTTTTTGGATTTCTTCTATTAGGTCGTCGATCTGGTTGAGACTGGGGCGCACTTCGATGATGGGATCCAACAGCCCGGTAGGGCGAATGACCTGCTCGACAAAGACGCCTTCCGATTTTTCCATTTCATAATTGGCCGGCGTAGCCGACACAAAGATAACTTGGTTTTGCATCGACTCAAATTCCTCAAATTTCAATGGTCTGTTGTCCATGGCAGCGGGCAGGCGAAAACCGTATTCCACCAGGTTTTCCTTCCGAGATCGGTCGCCGCCATACATGGCGTGTACCTGAGAAATGGTCACGTGACTCTCGTCGACCACCATTAAAAAGTCGTTGGGAAAATAGTCCAGCAAACAAAAGGGTCTGGTACCCGGTAAACGTCCGTCCAAATAGCGGGAATAATTCTCAATACCCGAGCAATAGCCCAATTCGCGAATCATTTCGAGGTCAAAATTGGTGCGTTCCTCGAGTCGTTTGGCTTCGAGATGCTTGCCGATTTCCTTGAAATAGTCTACTTGCTTAACCAAATCCTGTTGAATTTCCCAGATGGCATTTTGCAACACATCGGGAGAGGTGACAAACATATTGGCGGGATAGATATTGAGTTGGGTGTATTTTTCGATTACCTGAGAATTCTTGGGGTCAAATACTTCGATATCTTCGATTTCATCGCCAAAGAAGTGAATGCGAAAGGGGTTGTCGGCATAACTGGGAAATACCTCTACCGTATCGCCCTTAATTCGAAAGGTGCCCGGTAAAAAGTCCGCCTCTGTTCGCGAATAAAGACTTTGCACCAGTCGGTGCAAAAACTTGGTTCTACTGATGACCTGATCCAATTCGATGCTCACCACGTTTTTTTGAAACTCCACCGGATTTCCAATACCGTATAAACACGATACCGAAGCGATGACGATGATGTCCCGGCGTCCGGACAATAGGGAAGAAGTCGTGCTCAAACGCATTTTTTCCAGTTCCTCATTGATCGAAAGGTCCTTTTCTATATAGGTACCCGTAACCGGAATAAAGGCTTCGGGTTGGTAATAGTCGTAATAAGACACAAAGTACTCCACCGCATTATTGGGGAAAAACTGCTTAAATTCCGAGTACAGCTGTGCAGCCAGGGTTTTGTTATGCGCCAAAACCAAGGTGGGTTTCTGAACCTCTTGGATGACATTGGCCACGGTAAAGGTCTTCCCCGAACCGGTAACACCCAGTAGGGTTTGATACTTGTCGCCGTCCCTGATTCCCTGCGCCAATTTTTGTATAGCACTAGGTTGATCACCCGTAGGTTGATAATCCGATACTACTTTAAAATCCATAGTGATATTTTTTGTAAAAGTAAGGTATATTCCAAATAAAAAGGCATAAAAAAAGCGCAAGATATACTTGCGCTTTTGGAGTTATTCGTATAAAATTCCTTCGAATTATTTCACTTTGAAAATTACTCTACGAGCAATTTCACGTGCTTTGTCAGAAGATTTTTCCACTGAATTATCAACGCCATTTCCAGTTACTGAAATTTTAGAAGC
The DNA here is from genome assembly GCF_050562195.1 of Flavobacterium sp. JP2137. Classification (GTDB taxonomy): domain Bacteria; phylum Bacteroidota; class Bacteroidia; order Flavobacteriales; family Flavobacteriaceae; genus Flavobacterium. Next base: position 2,780,503 of record NZ_CP191647.1, read on the forward strand.
AGCAATTCCCGATTTTTCTAAAATGTTTTTCACTGCAGTTGCACGTTTTTCAGACAATTGTTTGTTGTAGTTAGAGTTTCCACCTACAGCATCCGCATAACCAATTACTTCGATAGAAGCAGAAGGGTTACTTCTCAAATACGTTACGATAAAGTTGATTCCATCGCTTGATGAAGCAGTAGGTTGAGATTTGTTAAAATCAAAATATACAGCAACATAACCTTTGTTGATCAATTCTTTAACCAAAGCACTGTCTTCAACAGTCATGGTTTGTTCTTTCTGGTTTCCGTATTTCTCCTCTAAGTAAGATTCGAAACTATCTGGAATACCGTTGTTGTTTTTATCGATTGAACGACCTTTAACATCAACCATAGCACCAGCAGGTGTATTTGGCTCTTGGTCTAAATAATCTGGCACACCATCGTTGTCAGAATCAATCATTTTGTTTTCAACATCGGTCATTCTGCTTTCCAATTCAGCCAATTTGTTGGTTGAAGAATCGCCATAATACCAGTCAGCATGTGTTCCATTTCCACCTAAGTAGATAGAAAGACCTAAAGTAGCATTGTACAATGCTCCTTGAATACCGCGGCTAGAAATGTTTTCTGTACCGTCAAAAGTAATGTTTTGTCTAGCGTGTTTGATTACGGTAAAGTCAGCATTTAATGCAACTCTTTCCGATAATTTTAACTGACCTGTAAGACCAGCCATAACATTTACCATCTCATCTTTACCTGAGAAAGCATCACTAGTCATCCATGAATAACCTGCACCAGCGTGAGCTTGTACGTTTAAGACTTTAGTCCACTCTTCGAAATTTAAAACTCTACCCAAGTTAACTACCCCTTGCAAGCTAGTTCTGTAGTACTGAGTTTCGAATTTTTTACTATCGTCATCGTTTTCCATTTTGTCGTAACCAAAGTCAGCTTTAACACCGAATTTGTTGTTGAACATATAACGAACACCACCATCAGCATGGATAAAACCAAAAGTATCTGTGAAATATCCAGAAGAAAGGGGGCCTGTAGGTTTAGTTAAACCTGCGTTTAAGTCAACTGACCATTTGTTGTAAGGACGCTCTTGAGCATTCATTGATCCGAAAGCAAGAACTGTAGCTAATACTGGTAATGCAATTTTTTTCATAATTTCTTTTTTTTTTTAATAATTACTCTTAAAAATGCTATATTCCAGCATTTGTAAGAGCTGTTACTATTGCAAATATAAAACAAAAATATGTATTCTTAAAAAAAAACCGCGTTTTTTCAATTAAAACGATAACTTTAGCAAATTTAATGATTTTTTTAACATTTTATTAATGATTAAATATGGTTTTAAATTAATATCTAGTTTATTATGTACGCTTCTAAAATTTTTGTCACCGTCGATACGGTGATTTTGTGTCCTGCGGATTCCGATTATAAATTACTGCTGATCAAAAGAAAGAACGATCCGTTTAAAGAGCATTGGGCTTTGCCCGGCGGCTTTGTCGATGAGAACGAAGACCTCGAACAGGCGGCAATTCGAGAACTGGAGGAGGAAACTGCAGTCGCAGTTCGCGATTTATCTCAAATTGGCGCTTTTGGAAAACCCTTTAGAGATCCGCGTTCCCATGTGGTTAGCATAGCGTATTACGGGCTGTTGGAGCGTGAAGTTCCGGCAAAAGCACAAGATGATGCCAAAGAAGTTGGTTGGTTTTCCATTAAAAACTTACCTTTGTTGGCCTTTGATCACCAAGAGATTGTCGATGAGGCGTTAAAGCGATTTTTACATGACCAATATATATAGGAGTAGAAGATGGGTTAAACCCGAGGATTTGAATGCCAACAGCACTTTGTTCGGAGGCACGCTGTTGTCGTGGATCTCTGAAGAAGCGGCATCTATGGCAATCATCAACTTGGAGAACAATAAAATTGTATCCAAACACATGTCGGAAATCAATTTTATGAGCACCGCCAAGCAGTCGGATATCATTGAAATTCGCTTGGAGGTGACCCATTATGGCCGGAGCTCGATTACCTTAAAGTGTCAGGTCTTCAACACCATGACCAGCGAGCTCATCATTACGGTGGAAACCATTACCATGGTCAATTTAAACGACCAAGGGCAACCGACGGCACACGGAGTTACGAAATCAAAATCATTTTTATAATTATCAATACGCTTACACATGACCAACAATAATATTTACAAGTCGAGAAAGTGGGTAAAACCCGAAGATCTAAACGCCAACAGTACGTTATTTGGAGGAAAACTATTGGCGTGGATTGATGAAGAGGCGGCGTTGTTTGCCGTTTTAATCCTCAAGAATAGGAGAGTGGTCACCAAATACATGACCGAAATCAACTTTATGAGCTCGGCGCGGCAGTCGGACATTATCGAAATTCAGTTTGAGATTACCAAATTTGGCAAGACCTCCCTGCAAATCAAGTGTTCGGTATTTAATATTATGACCAAGGAATCCATCATTACCGTTGAGGCCATTACCATGGTACACTTGGGTGAGGACGGAAAACCAACCCCACACGGATTGACAGATTTGGGATGGTTTTAATCACAAATTGATTAGATTGATTCAGTTTGCGAATTGTTAAAAATAAATAGGGGAGTTGCCTTTAAATAAAAATCGAGTGGATAAACGCGTTGCGGAAAACGGCGCTTGATTCACTCGATTTTTGTATTTCACACAGCCGAAAAGCCTGTGGTATATTTTCTTTATGCCGGAGTATCTTCTTTGAGCATTTTGAATTCCACGTAAAAAGTTCCAAATGGAATTAGCGAAGCGATGCAGATCAAAAAGTATTTGGTCCAGCTCCATTTTAATTCAAATTTAAGTACGGTAGCCAGTACGATATACGCGATAAACAACAAACCGTGCGCCATTCCCACAGGGCTAATCAATTCGGGTTTATCCATAAAGTACTTCATGGGCATGGCGATAAAAAACAGGGCAAGAAGGGAAACACCCTCTAAAAAAGCGATAATTTTAAAAATTTTCAACATGAAAAATGTGATTTTTTAGGTTATGAGTTTAGGGAACTAAAGTACTGTTTTTAACGGGTTTTCCCAAGGTATTTAAACGAAAAAAGGCCCCGATATTTTCGGAGCCTTTTGAGGGTGATGACGTTAAAAAATTAAGCGCCTTGCAAGGCGGCATTGTAATCTTTTAAATCAGCTATATTGTGTTTGTTGTTTAAATCGGTAAATAGAGAAAGGATGTACTGCAAGCTTTCCATGTTGTTTTCCGTTACAGGCTCTTTAGTGATTTCCACAGGATTTTCCTCATCGATGGGTTCATCTGAAGGAATATCTATTAAAAAGGCTCCATTTGCCAAGACGTGTTCGTATGTTAAACGAATTGCTTTTACCAATATCGGATTTTCTTCTAAGAGTGCAAATTCTCTTAATTTTTTTAAGTCGGTAACAAAATCTTCTACAACAAGTCCGTTAGCGATTAAATCTGACTGGACTTTCTTGATTAATTTTTGAGCATGGGAATTTTCCACTGTAATATCTTTAAATTAAAAAATCATTTCGGATTGCAAAAATAATCTTTTCTAATTTGAATACTAATCTTATTGGAATATTTTTACTGTTAATATTTGCTTTTTTTACGCTACAGCATTTATTTATAGAAATATAGGCGATTTTTATTCGCATTATCCTTTTTATAGTCGCAATTAGAGAATTGTATGTTAAGGAATACTGACGAGCGCGATTGGTGGATTTTTATTGCTTTTTAAATACGGGCGCAATTGCCGACAACCATAATTTTTTCTCGTATGGGCGAATTACAGCGGCAATCCAAAACCAGACATGAAGTCTCGAGCGTAAAAACACCCCTTTTTGATATATATATTATTGAACGATAATATATATTATGTAAAATAGAAAATAAGTAATACAGCACACGGCGCCATTGCTCCGGTCTGTTGCGCTTTATGTAGCGATGAATACTCCTACTGTGCTACCGCTATAAGCACATTTAATGTCAATAAAGAGAATCCCGGTAAACAGCGATCCGGTGTTGATAAAAAATAAACTATATTCTTTACATTTGTCGCTGACTAATATGTCGTCCAAATGATCTATTTACTATTAAGCATCTTGTGCAGTGTTTCCGTTGGCGTACTCTTAAAGCTGACCAAGGACAAAGGCACGAATATATTTCAGCTGGTCAGCGTCAATTATCTGGTTGCGCTATTGCTGTGTTATCTGTTGTTTCCGATTGATTTAAGCGCGATTCCCAGCGATTTGCCCTGGTTGGTTTTGATACCGTTGAGCTTGTTGTTGCCAACGATATTCGTGGTTTTGTTTCACGCTGTAAATTTGGTGGGCATCGTCAAAACCGATATCGCACAGCGCTTGTCTCTGGTAATTCCGATACTGGCAGCCATTAGTATATTCGGTGAACAGATCAGCACGCTGAAATATGTGGGCTTGGGCTTTGGGTTGTTGGCTATTTACTTTACGCTGAGCAAAAGGGAAACCGCCGAGGTATCGCATAAAAATGCTGGTTTATTTCCGTTGTTGGTCTTTATAGGATTTGGGGTTATCGATGTTTTGTTTAAGCAGATTGCCTTGTATACCGCATTGCCGTACACCACGTCGCTCTTCTTTGTCTTTGTGCTGGCCTTAGTGGTATCCTTATTGATCAACGCGTATCGAATGCTGGTCAAATCCGATGTTCTTAGCGTTAAGAACCTCTATTTTGGGATTCCCTTAGGGCTGCTCAATTTTTCAAACATCTATTTTTACCTCAAAGCGCACCGTTTGTTTGCCGACAATCCCACCACGGTTTTTGCCATGATGAATTTTGGCGTTATCCTGCTGGGAACTCTAATTGGTGTACTGTTCTTTAAAGAGCGCTTAAGTCGCAAAAACATCTGGGGATTGGGCATGGCTATCGCAGCGATCAGCCTGATTGCCACGGCCCAGTATTTAACATAAAAAAAGGGTAGAAGAACGCTGTGCTCCCCTACCCTTTTTAGTACTGTTTTTATAACTACTTGTTTTTCAGCGCAATGATTTGCTCGATGCTTTCGGGGTTAATCAAGGTGGAGATGTCTCCAAAATCTGCGGTATCGCCTTTGGCGATGGAGCGCAATATTCTACGCATGATTTTTCCCGAACGGGTTTTTGGCAAGGATTCCACAAATTCTATTTTGTCCAATTTGGCAATAGCGCCGATATGGCTGGAAATATAATTGTTGATCTCCTTGGTCAAGTTCTCTCTATCGCGGTATTCACCTTGTACTTTTAAGGTGATAAAACCGTATAGGGCCAAGCCTTTGATGTCGTGCGGATATCCGACCACGGCGCTTTCTGCTACTGCTGGATGCTCGTTGATTGCATCCTCAATCGGAGCGGTTCCCAGGTTGTGTCCCGAAACGATGACTACATCGTCGGTTCTACCGGTAATTCGATAATAGCCTACTTCGTCGCGCAATGCGCCATCTCCGGTGAAGTATTTTCCTGGAAACTGGGTAAAATAGGTATCGATATAGCGTTGGTGGTCGCCCCATATCGTTCGAGCCATAGAAGGCCATGGAAATTTGATACAGAGGTTACCATCGACTTGGTTGTCTTCAATTTCGTTGCGTTTTTCATCCATCAACACCGGTTGTATACCCGGTAGCGGCAGCGTGGCATAGGTCGGTTTGGTCGGTGTGATAAAGGGCAAGGGAGAAATCAGTATACTACCGGTTTCCGTTTGCCACCAGGTATCTACAATCGGGCATTTTTTCTTGCCCACATGATCGTTATACCAGTGCCATGCTTCCTCGTTTAGGGGTTCTCCTACCGAACCGATGACGCGCAAACTCGACAAATCGTGTTTGTTGACAAAACTGTAATCCTGCGCCATAAGCGAACGAATCGCCGTGGGTGCGGTATAGAATTGGGTAATTTTATATTTGTCTATAATGTCCCAGAAACGGCTGTAAGTGGGATGTGAAGGGACGCCTTCAAAGATTACGGTAGTTGCACCGTTGAGCAGCGGACCGTATAGGATGTAGGAATGTCCCGTTATCCAACCGATGTCGGCTGTACACCAAAAGATATCGCTATCGCGGTGGTCAAAAATATTTTTAAAGGAATAAGCGGTTTGCACCATATAGCCCGCGGTGGTATGAAGCATTCCCTTCGGCTGACCTGTCGATCCCGAGGTATAGAGTATAAACAGCGGATCTTCGGCGTCCATCACTACAGCGACGTGATTGGGTACTGCGGCTTCCAAGAGGGGTTCTAACCAGAGGTCTCTTCCGGGTTTCATCGCAACTTCGCTATGGGTGCGTTTGACAACCAAAACCTTTTCCACGCTTGGGCATTCTTCCAAGGCTTCGTCTATTAGGGGTTTAACCGCTATGGTTTTGCTGCCTCTAAAGTTTCCGTCGGAGGTGATGACCAATTTACAACGGGCATCGTTTACCCGTTTGGAGACGGCTGAAGAGGAGAATCCGGCAAATATAACGCTGTGGATGGCACCGATACGGGCACAAGCCAACATGCTTACCGCCAATTCGGGGATCATCGGTAAGTAAATACACACCCGGTCTCCTTTTTTAATGCCTTGATCTTGTAGGACGTTGGCCATTTTGGTTACGCGATTATACAGTTCATTGTAAGTGATGTGCTGCGCAGCTTCTTGGGGATCGTTGGGTTCAAAGATAATAGCGGTCTTCTCGCCTCTTTTGGCCAGATGACGATCGATACAGTTCTTTGTGATATTTAATTTTGCATTCGTAAACCATTTAAAATCGGCCTCAACCATATCGAACTCAAACACCTTATCCCAGGCCTGATACCAAACAAAATTTTCTTCTGCTATTTTGCTCCAGAACTTTCGCGGTTCGCGAACCGACTTTTTATAGTGTTTAAAGTACTGTTCTAAATTTTCGATTTTATAATAACTCATTTTCTTAAATGAAATTTAAATTAAAGACTTTTCGTATTTTATAAAAATAATGCTTTTAAAAAAATAAACAAAGATTTTATGATAGAATTACAGGCGTCTGCGGGCAAAAAGGCCATTTCTTCAAAAAATCTTATTACTTTTAAGGCGAATCCATAAAATCAAACACAATGTTCAACAAAAAAGCGCTTTTGAGCGTGCTGGTCAGTTCTAGTTTACTGACCCTTTCTTGCGATAAAAAGGGCGCCCAATCGGATTGGAACGATGCAAATCCCTTTTTCGCACCCAGTACTTTAGCCTATCAAACGGCGGATTTCAGCAAAATTAAAAACGGAGATTTCAAGCCTGCTTTACTCGAGGGAATGCGTCAGCAATTGGAAGAGATTGAAAAAATCACTTCGAATAAGGAGGCGGCAACTTTTGAAAACACTTTGGTAGAACTGGAAAAATCCGGTCAGTTACTCACTCGGGTAAGCAATGTTTTTGGCTTGTTGACCGGAGCGGACACCAATGCGGAGTTGCAAAAGGTAGAAGAGGAATTGTCTAAAGATTTTGCTGCACATAGCGATGCGATCTATTTAAACGATTTGCTATTTCAGCGTATCAAAGCGCTTTACGGTCAAAGGGAAAACTTGAAGTTAGATGCGGAATCCACGCGATTACTCGACCACTATTACGACGCGTTTGTATTGGCTGGAGCTGACTTATCTCAGGAGAACAAAGAGCGCTTAAAAGTGATCAACGGAGAAATAGCGGCTTTAAACACCCAGTTTTCCAATCAGTTGTTGGCGGCAACCAAGGCCGGAGGTGTGAGCTTTACCAAAGACGAACTTGAGGGTTTGGATGAAAACACCCTGAGTTCTTACCTGCAAAAAGACGGCAGTTATTTGATCAGTTTAATCAATACCACCCAACAGCCCGACTTAATCAGTATGTCTCAAAAAGATGCCCGTGCCAAATTGTTTAAGGCTTCGTGGAGCAGAGCGGAGAAAGGCGATGCCAACGACACCCGAGCGGCGATTTTAGAACTGGTTAAGAAGCGCGCAGAAAAGGCACAACTATTGGGGTATCAAAATTATGCGCAATGGAGTTTAAAGGATCAGATGGCGCAAACACCGGAGGCGGTGAATTCGTTGTTGGATCAGTTGATTCCGGCATCTACGGCAATTGCCAAAGCAGAAGCGCAGGATATTCAAAACCTGCTCAACGCAGAGCCCGCTCCATTTGAGCTTACAGCAGCGGATTGGGATTTTTATGCCGAAAAGATTCGCAAGGCGAAATACAACATAGACGAAAACGAGACAAAACCTTATTTTGAGGTGAATACGGTATTGGAAAAGGGCGTGTTTTACATGGCCGAACAATTGTACGGCATCACCTTTAAAAAGCGTACCGACCTGCCTGTTTGGAATGAAGACGTACAGGTATATGAATTGTTTAACGAAGACAAAACCTCGATCGGTTTGTTTTACGGAGATTTTTATAAGAGAGACTCCAAACGCGGTGGTGCTTGGATGAGCAATATCGTGGGACAGTCCAAATTGCTTAACACCAAGCCCGTTATTTACAACGTGTCCAATTTTACCAAACCAGCAGCTGGGCAACCTGCTTTGATCAGTTTTGACGATGTAACGACCCTGTTCCACGAATTTGGTCATGCCCTACACGGTTTCTTTGCCGATCAAACGTATCCAACCCTGTCTGGAACGAATGTATCTCGTGATTTTGTAGAGTTTCCATCTCAATTCCACGAGCATTTTGCCGTGGTACCAGCGGTGTTGAAAAACTACGCCATCCACTACAAGACAGGCGAAGTGATGCCGGAGGCCTTGTTGCAGAAAATGCTTAATGCGATGAGCTTTAACAAGGGCTACGCCATGACGGAAATGTTGGCGGCCACATCGCTGGATCTCGCTTGGCATACGCTCGGCGTTGACGCTACGGTAGCAGATGTCGATCAATTTGAGCAGCGCGCACTAGCGACCAAAGGTTTAGATTTGGCGCAGGTTCCGCCGCGATACCGCTCTTCGTACTTCAGCCATATTTTTGCCGGTGGTTATGCAGCGGGCTATTATGCGTATTTATGGGCAGAAATGCTCGATCACGACGCCTATAGCTGGTTGGAAGAAAACGGTGGAATGACCCGTCAAAACGGACAGCGTTTGCGCGATCAGGTCTTCTCCCGTGGAAATTCGGAGGAATTGACCAAGTTGTACAAAAACTTTAGAGGGCAAGAGCCTTCGATAAATCCGATGTTAAAAGCGAGAGGTCTCGTTGAATAACCGGAAATTCAGCTTTATAAAAAAGGCGTTATCTCGATGATAACGCCTTTTTTTATTGGGTTTTGGCCGTGTTAAAACAAGGATGTTGCCAGCTTGTTTTTGGTTGCTTCAACCTCTTGGATCAAATTTTTAAATACGTTTTCTACCGTATCGATTTTATGGATAATTCCCGCTATTTGTCCGATTTCCAATTCCCCTTCTACCAAGTCCCCTTCAAACATACCGCGTTTCGCTCGAGCTCTACCCAAGTATTCCTGGAGTTGTTCTACGCTGGGATGGGTTTGGTATAAAGCGGCTAAGCCCTGATAAAATTCGTTTTTAATCAGGCGTACCGGAGCGAGTTCCTTTAGGGTGAGTAAGGTGTCGCCCTCGCCTACTTCCAAGAGCAAATTCTTAAAATTGTCGTGAGCCGAACTCTCCACTGTAGCGGCAAAGCGCGTACCCATTTGTACCCCATCGGCTCCTAGGGCCATTGCAGCGACTATTCCCTGCCCCGAGGCTATACCTCCTGCGGCGATTAAGGGAATAGCAATATGCTCTTTTACCATCGGAATCAAGGTCAGGGTTGTGGTTTCTTCGCGTCCGTTGTGACCGCCTGCTTCAAATCCTTCGGCAACCACGGCATCAACACCGGCTTCCTGCGCTTTAAGCGCAAATTTGGAAGAGCTCACCACGTGTACGACCACTATTCCGTGTTCCTTTAAAAAAGGGGTCCATGTCTTGGGATTACCCGCAGAGGTAAAGACGATTTTAACGCCTTCTTCTACCAGTATATCCATGATTTCGGACACGTTGGGATAAAGCATAGGCACGTTAACACCAAAGGGTTTGTCCGTGGCTTTTTGACATTTTTGTATGTGTGCTCTTAGTACATCCGGATACATCGATCCGGCACCGATAAGACCTAATCCGCCGGCATTGCTAACGGCACTGGCCAATTTATAACCCGAATTCCAAATCATTCCCCCTTGAATTATGGGGTACTCAATGCCGAAGAGCTGTGTTATTTTGTTTGTCATAAATTACTTTTTTGAAATTACACCAGAGCCTATCAGCTCATCTTCCAAATGCCAAGATACGAATTGTCCTTCAGTAATCGCCGATTGCGGCTCGTCAAAACGCACATACATCCCCGTTTCAAACTGATAGAGGGTCGCATTTTGCAAGGGTTGACGGTAGCGTATACGCGCTTTGATTTCCATGCTCTCGCCATTTGCCATCTTGAGGTCTTCTCGAATCCAATGCACTTCATCGGCTTGTACAAACAAGCTTTGATGAAACAAGCCCGGATGGTCGTGTCCTTGTCCGGTATAGATGGCGTTTTGCTGTACGTCTGTCGCTATGATAAACAAGGCCTCGGGCGTTCCTCCGACATTTAATCCCTTGCGTTGTCCCGTGGTAAAATAATGGGCGCCTTGGTGTTTGCCAACGGCTTTGCCCATTTCGGGTGTATAGGCGATGGAACGGGATTCCGCTTCCAACTGGGCTTCAAAACTGCTGTACACTTGTGGCACTACCTCATACAAGGCACTGTTTTTCTCGATTTCATAAATCACGCCCTCTTTGGGTTTGAGTTGCTGTTGTAAAAATTCGGGTAAGCGCACTTTTCCGATAAAACACAATCCCTGAGAATCCTTTTTATCCGCGGTGATCAAATCCATCTTTGCGGCGATTTCCCGCACTTCGGATTTCAACAGTTCTCCGATGGGAAACAGGGATTTGGCCAGTTGCTCTTGCGAGAGCTGACACAAAAAATACGATTGATCCTTGTTGGGATCCACGCCGGCCAAGAGTTGATAAACCGCTTCTTCCCGCCCGTTTTGATCGGTGACAGCCAGAGTACCCTTGCGGCAATAGTGTCCGGTGGCTACGTAATCGGCTCCCAAACTCAGGGCGATTTTCATGAATACGTCAAATTTGATTTCGCGGTTGCACAGCACATCGGGATTGGGCGTTCTACCCATCTCGTATTCCTTAAACATATAATCAACTATACGCTCTTTATATTGTTCGCTTAAATCGACTGTTTGAAAGGGAATACCCAATTTCTCAGCGACCATTAAGGCGTCGTTACTATCTTCTAACCATGGGCATTCATTGGAAATGGTTACGGTATCATCATGCCAGTTTTTCATGAACAATCCGATGACCTCATATCCCTGTTCTTTCAATAAATAAGCCGCTACACTAGAGTCTACTCCTCCGGAAAGACCTACTACTACTCTTTTCATATCTCGGATCTTATACGCTGTGATGTCTTTGCCGTTCTCCCTACTCTGAGGAGCAGTCGAAGTCGTGGCGGTAAACATCGTATTAGTAAAAAAATTAAACCGCAAAAATACGACTTTTAATTTTTGAAGCCGCAGTAAATAATCATTCTTGTAAATGACTCTATAGTTTTTTGTTATATGGGTGGATTTTGGTCGGGAGTTGGAACAAAATCGTCTTCTGATCCGTGGATTTGGTCGAAAAACCCCTGGGATTACTTGTTAATTTTTAGTTAAAAAATATGTTTTATTGAAATAATAGCCTTGATAATGAGTCTTTTACTTATAAGGGCCCGGCGATTTAGCACTACTCCAAAGCGCAGTGATTGCTGCGTTTAGTCCGCATGGTGTCTGAGAAAAACGAGTAGACGATGAAAGTAATCCTATTAGCAATGACCATGGGCATTAGCCTTATTTGCTTGGCGCATACAACGGTGCAAAGGCAGGAAATCCACGCGCGGAGTGTGGGTATGACGCTGTGCATGGATACCGTGGTTCCGCTTTTTGAAGACCAGCTTGCGGTGCTATTGGCGACGATGTACTCCGGTAAAAATGCGCTAGAGGTCGACGATTGCCTCAAGAATTTGGATGAAGACTGTCATTTGTCTGCCAATCAAAAAGCGTATTGGAAGTCGTACCTCTATTACAACAAGTCCCTCTATTTCAAAAACATCCTCAACGACGAACCCGCGGCGAAGGAAAACATTCAGCACGCCTTGGAGCAGCGCTTAAAAGGAGCGGCTACCTCAGAAGACTATGCACTTATAGCGGCTTGTTACGCCTTTTCGATCCAGTTTGCCGATCGGGCAGCATGGGGAGGCATCGCGACAAAAGTCGAGGAATGCGCGAAAAAAGCACTCGCCCTTAACCCCAACAATATTCGCGCCTATTACGCCTTGGCCAGCCATCATTTCTACCAGCCTAAAGGGAACGGCAGTTGGGCCAAGGCGGAGGAATACGCACTAAAGGGACTGCGGTGCAAAACGGGAGTGGAAACGGGTTTTTACAGTCCGCATTGGGGGAAAATGCACCTATACGAGCTGCTGCTGCAATTGTATCGCGTGGAAAATCGAGCGGAAGACGCTGCTAAAATAGAGGAGATCATAAAGAGAACGCGTTAATTCAGCACCGCTTTAAGCGTTTAAGTCAGTAGTGGATCCCCTTCCGCAGTAAGTATGAAAATAAAAAAGAAAAACATTATGAAAATTATTGTCTTAGCCAGTGTATTAAGTCTGGGTGTGTATTGCACGCCAAAGGAAAGAAAGCGCGAAATTCCCCGTATTCAATTGGAAGTGACGCAGAGTGAGGAAAGCGTTAGCGATCAAAGGAACCCGGTAAATGAGCGCATTACGGACACGCTCTATCCCATATTTGAAAAAAATATAGAACAGCGGATCTCCACGATGTTTGCAGAAAAAAAGACCAAAGCCGTCGACGAACAACTCATGAGTTTGGACGCGCAAGACAGTATGTCGCAATCTCAGAAAACCTATTGGAAAAGCTATCTACACTATTTTAAATCCATTTTTTATAAAACGGTTTTAAACGATGATGTCCAGGCAAGGGAAAGCATAGAAGTTGCGATTGCGCTGATCGGTAAAAAGACGACGACATCGGAAGATTTTGCCCTACTCGCCGCGGCACACTCCTTTTCTATACAATTTAACAGCATGATTAAATTGAATAAAATTGCATCTCAAGTCGAGGAGAATGCGCAAAAGTCGTTGGCTTTAAACCGGGCTAACCTACGCGCTTATTTGGTTTTGGCTACGCAAAATTTTTACACCCCAAAGATGTTTGGTGGTATGAAAAAGGTTGAAGGCTATGCCTTAAAAGGCTTGGCTTGTCCAGATGCGTTGGATGCTGCATTTTACAGTCCACATTGGGGGCGAAAACGCCTGTATGATTTATTGATTCAGTTTTATGAGTTGGAAGACAGAAAGGACGATATGCAGCGATTAAAAGAAAAATATAATAATCAATAGCAAAGAAGATGACACAACACGAAATTTTAAATATTCTTTCAGAACATAGATTACATGAAAGCACTTTGGATTTTTTAGAACTTATAAAGTTTCAAAAATATCATACAGAGAATTTAGATCGATTCAAAGTGATTTCATATGTTAATAACAATCCGACAATTCTAAAAAAAATATATGAAAATTATTATGAAATAGGTTTTTGCAATGTATTTGATTTGCATACCTCTGAAAATAAGTCAGACAGGAGTATGACTCTTGAACAAATAAATAAGAAAAGAAAAAGTACTAGATCATTCTCTAATGAACCGTTAACCTTTGAGGAAATTAGTGATTTTTTTAAACTATTCTACTCAATTACAGGAAAAGAAACAATAAATTACAATGGAACAAAATTGACAAGAGACATTAGAAATATCGCATCTGGTGGTGCTCTTTATCCAACTGAGATTTATATTTTCAATCATAAAATAAGTAAAATTCCTCTTGGCGTATATAGATACAATGTTTTAAATTTTCAATTAGAATTAATTAAGGAACTTAAAAACAAAGGTGATTTTAAAGATTTTTATGAGATAATAATGAAATCTGAGAATAATCCTTCAGTACTAGACTTTGAAAATGCTTCAGCTTTTATAGTCTTTACTTCAGTTCTAAACAAGCATTCATTTAAATATCAAGATTTTGGCGTTTTATTATCATTCATAGAAATTGGTGAATTTATACATGCCGCATACTTGGCTGTAGCATCTTTAGATTTAGCTTGTTGTGTATTTGGAGGGTTTTTTAACAATAAAATGAATGAGTATTTAGAATTGAAGAACACGCTGCATCAACCTATTCTTTGTATGGCTATCGGTAACAACAAAACGTAATCGAGTTATGGAAATTAATAAAGAAATAATACATATAGATAAAACAGAAAGCCAATTGGTTTTAAAGACTCGACTTTCAGAAAACTTGATTAAATTATCGCAAGTAGAATTTGAAATAATAGAATATTATGCTAAAGTTTTAAACAAACAACAAGTTATTCTGTATTACAAAAATAGTTTTAATATTGAGAGTACACAACTAGATTTCTTACTAGAAAAGGCAAGAGAAAATCACTTATTAATAGAAAAGAAACAAAGTGCAAAAAATATATTCATTAAATTTCGCTTTAATAAAAGAATATTTGAAATTCTCGTTATAGATTTTTCCAATTCGAAATTAGAAAATATACTAAATAGTAAATTTATCTATTATTCAATATTCTTCTTTCTAGTATTGGTGCCTACTATTCTTTGCTTTGTATTGTCTTCTAAATCTGTGGATATATTTGATAATTACATGACAGTTTTGTATCTCGTTCCATTTGACTTTACAAATTTAATGGTCTTTATAATTATAGGTTCCTTTTTTGGAAAATGCGTACATGAGTTTGGGCATTATTTTTTTTATAAGTTTTTTGGAGGAAAATGCACAATTTTTGGATTTGGTTTCTTGTTTCTGATGATTCCGATTTTTTACAATAAATTATATATTTCGTTTATTAAAAATAAACGTCAAAAAATATTAGTATATATCGGTGGTGTTATCTTCGATGCTGTATTTTTTATAAGTATTTTTCTATTCGTTTCCGAATTTCATACGAGCTATGCTACCTTATCATTTATAGGCTATAGTATAATGCTTTCAATTTTAATACGTTCATGTTTTAATTTGAATTTCTTTTTACCGGGGTCTGATTCTTATATTTTATTAAATGAATTAATTGGTAAAACGAATTTGTATGAAGAGTCACTTATTTCTTTTAAAGAAGTTGTGAATTTTTCTAATTTGAATTTTTCTAATATTTTTAAGGCATTGTATTTTGTTTTGAGCACATCTACTATTTTTATTTCTTGGCTTTTCTTTGCAATTCCTTTTTTAATGCTCTTATACAATGGGATATTTTAACTGCTGCTGTCTGGGAATAGCACTGAGTGTTTTATTTCCAATCACCGTTTATAGCCAACAAATTGAAGTAGATACTACCTTAGTAAAGATGGATGAAATTGTAGTGGTAAGTAGGAATCCCATTTCAGAACGCTTCTCCAGTACGAAAATTGACCAATTGGACATCTATTTCGATCCAGCTTCAAATGGCGACGCGCTAAAGGCTATATTCAATCTACCCGCATCGACGAATACATCGGAGACGGCCAATCCTGTACTTAGAGGTGCTGCTGCAGACCAATCCCGGGTTTTTGTCAATGGAGTACCCCTTTTAAACCCGGTCCGAAACAGCCAAGACAATGGTTTGGGAAATTTTTCCCTATTTAACACCGAGCTGCTTCACTCCCAATATGTTTATGCGAGTAATCCTCCCCTTATCTATGGCAATTCCAGCGGCGGAATTGTGGATATCGTTACGACCAAGGAGCTCGTTGCCGATCGCTTACAGCTTTCTGCGGCACTATCGAGCGCAGGTGTATTGCTCAATAAGCGAATTACGGACAAGCATTTTGTACAATTGTATGCGAACTATCAGTTTCCCTTTTTATTTACGGCCATAAACAGCGCAAACACACCGGATTTAAATGATTTTTCGACCGTAGATTTTGGGGTCAATAGCCGTTTTCATCTTAGCGAGAAACTAACTTTAAACAGTTATAATTACTATATAGATGAATCTTTTGACGGCCAAAAATACACTTTAAACTACGCCGACAATGCGGTTGCACAGCAGCGGCGTTTTTTCAGCATCAACAACCTGGATTTTCTTCACAACCACTCTTTGTTTAAGCTATCGAATCTCGTCGATTACAGCGATACGTCTTATGAATATGGCAATATCGATTCCAAAATGAAGTACAAACAATTTTACATCGCCCTATCGCATAAATACAAAGTCCTGGCACAGTGGACGATTCAATATGGTTTGGATTATTCCAAATCCGTTTATAGCTTTGACGAAGTACTTCCGCGGTATTGGTATGCCCTGGATCAGCAAGCGCCAACTTTTGCGCATTCAGCTGATAAAAACGCGGATTATACGGAGGCCTATTTGTATACGGAGTATAAATACAATTCGAATTTTGGTGGTTCTGCCGCAGTTCGGAAAAATTTATTTCAAACGAACAAAACCTTGGATTTTATCAGCGGACAGTTTTCAGCATATTACAAAATAAACAATAACCACCGGTTTATTTTTGGTTTGGGGAACTACAATAATTACAGCAGCATCAATTATTACAATCGGGATTTTCAATTGCACACGAGCAAGCAAATCGCCTTGGATTATTACTGTGAAAAGAGCCATGCCGTTTTCACCGCAGCGGTTTACTATAAAAAAGATCAGGGCGCTGTTTCGCTCTCCGCCTACGAAAGACTCCATCAGAAAAACATCCTCGGCTTTGAATGGTCCTATAGTCGAGATCTCAGTAGCTCTTTTTCCGCTTCGCTATCCAATGTTTACCTCCATCAACGGCAAACGATCAACAACCGGCAATTCAACCGCGACTTAAACTATTTTGTCAAAGCCAATATCACCTATAAAAACCCAAAGAATTTCACTGCGGCACTCGTTCTCAATACGCGTCCAGGAAATACATATAACCCGGTAATAAATGGTATCAAAAACGAAAGTGGATATGTAGAACCTCGGTTTTCAAACTATGATGAAAAGGAGTTAAAAGACTATTTGAGAATTGATTTTACGACAAACAAGGCCTTTGCGTTTAATGATCAGCTGATTATAGCTTATTTTTCCATCAATAATGTATTGAATAAGAGAAATCAAGCGGGAATCACCTACAACAGCGATTTTTCAGCATTCAATTACCCCTACTTTCAAAGGCGAATCCTCTATTTTGGCGTGCAATTCCGATTGGGAAGCGCTTCTGCGCATTAGCGAATGGACGAATCAGCCTTTTGTTGCTTATTCGCGTATTTGCTTATTCGCGTATTCGCCAGTTTATGCAAAGTATCGCAGTTTTCGAATTAAAATAGTAGGCATTTTCGAATGCACACAACCCAAAGCGAATCAGCGCATCAGCGAATCAACGCATCAGCCTTCTGTTGCGTCTTCGCCAGTTTATGTAAAGTATCGCAGTTTCCGAATTAAAAAAGTAGGCATTTAGAATTCAACACAACCCAAAGCGCATCCGCGCATCAACGAATCAGCGATTTTAACAGCTGCGTAATTTTCTTATAGAAAAGAACCTAAAATACAACGAGGCTGTCCTTTTGAGACAGCCTCGTTTTTTAAGATTGGAAAAAAGATTATTTTTTTCCTTTTATTTTTTGTTGTTCCTGAGCCTGCTCCATCATCTGTTGCATTTTCTTTTGGAATTTACTTTGTGGACGTTCAGTTTTTTTGTTTTCATCCATCTTGTTTTTCAACTTGTTTTCATTGACGATGTGATTTTTGATCACATACATGATTCCAATGGTAATCGAGTTGGAAATAAAATAGTACAAACTCAAGCCTGAAGCATAGTTGTTAAAGAAAAACAACATCATGATTGGAGAGATGTAAATCATGATTTTCATGATTTTACTCATATCCGGCATCCCCTCTTGTTGAGGCGCGCTCATTTGTTGATCTCCTGTGGTCATCTTCATATAGAAGAAGATCGCTACCGATGCCAATAAAGGGAACAAACTGATGTGGTTACCATAGAAAGGAATCGTA
Organism: Flavobacterium sp. JP2137; assembly: GCF_050562195.1. Classification (GTDB taxonomy): domain Bacteria; phylum Bacteroidota; class Bacteroidia; order Flavobacteriales; family Flavobacteriaceae; genus Flavobacterium. The sequence continues at coordinate 2,798,604 of NZ_CP191647.1, forward strand.
AAAGGCAAATGTAATACGGCGTCAAAGGACGATAAATCATCTGCCCAAAGGAAGCTTTTTTGTCGCAGATCAAAAGCCGACGGGAAAAACTGAAACAACGAATAGAATATCGGTATTTGCAGCAATGCTGGTATACAACCGGCCATGGGGTTTACTCCGGCTTTGGAGTACAACTTCATGGTTTCCTGTTGTTTTTTCATCGGATCATTCTTGAATTTTTCATTCAATTCATTTACCTCCGGACGAATCACTTTCATCTTGGCTTGTGACAAGTACGATTTATAAGTGATTGGCGACATAAACAATCGAACTAAAATCGTAAAGACGATAATGGCGATTCCGTGTGGTAAGAAAGAAGTCAATAGATCAAACGCAGGAATGAATAAATAGCGGTTGATCCATCCGAAGATTCCCCATCCTAAAGGAACGATTTCGTCTAAATTTCTATCGTATGATTTTAATATTTTATAGTCTGTAGGACCGTAATACAGGTTCATATCGTAGTTTAATTCACCATTGGTGTAGTCCAAAGGCAATTTAGCTGCGAAGTGTTTGGTGAATACCGTATCGATTTTTTCGTCGTTTACCAAGTTTTGAGAATTCAATTCCACCGTAGAAAACGGAGTTTTGGTCAAGAGGATTGAAGTAAAGAAGTGTTGTTTAAACGCGATATACGTCACGTCTTTCACCGTTTTGTCGTCCGACTTGCTCGTAGGGCTTAGATGGTTGTCTTTACCCCCTTCGTATTCATATGCCAATTGAGTATATCTATTTTCATAAGAGATGCTCTTCTCATTTCTATAGGTATTGATTTCCCATTGTAATTCCGGTTTTTTAGACAGGTCTACCACTTGGTTTAGGCCCTGAGTACGGATGGCAAAATCCATCATATACTCCCCTGCTTTTAACACATAGCGGTATTCCAAGAATTGGTTTTCACTGGATTTTAAACGCATGGTCAACACTTGGTTTTCCCCTTCCGTGGTCAGTTGTGGTTCAAAATACAAATCTCTTGTATTTAGGATACGACGGTCGCTGGTTTGGAGTTCCAAGTTGAATTTGGAGTTGTTGTCTTTAATCAGTTCGACAATCTCATTGGAATCCTTGCTAAAACGCTTAAAGTTATTGATTTTAATATCTTGGATCACCCCACCTTTGTTGGCGATGACAAGGGTCAACACGTCGTTTTTCAATTCGGTAACGCCGCCTTTTGCCGCCGGTAAGGTAGCGCTATAAGCGAAAGCACCTAATGACGCTTTTAATTGCGTTAATGCCAGGGAATCCGCTGCGGTTTGGTGTTCAGCTATGGCCGATTCCACTTGTTGGGACTGGGCGGTTTTAACCTGTTCTTTTTGCGCTTTTTCATTGTCCTTTACTATGGCTTCTTGTTCTTTTCCGATGTTGTTAAACATCATCCAAATCAATAAACCCGCAATAATGACAAAGCCAATTATACTATTACGATCTATTTTTTTTTCTTCCATTACTTGGTTTTACTTATTTCAAATGTTTTGAACGTTTATACTCCTTCATTATCGCTTGTACAGTCTTGCTATAAGGCGGTTGTTACTTTACTTTATGCGCTACTGCCGCTTTGACAAATCCGACGAATAACGGATGTGGACTCGCTACAGTACTCTTGTATTCGGGATGAAATTGCACTCCGATAAAGAACGGGTGGTTTTCCAATTCTACAATTTCGACCAAACCGGTTTTCGGGTTTAATCCAGAGGCTTTTAATCCCGCTTTTTCAAACTCTTTTAAGTAGTAGTTATTGAATTCATAACGATGACGGTGACGTTCGTTGATCAAATTCGATTGGTATACTTCAAAGGCCTTGGTGTTGTTTTTGATTTCGCAATCCCATCCACCCAAACGCATGGTTCCTCCTTTGTCGGTAATGGTTTTTTGTTCTTCCATAAAGGTGATTACCGGATAAGTGGTATTGGTGTTGATCTCTGTGGAATTGGCATTTTCATAGTGCATTACGTTACGCGCATATTCGATTACCGCCATTTGCATACCCAAACAGATTCCGAAAAAGGGAATGTTGTTTTCACGAGCGTAGCGCACGGTTTCGATTTTGCCTTCTATACCGCGTGCTCCAAATCCTGGAGCTACCAAAATTCCGTCTAAGTTAGCCAATTTATCGGCGGCATTCTTAGCCGTAAGATATTCAGAATGTATGCTGATGACGTTAACCTTAGTCACGTTTTCTGCACCGGCATGAGTCAGGGCTTCTAAAATCGACTTATAACTGTCTTGTAATTCCACGTATTTACCGACTAAACCGATGTTTACCGTATGTTGAGGGTTCTTTAATCGGTGCAAGAACTCATTCCACTGTACCAAGTCTGGCGTTGCTTTTTCCGGCAGCTCTAACTTTTTAAGAGCCACGCGATCCAAGCCTTCTTCCAACATGAGGTTTGGCACTTCATAGATGGTAGATGCGTCGATCGATTGGATTACTGCTTCGCGTTTTACGTTGCAAAAAGCCGCTAATTTCTGACGGATTTCCGTAGACAATTCGTGTTCTGTTCTACAAACCAAGATATCGGCTTTGATACCGCTTTCCATCAAGGTTTTTACCGAGTGTTGCGTCGGTTTGGTTTTTAATTCTCCTGCAGCAGCCAAATAAGGAACTAAGGTCAGGTGAATCACTATGGCGTTGTTGTCGCCTAGCTCCCACAATAGTTGACGTACCGATTCGATATACGGCAGGGATTCAATATCTCCTACGGTACCGCCGATTTCGGTGATAACGATATCGTATTTCCCGCTTTTGCCCAAGAGCAACATGCGTTCTTTAATTTCATTGGTAATATGAGGAACAACCTGTACGGTTTTTCCCAAAAACTCGCCTCTACGTTCCTTTTCAATAACCGAAAGGTACACCCTACCCGTGGTCACATTATTGGCTTGAGAAGTGGGAACGTTTAAAAAACGCTCGTAATGACCCAAGTCCAAATCGGTTTCGGCACCATCGTCCGTCACATAACATTCGCCGTGTTCATAAGGGTTTAGCGTTCCGGGATCCACGTTGATATACGGATCAAATTTCTGTATGGTTGACTCGTATCCCCTAGCTTGTAGTAATTTAGCCAAAGAAGCAGCGATTATACCTTTACCTAAGGAAGACGTAACGCCGCCGGTTACAAAAATATATTTAGTTTGTTTCATCGAGTGTTGTGTTGTAGTTGTTAAAAATAAAACTTGGCAAAAGTACGAATTTTTGAATTATACTTCTAATTAATTATGAGTTTAATGTGACCGTGCTGGGCAATGCAGCCCCTTTTGCCGCTTATTTTTTAAAGTTGTTTTTTATGTTTTTGATTAGGGATTCGAGTCCGTTTAATTTAATTTCATAAATCAGTTGCAACTGCTCCCCCAATTTTCCCTTGGGAAACCCCTTGTTGTGATACCAAACGATATAGTATTCGGGTAAATCTACAAGAAAACGCCCTTCGTATTTTCCGAAAGGCATTTTGGTATGAGCGAGCTCAATTAAATATTGTTGGTTATTCGTATGAAGCATTACTTCCAATTAAAGTGTATATCCTTTTCAATATCAGGGTGCAGGCTTAAAAACACGGGACAAGTCATGGCCGCGCGTTCCAAGATGGTCCTGTCCTTGTCGCTGGCCACGCCTACCATTTCAAAGTGCACTTTTACCTTGGCAATCATACGCGGGTTTTCGCGCATTTCTTTAAATACACTGGCGGTAGAATTGGAAATATCCAAATCCATCGCTCGAGATTTGATACCCATAATGGTAAACATACAACTCGCCACGGCGTTGCTCACCAAATCGGTGGGCGAAAAAGCCTCTCCACGACCTTGGTTGTCGATGGGCGCATCGGAAATGAGGGTTTGACCCGATCTTTCGTGAACGGATTCCGTTCTTAAATCACCTAGATAAGTTACTTTAGACAGCATTAGTTAATCATTTTAACGGTTAAGTCTTCATCGTAATACAGCAAATAGACCCCTTGGTTGTAAACACCACCATTTACGGTTCTATAAGCAAATTTATTTTCCACCTGTTGGGTGGTAAATTTTCTGGTGGTTTCCTCAAAGTCCTCGTTTTGGAACATGCGGGAAATCACGTCAAAAGTCACATCAAAACCCCGGGTTGCAAAGCGATTCGGGTAGATGTTGTTTTGTTTTTTATAGGCTCGAGCAAAATGAGTACCGCTTTCGGTTTCGTTTTCTCGGGTTACAGAGGCATAGAACAACTTGAGTTTAGTCAGTGCATTTAGCGATATTTCCGCATAGTCAAACACCTCATTTTTGTCGAAAGTAGCCAATTGGATTTCGTGAGTGGCCAATTTGGACATCAACGCATTTGTCGTGCTTAACGCGGTCTGTATGCTACCGGTATCCAAAATGACAAAGTTCTTTGCCGTACCGCTTAGGTACTCGCCCACCTTAGAGGCTTCTGACCCGTTTAGCACTTTGATATTCGGGTAATTTGCCTGTAAGAACTGTTTGGTCGATCCCTTTTTCTCATCGACTATGGCAATGATTTTTCCCTTCTGGTCCATCATATACTCGATCAGAGCCGTTCTCAGGTCGTCGGTATTGGGCATGGTTTGAATTTGATTGGCTCCCAAACTTCCCTTTTCCGTAGATAAGGGCGAAACCAAAACAAGATCCTTATCCCGGATTAAAGCAGCGGTTTGGGTGACGTTTTTCTGAAAAAACGGTCCGATGATCACTTGGGTTTGACTAAAGTCTTCCGCAGCAAAAAGAGCCGCTACATCCGAAGTGGTACTGGTTTCCTTGGAATCGTATATCTTGACGTTTAAAGGCAGTCCCATGCTCTTTGCCGAATCGATGGCAATCAGTGCGCCGGAATAGAAATCCAAGGTCATGTTTAAAAAAGCATCCTTTTTTAACTTCTCCTGTATGTCGTCGGTAGCCATATTGATTTTATGCGCGTTAAAGGGCAATAACAATACGAGTTCGCGGGTTTTGCTTTTGGACAGCGAACGCGTTAGGTCTTTAAATTGACCGGGGCTGTACGTTGCCGATTTGTTTATCGGAGTTAGGCCCACGGTTTCCTTAGCATCTTCTGCACCGGGTACTCGTAAGCTCATCCCCACTTTTAAACCTTGACTCAGCTCGGGATTTAAAGCCAACAGCTGTTCCGGAGTTATTTGATATTCCTTGCAAAGATTGAAAATCGTCTCTTTAGGCGCTACTATTATTTCTTTGTAAGCCGTTTTACTGCCGCTCTTTACATCGGTTGATTGAAGTGATCCTTGAAGCTCCCGCGCAACCGGTACCAAAAGGGTTTGCCCTTCTGCCAGCCCTTGAGATTCCAAAAGCGGATTCAATTCGTACAGTCGTTGTATCGAGGTGCGGTGTTCTATAGCCAAGCCATAAACGGTTTCCTTAGGTCCTACCACCACCTCTTTGGTATGAGGCGATTTGTTGGTCTTGATTACTTGAACGGCCGAAGCCACAAGGGTATCGGGTAAATTTACCGCAGTAGCTGTAGCGGTTTGCGTCGCAGCTGCCAATGCGATGACATCACCGGTTTTAAGACCACTTTCGCGCAAAGACGGATTTAAGCGATACAACTCCTCTATACTGATTTGGTATTTCTTGGAAATTCCGTACAGGGTTTCCTTGCTTTCCACCCGATGACTTTTAGCGGTGTTCTCCGCTTTTGGGGCATTCGATATAAGCGGTATAGATAAGACAGCGTTTTCTTTAACTCCGCGTTCAGCTTCGGGATTGTATTTGATAATATCCCTAACGGATACTTGATACTGCTGTGCAATTTCGGTCACAGTTTCCCCCTTATTGACCCGATGTTGTTTAAAGCTTAACGTTTGAGCGTGCAAACTCATGACATTGCTCAAGGCTAAAATCGCAAGGCTACTTAAAAAAATCTTTCTCATCTGTTTGTTTATTATAAGCGAATAAGTCGTTGTAAAGGCTTTACAACGACTTAATCTATATTACTTTATTCCCATTCTATAGTGGCAGGTGGCTTGGAGCTGATGTCGTAAACCACGCGATTCACCCCTTTTACTTTGTTGATGATTTGATTGGATATCTCCATCAAAAACTCGTAGGGCAAATGCACCCAGTCTGCAGTCATTCCATCGGTAGAAGCTACCGCTCGAAGCGCTACTACTTTTTCATAAGTACGCTCATCGCCCATCACGCCTACACTGTTTACCGGAAGTAAAATTGCACCGGCTTGCCATACTTGGTCGTATAGGCCGTGTTCTTTTAAACCGTTGATAAAAACAGCGTCTACTTCTTGAAGCAAGCTTACTTTTTCTGCGGTAATATCCCCGAGTATACGAATGGATAATCCCGGTCCTGGAAACGGGTGTCTACCCAACAATTCCGGATCGATTCCCAAAGAGGCTCCTACGCGTCTTACTTCGTCTTTAAACAGCATTCTCAAAGGCTCAACGATTTTTAATTTCATAAAATCGGGTAAGCCACCCACATTGTGGTGTGATTTGATCGTTGCCGAAGGTCCTTTTACCGAAATCGATTCGATGACATCGGGATAAATGGTTCCTTGAGCTAACCAGGTAACGTCTTCTATCAATTTAGCCTCATCGTCAAAAACTTCGATAAACGCTTTACCAATGGCTTTTCTCTTTAACTCTGGATCTTCCAATCCCTTTAAAGCCGTCAAGAAACGCTCCGAAGCATCAACTCCTTTTACGTTTAAATTCATGCCTTTATACTGTTCCAGCACATTGTGGAATTCATTCTTTCTCAACAAGCCGTTGTTTACAAAAATACAGTATAGGTTTTTGCCTATAGCGCGGTGCAACAATACAGCTGCTACGGTAGAGTCTACACCTCCTGAAAGGGCGAGAACCACCTTGTCGTCTTTGATTTTATCTCTTAAATCGGCAATGATATCTTCGACAAAAGCCTTAGGGGTAAAATCCTGAGCTACGCCGGCGATGTCTACCAAGAAGTTTTTAAGCAATTGCGCGCCATCTGTGGAGTGGTAAACCTCTGGGTGGAATTGGATTCCGTAGGTTTGCTCGCCTTCGATCTTGTAAGCGGCATTTGTCACGTCTTTGGTACTGGCCAAAAGCACACCATGAGTAGGCAGGTCTTTGATTGTATCACTGTGACTCATCCAAACTTGGCTGTTTAGTGGAATACCGCTAAATAGCGCTTCGCCTTCTTTGATGAAGTTTAGATTGGTTCTTCCGTATTCTCGGGTACTTGACGGGGCTACTTCGCCGCCGTGAAAATGCGCCAAGTATTGTGCACCGTAACAAACCGCCAGCAAGGGTAATTTGCCTTTGATGTTGGACAAATCGGGATGTAAGGCCTCTTGTGACCGCACCGAAAAGGGGCTTCCAGATAGGATAACGGCGTGAAAAGTGGACAAATCCTCAGGTAAGTTGTTGTAAGGTAATATTTCGCAAAAAATGTTTAATTCGCGAACTCTACGGGCAATAAGCTGTGTGTATTGCGAACCGAAATCTAAAATAAGTACGTTGTGTTGCATATGCAAAAATAGGTATTTCTAATGGATCCCAAAAATAGGTTTTTGGATTTTTTTCAACAAACTAAAAACGAATCGTATAAACGAAATATATCCGCTGATAGCGCCGACAAATTAACAAATTAATTAGGTCTTTTAGCCCTTATTTTTACAGTATTTTTTCGCTATAGCTACATCCGTGCTATTTTTGTACTGTTTTTTTCCTATTTCTCAATGGGTCGTTTCGCAACCGCTGTAATGGCGTATTTCCTATTTGTAAAGTGGCTTGCGCTTTTTAATTCAAAAGAAAGGGGAAACGTCAAAATAAAACTGCTTTTTATTTCAAATGATTTGTTTTTTTACTAAATTACTATATATTTATTATTCTTAATTTCACAAGGCAGATTAAAAGAAATATTGGCCTTATTTTTGCTCTTTATCGAAACTCAAAATTCACGCTACTATGATTCAAAAAAGCAACTTGTTTATTGTTGTATTGAGTGTTTTAACCCTGGCTTCTTGTAAGGAAGATCCCAAAAAAAATATTCCAACGGTGATACAACCGGAGGTTATGGATAGTATATTCAGTCACCAATTTGAGGGACTCATCCCCTGTCCGGATTGTCCGGGTATAGAAACAACCCTGAGCATTCATGCGGACAGCACTTTAAACAAACGGTTTTACTATCAAGGTAAAGAGGACTTTCCGCAGCGCCTATCGGGGGTTTGGAAGTTAAAGGACTCGGTTTTCGAAGCGAATTTTGACGGTAATAAGGAGTTTTACAAGATCAAATCCGGCCGTGTATTGGCTCGGGTGGGTTCGGATCGCAAAGAAGTCATCGGCAAACTCGCTCAAGACTACCTATTGGGCTTGGCGCAAAAGGTGGCGGTAGACAGCTTAGCGGCTGTGTATACCCTTGGCGATTCACTCAGTGACCCCTACCGCGTATTGGAGTTAAAGCACCTCAAGAAAAACAATTTTGAAGTTAAATTACAACTGACTTCCCAGGATAAAACGGCTGAATTCTTGGCCCAAGGCGTCTATAACCCCGAAGCACATCAAATCGAAGTGCCTTTGGCGGAATCCTATCCGGACCTATCCGGTGTGATGATCATACAGTTTAGTCGTCATAAGGTTCATATCGGCACCCAAGAAAAAGACGAAACCGAAGCGTTAAAGAGCTTTTGGGAAGGAATCAGCATAGGCGGAACCTATTCCAAAGAAGAAAAACCCCTGGTCGACACAACCCTATAAATCATAAAATTCCCCATGAAAAAATCAGTATTATCGTCGCTTGTCGTGCTATTTGCCGTTAACTGCCTTAGCGTTACAACGGTTCACGCACAGAAAAAAAACATTCTGAGTAAAATCACCGATAAAATCGGTCAAAAGAGCAACAGCAGCACGAGCACCAAGACAACCGCTACCAATACGACCACGACCAACAAAGGCGGTTTAAACCTCGATCAAAACCAGATCGGTGCGGGTTTAAAGGAGGCCTTGGAAAACGGTATAGAAAAACAAGTGGTAAAACTCACCCAAAAGGACGGTTTTTACAAAAATGAAATGGTCAAGATATTACTGCCGACCGAATTGCAAAAAGTCGATAATACCCTTCGTAAAATGGGGATGTCCAGTTTGGCAGATGAAGGTTTAAAAGTATTGAATCGCGCTGCGGAAGAGGCGGTAAAAGAAGCGACCCCTATATTTGTAGATGCGGTAAAGAAAATCACCTTCGACGACGCTAAGAACATCCTGTTGGGCTCGGACGATTCCGCGACTAAGTATTTGGAAAAGGCGACAACGACCAGTTTGTATGCCAAATTTAATCCGGTGATCAAAAGCTCTTTTGAAAACGTAGGAGCCGATAAGGTATGGAGCAGCATTGTCAATACCTATAATGCGATTCCACTGGTTAACAAGGTCAATCCAGACCTGACGGATTACGTGGCGAATCAAACCCTATCGGGGGTGTTTAAAATGATTTCCGTGGAAGAAAAAGAAATTCGATCCAATGTTGGAGGCTCTAGAAATACCCAATTGCTAAAAGATGTTTTTAGCATGCAGGATATGCTGGGCGGCCTTATCAAAAAATAAGCAAACTCGGGTGTTTGGTAATGTATAGATAACACCTCCCTAACTTGACAGCCGTTTTATTAAACGATATTTGTCTTGTAATCAAAATTGAGTTTCTAATAGTTAGGTTGATTGGAACTGGAAAGCCGAATAGTGTAAAAGCTATTCGGTTTCTTTGTTTATTCCAAGCGCTGATGCAGTATTTTAAAATATTCAAAGGCTCTTAACAGCCTGGTACCGTGCCATGAAAACATTTCGCCATCGACAAAAACCGTTTTGGCGTGGTGGGTACACCTGCCGATTTCAAAGGCGTGTTCTTCTTTAAATGGATAGGGTTCGGACGATAGAAAAACCAAATCGGGATCGCCTTCTAAGCGGATCTTTTTCAGTTCTACTTCGGGGTAACGACTGCTTTTGTTCGCATAGATATTCTCGAAGCGATTGACCTTTAACAAGGCGTCGATAAAGGTGTTTTGACCCGCAGCCATATAGGGTTCGCGCCAAATGAAATAGGCCGCTTTTTGAACGGGTTTGGTACGGATAAAATGGGTGAAATCCCTTTGTGCAAAGCGAATTTTGTCGTTCCATTTTTGGGCATCGGTACGCTTGTTAAACAAGACGCCGAAATCGGTAATCATCTGCTCATTGTCTTCAATCGTTTGGATGTCGGTAACCCAAACCGGACAAATCGCCTGTAATTGCTCGACGATTTCGAGGGTGTTCTCCTCCTTATTCGCTATGATAATATCGGGTTGTAAAAGCTTTATTTTCTCAAAATGCACCTTTTTAGTACCGCCTATATTCTTTTTAGTCGATTTTAAGTGGTAGGGATGCACACAGAATTTGGTGATGCCGACCAGGCTGTCTTCCAATCCCAAGTCAAACAACAATTCCGTCTGTGACGGCACTAGGGATACGATCCTTTTGGGCGTATTTTCAAAGTGATGCTCCTGTCCTATTTGATCAAAAAAAGTAGCCATAATTTCGGTTATTTAAAGCGTTGTGTCAATATTTCTTCCATTTCCCTTTGTACTTGAAGGGCTTGTACTCGGGCTTGTTCGGCAAAGTCGCGTTGGTTGCTCGCGTAGATAATCGCGCGGGACGAATTGATCAACAAGCCGACCTGACTGTTTAAACCCTGTGCGCATACCGCTTTGAGATCGCCGCCTTGAGCGCCTACTCCGGGTACCAGCAAAAAGCTGTCGGGTACGAATTTGCGTATTTCGGCAAAATACTCGGGTTTGGTTGCTCCGACTACATACATCAGGTTGTGGTGGTTTTTCCAGTGTGTCGACGTTTCCAACACCACTTGATAGAGCGGTTTTCCCAGGCAATCCTGCGTTTGAAAATCAAAAGCACCGGGATTGGAGGTTAGCGCGAGCAAGATGGTCTGTTTGTCTTCAAACGCCAAAAAGGGTTCTACGCTATCCTTGCCCATATAGGGCGCTACGGTGACGCTGTCAAAGGCCAAGTCCTCAAAGAAGGCTTTGGCATACATCGTGGCTGTATTGCCGATATCGCCGCGTTTTGCGTCGGCTATCGTATAGAGATCCGGATAGTGTTCATTGAGGTAGGCTATGGTTTTTTGTAAGGAGACCCAACCCTTTAATCCATAGGCTTCGTAAAACGCTATATTGGGCTTGTAAGACACCGCCAAATCGTGGGTGGCGTCGATAATCGCTTTGTTAAATTCAAATATAGGATCTTCAAGATCCAATAGGTGGACTGGAATTTTCTCCAAATCGACATCTAATCCAATGCACAAAAACGATTGTTTACGGTGAATTTGTGCTACTAATTGCGGTATGGTCATCGGGTTCTTATTTAAAAATAGCCTTAAAAAAAGCCACACATTACCGAGGTAAGTGTGGCAGAAGTTTTGTTTATATCTCGATTAGTAGGCCTCGCTCTCTTTGAGCTTTTCGGTGTTGCTCACCAATTGAAGCTCATCGATTACCTTTTGAATGTTGCCATTCATCACCCCGTCCAAATCGTATAAAGTCAGACCAATACGGTGATCGGTTACACGTCCTTGTGGGTAGTTATAGGTTCTAATCTTAGCCGAACGGTCTCCACTGCTTACCTGTGAATTTCGCTTTTTAGCATCTTGTTCTTGTTTTTTTGCCAATTCCATTTCGTACAATCTCGAACGCAATACGGAAAGGGCTTTGTCTTTGTTTTTGTGCTGGGACTTCTCATCCTGACACTGGGCCACCAATCCGGTAGGCACGTGTGTCATACGAACGGCAGATTTGGTGGTATTCACCGACTGCCCTCCAGGACCCGAAGAACAGAAATAATCTATGCGCACATCGTTCATGTCGATTTGCACGTCGAACTCCTCGGCTTCTGGCAATACCATAACCGTAGCTGCGGAAGTGTGTACACGACCCTGGGTTTCGGTTTGCGGTACGCGTTGAACGCGGTGAACCCCTGCTTCAAACTTAAGGGTACCGTAGACATCGTCGCCGGTTACTTCAAAGATCACCTCTTTAAACCCACCAGAAGTACCGTCATTGGAATCGACTAAAGACGTTCTCCAACCTCTTCCCTCACAGTATTTGGTGTACATGCGAAACAAATCGCCTGCAAAGATACTCGCCTCGTCACCACCGGTTCCAGCGCGAATTTCTACCATGACGTTTTTAGCATCTTCCAAATCTTTGGGAATCAATAAAAACTTGATTTCGTCTTCCAATTCCGGCAAGCGATCTTTGGCTTCGTCCAACTGCATTTTGGCCATATCGACCATTTCGGCATCGCTGCCATCGGCAATGATTTCGTTTGCTTCTTCGATATTTGCTGTTAAAGTCAAGTATTCCTCTCGTTTTTCAACCAGCGCTTTTAAATCTTTGTATTCTTTATTTAATTGAACGTAACGCTTCTGATCTGAAATAACATCCGGCTGAATAATCAAATCCGATATTTCGTCAAAGCGTTGCTTTATAATTTGTAGTCTATCTAACATCTTCTATTATCTAAATTTCAGGATACAAAGGTATAAAAAAAGAGGAACAATACGAATATGTTCCCCTTTTTAAAATTTAGAATTAAATGTTATTTTTTAATTTCTACTGCGATATCTACATCAGTCCATGTTTTTCCCGAATGCAAGTCTTTGCAAAGCTCGTGAATCGAATCAAATGCCGCATTGGCACTGAAGTCTGCAATCATATCGATAGAACCGTTAATCTTAACAGCGCTGTCCGTAGCTTCATAAGTAAAAGTCTTTTCCTTGGTAACTCCGTTCATCACTATAGTCACGGCAACCTTACCGTCTGTAAACGCACCGAAAGACCCGGTGATATTACCGGCCATTTTAGCGAAGAATCCCGCTTTTAATTTATCATCTCTCAACGGATCCTTACTGTTTACCGTAGGGGTTTCCACCACAAACTGTGCGCCTTCCAAAGAGGCTACCAAAGTAGCAGCATCGGTTTTAACTCCCGTCAATTCAATTTTGTCAAAAGAACCTTTAACACCAACCTTTTCTGGCGTTTTAAAAGCGGTCCATTCCAAGGTATAGTCCAAAGTGGCCTGCTGTTCAGAAGCCGAGCTAACCGCTGTTGGATAGAGCTCTTCTACTTGCTTTTCTTCTTTTTTACCACAGCTCACGACTAATGCGCCGATTAATGCTAGGGTTAATAATTTTTTTTTCATAATTACTAAGCGTTTATTGTTGTTTTTAAACAAGTGTCTAAATTACAAATTTTGATAGTGTTAGATCAAAATTCTAACTTAAATTTTCCTTAAGATGTTAATATAAATAAAAACCGCTGCCCATCCATCGGATAAAGCAGCGGTCTAAAAACTATAATCGCATTTCGCGTATTATTTGTTGGGGATTTGTTGAAGGATTTCCAAAACAAATTTCCAATATTTTTGTACCGAACTGATGCTGGCACGTTCTACCGGTGAATGCGCTCCTTTAATAGTAGGTCCGAAGGAAATCATGTCCATATCGGGATAATTCGTTCCCAGGATACCGCATTCGAGTCCTGCATGACAAGCCACTACAGCGGGTTTAGCACCGTTTTGTCTCTCGTATATATCCGTGAGTACATCCAATATTTCCGAATTGGCGTTGGGCGTCCATCCGGGATAAGATCCGGAAAACTCCACTTCACAACCCATTAACTCAAAAGCAGCGCGTAGCGAGGTAGCTAAATCCAGCTTCGACGTTTCTACAGAAGAACGCGTCAAACACTTAACCGCTAATTTACCCGCTCCTACTTCTACCTTGGCGATGTTGTTGGAGGTTTCTACCAAATCGTCGAAATCGGCACTCATTCTGTATACACCGTTATGGGCGGTATACATAGCTCTAACAAAGAAATACTGCGCCATATAAGGCATTACCTTGGCCGGTGTGCTGTCTATTTTCTCAAAAACCACCTCTAAATCCGGCTCGGTCGTTTTAAATTCCAATTTGATGTCCGAAACGATTTGCTGCATATCAAATACAAAAGCCTCGTCGTAAACCGCCGCAATGATTACCTTAGCGACACTTTCTCTGGGAATGGCGTTGCGCAAGCTTCCGCCTTTTATTTCAGAAATCTGCAATCCAAAGGTGTCAAAACCGTCAAAAAGCAAGCGATTCATAATCTTATTGGCGTTGCCAAAGCCCTTGTGAATATCCATACCCGAGTGCCCACCTACCAAACCTTTAACGGTAATGGTATAACCTACAGATCCTTCTGGAACGTCTTCTTCATCGTATTCTGCTGTGGCCGTAACATCGATTCCACCGGCACAACCGATGTCGATTTCATCGTCTTCTTCCGTATCTAAATTCAATAGGATTTGTCCTTCCAACATACCGCCTTGCAATCCCATAGCACCGGTCATACCCGTTTCTTCATCTATGGTAAACAACGCTTCCAAGGCCGGATGGGGAATGTCTGTACTCTCCAATATAGCCATAATCGTCGCTACGCCTAAACCGTTGTCCGCTCCAAGTGTAGTTCCTTTTGCACGAACCCAATCGCCATCGACATACATCTCAATGCCCTGAGTATCGAAATCGAAATCGGTGTCGTTATTCTTTTGATGAACCATGTCTAAATGCGATTGCATTACGATGGTTTTTTTGTTTTCCATACCCGAAGTAGCCGCTTTTTTGATAATAACGTTACCCACCTCGTCTTTAATGGTTTCTAATCCCAATTGTTTGCCAAAATTCATCATGAATTCAATTACGCGCTCTTCTTTTTTTGAAGGTCTCGGAACCGCATTCAAATCAGCAAATTTATTCCAAAGCACTTTGGGCTCTAAATTTCTAATTTCTTTATTCATAGGTCTATATCTTTTGTATTTGCCGGATTAGCGGGTGCTACCTCTAACGGTGGTGCGATTATAAACGCAGGAATTCCCGAGATTTTTGCTTTTTAAGCAGCCGTTTTTTATCCGAAGCCAAAGTTACAAATAATTATGGATAATTGATTCCGTCTAAGGGGATTCGTTTGGTTTGTTTGGATAAAAGCTCCGCTGCTGAAAGGGCAATGCGATCGATGTGCAGTTGCGTCAAAGCGATTGTGGGCGCACCAAACTAGGAGGTGTGCGGTTTTATGGGAATGCAAGTGGATTTTGAGAATCATACTGCCCTCCAAAACTACTGCTCTTACTTCTACAGCAACTATGTACGGTTAGGTTTTTTACGTGTAAAGGGGGATTTTTATGGAGCGTTGTCCGTGAAGCTGCACCGTTTACCTAGAGGACGCGAGTTCTCAGGCAATGTATTTTTCAAAAATCTTTCGAGCTTTCTTTTTGGAAACCTCTTTTTTGAATACATCTGGCGTGGGCAGGTAAAAAATCGGTGCTTTTTTACACATACCTTGACACTTCATCGTTTGAAATTCCAGTTGGTCTTGCAAACCGCTTGACGCAATCATCTCTGTGAAGCAGGTTTTGGCCTCTTCGTTATAGCGACAACACTTTTTGCCATTGCAGAAAAAGATTACTTTCTCCTCTTTTTTATCTTTAGACATAACTCCTTGTAAAATACCGCACAAAGGTATCTATTTTAATTTATTCTAAATAAAATTCATCCATTATTTTTTTCTTATTTTTATAAAAAAAAGATGCGTAAGAATTGGTTTTGGATTTTGCTGCTTATCATACAATATCTATTGGTTAAAATATTCCAGAAACACCCCCAATGGATCGAGGAACACTATGCCAACGGCTGGTATGTGACTTGCAGCAGTTTTTTTAGAAAGACCTATGGTTTTTTCCCTTTTTCCGTAGGCGATATCTTGTATTTAGTCGTGGGTGCCGCACTGCTAATCAACCTGGTGATCATCTTAAGAGATCAACGCGAAGGCGGCAGTTGGCGGATGCGGTTAACGCGGCTGTTTTACTTTTTGTTGCGGGCCCTAGCGGTTTTCTTTTTGCTGTTCAATCTGTTTTGGGGTTATAACAACTATAGGGTTCCCCTCTATGAGAAGCTCGAACTCAGCCAAAACTACAGCGATGCCGAACTGACGGAATTCACCTATGCCATGTTGGCGAAAGTGACGCAACTGCAATTGGAAATTACGGGCGACACTACAACGGCGGTCGTGATCGATTACGACATCCCGCGCATTTACAACGAAGCCAATACGGGTTATGCACAAGTACAGCAGCGGTACACGTGGATTTCGCACACGGATTTTGCCTTAAAATCGTCGTTGTGGAGTACGGTATTGAGTTATATGGGATTTTCGGGCTATATCAATCCCTTCACCAACGAGGCTCAGGTCAATGATAAAATTCCCAAATTGGGTATGTACGTCACGGCATCTCATGAAATAGCGCATCAAATCGGCTATGCTTCCGAGAGCGAAGCCAACTTCTTAGGCTATCTCAATGCGACTTTACAGCACGACAAAAAGTACCAATATGCAGGGTATATTTACGCTTTGCGATACTGTCTGACCACGATGGAGCGCAATGAAATAGGGGAATTGGAAACGCTTCAGAACCACATCAACCCCGCTGTTTATCACAATCTAATGGAAAACAAGGTGTTTTGGGATTCGTATAAAAACATTTCCAATTCCTTTTTTAAGGTGTTTTACAGCAATTTCTTAAAGATAAACAACCAACAAGAGGGTATAAAATCCTATAACCGCTATGTGGATTTATTGATCAATTACCACAAAAAGCACGCTTTATAAATCGGTATCTGGCGGGAAACTCTCGTTGTTCTTGCGCTTGTACGGACGGATGATTAAACGTCCCTCGCGATCAAAGACAATATAGTTATACACCCAGTTCCAAAAGACCACTATTTTATTTTTAAAACCGATCAGCGACATCAGGTGTACAAACATCCACACAAACCAAGCGAAAATACCGCTAAAGTGCCAGCGCGGCAAATCGACCACGGCCTTGTTGCGCCCTATGGTTGCCATGGAGCCCTTGTCCTTGTATACAAAGGGTTTTAACGGCTTTTTGTTTTTTAGGCGAACGAGATTGTCCGCCAACAAACGCCCTTGTTGTATGGCGGGCTGCGCCATCATCGGATGTCCGGCGGGCAGTTTTTCCGAAACCATACTGGCGATATCGCCTATGGCGAATACATCGTCGAAACCGACGACTTGGTTGTACTCATTGACCTTCATACGGTTGCCGCGACTCATGACGATTTCCTCGTCAAAGCCGTCTATAGAAGCTCCCTTTACCCCAGCAGTCCAGATGACGGTTGCGGCATTAAAAACAGTTCCCTTATTGGTGGTTACCACATGGCCGTCGTAACCGGTGACCTGTTCGTTTTTCCATATAGAAACACCGAGTTTATTGAGGAAGTGCTCTGCCTTTTGCGAGGATTTGTCCGACATTGCATCCAATACCTGATCGGATCCTTGTATGACGTTGATCTCCATTTTTCGAATGTCCAGGTCGGGGTAATCCTTTGGTAAAACCGCTTTTTTCATCTCGGCCAAAGCCCCTGCCAACTCCACTCCTGTCGGTCCTGCGCCGACAATTACAAAGTTCATCAACGCTAATTTTTCATTCATATCATTGGTCAGTAGCGCCTCTTCAAAATTCTCCAACACCAAACTCCTAATGTTCAGCGATTGTGGAATCGTCTTCATCGCCATACTGTTTTTCTGTATGGAGGTATTGCCGAAAAAATTGGTTTTGGATCCGGTAGCCACCACCAAATAATCGTAAAAGATAACACCGATATCCGATATTACTTTTTTGCCGGCCGTATCTATGCGATTAACCCGGGCCATGCGGAAGTAAATCTCCTTGTAGTTTTGTACCACTTTGCGGATGGGATAGGCAATGGAACCCGCTTCGAGTCCTCCGGTAGCCACCTGATAGAGCAAAGGTTGAAAGGTATGGTAATTATGTTGATCGAGTAAAACGACTTGAAAGCCTTTGTTTTTAAGTTTTTTTGCCAAGGAGAGTCCTCCAAAGCCACCTCCAATTATCACAACTCTTGGGAAGCTAGACGTGGGAATGTTCATCATAATTTTGAATTTTTCACTAACAAATTTACGAAGATAAATCTACATCAGCCCCCATTTACCAAAAGATTTAACGATTAGCAATAGGCAAAACTCAGTATATTTGTAACAATTAATTGTTTTGTACGTCTTATTATATATGACCCCACAACTAGAGCAAGAATTTATACAGCAAGTTGAGATCAACCAGAATATCATTCACAAAATTTGTCGATTGTATACTGCGGATGAGCACGCACATAAAGATTTGTTTCAAGAGATTTCCATACAGTTGTGGAAGGCATATCCCAAATTTAGAGGAGATGCTAAATTCACCACCTGGGCCTATAGAGTGGCCTTAAATACGGCGATTTCCCTGTACCGAAAAAAGAGCAAAACACTGGTTACCATCGAATTTAATGCCAGTTTACACAAGTTTAAATACGACGAGTACAACTACGAAGAGGAAGAACAACTCAAAATACTATACCAGGCAGTTCAGCAACTCAACGACATTGAAAAGGCCTTGGTCTATATGTATCTCGAAGAGAAAGACTATAGCGAAATATCCGAAACCCTGGGTATAAGCGAAGTCAATGCTCGGGTTAAGATGAATCGAATCAAGACCAAATTAAAAAAAATCATCAACCCTTGAGGTTTACTCATATATGGAAGAATTAGATTTATTAAAAAAGCATTGGAATAAGAGTTCCGATTTTCCCAAGGTATCGCAAGACGATATTAGAAAAATGATTCACAAGCGCTCCTCGTCTATAGTGAAGTGGATTTTTATTATCAGTATCGCTGAGTTTATTATTTTGAACTTGGTGAGCCTGTTGATGCCCGATAACGGCTCCGAAGACAACAGCCTCTTTATGCAGCTGATCGATTACAGTTCCATACTGCTATCCTTGCTCTTTATCGTGCTTTTCTATAGGAATTACCGTGCCATATCCGTTTCGGACTCGACCAAGTCCCTGATGAGTGGTATCTTAAAAACGCGTAAAACCGTGCGCATCTACATTTATATCAACATTATCATGGTGATTTTAGGCATGTTTTACGCCCTGTTTGTACTGAGCCACGACAACCACTATTTCGACAAGCTCAACAACATACAATCCTCGGTGTTTATCTTGGCATTTTTGGCTTTTATAGCCGCATTTGTAGGGGTCATCTGGTTTGTATACAAAATTATATACGGCATATTGCTTAAGCGCTTAAAAACCAATTACGCCGAGTTGAAAAAAATCGATTTGTAGTTTTTTTTCACTAAATTGATCCTGAATTGAATTTAACTCCTGCCTGTATTCCTTATGACTATCACTCAATTGATTTATACTATTGCCGTAGCTGAGCACAGAAATTTCACCCTGGCCGCCGAGAAGAGTTTTGTAACCCAGCCCACGCTGAGTATGCAAATACAAAAACTCGAGGAAGAATTGGGCATCCTGATCTTTGATCGCAGCACCAAACCCATTCAGCTCACTGAAGTGGGAGCCATTATAGTTAAACAAGCGCAAAAAATCGTAGAAGAATCCAATAGGATCAAAGACATCGTCGATCAGCAAAAGGGATTTATCGGCGGGGAATTTCGCGTGGGTATTATTCCGACCATCACCCCGACCCTATTGCCGATGTTTTTAAAAACCTTTGTCAAAAAACATCCTCAGGTCAATTTGATTATAGAAGAGTACAATACGGATGAAATCATTCAGCGCCTGAGAAACGGTCAAATCGATGCCGCAATAGCTGCGACTCCTTTGGAGGAAGCGGATATCAAAGAAGCCGTTTTGTATTACGAGCCCTTTGTCGGTTATTTTCCAGAGCGATTTAGACAGGGACTCCCCCAGCAAATCGAAGCCAGTCAAATCGATTTGCAACACCTGCTGCTGCTGCAAGACGGGCATTGCTTTAGAAACGGCATCATCAACCTGTGTAAAAATTCGGCTTCGGAAAACGACCTCCCCTTTAAATTGGAAAGCGGAAGCTTTGAAACCTTGATAAAAATAGCCAACGAAGGCCTGGGCATTACCTTATTGCCGTATTTACACACTTTAGACCTTAAACCTGAATTCCTGACTAATCTCGTTGAATTTAGAGACCCCAAACCCGCTCGCGAAATCAGTTTAATCTATAGAAAAAGTGAGCTTAAAATACAGATTATCGAAGCCCTGCGCGAAACCATATTAGGCGTAGTTCGCGGCGCCATAGCCTTTAGCGATATACAAATCATCAGCCCTAAACTCAAGCGGTAATTTTTTTTTTGCGGATTTGATGATTTGTTTATTCGATGATTCGCCGGTTTTTGCAAAGTAATTCTGTTTCCTAACTAAGAAAGCGATTTACGGATTCGATGATTCGTTGATTTGCGGATTCGATGATTCGATGATTCGCCGGTTTTTGCAAAGTAATTCTGTTTCGTAACTAAGAAAGCGATTCGATGATTTGCGGATTCGTTGATATGCGGATTCGATGATTCGCCGGTTTGTGCAAAGTAATTCTGTTTCCTAACTAAGAAAGCGATTCGATGATTCGATGATTCGATGATTAGCGGATTCGATGATTAGCGGATTCGTTGATATGCGGATTCGTTGATATGCGGATTCGATGATTCGAAAGGTTGCGTAAAGGAATTCAGTTTCCTAACTAAGAAAGCGATTTGCGGATTCGAAAGGTTGCGTAAAGGAATACTTTTCCGGATTAAAATGTATTAATAGGGTGTTTTGCAATTCTTCGCTAGTGCCAGCGTCACGCTACTACCCATTTATATGATTAGCGGATTTGCGGATTCGATGATTTGCGGATTCGATGATTCGAGAGGTTGCGTAAAGGAATACTTTTCCGGATTAAAATGTATTAATAGGGTGTTTTGCAATTCTTCGCTAGTGCCAGCGTCACGCTGCTACCCATTTATATGATTAGCGGATTCGATGATTCGAGAGGTTGCGTAAACGAAATCAGTTTCTTCAACAAGAAAAAAATGCTTAAAATACCTTCTACAAACCAAAGCGAATAGATGCATGGTCGAACGGGCTTTCTTTACCTATTTGTGCAAAAAAAAACAGCCCACCGAAGTGAGCTGTTCCTATTATTCGTTAATCAACAACAAACATTGTTGTAGTTCGGGTTTCCCCAAAGTGTATTTTTCTAACCATTTGGTTAATAAATCCAAATCGTAAGGCAGCAATGATTTTATTGCTTTTTCCAATTCCTTACAAAATAATAACGGGTCAAAACTAACATTTTCTAATACCGTTTTTGTGTAATCAAACATTTGTCTTGCTTTCATATCTAACTTAATAATTAAAGGGATATCGCTAAGAGTAAATATAGTACAATTCCACAGTATAAAAACTTTTATTCTTATTTTTTAAGAATTATTTATGAATTAAAGCCAGTTTCTTTAGAAATTTTATGCGCTCGGATCATTTGTCTTTTGCCTGGAGGCCCCGCTAAACGCACTACTTTAAAGCCCGCATTGCGCATGGCTAGTTTGATGGGCCCCCTACAAGCGTAGGTCACCAATATGCCGTTGGGCGCCAAGGCGTCGAACATCTTTTCAAAAATGGCCTGCGACCAGAGTTCCGGTTGGTAGGGAAATCCAAAGGCGTCAAAGTAAATCAAATCATACGACTGCGGTTCCAGTACCACGGTTTCAAACAGGGCATGTACCTTCTTTAAAACCAAACAGCTGTTGATCGGATGCGCTACCTCCCACTCAATTTGATGCATCGCGTTAAAATCGCGAGCGGCCAATGGGTTTTCCAGTTGCTCGGCATAGTTTAAGGCATCGATTTCCTCGCGGTTTAAGGGAAATCCTTCCACGGCGTGATAACACAGCTGCTTGCCCTGAGATTCGGCTTCCAATGCCGTTAGCAAGGCATTTAAGCCCGTTCCGAATCCCATTTCCAACACTCGAAATGCCGCTGCGTCGATTTGAGAGAATCCCTCCTGAATATACACGTGTCGGGCCTCTTGTATGGCGCCAAATACCGAGTGGTAGGTCTCTTTCCAATCTTCGATAAGCAGGCTGCTAGAGCCGTCGGAGGTAATGATTACGCTTCTCTTCAAAACTAGGGAATTAACAATTTTTTTATTCGTTCTATAGGGCCGCCGCATTTGACCTGATGACAGGCGATGCAGCTTTCCACCATCGCGTTAAAGTGTTCCTTGCGCTGTGTGGGTTCCTCGTATACCAACCGTTGCGCCTTTAAAAAGAGTTCCGCTTGGGTGTTGAAAAACAAATCGCGATCGGTCGGATCGGTCATAGTAGCGCCCAGCAGCCTCAAATAATGAGCGGGTAAACTGTCGGCTACCGCCTCATCGGCTAAAATAGCCTCCTTGATACGGCTGTTATCCACGTACATCTGCTCCATTAGCAAAGCCATTTCAGACATTTTATACATCTGAAAAGCGGGCGATTTCGGCGCGGTTGCAACCGGCACTTCCCCCTCTTTTTTGCACGATAAACTCAGGGCACACAGCGCCAATAAAAAGATTCCCCTCATTATTGGTTTATTTGAACCCCATCTGCCATAAAACTATAGGTGATTTTTGGCGCTGTAATCGCAGCGATTTCCGCTTCCGACTTGCCGCCATCCTTGGCATAATGCTTTAATTCATCTACGGATACCACATTGACATAAGCCTTTCCACTGACGATTACCTCGTGATTTCCGGCATTCATCGGCACAAAAAACGCATAGTCTTTAAACTTGACAAAACTCTTTTGTCCCTCGTCCAAACTCAAACTCATCCAGCAGCCTTTTTTCTGGCAAACCTCTTCGATTTTGGATTTAAACTGAACCGCAAGCGTATCGCCTGCCTTCATGTTTTTATAGGCTTCCGACATCTCCAATTGCGATAAAACCGCCGTAGACTTGATGGAATCGCCAAAAACCTCGTAATTTGCCATTGGGGCAACATCGGCTTCAACCGCCTCGGGATTAGCTTGTTTACAGCTAAAAAACAACAAAGAGGACACCGCAGTAAGCAGTACTATTTTTTTCATAATAAACAACATTAAATATAAGGTCAAAGATAATTAAAAAAGGGAAATATCGGCTATTTGAAACAGCTTCATCGCTATTAGCAGATTATAGCTAAATTATATTTATAATTTTAAAAAGATAATTTAAAATAATTGAATTAGAAAATAATTCAATGAACAACTGCGTTTTGGAGATATTTTTGCTAAATTTGTAAAAGTAATTTTTCGTAAAAAAGAGCTCATTGCTCCCTTATATATACAACACTTAAAAACATTATAATGAGTTTAAAAACAATCACAGATATTTCTATATCAAAAGTAGAAAAATCGAAAATTGATACTTTTGATTTTGAAAATGTATCATTTGGTGGTGCCTTTACCGACCATATGCTAGTATGTTCCTACAAAGACGGCGTATGGGGACAAGTTGAAATCAAGCCTTACGGACCGATCCAATTGGATCCTTCTGCTCGTGTTTTCCATTACGGACAAGCGATTTTCGAGGGGATGAAAGCCTATAAGGACAATAATGACGAGGTGTGGTTGTTCCGTCCCGAAGAAAACTTCGGTAGATTTAACAAGTCGGCTATTCGTTTAGCGATGCCAGAAATTGATGCTGATCGTTTTTTAGGAGGCTTAAAAGCCTTGTTAAACATAGAGAAAGATTGGGTACAAAAAGGCAAGGGCAATTCGTTGTACATCCGCCCTTTTATGATAGCTACAGAATCTGGTGTGATTGCCGGACCTTCTAAAGAATTTTTATTCTGTATTTTATTATCACCGGCGAAATCCTATTACGCTGGAAAGGTAAAAGTACAAATTGCAGAGCACTACAGCCGCGCTGCAAACGGAGGTGTTGGAGCTGCCAAGTGTTCTGGAAACTACGCGGCACAGTTCTACCCTACGCAATTGGCACAGAAAGAAGGTTACCAACAAGTAATCTGGACCGACGATGCCACCCATACCAAATTGGAAGAAGCCGGAACGATGAATGTGTTTTTTAGAATTAACGACACCTTGTTTACCGCACCAACCAGCGAGCGTATACTTGATGGTGTTACGAGAAAGAGCATCGTGGAATTGGCCAAGCACATCGGTATAGACTTACAGGTAAAAACCGTATTGGTCGATGAGATCATCGCAGCGGCTAAAGACGGCAGCTTAAAAGAAATTTTTGGCGCAGGAACTGCAGCAGTAGTCAGCCAAATTGAAGGTTTTGCCTATCGCGATACGTATTACCCCTTAGCGGAAATGAGCGATTCAGAATCCTTCGCCCTAATCATCAAAGACAAATTGACCGGTATTCAAAACAAAGCGGAATTAGACCCGTTTAACTGGACCGAAAAAATATAAGTAAAGTCATTGAGTGCTTACATAATAAACGGCGGGATCTTCCCGCCGTTTTTATTTGCTATAAGTGCCGTTATTCCCCGCTAACGAATTTTTCTTTTTATGCTTGAAATTGGCATATTTAGACTAATTTTGTGCAAATACGAAAAATATGTTTACTCCAGGACAAATCAAGTTCTCCATCTTCTTTGTTGTTGTCTTTATCGGCATCATGATTTATGTGTACAGAAAAGATATCCAACTCCACAAAACCTACTATAAAGGCAGTATATGGGTGTTAATGGGTTTTATCGCTTTTATCGCTGTGCTTTTTGTGTTAAAAACAACACTTAAATCGTAATATTTACCTATTTTTGAATAGTAATTTATCAAAAGGCTTATTGTTTATGAAAATACTTAAATACTTTTTACTATTATTGGTTTTGAGTTTGGTTGCCTTGTTCGTCTATATAGCTACGCAAAACGGGGCTTATACGGTAACGCGCTCCTTATTTGTCAATGCTCCACAAAGCACGGTATACCATTATGTCAATAATTTAAAGAGTTGGGAAGAATGGGCACCCTGGGAAGAACTCGATCGCAGCAGCTTGGTTTATGATGCCGTAATTAAAGGAGATTCTGCCGGTTTTAGCTGGTCTGGAAAAAGTGGCGAGGGAAGTGTGCGCACGTTAAAAGCCATTGCCAAAGACAGTCTTTCACAGCGCTTTACCCTCGATAAAAACAGCTCAACCATGGGCTGGAAGTTTAAAAATGAAGCCAAGGGCACCATGGTAACCTGGACGATTCAGGGCAGTATGAATATATGGATGAAAGTCAGCTCGTTTTTCAAAGGAGGAGCCGAAGGTATTATGGGTGAAAAACTCGACCGCGGCCTGGCCAACATCAAAAATTACTTTACCAAAGAACTCAGCGAGTTCAGCGTAGACACCAAAGGCTTAACCGTACAAGGCGAAACCTATTACATCGTGGAAAAAGCCACTGCCGACACCGACAATCTCGCCGAAGAGATGACGAATATCGCCCAGAGTCTCATCGATTTTGTAAAGGACAACTCCTTAACGCTCAAGGGAAAACCCTTTGCGATTATCGACCGTACGGCCGATTCGGCTACAACGATCAGCTTTTCGATGTGTGTACCTATAGCAGAAGAGATTTTTACCACCGAAGACAGTCAGGTTCAAGGTCGTAAACAAGAGAGTTTCGTCAGTTTTAACACGGTTTTAAAAGGCGATTACTCCCATATTAAAACCGCTATTGCAGACACTCGTGCCGCTATGGACAAAGCCAATCAGCAAGAGGATTTCTCCAAGAAAATTATATTTGTGTTTGAAAAATCCATCTTGGACAGCCGCAAGCCTTCCGAATGGATCACCAATATCTATATGCCTTTGGACGACAAAGGACCGGCGTTAGGCGCCGTACACCATACCGCCAGACCCATTACCACTAATAGTGCGGAAAGCGAAGTACCACAGCCTACAATGCCCGTACAAGTTCCCTAGGAAACGAATGGTCAGAACAAAAAAAATCCAAGAGCGCAAACTCTTGGATTTTTTTTATACGATATGGTTCCGTACTGGGAATTTACAAATCGGGATAGCGTTCCAACAATTTTTTGGCAGCCTCCAAGTCGGCTTCGGTATCTATACCGATGCCCAGATGGCGGGTTTCTGCCATTTTAATCTTTTTGCCATACTCCAAATAACGCAGTTGTTCCAACTTTTCCGAGGCTTCTAAGGTTTTCATCGGCCACGTACTAAAGGCGATTAAAGCCGCCTTTCTAAAGGCGTAAATACCGATGTGCTGATAGTATTGTACCCCCACCTCCCGATCTCGTGGATACGGAATCACCGAGCGCGAAAAATACAGCGCCAGCTGATTCTGATCGACGATCACTTTAACCACATTGGGATTTTCAATGCGTTCCCAATCGTCTATAGGGGTCATCAATGAGGCCAAATCGACCTGATTGTCTGGGTCGTCTTTAAAAATACCGATGAGTTTTTCCAAATTTTCCTTGTTGATAAAGGGCTCATCGCCTTGCACGTTCACCACTATATCCGCTTCCATATCCGCTACGGCTTCGGCTATGCGATCACTTCCACTTTCGTGTTCGCGGATGCTCATCACCACTTTTCCACCGTGCTTTTCGATTTCGGCATAGATCAAATCCGAGTCGGTTACGACAAAAACATCGTCGAACAAGGCTGTGGCCACAGCGGCTTCATAAGTGCGGCGAATGATGGTTTTTCCGCCCAAATCCTTGAGGAGCTTAGCGGGGAATCGCGTGGAGGCATAGCGCGCTGGAATAACAGCAATTATTTTCATAGTCGATTTGATTTACGTTTACAAGGCTTCCCCCTTTCAGTTGGAATTGGAGAAAAGTCCTCGGTACAAAAAAAGCACATTTTATTTAGTCTTCAAAGAATTCGTCCTTAAATCCGATCAGGTACAATTTGTCCTTGGCACGGGTCATCGCCGTATACAGCCAACGGATGTAATCCTTAGAAATGCCCTCGGGCAAATAAGGCTGTTCGATAAAAACGGTGTTCCACTGCCCTCCTTGCGATTTATGACAGGTAATCGCGTACGAAAACTTGACTTGCAAGGCATTGAAATACTCGTTTTGCTTGACCTTTTGCAGCTTTTTGTATTTGGAATTCTCCTCGGGATAATCCAACATCACCTCTTGATATAGGCGGTTGGACTCTTCATAGGTCAGGGCCGGTGATTCGCTCAAAATGGTATCGAGCAACAATATGGTGTCAAAAGGAGCCATTTGCGGGTAATCGATCATACGCACCTTTACCATGGCAAATTTAAACGAATAGAGCTCTTGGATCTTATAGATTTGCAGAATCTCGATGATGTCGCCATTGGCTACGAAATCGGTGATCGACGAATCTTTCAGCCAGTAGTAATTGTTTTTAACCACCATCATATAATCGCCTGGCGACAATTCGCTTTCCTTGTCCAGTATGCGCATTCTAATCTGCTCGTTGTACTGGTTGGCCCTTTTGTTGGCACGCACTATAAAAGCGGTTTCCTCCGGGCCTTGTTTGTCGTATGCCGTCAGTATGGCATCTTGTATATCTTGTCCGTCTTGCAGGCGCACAATGTCTTTAAAGTCCTTTAAATAGAATTTAAAGGTATCGTAGAATTGCGAATGGAGCAGGTTGCGCAATTCGGTGGCATTATAAAGGATTCCGGAATTTTCTTCCTGTCGCATTACTTCGTCCAACTCGATATGCGATACTTCCATCTGGAAGCCCAAAGCCAACTGATCGATGTTCAGGGCCGGACTAATATCCATGTGGATTGGAGGCAACTGTGCCGTATCGCCAATCAGTATCAATTTACAGTGACGTCCACTGTAGACATATTGAATCAAATCGTCCAAGAGCGAACCGTTTTGATACATATTCGTATCGGTGGCGGCATCGGATATCATGGAGGCCTCGTCGACTATAAAAATCGTATTTCGCGATTTGTTGACCTGCATGGTAAACTGCACGCCATCGCTCTTGCCCTTTTTGGGGTAGTAAATCTTTTTGTGAATCGTAAATGCCGGCAATTGGGAATAGTTGGAAATCACTTTTGCCGCCCGTCCAGTTGGCGCCAACATCACAGCGGTTTTATTGACCAAATGCAGCTGCTGTACCACGGTGGAAAGCAAAGTCGTCTTTCCCGTACCGGCATATCCCTTGAGTACAAACAACTCATCTTGTTTGGTACTGGTGACGAAATCGGCTATTTTTTGAAAAAATATATCTTGTTTAAGCGTTGCTTCAAAGGGAAATTGATCCAAAAGTAAACGGTGAAACTTGGAGGGTGTCATTTTAATAGGTAAAATCGGATTAGTTTTCAAAGATACTAAGGATTTTAAACAGGAAAGGATATCTTCCTTTAAAATTTGCTTAAATTTGTCCCATCGTTTGTTATCGCAGCACCACAAAAACAGCCCCATGAGTCAGCCAAAAAATTACAGTCAATTAATTATACAGGTTTCCTTGAAGGAATTTTCTTTTGTCATCAAGAATATACTCAATGGGGAACACCTCGAATTTCACCGGCAAGACTTGCAGGCCACCCTTCCTTTGGAAGAGCAATTAGAACGCATTTTTAGCCAATGTGAAAGCCTGCGCCAACAACACGATGAAGTATTGGTATTGCACAACAATGCTTTAAACACCTTTGTGCCCCAGGCGGTTTTTAACGAAAATACCCTGGCTGCCTATTTGCAGTATACCACAAAAGTGTTTGCCACCGACTTCTTTGCCTACGACGAATTGGATCTGTATCAGATGAACAACGTCTATGTGCCCTATATTTCAGTCAACAATTTTTTGTTGGACAAGTTGGGGGCTTTTGTCTACCAAAACATACACACCGTATTGGTAGCCCATTTATTGCGAGACAACCCCAACAACGGCGAAATCTTCGCTTATGCGCATTTGCAAGAGGGCCGCTTTGAATTGGTCGTTCTAAAAAACGACCAACTGCTGTTGTTTAATTCTTACGAATACCAAACGCCCGAAGATTTTATTTATTACATACTCTTTGTCTATGAGCAGTTGGAACTCAATCCCGAAAGCAATGCCTTGATTTTGCTGGGAAGTGTTGATACCGAATCCGCTTATTACCAAATGGCCTACACCTATATCCGAACGGTTTCCATCAAAACCAATCCGCAACCAAACCCGATCGAGAGCAGCCTGGCCGCTCCACTTAACTCCCATTATATCCTATTTCAATCATGAGAATAATTTCCGGACAACACAAGGGCAGAAGAATCACTGCACCTAAAAATTTACCCGTTCGTCCCACCACTGATTTGAGTAAAGAATCCCTGTTTAACGTACTGAACAACCACTTTAATCTGGGCGAATTAAAAGTCTTGGACTTGTTTACCGGCACGGGAAACATCAGCTATGAATTTGCCTCTAGAGGAGCCGGTCCGATCGTCAGTGTTGATGCCGATTTTGGCTGCGTGAACTTCGTCAAGAAAACCGCTAAAGAACTGGATTTAGACATTACCCCACTCAAGGCAGATGTGTTAAAATTCCTCGAAAAGCACAAGGCGTCATACGACTTGATCTTCGCCGATCCACCCTACGATTTTACCTTGGATAAGTTTGAACAAATCATACAATTGGTCTTTGCCAATGCGCTATTGGACACTGAAGGTATGCTGGTAATGGAACACTCCAAATACACCGATCTCAAGCACTTAGACCACTATTCCTTTCAGAAAAATTACGGAGGTTCCGTGTTTTCGTTTTTTGAATTCCACACGGAAGAAGAAATGGAAACAACAACAACTGCTGGTGAAGAGGAGTAAAAATAAAAAAAGCAGACCTATAAGCCGGATTCTGTATGCGTATACGCACCCCTATCATTTATCTAGGCTATCAATTGCTCAATAGCTCGATCTGCCTACCCCTAAAACATCGGGCGAGTAGCCCTCGAGCGTTAAATATACATGGCATTTCACCGCATAGAGTTTACCTGGTTTCACTACAGCATTACCTGTACATACTTTCTGTTGCACTTGTCCTCTTAGAAAATTTCTAAGGACGGGTGTTACCCGCTATGCTACTCTGTGGTGTCCGGACTTTCCTCTAATTCTTGCGAACTAGCGATAGGGCAGTCTGCTTTGATGCAAAAGTAATTCATTCCCGCCGATATTAAACTATAAAGAAACAAAAGAATAGCCCCAGCCGCCCAATAAATTATTTGGGCGTTCCCCTAGCGGGTCAGGCTTTCCACTTTATCTTGTTTGGAAAGCCAAACAAGGATGTCGTTCCAATCCTTAACGCGCCCAAAAGATCATTGGCGGTAAAAACGGCCAAACATCCTTAAAATATCCCTATAAACTGCCCTTAGCGCACCCACAAATACCCTACAACTTGCAAAAAATATGTAACTTTGTCTCGTGCCCATTTTTATAGCTATATATGAGTTTCATCAAAACGACAGAACAGGATTCTGCTTATAACGATTTAGAGAAAATGTCCATCGCCTCGGTATTGACACACATCAACACCGAAGACCAAACCGTCCCCCTGGCAGTAGCGCGAGCCATACCACAAATAGAAGCGGTGGTTGTTCAGGTGGTTCAACGCCTTAAAAACGGCGGCCGTCTCTTTTATATCGGAGCGGGTACCTCGGGAAGAATGGGCATCTTAGATGCTTCGGAATGTCCGCCCACCTTTGGTGTCGATGCCGGTTTGGTCGTCGGCCTTATAGCCGGTGGCGATCAAGCGATTCGATCGGCGGTCGAAAATGCCGAAGACCACCCCCAACAAGGTTGGTTAGATTTGCAGCAACAGCAAATCAATTCGAAAGATATCGTCATCGGTATTGCAGCCTCCGGTACCACTCCCTATGTCGTTGAAGCCTTAAAACAATGTGCGGCACACCAGATCACCACCGCCTGCATCAGCTGCAACCAAGGCAGCCCGCTTACCGTCGTAGCCACCTACCCCATAGTGGTGGTTGTGGGGCCAGAACTCATTACAGGCAGCTCGCGTATGAAAGCGGGTACCGCTCAAAAACTCGTACTCAACATGATATCGACCACGACCATGATCCAATTGGGAAAGGTCCAAGGCAATAAGATGGTCGACATGAAAATGACCAACGCCAAACTGGTACAGAGAGGCATACAAATCATCAGTACCACCTTAAATATAACGCCAGCCGCCGCCGCGCTATTGCTCGAGCAGCACCAAACCGTTCGACGGGCAATCGAACACTTTAATTCCGAAAAGTGATGGAACAACAACACACCAAAAAAAGGTTTTTAGTTCAGGGTATCAAGTATTTGGCCATTACCCTACCTTTGATGTTTATGGGCCCCATAGTGATCAACAGCTCCTTTAAAAATCCCGATCACCCCTTGTACTATTTTGTATTGAGCTTGGGTATCTTTATCTGTATCACCGCCATGTGGCTTTTTTACAAAGGCATACAGACGCTGATGAAATCCCTATTTGGAAAATAACAACACGAATTTAAACCCACCTATACCATGAGAAAGCTTTTTTTAATACCTTTAACACTTGTATTGGCCTCTTGTTATCAGCAAGAACGCCAATGTCAAAATTTCAAAACGGGTACGTTTGTCTTTGAGACTGAAATTGATGGCGTTAAAAAAACATCGCGATTTGTACGTACAGATAGCATAGAAATCGAAACCTTTGAAGGTCAGATCGACACTTCAAGCGTTCGTTGGATCAACGATTGTGAATATGTTTTGCAAAAGATGAATCCAAAAAACAGAGCCGAGCAAAAGGCGGTAAGCATGAAGATTTTAACCACGGACGGCAACACCTATACCTTTGAATACGGGCTTGTAGGCGATGCAAAAAAACAGCGTGGTACCATTGAAAAGGTTTCCGAATAAACCACTAAAATCACTATATGGAAGTACTCTTATCCGCAGATGCCATCGTGGCATTTTTAACACTGACATTCCTCGAAATCATTCTGGGAATAGACAACATTATCTTTATTTCCATAGTAACGGGCAAATTGCCCGAAGAACAGCGCAAAAAAGCGACCCGTATCGGATTGTTCCTCGCGATGTTTATGCGTATTGGCTTGCTTTTCGGGGTGAGTTACCTCATTGCGATGAAGGCCACTTTTCTCAGTGTGGATTGGGGTTGGTTTAAGGCCGACTTCAACGGTCAGGCATTGATTTTACTTGCCGGAGGGATATTCTTAATCTATAAATCGACCAAGGAAATCCACGAAAAAGTAAACCATATCGAACACCACGATTCACCTATAGATACCAAAAAATTGATTCATAAGTCCTTTGGAAACATACTCTTCCAAATTTTGATGATCGACATCATCTTCTCCGTCGACAGTATACTTACTGCAGTTGGGATGACCAACGGTATCGAGGGAGCCCTGTATATCATGATTGCCGCGGTTATTGTTTCCGTAGCCGTGATGATGATTTTTGCCGTTCCCGTAGGGAATTTCGTAAACCGAAATCCTTCTATACAAATCTTGGCCTTGTCCTTTTTGATCTTGATTGGATTTATGCTAACTACCGAGAGCATGCATATCTCTCACGCCGTTTTAGCCGGACAAGAAGTCGGAGCCGTTCCCAAGGGATACCTCTACTTTGCAATTGCCTTTTCGCTAGCGGTCGAGTTCATCAACATGAAACTCCGAAAGAAAAGCACCAAATAACACCAACAAAAAAGACTAGCCCGGCTAGTCTTTTTTGTTTTGTAGTTGTATAAAGCGCTCGGTAATATTATCGATATCCTTGATGGTTTTTCGCGCCCAGTCGATGCGCTTTTCCAAGACTTCTTCCTCGGACAACTTCCAGTCGATATCCGAATTTCTCAAGCGGGTAGTGATGTCTTGAATGACAATTGCTGCCGATACCGAAATGTTTAGACTCTCGGTAAAGCCCACCATGGGAATTTTGATATAGCGGTCGGCCTGTTCGATGACCTCCTCAGACAAACCCGATCTTTCCGTACCGAAAAACAGTGCCGCCGGTTGAGAGATGTCAAAATCCTCCAACAAGCTCGATTCGGCATGCGGCGTGGTAGCCACAATTTGATAACCCTGGGCGCGCAGCGCCCCAATGCAGTGCGCACTGGAGTTATGTCGGTGTATATCTACCCACTTCTCTGCTCCCATCGCAATTTCCTTGTCGATGGTTTTGCCTAAATTCGCTTCAATAACGTGCAGTTCCTGCAATCCGAAAACCTCGCAGCTCCGCATTACCGCACTGGTATTGTGCAATTGAAAAAGATCCTCGGTCACTATGGTGAAGTGTTTGGTCCTGTTTTTTAAAACCTCTAGAAAACCCGCTTTGCGGTTGTCTGTAATAAAATCTTCGAGATAATTGAGGTAGGCTATATTTTGAAACAGTTTGTCGGTAGAACTCATTTTTTATTATTAACTTACTAGAATCAACAAAGATAACAACACCGGTATCGGTTTACAATAAAAGTATGGAAAAACATTTGGTCGTGCTCTCCGGAGCCGGAATGAGTGCAGAAAGCGGCATCAAAACCTTTAGAGATGCCGACGGATTATGGGAGGGTCATGAGGTTATGGAAGTCGCTTCGCCCGAGGGATGGCACAACAATCGCGAATTGGTTTTGGACTTCTACAACCAGCGCCGCAGACACCTCCTCGAAGTAACGCCCAACAAGGGGCATCGGATATTGGCCGATCTGCAAAATGACTTTAAGATGAGCATCATCACCCAAAACGTAGACGATTTGCACGAACGTGCCGGCAGTCAAAACGTGATACACTTACACGGCGAATTGCTAAAAGTGCGCAGTGAAATAGCGCCTGAAATGGTGCTGGATTGGACCACCGATCTAAACAGCAGCGACCGCAATGCCGAAGGTCATGCCCTGCGTCCGGATATCGTGTGGTTTGGAGAAGCGGTTCCAGAAATGGAGCGCGCGATTAACGTGGTTAAAGAAGCCGATTTCGTTCTGGTTATCGGAACCTCTTTACAAGTGTATCCCGCAGCTTCCCTGATGGACTACGCACCCAAACGGGCCGTGATTTATTATATCGATCCCAAACCAGCAGCTGTTGCCGCTACGTACCAACAGCTAAAAATCATACCCGAAAAGGCCAGTCGTGGCCTTGAAATGATCAAAGAAGAACTGATCAATTGGGGACAAACGCTCTAAGGCGCTTGGGGCACTTTTTGTTTACTAGACCGCTATACACGGTCTAGTAAACGAAAATACTATTGGTTTCCCTTTTGGTAATCCAATAAAAACTGCGCCAATCCACTGTCGGTCAACGGGTGTTTTAGCAAGCCCAATATAGCAGACAGAGGCCCCGTCATAACATCGGCACCGATTTTTGCACAATTGACAATATGCATGGTATGACGCACTGATGCGGCTAATATTTCGGTTTGAAAACCGTAATTGTCGTAAATCTGGCGAATTTCTTGAATCAATATCAGTCCATCGGTAGAAATATCGTCCAAACGGCCGATAAAAGGCGATACATAAGTCGCTCCAGCTTTGGCCGCTAACAGGGCTTGACCGGCGGAGAACACCAAAGTAACATTGGTTTTAATGCCCTTGGAAGAAAAGTACTTACAGGCTTTAATACCGTCTTGGGTCATCGGTAACTTAACGACGATTTGGTGGTGCAATTGCGCCAATTCCTCCCCTTGAGTCACCATGCCTTCATAATCGGTAGCGATTACCTCTGCACTCACATCGCCTTCAACCAAACTGCAAATCGCCTTATAGTGGTTTAAGATGTTGTCGGCTCCAGTAATGCCCTCCTTGGCCATTAAAGACGGATTGGTCGTTACACCATCCAATACTCCTAAAGCTTGTGCTTCTTTGATTTGCTCTAAATTGGCGGTATCAATAAAAAATTTCATATCTCTTGATTTTTTGTTTTTTCAATTAGTCGCTGCGTTTGCTTGCCCAATCGCACGCGTGCTACACGTCGAATGTCGGCAGTAGTTCGCAAGCTGTTTTTAACTGGGTCCCTGCCTTTCAAAACTACAATAATTGCGGCATACCCAAAGGGG
This sequence comes from Flavobacterium sp. JP2137, assembly GCF_050562195.1. Classification (GTDB taxonomy): domain Bacteria; phylum Bacteroidota; class Bacteroidia; order Flavobacteriales; family Flavobacteriaceae; genus Flavobacterium. The sequence continues at coordinate 2,833,503 of NZ_CP191647.1, forward strand.
TTATTCCTTAATTTTATAGTGATTCATCAACAGCTTTTCGTAGGTTTTGTCGGGCAATACCCGTTTTAAAACAATGGAAAACTTCTGCATAAAAGCCCCTACTTTATAGTGGACACGCGGTTTGGGTGTCAATATTATCTTGTAGATCGCCTCGGCCATTTGCTGCGGATTGCTTCCGGAATCCACATGTTCATCCATCATGCGCAACGTGGCGCCATACACTGCTTTATAAGGCGATTCTTCGTGCAAAGGTGCGTGATAACGACCGGAGGCTATATTGGTGGCAAAATCGCCTGGAGCGACATTGGCGATTTGTATACCAAAGGGTTTCACCTCCATGCGCAAGGCTTCGGTGATGATTTCCAAAGCGCCTTTTGACGCGGAATACACACTGCGAAACGGCAATCCCATATAACCCGCTATAGAAGTTATATTGATGATCAGGCCCCGCTGCTGCACGCGCATAGTGGGTAGCACTGCTTTCATCACTGTTATCGGTCCGAATAAGTTGGTTTGAAAGTTGTTTAAAATCTCTTCACTGGGCAGTTCTTCCAAGGCTCCGGTAATGCCTACACCTGCGTTGTTGATCAACACATCCAAACGTCCAGCCCGCTTTAAAACCTCTTGCACCCCTTGGTGGATCGAAGCCGAATCCCTCACGTCCATCGCCACTAAGGGAAACAGCGTTTTGGCGATGTTTTGCGGATTTCGACTGGTTCCAAATACGATAAACCCCTTGTGATGAAGAAATTCTCCTACCGCCTTACCTATTCCAGAAGATGCTCCGGTAATCAATACAACTTGGCTCATAATAATCGTTTATAACACAAAGATAGTCGGATCAATACTATTTTTCTATTAAATAGAAACATTCCTTTGACGAGGTTGCTTATATTTACAGCTTGATTACCAAAATCCATTACACATGAACCGCTATACCACCTTATTGATGGGATTTGCCGTGCTCAGTCTGTGCGGACCCATCACTGCACAAGACAAAGCAGCAGGGAACTTTGACTATTTTTACGGTCAAATCAATCGAGACACCTTAAGCAAAAATCTATATATACTGGCTTCAGACGATTTTGAAGGCCGAAGAACCGGCGAAGAGGGGCAAAAAAAAGCCGCTGCTTTCCTCGTCAAGCAATACGAGAACTATCGCATAGCTCCCGCAAACAACACGGAAAACTACCTGCAAAAGGTGCCCTCGGAATACATGAAAAAACCCTTGCGCCCCCTACTCAAAGACAGTGAAAATGTGGTAGCTTATATCAGAGGAAGCGAATTTCCCGAGGAGACCTTAGTGATTTCGGCGCATTACGACCACATGGGTATCGAATTTGGAGAAACCTTTTATGGCGCCGACGACAATGCCTCGGGTACGGTAGGGGTGTTGGAAATTGCACGCGTATTTCAAGAAGCGGTTCGCAACGGATTTACCCCTAAGCGCTCCATACTCTTTTTACACGTTACCGGCGAGGAGTTTGGCTTGCACGGTTCGAGGTTCTATGTTGACAATCCCCTTTATTCCTTGGAAAACACCATTGCAGATCTAAACATCGACATGATAGGCCGCCGTTCCGACGAGTACCTAGAGCAGGGCAACTACATCTATTTAGTTGGCTCGGATCGCTTGAGTGCTGACTTACACGAGGTTTCGGAAAAGATTAATCAAACGTACTCCCAACTGACCTTGGACTACAAATACAATGTAAAAGGGGAACCCGAGCAGATCTATTTTCGCTCAGACCATTACAATTTCGTGCGTAAGGGCATTCCCGTGATCTTTTATTATAACGGCCCCCACGCCGACTATCATCAGCCCACAGACACCGCAGATAAAATCGATTACGAACTGTTGACCAAGCGCGTACAATTAATCTTTGCTACAGCTTGGGAATTAGCCAACCGCAATGCGCGTATTAAAATTAATCTATAAGCATGAAAAACACCCTAGTCTACGATAAGATTATCTTTTATTGCAGTGCGCTACTGTTGATCTTATGGGTTTTGCGCGCTGCTTTTCTCCAACAGTTGTATCTCGACAACACCATCAGTCTGTGGGCTAGTAAATTGTTTGTTCCCATGGTTTTACTGCTGTTTTTATTGCCCTGTTTAATCGCATTTAGAATTTATAGACAAAAGGTTGCCATCGTTTCTTATCTCTTTGCGTCACTTGTTTTTAACGCTCTTACCTTGCTCACCGTGTTTTTGTCCAACCGTTAATTTACCAGCGAATTTTTATAGGGGTACCGATAACCTCGCGCTGTCATTACCATTTTTGTATAACCCGAACGAATCCGAAATCATGCTAAATTTCCACTTAAAGCCTATTCGCAGTGGTTAAATTACAATTCGTCTATGCTTTTGACCCCCAAAAGCTCTTCCAAGGAATCACCTATAATTTCAGGGTCATCGTTTGTATCCATATAAAAAATGATTATTTTTCCATAATCTTCACCCGCTTTTAAACAAAGGGTAATGGGGTTGCTTCCATATCCATTAGCGATCGGTAAATAATCTTTATCTAACAAATCCTCGATGATACAATAATCATAAAGCGTTTCTTCTAAGGTTAACTTACCGTACTTTAACGAATTAAAAGATTGTACATACTCACTCCCATAATCATATACTCCACCGCCATTGTATTTTAAAAGAAACGCTATGTAGTTTTCAGGTAATTTTAAATGGTACTCTTTCTCAAATTCTACTATATCATTTCTAGTGATACTTTGCTGTGAATTGATAATAATTAATTTTTTCATCTTGTTCGTTTTTTTAATTTTACAGAAATCGTTATTTATACAGTGTTTTATTTGAAAAATATTGTCTTACAATTTCTACTGCACCATAATGTGGGGTGCATTGTCTATGAATTTCGGTTTCTACTAATTGCACGGTACAGGTATTGGTCATGGGGTCGTAATCATCCAGATGGTGCCAAGTATAATTATCCGGTTGTTGATTAAAGCCTCCCAGCTTATTGGCCAATTTATCATCCAAACTTCGTCTCCCCGTCATTTTTATTATCACGATATTTTTTTGGTTAGCTGTAACCGGATAGAGATAGGCTGTACTCTCAAAATCCAATGTTAAGCCTGCTTTAGCTACGGGTAGTTTGAGAGCTATTTAAAAAAAAATGATAGTCGAATATTAGTGAAATCAGCTATTCTCTGCCACAAAGGCCTTAAACTGCGCTATAAAATCGATAAACTTATCAAAGGGCCAAGTCAATTCAGGTTCTTGCTGTTTGGAAAACGCATCAAAAAAAAGGACTTCATCTATATAGATATCGATAATTAATTCGCTCCCTTCTACTATATAGGTATACCTTTGATTACCCACTACAGCTTTGGATTCATCGATTATGAGTTGAAGTTCTTCTGGAGTCCAACCCCACCACTTTATGTTTACTAAAACCGATTCATCAGGAGCTAAAGAATCTATATCAATTCCGTAATATTTAAAACCAAGATCTTTTTGGTTAAATGGATTAAGGGTAAATTTGTATTTCATATTTTTCTGTTTTTATAATACGGGATAAGCATTTAAAACAGTACCTGCCTTATCCACTTTTATTAATATTTCAAACTTTCCTGTTGATTCAAGTAACGTGAATTCGTTTTTTTTACTTATACCGTAAACTTTTACCAATTCGTCATAAACCAAGGCAATTTCTTGTTTGACGCGATTAATAACCCAATTCATCGGAAACATGCTCGATTTTCGCCTTTTATCTATCCATTTTCCCTTTCTTTGCCTAATACTATAACGAATCGAAATCAATGCAACAAAGGGCATATCATCCGTTTGCTTAAACAAATACCTGCGAATTTTTATATTTGTACCGATGAATTCGTGGTTGTGACCGCCCCTTTCATATAGCCCAAACGAATCCGAGATCATGCGGAATTTCCACTTAAAACCTATTCGCACTGGTTAAACTACAATTCGTCTATGCTTTTGACACCCAAAAGCTCTTCCAAAGAATCAGCTATAATTTGAGGTTCCTCGTCCATATCAAAATAGAAAATAATAATTTTCCCATAATCTTCACCTGCTTTTAAACAAAGGGTAACGGGGTTACTACCATATCCATTGGCGATCGGTAAATAATCTTTATCTAACAAATCCTCGATGATACAATAATCATAAAGCGTTTCTTCTAAGGTTAACTTACCGTACTTTAACGAATTAAAAGATTGTACATACTCACTCCCATAATCATATACTCCACCGCCATTGTATTTTAAAAGAAACGCTATATAGTTTTCAGGTAATTTTAAATGGTATTCTTTCTCAAATTCCAGTATATCATTTCGAGTGATATTCTGCTGTGAATTGATAATAATTAATTTTTTCATCTTGTTCGTTTTTTTAATTTTACAGAAATCGTTATTTATACAATGTTTTATTTGAAAAATATTGTTTCACAATTTCTACTGCACCATAATAGGCTATACCCTCAAAATCCAATGTTAAGCCTGCTTGAGATACGGGTAGTTTGAGAGCTATTTAAAAAAAAATGATATTCGAATATTAGTAAAATCAGCGATTCTCTGCCACAAAGGCCTTAAACTGCTCTATAAAATCGATAAACTTATCAAAGGGCCAAGTAAATTCAGGTTCTTGCTGTTTGGAAAACGCATCAAAAAAAAGGACTTCATCTATGTAGACATCGATAATAAAATCGCTCGCCTCTACTATATAGGTATATCTTTGATTACCTACTACTGCTTTGGATTCATCGATTATGAGTTGAAGTTCTTCTGGAGTCCAGCCCCACCAACTGATATTAATTAAAACACTTTCTTCCGGAGACAAAGCTTCTACATCTACTCCAAAAAATTTAAAACTAATGTTTTTTTGTCTATAAGGATTTAACGAAAATTGATATTTCATAGTGCTGTTTAGTTAAATGAATTTTAATTATATGGATAAACTAAAAATATTATTTCATATTTTTAATTTAATTTTGGATGTGCATTTATTATATTTCCACTTAGACTCCGGAAAAGAGAATTTAGTAGTTTGATAATTGTTAGGTATTTCATCATAGACCAAGGCAATTTCTTGTTTGACGCGTTTAATATCCCAATTCATCGGAAACATGCTCGATTTTTGCCTTTTATCTATCCATTTTCCCTTTCTTTGCCTAATACTATAACGAATCGAAATCAATGCAACAAAGGGCATATCATCCGTTTGCTTAAACAAATACCTGCGAATTTTTATATCTGTACCGATGAATTCGTGGTTGTGGCCGCCCCTTTCATATAGCCCAAATTATTCCGAGATCATTCGGAATTTCCACTTAAAACCTATTCGCAATGGTTAAACTACAATTCGTCTATGCTTTTGACCCCTAAAACCTCCTCCAAGGAATCAGCTATAATTTGAGGATCATCGGTAGTATCCATATAGAAAATGATTATTTTCCCATAATCTTCACCTGCTTTTAAACAAAGGGTAATGGGGTTACCTCCATATTCATTAGCGATCGGTAAATAATCTTTATCTAACAAATCCTCGATAATACAATAATCATAAAGTGTTTTTTCTAAGGTTAACGTACCATACTTTAACGAATTAAAAGATTGTATGTACTCACTTCCCTCACTTCCCTCATCATATACTTCGCCGCCATTATATTTTAAAAGGAACGCTATATAGTTTTCAGGTAATTTTAAATGGTACTCTTTCTCAAATTCTACTATATCATTTCTAGTGATATTTTGTTCTGAATCTGTAATAATTAATTTTTTCATCTTGTTCGGTTTTTTAATTTGATATTAATCGTTATTTATACAATGTTCTATTTGAAAAATATTGTTTCACAATTTCTACCGCACCATAATGTGGGGTGCATTGTCTATGAATTTCGGTTTCTGCTAATTGCACGGTACAGGTATTGGTCATGGGGTCGTAATCATCCAAATGGTGCCAAGTATAATTCTTAGGTTTTTTATCGAAGCCCGCTAGTTTGTTGGCCAGTTTATTATCCATTCTTCTACTTCCCGTCATTTTTATTATCACGATATTTTTTTGGTTAGCTGTTACCGGAGAGAGATAGACAGTACCCTCAAAATCCAATGTTAAGCCTGCTTGAGATACGGGTAGTTTGAGAGCTATTTAAAAAAATGATAGTCGAATATTAGTAAAATCAGCTATTCTCTGCCACAAAGGCCTTAAACTGCTCTATAAAATCGATAAACTTATCAAAGGGCCAAGTCAATTCAGGTTCTTGCTGTTTGGATAACCCATCAAAAAAAAGGACTTCATCTATATAGATATCGATAATTAATTCGCTCCCTTCTACTATATAGGTATACCTTTGATTACCCACTACAGCTTTGGATTCATCGATTATGAGTTGAAGTTCTTCTGGAGTCCAACCCCACCACTTTATGTTTACTAAAACCGATTCATCAGGAGCTAAAGCATCTATATCAACTCCGTAATATTTAAAACCAAGATCTTTTTGGTTAAATGGATTAAGGGTAAATTTGTATTTCATATTTTTCTGTTTTTATAATACGGGATAAGCATTTAAAATAGTACCTGCCTTATCCACTTTTATTAATATTTCAAACTTTCCTGTTGATTCAAGTAAGGAGAATTCGGTTTTTTTACTTATACCGTAAACTTTTACCCATTCGTCATAAACCAAGGCAATTTCTTGTTTGACGCGATTAATATCCCAATTCATCGGAAACATGATCGATTTTCGCCTTTTATCTATCCATTTTCCCTTTCTTTGCCTAATACTATAACGAATCGAAATCAATGCAACAAAGGGCATATCATCCGTTTGCTTAAACAAATACCTGCGAATTTTTATATCTGTACCGATGAATTCGTGGTTGTGGCCGCCCCTTTCATATAGCCCAAATTATTCCGAGATCATTCGGAATTTCCACTTAAAACCTATTCGCAATGGTTAAACTACAATTCGTCTATGCTTTTGACACCCAAAAGCTCTTCCAAGGAATCAGCTATAATTTCAGGGTCATCGGTAGTATCCATATAGAAAATGATTATTTTCCCATAATCTTCACCCGCTTTTAAACAAAGGGTAATGGGGTTACTACCATATCCGCAAGCGATCGGCAAATATTCTTTATCGATCAAATCCTCGATGATACAATAGTTATATAGCATAAATTCTAAGGTTAACGTACCATACTTTAATGAATTAAAAGATTGTATGTACTCACTCCCATAATCATATACTCCGCCGCCATTGTATTTTAAAAGAAACGCTATGTAGTTTTCAGGTAATTTTAAATGGTATTTTTTCTCAAATTCCACTATATCATTTCTAGCGATACTTTGCTGTGAATTGACAATAATTAATTTTTTCATCTTGTTCGGTTTTAAATTTTACTTTAAATCAAGCATGTTATGGTTATGCCATCACTTTTTGTATAACTTGACCCTAGTACTGTAAATGATTTTAAAAACAAGTTTGGAAGGTATACTACAATTCGTCTATGCTTTTGACCCCCAAAACCTCTTCCAAGGAATCAGCTATAATTTGAGGATCATCGGTAGTATCCATATAGAAAATGATTATTTTCCCATAATCTTCACCTGCTTTTAAACAAAGGGTAATGGGGTTGCCACCATATCCATTAGCAATCGGTAAATAATCTTTATCTAATAAATCCTCGATGATACAATAATCATAAAGTGTTTCTTCTAAGGTTAACGTACCGTACTTTAATGAATTAAAAGATTGTATGTACTCACTCCCATAATCATATACTTCCCCGCCATTGTATTTTAAAAGAAACACTATATAGTTTTCAGGTAATTTTAAATGGTAATTTTTCTCAAATTCCACTATATCATTTCTAGTGATATTTTGTTCTGAATCGGTAATAATTAATTTTTTCATCTTGTTCGGTTTTTTAATTTGATATTAATCGTTATTTATACAATGTTCTATTTGAAAAATATTGTTTCACAATTTCTACCGCACCATAATGTGGGGTGCATTGTCTATGAATTTCGGTTTCTACTAATTGCACGGTACAGGTATTGGTCATGGGGTCGTAATCATCCAAATGGTGCCAAGTATAATTATCCGGTTGTTGATCGAAACCCGCTAGTTTGTTGGCCAGTTTATTATCCATTCTTCTACTTCCCGTCATTTTTATTATCACGATATTTTTTTGGTTAGCTGTTACCGGATAGAGATAGACTGTACCCTCAAAATCCAATGTTAAGCCTACTTTAGCTACGGGTAGTTTGAGAGCTATTTAGAAAAAAATGATAGTCGAATATTAGTAAAATCAGCGATTCTCTGCCACAAAGACCTTAAACTGCGCTATAAAATCGATAAACTTATCAAAGGGCCAAGTCAATTCAGGTTCTTGCTGTTTGGATAACCCATCAAAAAAATTGACTTTATCTTTGTAGATATCGATAATTAATTCGCTCCTTTCTACTATATAGGTATACCTTTGATTACCCACTACTGCTTTGGATTCATCGATTATGAGTTGAAGTTCTTCTGGAGTCCAGCCCCACCAACTGATATCTACTAAAACCAATTCATCAGGAGCTAAAGAATCTATATCAACTCCGTAATATTTAAAACTAAGATCTTTTTGGTTATATGGATTAAGGGTAAATTTGTATTTCATATTTTCCTGTTTTTATAATACGGGATAAGCATTTATAATATTACCTGCCTTATCCACTTTTATTAATATTTCAAACTTTCCTGTTGATTCAAGTAACGTGAATTCTTTTTTTTTTACTTATACCGTAAACTTTTACCCATTCGTCATAAACCAAGGCAATTTCTTGTTTGACGCGATTAATATCCCAATTCATCGGAAACATGCTCGATTTTTGCCTTTTATCTATCCATTTTCCCGTTTTTTGCCTAATACTATAACGAATCGAAATCAATGCATCAATGGGCATATCATCCGTTTGCTTAAACAAATACCTGCGAATTTTTATATTTGTACCGATGAATTCGTGGTTGTGACCGCCCCTTTCATATAGCCCAAATTATTCCGAGATCATTCGGAATTTCCACTTAAAACCTATTCGCAATGGTTAAACTACAATTCGTCTATGCTTTTGACACCCAAAAGCTCTTCCAAAGAATCAGCTATAGTTTGAGGATCCTCATCCATATCCATATAGAAAATGATTATTTTCCCATAATCTTTACCTGCTTTTAAACAAAGGGTAATGGGGTTGCCTCCGTATCCGCAAGCGATCGGTAAATATTCTTTATCGATCAAATCCTCGCTAATACAATAATTATCAAACATAAACTCAAGCGTTAACTTACCGTACTTTAATGAATTAAAAGATTGTACATACTCACTTCCCTCACTTCCCTCATCATATACTCCGCCGCCATTGTATTTTAAAAGAAACGCTATGTAGTTTTCAGGTAATTTTAAATGGTACTCTTTCTCAAATTCTACTATATCATTTCTAGTGATACTTTGCTGTGAATTGATAATAATTAATTTTTTCATCTTGTTCGTTTTTTTAATTTTACAGAAATCGTTATTTATACAGTGTTTTATTTGAAAAATATTGTCTTACAATTTCTACTGCACCATAATGAGGATAGCATTTTGTATGTATATCGCTGTGTACTAATTGCATGGTACAGGTATTGGTCATGGGGTCGTAATCATCCAAATGGTGCCAAGTATAATTTTCCGGTTGTTTATCGAAACCCGCTAGTTTGTTGGCCAGTTTATTATCCATTCTTCTACTTCCTGTCATTTTTATTTTCACGATATTTTTTTGGTTAGCTGTTACCGGAGAGAGATAGGCTGTACCCTCAAAATCCACACTAAGACCGTTTATGGATTTAGGCAATTTAACACCTAATTCTTTTAACTTTTTTTTACTAGGGTTAAACCCCTTGCGGGGAATCTTGTTTTTTAGCGTATACATAGCTAGCCGTATTTCCCTTTCGCTTTCAAAGACATTTAAAACGTTTTTTGGTATCCTAATTCTAATCCTTAAACTTACAATAGCCTCATCGATTTTTTTAAAAACCAATCGCCCTTCTAAAGCTACTATTAACTTGGCTCCCTTAGCCGTCCAGACTTCGCCCAAACTCCTGCGCACGACTCTGGCATCGCCGCTGGCAATTATCTCGCCTTTATAAACCACGATTAACCCGTACTTCTGCACTTTGGTATTGGTCATTTCCCCTTTTACAAACAGCACTCCTGCCTCTTGCAAACGGGTGAATTCGAGTAGCTGTATAACCGATTTGGATTCCCTATAAACCTCGTAACCGCTCTCGATAATTTTAAGGCTGTCTTTAGTAAAATTAGAAATATTTAATTCCACTACCATCTTAAGAAGACTCGCTCTTAAAAAATTTTGCGTCGTCGCTACTTGAGCCTTACCCAATAGGCGTACACCGCTTGTAAAGGTTTGACCCACCAACAAGGGGCCCGCGGTGATTACGCCGCCCACAATGCAGATTGCGGTCCAGTTATCGAGAAATTCCCGTCCCTCTTGGGTCTTCATCAGTTCGTCTTCCTTAATCGCTACGGCGATATCGGTGGTCGCCAGGGCCATATCCGCCACGGCCAATGCGATATACAAACTGCTGCTCGCACCCAAATTGGTTACGCCCAGGATCACCGCCAGCAAATCAAAACCTATTCGGAGTCCGGTCATCAGGTCTTTATGCGTTGCCTCGTCGGCTATGGCCTTGAGATATAGCGCGGGTACGCGATAGGTTACGGGCTGTGTGGCATCCATATCTATCAATAAAACCGCCTGTAGCGGATGGAAATAACTGCCCAGATCCTCCGCGCTAAAAACGACGGTATCCACTTCCCTTCCCTGACTCAATCGCGGAATATCATCGGGGTATTTCTCCAGTTTTTTTTCCGGTCTACCCATGCGCTGTTGCAAGTAAATCTGATCTTTCTTTTGCTCACTTAGCGCAAAATAATCACTCATCACCCTATAATTCTTGCCGATTCTAAAGCTGCTTAGCGCGCGGTCTGAACCGTCAAAGGAATGGCTCAGACACAGCATCCACAACAAATCGACGAATAGCGAGCTGTTCTTTTGTGCGTTGCCCCCTACCTTAGAATAGCCGTCCATATTTCGGTACAATTCCTTGACCAATACGGGATTGTTCCAAAACAGCGAATACAGCAGTCGCGAATCGCCTAGTATTTTCATCAAATTAATCAAAGCCCCGCTGCTGTCTCTAAAGAGGCTAAACCAACCGCGGTCGTCATAGCTTTTCAACACCTCCAAATGGGCAGTTATCAATCGGCTATCGAGGTTATCACGCAGGTAGTCCATGCAAAAACTCGGTGCGCTTTCGTAGAGAAATTTGAGCTCCGATGCCTTGGATGCACTGCCCAAAAGTCTGGTAAATCGCCTTCCAATCTCGAGTTGAACAGACCGCGTCCCGGCCTCGGAGATTACCGTTTGCACCAATCCGTAAAAATCGTTTAGGTTTTGACTGCTCAGTTGGATGGCGATATACTTTTCTTCGATTTGAAAAGTACTCGATTCCAGTAAGTCGCCTACCCGTGTTCTAAATTGGGCGGTATCGTCGTAATAAAAACACAGGGTTGCCAGCGCGTATTTGTTTTGCGGTTCTATGCGCAGTAGAAACGCCCAGCTGTCTTCCAAATAATCGACGCGCTTGTTTAATTTCCCCTCTAAAACCGTCTGCACCAATTCCTTTCGCTCATTGAGGTAGGCAAAGGCTATAGCGGGATTGATCTCTTGCGCCCGCTCGGTATAACCCCCTTCGCGATCCGCGATTCTATAAATGTCCATAACGGTTGGCGCTTTGTAATCGCGCCAATTAAAAACCAAACTACTGTCAAGGTAGGCCTCGTATAAAAAGTGAACCAACTGCTTAAAGTCGATGCCCTCACCTCTTTTATTGCCGTAGAAATCGGTTTGATACGGCCCCGTATCGGGTTCTGGCTGCTGAAATGGCGTATTCACCCGCATTTGCTGCCATATTTCTCTAGATATATTACGGTAAGTTCCCATAAAAGCTCCTTGTATTTCCAAGGAGCACGCTTACAAGCCCGGTCCCTGAGTGTTGAGATACATGTTCATCAATCCATAGCCTCCTCTTCTGGTCCATCAGCGCCACCGACCAAATTATCGTTTAGCGAAAAGTTTTCCGAACACGGTACTTGAGTGGGGTCTTCAAAATCTTCGAGATCGTTACAGTGACACGGCAAGGCTTTTTCCACTTTTAAGCCGGCGCTTTGCGCTTGTAAGATGGTCAAAGTAGTGGGAACGCGCGTAATCCACGCCTTACCTTCCTTAACGCTTTCGGCCTGACGAATTTCATCGATAATCGATACATAAAGGGGATTGCCGATAACGGGTATTTCCCCTCCGTTCCAAATTTTACCGGTACTCATATAGAGCTGAACCGCTTCCTCAAAACCGGGGCGTACCGTAACAACGACTCTTGCCATACCCGACTGCATAAAACTTCGAAAGAGGGGGTCATCGCTTTCGTCATAAGTATATAAGTCCGGCCATTGTCCTTTTTCTGCCCAGTAAAACGGATAAAAGAAATACGATAAAATATCCCACTCAAAGGCCTGCTCTATAAATTTTACGTGATTACTGTAAGTGGTGAGTTCCTTGTTTTGACTGATAAAAAAGTTGTCGATGCCCGTGCCATTGGTAAAGGGCTTACCCATATCGGTATGCCGCATTAAATACGAAATGCAGTTTTTTCGAAGTACTGTATTTTCAATTTTGCGAAAGAAACCCGGATTGGTACGTTTGATTTCTACCACTTTAGACTGTTCTTCTTGAAGTTTTTGTTGATACACTTCCAGTTCTTCATAGTACTTTTCCATAATCTGCTCAAAACACTTCTGCTTCCAATTTTTCTTAACTTCGTCTTTCAGCACGCAGTGTACATCTATAGATAAAGCAATACTACCGACATCGCCACCACCCATGGTGACTTCTAATTTTTTTTCTATACCGTTTAGCGAGATAAAAAACTCTTGATCCCTGAATTTATTCGATCTATATAAATCATTATCCACTTCCACCTTGGTGTTTGAAATCGTGCATACCCCATGAGAATAATATTGGATATTCACGGGAATATAAGTATAATGCAAATGTCCCTGCACCCATACCGCCTTGTAACCCTCGGGAATTTCCAAAGCGTAACTCTTACCCCCTACATAGAAAACATCTACGTAATTACCACTATTTCCACTATCGGCAAAGGCGCCGGATAGGTTGATCGTAGCATCGGGTAAAATGGGTATAGCCGCGTTGTATTTTGCCGCCCAAAACGCTGCTTTCGCTTCGTTAACCTCGGTAGCAGTAGCCATTTTAAGGAAGTTGTCCGTACGGGGATCCACCGGCTTTTGCAGTGTAGTTCCTGCGATTTGCTCTTCGCTTTGCATGGCTAGGGTATGCAGTTTTGCGGGTTCGGGTATCATAAATTCAAACATCATCCGCTTGCCGTAATTGTACACTTGATTCTTGTATAATTTGTCGATCCAACGGTATACGCCTACCACGTGCTTATCGCCTTTTCGATTGTCGTAACCGTGTTTGTTGTTTTCTTCAAATTCATCGATCACTCTTTGCACGCGTTCTTTTTTCACTTTGCTCACCAAGCGATCTTGTGCCTGATTGGTAATTTGCTTTGCCTCGGTTACCGCCTGTCTTGCGCTTTCTTCTTGAGAGCGATTACTCGTGTGGGCCACTCCTGCATTAATCTGGAATCCTAGTCCCGAGTAACTCGCGTTGACATGGGCATTCAAACTCTTGCTTTCCTGCAGTATTCTATTGATTTCCGATTGCATTTCGAAGCGCTCCGTCGTGATGTTATCGGTAAAGTGTTCGGCCTCTTCCTCCGTGAGCTTGGTCGTTGTCAATTCGGTCTTTCTTAAGCGACGAGACGCTTTTTCGCGGTATTCTCGAGCCATGATGTTTTCCACGTGAGAAACCTCCCCCTCTACATAACAATGTACCGTTTGATCCACGCGCTTATAGTCGGCTATACCCAATAATTTTACGCCGAATCCCTTGGGGATAAAAGCGGGTACAACGACTCCGCGCCCACTATTGCATTCGCCGCTCAGCGTACCGGCATAACACACTTGTGCGGCTATATTCAAGGCGGGCATTTGCTTTTGACAACCGTTGGAAAAGAGTATGTCCAACCCCATCATGGATGCGGACTGATCATCGTTAAAGTCCGCGGGATAGCCTTCTATATTGTAAATCGTGATTTCATTGCCCCTGCCCTCCATCAAGGGATTGTTTAAATAATACGACTCCGAACCGTGGTCGTTGGACAACTTGACGTGAATCGTCGCTATTTGCCACGACGCGCTGGGTACCTTGATGATCACCGTGGCTACGCGTTGCAAATTGGAGGTGATGCCGCAGCTTCTATATTGAAAATCGACCGAATTCTGCTCTTCATTTATAGGGAGTAGTATTCCTCCTACGATGCGAACCTTTCTGTGGGCCCTGGTGTTGTTGATCAATGAGGAGCGCGAATTCACCAATGCACTGTTGACAAAATTATTTAAGTTGACATAGCTCGATACCGTATCTAGCCTGTCTTGTTCATAATTGACCGGCTTCGCAGCAAGACTTTTATTCTTAAACTTGGGTTTGGGTTCCCTATGATAAATCGCCTGTAACAGCGTTTGGTAACTGATTGGGTCGAGTTCTGACTTTAATCGATCGGACGACAGTTCTTTGTCGTATTTAAATTCAAACTTAGGGAGTTTCGGTGGCGGGAGATACGGCAATTGCTGACAGGGATCATCGCTGTTGTACTGGCGTTTTTCCACGTCGATATTTTGACAATAGGCCGTGCGTACCTGTTCTACTTCCTTGACATAGGTCTCATAAATAGGTGCGTTGTCTCGGTTGTATTTCTCTTGAGCGGATTCGAAAGCGAGCGCATAACTCGTTTTATATTTTTGGGCGGAAATCTCCAATTCACGTTGCAAATTCAACAACTGTTCTTGTTGCAACAGCGCTTTTGACCGATTTAGCATTTGCTCTAGCACCCCTTGTGCAAGCATAGGTTGGGCTTCTTTTGAGTCGATTGAGGGCTCATTTTCCACTTCAAGTATCTCTTCGTCAAACAAAAATTCGGGCAGTACCAAAACGGCATTTATGGTACTTTTAAAGTTTTCTTCATCCTCACTATTTTCCTTGTAACTAGTATATTCCTCGTCTTGATTGCCTGCTTTATAACTGCTGTATGTGTAATTCTTGTCCTTGATGTAATCCTTGTACTTGCCGTCACCTTTGTCCTTACCATCGCCTTTGTCCTTACCGTCGCCTTTGTCCTTACCGTCGCCTTTGTCCTTACCGTCGCCTTTGTCCTTACCGTCGCCTTTGTCCTTGCCGTCGTCTTTGTCCTTTCCGTCGTCTTTGTCCTTTCCGTCGTCTTTGTCCTTGCCGTCGTCTTTGTCCTTGCCGTCGTCTTTGTCCTTGCCGTCGTCTTTGTCCTTACCGTCGCCTTTTGTATCCTTAAATTCCACAACGACATGATTGGCCTTCAATATTTCGACCAGGCGGTCCTTTATGTCGACCTGTTCTTGTACGGTGGCTTGATAAATCAAGTTGTTCCACGTAAGCTGTTCCATCTCCCCGGGCAATTCCTCGATGTTCTTGATTTGCTCTAAGACTTGGGATTGCGTAGCACTGTGCGAATTTTGAGCCAACCAAGTTGAAAATTCGGCGATGCCGCCATATAAATCTTTAATCTGACCCTCGGTCGAAATCACGTCTTTGAATTTCGTTGTGGCTTCCAACAGGGCCTGATACTTAGTCATCTTTTGCGGTTTCGTCTTAATCGCCTGATAAAACAGTCCGTTTAATAAGGAGTTGGGTATAGTGATATATCGACGCACTAAATTTTGGATTTTTGGTTTCTGTGCACTTCGAATGCTGACAAATCGAAAGAGCGTTTGAGCGTTAATTGTTTCCATAATAACTCAATTTTAAATTTATATTCTAAAAATAAAAAAGCAGCGTAAAAACAAAAAACTTTTTGTGTTAAAAAACTCAAATTCAATGTGTTAAATATATAAATAAGCTATATTTTAAATAGTATAATCATTTAACAAGGCTGATATATATATAATTCATAATTTAATTATATATGATTTAGAAGGAGTAATTGATAAAATTGTTCATTTTTATTATGATTTTAAGCAAAAAAAAACGCCTCCTAAGCTGGGGCGTTTGCGATGAGATTTTCGGTATTTCGCGTTATCTATTGATAGCTCTTATTGGTAAATCCCCGAATATCAAGCTGATATAGTAGCGATGCACTCACTTATTCGATCTTAAGCTGGTGGTGTTGCACCAAACCGGCCAGGTTATTCTGAGCGAAATGTGCTTTTTTGAGGATGTTGGACTCGGGGCGTATCAAGAAATTCTTGGCTGTTCTAAAATCAGCCTGCGTCAGATTGCTTTGATCAAAAACTGCCCTACTGAGATCGGACTGATCAAACCACGCCTGAGTCAGATCGCACTGAGAGAAATCGGCATCCTGCAATTCGCACTGGCTAAATTTGGTTTTCTTAATCTTAAGGGCATTGAAAATCGAAAATTGCAGATTACAAGACGTAAATTGCCACTGCAATAAAAAGGTATTGACCTTGGAAAAATCAATGCCCATCAACTTACAGTCCACAAACTCCACTTCGCGAAACGAACTTTGATTGAATTGCGACAAACTCAAATTGCAATTTTTAAAATGGCAACGCTCAAATTCAAATTGAGTAAAATTAAATTTATTTAAGTCGCAGTTCTCAAATGTACATTCAAAATACTCTGCTTGCTCTAAGTGACTCAACTGACTGAACACTTGATTTTCTATTAATCTCATGATGTGGAATAGGAATGTAAAACGAACGAATAAGTTCGATTGGTTGTCGCTGCTAATATACGATTTATTTGCCTTTATGTAGTTCGATGATTTGCGGATGCGTCTTTTTATGCGGATTCGATGATTTGAGGATTCGATGATTTGCGGATTCGATGATTTGCGGATTCGATGATTCGCCAGTCTGCGTAAAGAATGTCGTTTTTCGGTAAGAAAGTAATTTTGGATTCAATGCAATCCAAAGCGAATCCCTGTATGGACGAATTAGCCTTTTTTATGCGGATTCGATGAATCGCGGATTCGATGATTCGCCAGGCTGCGTAAAGTATGTCGTTTTTTGGTAAGAAAGTAATTTTGAATGCTACGCAAATCGAACCAGCTTTTTTAAAAAAATGCAGTTATTTTGAATTCAACGCAATCCAAAGCAAATCCGCGAATGGACGAATCGGCGAATCAGCCTTTTTTATGCCGATTCGATGATTCGCCAGGCTGTGTAAAGAATGTCGTTTTTCGGTAAGAAAATAATTTTGAATGCTACGCCAATCGAAGCAAATCCGTGTATGGACGAATTAGCATATCAGCCTTTTAAAAAATGCAATTATTTCGAATGCTACGCAACCCAAAGCAAATCCGCGAATGGACGAATCGGCGAATCAGCCTTTTTTATGCCGATTCGATGATTCGCCAGACTGCGTAAAACATAACGTTTATCGGTAAGAAAGTAATTTTGAATGCTACGCAAATCGAACCAGCTTTTTTAAAAAAATGCAGTTATTTTGAATTCAACGCAATCCAAAGCAAATCTGCGAATGGACGCATCGGCGAATCAGCCTTTTTTATGCGGATTCGATTAATCGCGGATTCGATGATTCGCCAGGCTGCGTAAAACATAACGTTTATCGGTAAGAAAGTAATTTTGAATGCTACGCAAATCGAACCAGCTTTTTTAAAAAAATGCAATTATTTCGAATTCAACGCAACCCAAAGCAAATCCGCGAATAGACGCATCAGCGAATCAGCCTTTTTTATGCCGATTCGCGTTTTTACGACAAATAGCTCAATACCAAAGCAATACGTGTTTTACCTAGTTTTTAATATACTTTAGAATATTATTTTCTGAAAGACCTTCTTTAACCAAAATATTAGGTTCCACACCTATTTGGTCAAGTGCTTTTCCTTGTTTAGTAACATACATTGCAGTGGGTAAAAACAACGTATAACCATCTCTTATTTTAAATTCCTCAGCATTTAGCATCTTACCTGCTGATTTCTCACCAATTATTATAGCCATTTTGTTTTCTTTAAAACCTTGTAAAATAGGCTCACAAGTACTTGCTGTTTTTTTATTGACCAAAAAATAAAGCTTTTGATAAGGTATTGTGTTTTTAGGTATAACCTTTAAAACAATGCCTTCTTTTTCTGAAATTCCCTTTAGGAGTAACTCGTAGTTTGCTTTACTAAAAACATCATATTGATTAATCTCTTGCTCTATTGGTAAATTATTTTTTTTATTGTAGTACTTTCTTGTAAGAAACACCCCTCCTACTATACTCTGATTTACAAGTCGCTCTGCGAAAGTCATTCCTGCTTCAATACTTCCTCCTGCATTATCTCTTAAATCAATTACAAGGTTTTTAAACTGCTGTTGAGCTACTTGATCTAAAACCTTATTCATATCTTCTGAAGTGCCTGAAAAAGAGCTTATTTTTACATAATACGTGTCACTATCTAAGAATTTATGTGGAAAATCTGTAGTTTGAGATTTTATATATTTATCCCAATCCTCCCACGCTATAAAAGCGCTATAGTGCGAAAAACCTAAATCATTACTGAAATAATAAAATCCCATTAAAAACTCTAAATCATCTTTGAACTTCTCACAAGAATTGTCCATCTGTTTTTTAAAGGACTGCCATTTTTTGGAGTCTAAAACAGATTTATTATATATCTTATCTCGAGTGATTTTTTCTATATCATGCCAAATTGCTTTATAATCTTTCTTTTTAATCGCTTGATTCAAATCTGAATTAAACAAACCTACTAGCTCTTTTTTTCCATTGAGTAACTTCCCTTCTATCCTCTCATTTGTTTTGATAGCTCTAAAATAGAAATTACCAAACATCGTGGTCATAACTCCCTTTAAAGAATCGCCTTTAATCTCTCCTTTTTGAATCTTTATTAAGCTTCCTCCTTCTAACTTTTTATTAAACAGACGAGCCATCCCTGCTTTCATTCCCCCTAAAATGAGTTTATCACTACCTTTTGGACTCTCAGCAAAAAAAGTATTCTCTTGTTCACTAAATGAAAAATCGAAATGGGTTTCTACAACACCAATATCTTTCATTTTTAACGTGGTAGGCCACTCTTGGGTTTCATTAGCCTGTGCACCTGCTGCTATTGATGAGAAAAAAAGTAAAAGAAGACTCCTTATATAGATTTTAAATTTCATAATGGTTTACTTTAGTATGATTTGGTTTTCTAACAGATCGTCGATTGCTTTTTGTTGATACCTAATATTTCAATACAATAACTATCCCTGATTTTTACTTAGTCGTTTTTCGGTATGAAAATAATTTCGAATTCAACGCAACCCAAAGCAAATCCGCGAATGGACGTATCGGCGAATCAGCCCTTTTTATGCCGATTCGATGATTTGCGGATTTGATGATTCGCCAGTCTGCGTAAAATATAACATTTTTCGGTAAGAAAATAATTTTGAATGCTACGCAAATCGAATCAGCCTTTTTTATGCCGATTCGATGAATCGCGGATGCGATGATTCGCCAGGCTGCGTAAAGAATGTCGTTTCTCGTTAAGAAAATAATTTCGAATTCAACGCAACCCAAAGCAGATCCGTGTATGGACGTATCGGCGAATCAGCCTTTTTTATGCCGATTCGATGATTTGCGGATTTGATGATTCGCCAGTCTGTGTAAAGAATGTCGTTTTTCGCTATGAAAATAATTTTGAATGCTACGCAAATCGAATCAGCCCTTTTTATGCGGATGCGATGAATCGCGGATTTGATGATTCGCCAGGCTGCGTAAAGAATGTCGTTTTTCGCTATGAAAATAATTTTGAATGCTACGCAAATCAAGTTAGCAAATCAGCCTTTAAAAAAATGTAGTCGTTTCGAATTCAACGCAATCCAAAGCAAATCCGCGAATAGACGCATCAGCGAATCAGCCTTTAAAAAAATGCAGTCATTTCGAGGATCATTCTCAAAAGTTGTGTGTGAATTAAAAAAAACTTCCGATTTTTGCAAAAAAAAGAGATACTGTGGACAACTATGTAGAGTTACTTAAATTGATATTACCCGAATTCTTAGTAGAGCATTTTGATTTGGTAAAAACCACCAAGCAAGCAGAAATTATGCATCTTTATTTTGAAGAGCGCAATGTTGTTCCCATAGAGCATCAGGACCTTATCTTGGTTGCTCACGGTTTCCACAACGAAACCACCATACAAGACTTTCCCTTGCGAGGAAACAGTGTTTATCTTCACGTGAAACGCCGAAGATGGCTTGAGAAGGAATCTCGCAAATTAGTGCAAAGAGACTGGGAATTAGTAGCTAAGGGAACTCGTATGACAGCAGAGTTCGCTTCTTTTTTAAAAGAAATTAATCGATACTAAGACCAGTGACTGTCATACCATTGGTGGTTTCTTTGGTGTGGATGGCAAAAAACTACAGCGACAATACAAAGAATCCTTAAGTGACTTTCGTAATTGGAGTGTAAAGGATCACGCAAAAGAATGGCTTATATATCCCGAGAACATAGGTCCTTATCTTTCTATAGACGAAACAGCATTGTCTAAGGGGGAATTATACACAATCATAACCAATAAAAGAGCTAAAGGAAAAAAGGGAAGCTTAGTAGCCATATTTTCAGGAACTAAGGTTGAACCTATTGTAGAGAAACTACTTACTATCAGCTCAAAAATTAGAAGAAAAGTACGCGAAGTAACCTTAGATATGGCTAGTTCTATGAAAAACATTGTAAGCAAGAGTTTTTCTAACGCCATACAAGTAACTGATCGTTTTCATGTACAAAAATTAGCCATAGAAGCCTTACAAGACATTCGTATTCAGGAACGCTGGAAAGCGTTGGATAACGAGAATCAAGCTATTAAAGAAGCCAGGAAAGCAAATATAGCGTACGTTGCTCAAGAGTTTGAGAACGGAGACACTCCAAAACAACTCCTAATAAGAAGTAGATATTTGCTATGCATGGATAGCGATAAATGGACTGAAAATCAAAAAACTAGATCAAAAATTATCTTTAGAGAATTTCCTGGGATCATTCTCAAAAGTTGTGTGTGAATTAAAAAAAACTTCCGATTTTTGCAAAAAAAAGAGATACTGTGGACAACTATGTAGAGTTACTTAAATTGATATTACCCGAATTCTTAGTAGAGCATTTTGATTTGGTAAAAACCACCAAGCAAGCAGAAATTATGCATCTTTATTTTGAAGAGCGCAATGTTGTTCCCATAGAGCATCAGGACCTTATCTTGGTTGCTCACGGTTTCCACAACGAAACCACCATACAAGACTTTCCCTTGCGAGGAAACAGTGTTTATCTTCATGTGAAACGCCGAAGATGGCTTGAGAAGGAATCTCGCAAATTAGTGCAAAGAGACTGGGAATTAGTAGCTAAGGGAACTCGTATGACAACAGAGTTCGCTTCTTTTTTAAAAGAAATTAATCGATACTAAGACCAGTGACTGTCGTACCATTGGTGGTTTCTTTGGTGTGGATGGCAAAAAACTACAGCGACAATACAAAGAATCCTTAAGTGACTTTCGTAATTGGAGTGTAAAGGATCACGCAAAAGAATGGCTTATATATCCCGAGAACATAGGTCCTTATCTTTCTATAGACGAAACAGCATTGTCTAAGGGGGAATTATATACAATCATAACCAATAAAAGAGCTAAAGGAAAAAAGGGAAGCTTAGTAGCCATATTTTCAGGAACTAAGGTTGAACCTATTGTAGAGAAACTACTTACTATCAGCTCAAAAATTAGAAGAAAAGTACGCGAAGTAACCTTAGATATGGCTAGTTCTATGAAAAACATTGTAAGCAAGAGTTTTTCTAACGCCATACAAGTAACTGATCGTTTTCATGTACAAAAATTAGCCATAGAAGCCTTACAAGACATTCGTATTCAGGAACGCTGGAAAGCGTTGGATAACGAGAATCAAGCTATTAAAGAGGCCAGGAAAGCAAATATAGCGTACGTTGCTCAAGAGTTTGAGAACGGAGACACTCCAAAACAACTCCTAATAAGAAGTAGATATTTGCTATGCATGGATAGCGATAAATGGACTGAAAATCAAAAAACTAGATCAAAAATTATCTTTAGAGAATTTCCTGTCATAAAACAAGCTTACAATCTTGTACAAGGACTGCGAAACATTTATAATACAACAACAGTAAAAGAAGTCGCTTACACTAAACTAGCACATTGGTATAATAAAATCGAAAACAGTAATCTCAAAACATTTAATACGGTAGTCAATACCATACAGCTAAACTATCAATCTATTTTAAACTATTTTGACAACAGAAGTACCAATGCTTCTGCAGAATCCTTTAATGCCAAAATCAAAGCTTTTAGAACTCAGTTTAGAGGCGTAAGAGATATAGAATTCTTCTTATATAGATTAGTCACTATTTTTGCATAAACACAACATTTAGGATTGATCCCATTTCGAATGCTACGCAACCCAAAGAAAACAGCTAAAATTATTCCACAAAAAAAGCCTGTTATCCGAAGATAACAGGCTGCTGTTTCTGGGTGAATGAGGGGTCTCGAACCCCCGACCTTCGGAACCACAATCCGACGCTCTAACCAACTGAGCTACAATCACCGTGTAAAACTTAAATCCTGCGATTGGGGTGAATGAGGGGTCTCGAACCCCCGACCTTCGGAACCACAATCCGACGCTCTAACCAACTGAGCTACAATCACCGTCTATTGTTTTACGGTTGCAAATATAGCCATATTTCCTTTGTCTCCAAAGGTTTTTTGAGAAAAATCATATCAAATCATCTAAACTATTGACAGCCAAATACCTCTCTACGGTAAATCCTTCTGCAAAGTCTGTTCCAATCAATCTGCCGAGGTCCTGAGCGCGATAGCTGATGCTGTCCAAGAAGTTTTTCGAGGTAATTGGCGTGATGGGCTCGTTGGAACCGGGCTCATAAAACTGCGAGCTATAGGCCATAACCGCTTGAATTTTCGTGTCCATAAATCCCGTGACGTCTACGACAAAATCGGGTTCTATATTTTTCCACTGTATATAGTGGTAAACCACCTTGGGACGCCATGCTTGTTGTGACTGACCGTCGAGCTGGGTTTCTATGCGGCGCAAACCCGACAAAAATGCCGCGTCTGACACCAATTTACTGCCCTTGCTATGGTCGATATGGCGGTCGTCTACAGCATTGCACAACACGATTTCCGGACGGTATTTGCGCATCATTCGAATGACTTCCAATTGGTGTGTTTCATCGTTGGTAAAAAATCCATCGCGGAATCGCAGGTTCTCTCGAACTGAAATCCCCATGATTTTTGCCGCTGCTGCGGCTTCCTGATCGCGAATATCCGCGGAGCCTCGAGTGCCCAACTCGCCACGAGTCAGATCGATAATTCCTATCTTTTTGCCCAAGGACATCTCTTTGGAAAGCGTGGCTCCACAGCCCAATTCCACGTCGTCTGGATGTGCGCCAAAGGCCAATATGTCTAATTTCATCATGCTTCTATTATTTTTTTCATCGTTTGTGATTTGTAGGCGGTTTCCATAAACTCATCGCTGGGAATACTGTCTTTGGTTATGCCACAACCGATATACAAATGTATTTGGTTTTTCTCAATTTCCATACATCGCAAATTGACAAACAAATCGCTTTGTCCGGGTAAGTGTTCGGCTATAGCGCCGTTGAGCTCTCCTAGGTAACCGCTGTAATACTTTCGATCGTAGCCTTCTTCACGCTGTATAAAATCGCGAGAATCCCCTTTGGGCATGCCGCAAACAGCGGGTGTGGGATGCAGTTGATCGAGTATGTTTTTTAAATCGCCACGATCGCTCAGTGTTCCCTGTATATCCGTGCGGATATGCATCACATTACCTGCATAGGCCGTAAAGGGCTTTGTAGTGGATAAATCACTTAAATACGGGCGAAGGGAATCCACGATAAAGTCGGTGACAAACCGTTGTTCCTGCTGCTCCTTCTCGCCCCAAACCACTGTTTGCTGCTGTCGATTTACCTGGGTACCGGCCAAGGCCATCGTATAGAGCTGGTCATCGGACACTCGAATTAACTGCTCGGGTGTTGCCCCCATCCACATCCCTACTTGGGGGTGAAAAAACAAATAGCAAAATGCCGTGGGATAGGTAGATTTCAATCTTTTATACAATTCCAACACATCTCCAGCATCCCGATTTAAGGTTTCCTTTCTCGAAAAAACCACTTTGTCAAAAGCGCCCGCTTCGATGGCCTCTACGCCTTTTCGCACCAGTGCTTCAAAATCGGCTTTGTCTTGTTCCGCGTAGTTCAACGGCACTTCTCGCGCAGAAACAGCCTCGGGCTGCCAAGCTTCCACAAGGCTTGTCGAGCTGTCGTAGGGGATAAATACCGGTTTTTCAGCGGCAAAGGGCGCACATACAAATCCGCCAGCGGTATAATCTTCCAAAAGGTGTAAATCCGCATCGTTTTGAAAGAGTCCCACTATGCTTTGCTGTGCTGCTTTTGAATAAATGACGAAGGGCTTTTGCTGTGCCAAGTGTTGTCGTGCTTGTTCAAATAAAGCCATGTATCTACTTCTTTAATATCATGTTGGTGATTTTACAAATGCTGATCAGTCGGTCGTCTTCATCGGTAATTCGAATCTCCCACAGGTGCAGCGTTCGCCCCTTGTGCAAAATGCGCGCCGTCGCGTAAACCGTTCCATCGCGCTTGCTCCTGAGGTGATTGGCGGAGATTTCTATGCCGCGCGCCTCCTCCTCGTCGGTATTGATCAACATAAAAGAGGCCGAACTGCCCACGCTTTCGGCCAAAGCCACGGTAGCACCGCCGTGCAATAATCCTAAGGGTTGATGAACCCGCGCGTTTACAGGCATCTTTGCCGTTAAAAACTCCGGTCCGGCATCTATAAATTCGATGTCCAAAGTCTGCATTAAAGTATTTTTCGAAAAGGCTTGGCAATGAGCCAAAATCTCCTGTTTATTAAATTCCATAAAGGGGTATTTGTAGATTAATGAACCAAAAAAGTCTCTTTTTTTAGCCCATCATAAATATAGTTCAAATCGCGAACACCTTTCTTAAAAAAAACTTAATTATTGAGCCCTGATATTTTATTGACTTTCGCTTGATTTTGTTAGCCTATAAGCTATTATTTCACTAATTTTAGCCCCTATTTATACGATAAAAAATAACGGCATTCACATCATGGAAGAGATTCAAAAAGAGGTACATAACGCTTTTGAAGCAATACAAAAAGGAGGGATTATACTATACCCAACCGATACGGTTTGGGGTTTGGGATGTGATGCCAACAACCCCGAAGCGATAAAAAAGATATTTGCCCTAAAGAAAAGAGCGGAATCCAAAAGCATGATTGTATTGATTAACGGCGACCGTATGTTGCATCATATCTTTAAAGAAATACCCGAAGTAGCTTGGCAGATCATCGAATTTTCCGACAAGCCCACTACGCTGATTTTGGATCACCCCAAAAACGTGGCCAAGGAACTCATTGCAGCAGACGACTCCTTAGGGGTTCGCATAGTAACGGATCCCTTTTGCTTTCGGTTGATCGAACGCATGAAATCGCCTTTGGTATCGACTTCGGCAAACCTTAGCGGATCTGCTACAGCGCGAACTTTTCAAGAAATCGACCCCATAATTTTGGAAGGTGTAGACTATGTGGTAAATTTGCACCAAGATCGAAAAGCTATCCCGCCCTCGACGATTATTAAACTGACAACAGATAGCAAAGTGACTATAATTAGAAAATAAGTCAGCGTGCTATTTCTTGAATCCAAATTATGAAGCAACCCTTAAGTTATAAAGATGCGCTAACGCATCCCATTTTTGAATACATCTCACAAGCTGCGCAAAACCTTTCCTTGGACTGTTATGTAATTGGCGGATTTGTGAGGGACTACCTCTTGCAGCGCAATTCTAAAAAAGACATCGATATCGTCGCTATTGGCAGCGGTATTGAACTCGCCTTAGAAGTGTCCAAATTACTGCCCAATCAACCCAAGGTACAGGTATTTAAAAATTACGGTACCGCGATGCTGCGCTTTGACGATATGGATATTGAATTTGTAGGAGCACGCAAGGAATCCTATCACTTTGAAAGCCGCAATCCCGTGGTGGAAGACGGCACCTTAGAAGACGATCAAAACCGTCGAGATTTCACGATCAACGCCCTGGCATTCAGTCTTAATCAGTCCGATTTCGGACGTTTAGTCGATCCGTTTAACGGTTTGGAAGACCTGGCAAACAAAGTGATCAAAACCCCGTTAAATCCGGATATAACCTATTCTGACGACCCGCTGAGAATGATGCGCGCCATCCGATTTGCCGCTCAATTGGACTTTGTCATCGAAGCGGAATCGCTCGAGGCCATCAACCGAAATCACCAGCGTTTAGAAATTATTTCCGGGGAGCGCATCGTGGATGAGCTCCACAAGATATTAGCGACAGCAACCCCGTCTAAGGGTTTTTTATTGCTTTATAATTCGGGATTGCTCGATTTGATATTGCCGGAATTGACCGCGCTAAATCAGGTGGAAGAAATCGAGGGACACACCCACAAAAACAATTTCTACCACTCCTTAGAAGTCGTGGACAACATCAGCACCAAAACCGACGATTTATGGTTGCGTTGGTCGGCCCTATTGCACGATATTGGCAAGGCACCCACCAAGCGCTTTAACAAAAAACAGGGCTGGACCTTCCACGGACACGAATTCGTTGGGGGTAAAATGGTGCGCAAAATTTTTCAACGCCTTCACATGCCCCTCAATCACAAGTTGAAATACGTGCAGAAGATGGTAACCATGAGCTCCAGGCCCGTGGTTTTATCGCAGAAAACCGTGACGGATTCAGCGGTGCGCCGCCTGATTTTTGACGCAGGAGAAGATGTAGAGGACTTGATGATATTGTGCGAAGCGGATATCACCACCAAAAACGCGATTAAATACAAAAAATACCACCACAATTTTAAGATTGTACGAAATAAAATCGTTGAAGTAGAGGCCCGAGATCACGTGCGCCAATTTCAGCCGCCTATTTCCGGTGAAGAGATCATGGCCGAATTTAACCTCCCACCATCACGCGAAATTGGCGTTTTAAAAGAGGCGATTAAAGAAGCTATTTTGGAGGGAATCATTCCCAACGAATACGAAGCAGCCCATCGATTTATGATGGATAAAGCGCAAAAAATGGGACTCTCCAAAGAGGGTGCCGCAAAATAAGCCCAACACTATGAAAAATTATTTTTTACCCTGGGCAAAAACATCACTGGTATTGGTTTATGTGGTGATTTTTGCCGGAGCCTTAGTTCGCATGACCGGTTCGGGTATGGGATGCCCAGACTGGCCCAAATGTTTTGGATACTATATTCCGCCTACCGATGTTTCGGAAATTTTATGGCAACCCAACCACGAGTTTAAAAAAGGTCAGGTAATCATACACGATGAAAGTCTGTGGGTGGCCAATCACGACTTTACCACCACAGAGGTGTATGCTTCCGAAAACTGGACCAAATACACCAAACACGATTATGCTACTTTTAATGCCAAACACACTTGGACCGAATACCTCAATCGACTCAGTGGGGCCATTGCGGGAATTGCCTGTGTGGTGATGGCGGTGCTTTCCTTCGGCTTTTGGCGCACTCAAAAGAAATTGGTCGCCTTGTCGTGGCTCGTCGTATTTTTGATGGGCTTCCAAGCCTGGCTTGGTGCTACGGTGGTGTTTTCCGTACTCAATCCCATTAAAATCACCGTACACATGATAATGGCCTTGGTTATTGTGGCCATACTGATCTATATCGTTCGAATAGCGCGACAGAAAAAGGAACCCAAAAAATACGATTCAAAATTCATCATATTCCTATATATCGCCCTGTTACTAACCCTGATTCAAGTGGTTTTGGGAACACAGGTAAGGCAGTTTGTGGACGAACAAGTGCGTGCGGGTATCGGAAACGAATATTTGTGGCTCAACGACCCCACTTTGGATTTTTATGTTCACCGAACGTTTTCGTTTGTAGTGGCCTTTGTCAATCTCTTTCTGTTTTTGAGAAACAGACGTAAAGAACTGGGCTACGACAAACTCAATTGGGTCATGGTTTTATTGGCTTTGGAAATTGGCTCGGGTATAGCGATGTACTATTGGCACTTTCCCTTTGGCGGACAAACCCTGCATTTGGTAGCGGCTAGTTTGTTGTTTGGCGTGCAGTTTTACTTGGTACTCGAAGCGCAAAAAACCTATTTTACCACGACTAAAAGCAAAGCATAAAGCGGCAAAAACAGCTGCTTACTTCCTTAAAAAAGCTACCGTTTGACTCACTACTTTAAAGAGATCAAGCGGTAGCTCTTTTTTATGCCAAGGGTGTCGCGCGCCAAAGACGTGATCGGCCTCTTCCAAAAGGTATAATTCCGAATTTTTAGCCCATAGATGCAGCCATTCCGCTTCCTTGACCGGCACCGCTTCATCGGCCATACCCTGTATGATTAGCAGGGGTTTCTTGAGGTGTTGTGCACAATTTTGAATGTCGAATTGACGCTCATGCCGTTCGAAGTCTTCGTAAAACGAAAAGTAATGCGGCATATTTTGTTGGGTGCGCCCGTTTACGCTGTAAAAAACGCCCTCTTCCTTCCACTTCTCAAAGCGCTGTCCCTGCGGAAATCGCCTCTTGAAATCGGCCACACCGGCCCAAGTGATGATTTTGGTAACCATTGGGTTTTCCGAACCTTGAACCAATACCGTTCCCCCACCTCTACTGTGTCCGATTAGCGCGATTTGACTGCGGTCGACTTCATCGCGTGAACTGAAATAATCCAATACCGCTTTGAGGTCTTCTTGCTCTTGCGAATAGGTGTTTCTGCCAAAGGCCTCTAAGTCGTCAAACTCCAAGGGGTTTTCCAAAGTAGTGCCGTTGTGCGAGAAATTGAATTTTACGACAAATAAACCCGCCTTAGCCATAGCCTGCATGGCCAGCTCCCAAGCGCCCCAATCCTTAAATCCCTTATAGCCATGGCAAAAAACGACCAAGGGCAGCGGCTGTTGGTCGGTAATGTGGTAACTGTCTGCCAGGAGCTGAATGCCTTCGCGTACGGTGATAAGCTGGTTTTTCTGTGTGGTTAACTTCATTTCTTTGATTTTTATTAATGACCCTAGAGCAGATCGCGCTAAAGGGAACAAACGCCATTTTTAGTACAATGCCCTGATTACAAGTTACTCCTAATAAAAGACAACCGCAACAAATCGATTATTTATAAACCACTTCCAATACGATTTTGACGAGGAAAAGTATGGACAGTACAGCCAGCGTTAGCGTGATCTGTCGGTATTTACCGGTAAAGAGCTTTAAAAAGGTAAAACTCAGTATTCCAAAGACGATACCCTCAGCAATGCTATAGGTAAAAGGCATGAGGACTATGGTTAGAAAAGCGGGTAAACCCTCGCTCATATCGTTAAAATTGATTTTAGAAACCGATGAAATCATAAACAAGCCCACTATAATTAAAGCAGGAGCGGTAGCCGAAGCGGGAATCATTAAAAACACCGGGGCAAAAAACAAGGATAGCCCAAACATCAATGCCACGCCTACGGCGGTTAGTCCAGTACGTCCGCCCGAGGCAACCCCCGACGCACTCTCTACATAAGAAGTAATGGAACTCGTGCCTAAAACAGCGCCAAAAGTGGTGCCCATAGCATCGGAAAACAAGGCCTTCTTCATCTGTGGGAAATTCCCATTGGCATCGGCTAAATTCGTTTTGGACATGACGCCAATCAATGTGCCGACGGTATCGAACAGATTGACGAATAAAAAGGTAAAAACCACCACCAACATATCCAACGACAATATTTGCTTCCACCCTTCTCGTGTAAACATCGGCTCTAAGGCCTGTCCGAATATCGGTTCAATCGAAGGAGGTAAACCAATCAGCGAGGTCGACGGCCAAACCACATCGCCCAGTATAAATCCAAAACCCGTAGCCACGAGTATACCAACCAAGATTGCTCCGTTTATGTTTCTTACAAATAGGATTGCCGTTACCAATAATCCCATAAAAGCAATCCAAACACTATGCTGGGAAAAATCGCCCAAGCGAACCAGGGTATTGGCATCTGAAGTAATAATTCCAGCGCCCTTTAATCCGATCAAGGTGATAAATAAACCAATCCCCACCGGTATGGATTCCTTGAGTATGACGGGTATGTTTTTAACGATCAGCTCCCGAATATTAAACAAGGTCAAAAACAAAAAGATCACCCCTTCGATAAAAACAGCGGTCAGTGCAAATTGCCAACTGTAGCCCATCGTCAAAACAACGGTAAAGGCAAAAAAACTATTCAATCCCATACCCGGCGCCTGAGCTATGGGCAACTTGGCATACAACCCCATCAGCAAGGTGGCAAAAATCGTTGCCAAGGCTGTAGTGGTAAACAAGGCCTCGCGGTCCATGCCGGTTTGTGCGAGTATATTCGGATTGACGACCAAGATATACGACATGGTCAAAAAGGTGATTAGCCCTGCGGTTAATTCCTTTCTAATGCTGGTATGGTTCTCTTTTAATTGGAAAAAATTCTCAATGATTTGTTTCATTTGCTATCGTTTTCTTAGGCTGCGCTATATCAATCGATAAAGATAAGCATAAACCCCAGTTCGAATAAAAATTAATTAACTTTTAAAAACTATAAAAATAGTTGTATAACTATAAAAATAGTTTTATGTTTGTTTCAACGCTATTATTAAATATCAAGACCATGGAGAAACTGACCAACAAGGAAGAACAAATCATGCAAGTAATCTGGAGGCTCGAAAAGGCATTTGTCAAGGAGATTATGGCAGAACTTACCGATGAGGAGTTGCATTACAACACCCTTTCGACCATAGTTCGCAATTTGGAAGAAAAGAAATATGTCGGCTACCGCGCTTTTGGAAAAACCCATCAGTACTTTCCCTTGGTCAAGCTAACGGATTACAGAAGTAAGTTTATGACCAAGGCGGTGGATTCCTTTTTTGAGGGTTCGTATTTGGATGTGGTTTCCTTCTTTGCTCAAGAGGAAAAGATCAGCGCCAAAGAGCTCGAGGAGATACTCAGAATGATAGAAAAAAAATAATCCAATATGGAAGCGCTATACCTCTACCTCTTCAAGGCCAATTTGCTGTTGACCCTATTTTATATACTGTATAAAATACTGTTGCAACCCACGACCTTTTACACCCAAAATCGCTATTATTTTTTGAGTGGGCTACTCCTATCGCTCTTAATGCCTTTATGGTACTTTAGCCAAACCGTTTGGATAACCGCCGATGTTTTAGACGCTCCCATAGCGGCTTTACCCTCGGTCGCCCAAGATCGGGAGCATCCGCTTGACTTTGCCCTTGTAATCTCAGGGACTATTGCTGCAACCGCCCTTGTTTTGCTGACCCGATTACTCCTTAAAATACGTCGAGTACACCACCTCTCTACAGTCGAACAACCGCTTATCCGCAACGGTATTCGATACTACGACCAAGTGGAATACCGAACTCCGTTTTCCTTTTGGAACAGCATCTATTACAATTCCCGCAACTATAGCGAAGCGGAATTGGAGGTCATACTGCTACACGAAAAAGTACACATCGACCAAAAGCACACGGTAGATATACTAATCTTACAATTGCTCTGCTGTTTGTTTTGGTTTAATCCGTGGATGTGGAAACTAAAAACCGCGGCGATTGCCAACCTGGAGTTTTTAACCGATGAGGCCGTTTTACAGCAGTCGCCCCGTCCTGTACTCTACCAAAAGACCCTGTTAAAAACCGTGGGAATACCGTTGAAAACTTCGATTACACCCGCTTTTAATCAATCCTTTATAAAAACGAGAATCATGAAAATCAACCAATCGAAAACTCAGAAAATTCAAGCTGTCCGCTACGGCTTCCCTCTGGCAGCAGTAGTGGTATTTACACTGCTCTTCCAAGTAAAAATCGTCGCACAGGTAAAGACGCCCAACAGCCCACCCAATACGGCTGTGGCACCGCCTATGCCTCCGCAAATACCTGCTGCAGTTTCAGAACCGAACGACAGTCAAATGGGCACTTCCAATGCCTCGCAAACCGCTGCGGCAATTCGCGATAACGCCACGGCCATTAAAGACCTAGAAAACGCCAAAAAAGACACTAAAACAGCCGCAGAAGCTATAAAAGAGGCCAAAATAGATATGCAAACGGCTAAAAGCGACCTAGAAGCGGCCAAAGCGGATATAGAGACGGCTAAAAGAGACTTAGAAACCGCAAAGAAAGATATTGAAACGGCTAAAAGGGATGTGGAAACCGCAAAGAAAGATATCGAAGCGGCTAAAAGGGATGTGGAAACCGCGACCAATCAGCTGGGAACGAAGGTGCTGACCTCCAAGGATAAGCGCACAAACACAGCGCTTACAAAACGCGATATACTAGCGCTAACGCAGGCAAAAGATGCTGCTACTAACGCCCGGAAAATCGCCTTGAGTCAGGTCGAAGCCAATCAAAAACACCTGGAAGAAGCACGAATAGCTGCCTCAAATGCCCGGAAAATCGCTCTGAGTCAGGTCGAAGCCAATCAAAAACAACTGGAAGAAGCACGAGTAGCCGCCTCGCATGCCCGAAAAATCGCTCTGAGCCAGATTGAAACCAATCTAAAACAACTGGAAGAAGCACGAATAGCCGCCTCTAATGCGAGAAAACTGGCCCTAAAGCATATCGAAGCAAGCAAAAGAGATGAATAGAGAAGCCTAACTGCAAATTTTCACGCCACCCCTTAAAATCTCCATGCTTTTGAGTTATAAAAAAGTGCTGCATTAATAATTTTAAAGCAGCACTGCTACTTTATTCCATAGGACTGCACAACTCGATTAGGAAACCGTCTAAATCTCGCAGATAAGCCACGGTTTGTCCCCAGGGTTTTTCCACCATTTCCTCATAAATCACCCCGCCACAACTCAAGGCATGCGCCAGGGTTTCCGCTAGGTTCTCACTGACAAAACCCAATTCTATTCCGAAGGGCTTACCTTGTATTTCACTACGGATAAAACCCTTTTTCAGATTGCTCGATGCCAAGTCTAAAGAGGCAAACGCCAGGGTGGTTGTTCCGGAAATCAGTTCTCCGTAATCGTTTTCAGGGCTGCGAAATTTTGGCTTAAAGCCAAAAGCGCTTTGGTAGAAATCCATCGATCGCGCCACATCTGAGACATATAATATGGTATAAGAAAATGTAATCATAAGTGTTTTTTATATCTTTAAACAATCCATTCACGCGATAAACGCGTTGTTTTCGGTCGGTAAATTTTATCCAATCCAAGTTTTAAATTCGTTAACCCGCTCGCGACTCACGATGAGTTCTTCTTCGTTATAATGGTTTAAACACAAGCGCAGTCGAGAATTGCTGTAGACCGCAATGTCTTTGATGTCCGAAAGCGCTACGATAAACTGTCGGCTTATTCTAAAGAATTGATCCGGGGCAACCAACTCCTCTAACTGATCGAGCGACCACTCGATCAAATAGTTGCGATGGTCTTTAGTTCGGATATATGTAGCCTTGTTTTCACTGTAAAAACACGCGATATCCGCTGTGACTACAATCTTGATCTGCTGCCCTATTTTAATGGAGAAACGCTCTTTATACTGGGGTTTGTTTCCCGTATCTATAAACTTCTTAAACAGGTTGAGTTGTTCGGAAAACTCGAAGAACGAATTCCGGTGATCGACAAATTTGTGCACGGCAAATAGCAGTTCTGCATCTTGAATTGGCTTGAGCAAATAATCGATGCTATTGAGCTTAAAGGCTTGCAGCGCATAGGCATCATAAGCTGTAGTAAATATAATTGCAGAGCGAATAGTCACTTGTTCAAATATTTCAAAGGACAGGCCGTCGGAGAGCTGTATGTCTAAAAAGATCAAATCGGGTGCGGGATTTTGTGATAACCAGGCTACGGATTCCTCTACGGATCCCAATTTCACTTCCACCGCATATCCCAGCTTTTCAATTTTGCGTTCCAACAGTCGCGCCGCAGGTTTTTCGTCCTCAATGATAATGATTTTCATCTGTCGTATATGGTTTTTAAGCAAGGCCCTTTACCGGATACCGAGATATCCACAGCTGCTTAAGGCCGTTGTTAATGGGAATTATAAAATTGATTTTCAAAGGAGTGCCGTTCTTTTTCCAGGGTTTTCTCGAGCAGTTTGCGCTGCCAATTTCGCAAAACCGGAATTCGATCGGCATAGTACAAAACAAATTGTACGCCAATGCAAAACAACCACAAGGCCGGAATCTCATAAATGGAAAAAACCGCATTAACCTCTATCTCAATCCACTGAAAATGATACAAGACAATAAGGATTGCACTGACGATTAGCGCCAGCAGCAGTCTAAAATAAATTCGACGCAACCTTTTGACCTGCGACTGTGCATATAGGGCTTGCGCCCTTTTTACTTGGGAATCGTTGACCGCGTATTTCATAACTATTCCCATTTGGTGCTACGTCGTTTTTCCTCTTCCAAAATCTGCTGCAATTTTTTGTCCTCCCAATTGCTACCCAAAAAGAGCTTGTAATTGTATACCCGCATTCCGTGAGACAATATACCGATACCCCATCCAAAAAGCGGGAATAAAAACCACAAAAAGGCGGGTTCTGTGTATAAGTTGACAATCATTAAAAAGGCGTTGACCGCCAAATAACTGGTTAAATGACTGTAGAATTTCTTGATTTTTTCGACTTTCTTCTTTGCTTTGATAAAGAGCAATTCTTCTTTTTCGCTAATGTTTTCCATTGTACTGATGTTTTTTATGAGTATGGGTAATTTTACTGTAAATTTTTCTGGGGTTTCCTCGATCAAAAGCTGTCTTGAGGTCAGCAAAGCATAACGATCGGCGATGTTTTGCAAACCAATTCCCCTGCGCTCGTCATGGGTTTTCTTCTTTTGCAGGTTGTTTTCGACAATCAAATAATCCGCTGTTTCTATGATGGAAATGTGAATCGGATGTAGACCGCTGGTCTTGTTGTGCTTGATGACATTCTCCAAGAGCAACTGCAACGACAAGGGAACGACCTTGGCTTCGGCATGTTGAATTTCTGTGGGAAAGTCGTAAGTGACACTGTCTTCAAAGCGCATCTGAAGCAAGAGCATATAAGTTCTGGCAAAATCGATCTCCTCCTCTACCGAAATCAAGACCTTGCTTTTCTGATCCAAGATATAGCGATAAATCTTGGAAAGCGATTGGGTAAACTCCTGCGCCTGACTCGGATTTTCGTCGATTAAGGCGTTGAGTACGTTTAAGCTGTTGAACAAAAAATGCGGATCGAGCTGATTTTTTAAACTTTCGAATTGCGCCGACACATTGCCGGAAATAACCCGCTCCCTTTGCAATTGTATCGCCTGTCTACGCCCGTTAAAATAGAAGTAGTACCCCCATAAAACGGCCATTGAAAAGCTCATACTAAATAAGGCGAAATTGGGAAAGGGGTCGTGAAACACCCAATCGGCAGGCGGTTTTTGCGCGATAAAAATTTGTTGCAAAAATTGGTAAATCTTCGGTGCGTAAAAAAAGGATAAACTCGCCACGCCCCAAGCCAAAAACAAATTCAGGTAAAACAACAATCGGCTTTCCATGAGTTTGCGGTCGAAGCGCTTTTGAATTTGAAGAAATGTCATACCGTTGCTGTAAAACAAAAACAACCCGAAAAAAACCCAAGAGTTTGCCGTATTTAATAAAGCGACCCAATCGCTGTGATTTCCCTTGTATTCCATCTTGGCCACCACGGCAAAACTAAAGAGGCATGCAAACGCCAAAAAGGAAGTATAGCTGTTGTTTAATTTTTTCATAGGGTATTCGTTTCCGAGAAAGCGCGGTGGACTACGGTTGCGTAATCGGCCCTTTCTTCCACGGTATTACAGAGACAAATGTCACTATTTTTAGTTAAAAAATCATCACATTTTAAAAAGGATTCCAGATGGGGAACAACAAAATTGATCAGTGTGATTCCGGCTAGTACAAAAAAATTCATCGTTTCGCGTTTTTTGGTTTGATGATTCAAATGTCGCTGCTTTAACGCTGCTAAAAAAAAAAGAAGAACCCAACTGTTGAATTATGGGGATGAGCTGTAATTTTTGCTGTGTGTGGCAAAAAAACCTTTGCTTTTATAATAAATTGAAACTCAGAATAGACGGTGTCTATATCAAAATAATTAGAAAAACAAACCAAAGTTTTTCCTTTTAAAATGATATTAAGTTTACCTTTGTCTTTTAACAAAGCAACAGATTATGGTTTATAAATTCAGAGTAATACTTGATACAGAAGAAGATATATTTCGAGATATCGCTATTTTGGAAGAGGACTCTTTAGAGGATCTACACAATGCAATTGTCAATGCATTTGGTTTTGACGGCATGGAGGTCGCTTCTTTTTACACTTGTGATGCCGACTGGGCACAGCAAGAAGAAGAAATTCCCTTATTTGATACCGGCGAAATTGCGGGTGAACAAAAAACCATGGCAGCTTACGCGATTAATGAACTCCTAAATCCGGAAAACAACAAAATCATCTATGTATATGATTTTTTAAATATGTGGACCTTTTTCGTTGAATTAGCCGCGGTTGAGGAAAAGCAAATTGGGGTAATCTACCCGGATTTACTCTTTGCACATGGCGAACTACCGGTGGATTCCATGTTAAAGAACTTTGACAATGCCCCCATGTCTGAACAAGATATCTTCGGGGAATTTGACGACGAAATGGACGAGGAGGATTTCGACCTCTTTGACGGGGACGATAGCTTTGAAGATTTTGGTTATGAAGACAACTGGAATTAATTTTTCCAGTTTTTCCTATTTGATTTAATTTTTTTACCAATAGTAAGTTTTACTTACTCCTTACTCTTTACTATATGATTAATCTATTCAATGCTCATATTGAAACGCTTAGCATTCACCGCGTGGGGAATAAAAGTCGTAATGAAGCCATTTTTTTATCGGAACAACCTTATCATTTAAACGATGAAATCGCTCCCTTGTTAAAGGAGTATTTCTTTAAGCCCTTTCGAGAAAAAGAAGAAAACTATTTTCAATTTGCCCATGATGTCGATTTAGAATATAATGAAATGTACAATTTTAGCAACGAGCTTTTCAATGCGCCTTCGGCAGAAAACGTTCAGGAAGTAGCTAAAAAGATTACCCGCCATTTACACGAACAATCCAACCATCCACACATTAAAAATGGAGAGGTATACGTCACTTATTTAACCAATGTATCCATAGACAACAACATAGTCGATGCCATTGGTATTTTTAAAAGTGAGATTAAAGCAGATTTTCTTCAGTTTGAAGAAAAGGGCAGCAATTTGGAAATGATTTTACAACAGGGAATCAACCTGAATAAACTAGACAAGGGCTGTATCATCTTTAACTATAAAAAAGAAGAGGGTTTTAAAATCCTAACCATCGATAGCAACCGTTATGACGCGCGTTATTGGCTGGAGCACTTTTTGTCGGTAGACGCTTTTCAGGACGAAAACTTTATGACTAAAAAGTATTTAAAATTCTGTCAAGATTTTGCAAAGGACGTTGTGCTTCCGGCAGAAGACAAAAAAGAAGAGGTGATGTTTATGAACCGTTCGGTCAATTATTTTGCCAAAAATGACGAGTTTGAAGAAACCAACTTTTTAAACGAAGTCATCGACAATCCCGATTTAATTTCGGAGTTTAAAAACTACAAAGTCGATCGTGGCGAGAAATACAGCATTGAAGACACGACCAATTTCCCCATTGCAAACAATGCGGTTAGCGATGCGCGTAAGAAAATTAAAAACGTTATCGCTCTAGATACCAATATCCAAATCAAATTGGATTTTATCAATCCGGAAAGCGCAGAGAAATTCATCGAAAAGGGATGGGACGAAGAAAAACAGATGTATTACTACCTCGTTTACTTCAACAAAGAAGAAAAATCATAATATAGATTATGAAAAAAGGCAACTTCTCAGTTGCCTTTTTTCATTTATATTTTAAGCGTAACGGTTTGCGGTTGTCGCGGATTTACAGCGCTATACTTTCTAAAAGCAATTGTCGGGCAAATTTCAATCAACCCACCGCCAAAATTTTTACAAAGTGGGGTTTTTCTGTATGTAATGGGTATAAATCCAAGTGAGCGTAAAAGTCGGTATAAAGTCCAAGCCCGGCGACAATTCTTCGATAAAGGCGATGGTTCCCCCTACCTTACCCACTGTACCTTTATACATACGCGCCAAGAGCAATCCGGCTATAGGTGCCCAAATAACATCGCTAAACTCCCCTAAAAAAGGGATTAAATAGGATAAATAACCTACTGCATCCAAGAAAACACTCCAAACCAATTGGGTGTATTTTCTAGATGAAGCAGCCGATCTTAATTGTAAGTCATTCATAAGTAAACATTTGATGTTCTACTAACTAACTTTTCAATATCCGTGCCAGCTTTTATTTGAGTTTGCTCGCATAGTTCTTTTTGAACTTGGCTACCTTGGGCGACACGACCAATTGGCAATATTGCTCCCCTCCATTTCTTTCAAAATAATTTTTGTGGTAATCCTCTGCTCGGTAAAACTTGGTCGCTGCAGATATCTGAGTAACTACCGGTTGCCCGTATACATTTTCATTGATCAAAATATCCAAATACTCTTGGGCATCTTCTTTTTGATCGGTATTGGTGTAGAAAATTTCACTGCGGTACTGCGTTCCTACATCCGCGCCTTGTCTATTCAGGGTCGTTGGATCGTGAGTGGCAAAAAATATTTCCAGCAATTCGTTATAACTGATTTGCGAGGGGTTATAAACCACTTCAATCGCTTCTGCATGTCCGGTATTACCGGTGCAAACTTCTTTGTACGTTGGGTTTTCTATATGCCCGCCTATATAGCCTGGCCAAACGCTTTCCACGCCTTTTAAAGAAGTGAATATCGCCTCGGTACACCAAAAACAGCCGCCGGCAAAAATAGCGATTTCGCTATGGGGATTTCTTTCATTCATCTGGATTTCTCTTTTTGTATTCGGTTTATCGGTAAAAGCAACTTTGCTTTGACAGCTACCTAAAGTAATCGAAACAAAAAACAACAATAAGCTATTCATTTCAATATATATTTATATATCAAATATATCGCTTTTATTCTATAAAAAATATTAAGTAAATGTGAAAATGTAGGTTTTCTTCCGAGGGCTTATCGGAGTACTTTAAAACTACACCACTGTGCTTCTTGATAGATTCAGCAACCTATCGCGATTTTATAAGTAACTTTTCCGACACCAATACCCCTCCTTCCGCAGCGCTTATTTTTACGATTTAGAGACCTAATCCGTGAAGCGATATGGAATTTATATGAGACGAGACTAGCTCTTTTCGGCATAGTTTCCCTATTCTATCCAAGGTTTCAACATGTTGGGGAGCTTGCGGCGATGCGAAATTTTATTCGAATTGCAGCATTTCCTGTGCGGGACTGGAATACCTCTTAAAGGAACTCTTGTCAAAATTCGACACACTTAAAAGTCGGTTGTTGTAAATCGTTCGATTACCCGCTTCATTCTCAATAATTAACTCCTTTGAGTGATCTGATCGACTAAATTGCGAATACTATACTGCCTGGTCCGATAAGGCCATACGGGTGCATCGCTAAAAATGCCGATATACGGCAAAGCAACTTCCCTGTTTTTCTCTCTTCGTACATAAGATGTCTAAAGTAATATGGGAGTTTACTTGAAAATGAGTATCACCGATATATACTAATTTTCTTCCCAAGAAACTGCCGCCCCCACTTGGACAGACTATAGTCGTCATGGTATCTTCGCCAACGCCAAACATAAAAAGCTAATCTCTTCATTCACGGGAATGGGTGCTACTTCGCTGTGGACGATTAACTGTTGCAAAAACTAAGTGTTTGCTATCAAAACCTCGGGTTGCGCCTGTGCCCATTGTCCGCCGAGTAAAACCGTTATAATCATACATACTGTTGCTTTCATAAGTATGTTGTTTTATCCTCGTTTAACTCATATTTTTTCAGAAGCGCTAGGAGCTCCTTCTCGATTGATCTATTTTACGATTAAAAACCCGAGTATAGTTATAGTAGCTAGACGGATTTTGTATCGGCCGACATATTCTTTCTAAGGTATAATTCCCCTGTTCTATCCTAGATTCAACATATTGTGGAGCTTGCGGCAATGCGAAATTTAATTCGAATTGCAGTATTGCCTTTGTGGGATTGGAATACCTTCTAAAGGAACTCTTGTTCAAGTAGGCCCCATGCTTCCGCACATTCCGACATCCGTTGCGCCAACTCGATTCAAACCCAGCCGACAAAAAACAGCCTAGCAATAACAGTCGTCAAACACTTGTCAACCAGCATAGCCTTTCGAGTATTAGCCACCGAGTTTTATACTGTTGTACGGCTCCAAAAATGTCTATTGAAACATCACTGTTTTGCCGCTTTTGGACATTTTAATCAAATAGTAAGGCTGGGAGGGCACCTCAAAACCGTTGTTGTTTACGCGCAGGGCTACCTGAACAATTCTATTGTTGGAATCGTCGGTAATTTTATCTACCTGTACCACATAACCCGTATGTGGCCGTACAATGTCAAAAGAAGCAATCACGTCGAAGGTTGTAAAATCGATATCGCTTTCAATAAACGTATCGGAAACCGCATAGAGGGTATTCATTTTTTCGATCAAATCGTTCCATTCGCTTTGGCCGGTAATCCACAAGCTTCCTGCTTCTATACCTTCACTTCCATTTCCCAATAGATTACCCATACCGATTAAAGTGAACTCAATATTTACGGGCTCAGGTATAGTCGTAGATTTTTTTTCCACCTTTTTTTGGCAACCAACCATCAGGAGAATTAGGGTTAGTACCATCATTTTGTATTTCATAATTTCCTCGTTTTTTTGACGAATCCGCGCTTTCAGCCGCTCATGTGCTACCCACAACTAATAGAACAATCGGAAAGGTTGGATGTCTGTGTTTTAAAGTATTTTTTGTTTGAATCGCTTTTATCACTCGAAGCACTCGATGGTTTATCAACGCGTTGACAAACAGTTCTACCCATACAAAAGGACATCTCTAACACTTAATCGCAACAAAACGAGCAACGGTATATATATAAAATATTACAAAACAGCCCAGTGAAGTATTTAAAAACACCCTTTGAGGTAAAAATATAAATTAATAGAATATAATTATATATTTTAACAAACTAAAAAAAGTTAAAAAATAGCTTCTAAAAAAGTACGCAAACCGAATTTTGATTAAAAAAAAGAGGGATAAATTTTATTCTATATAAAAACATTGTTACTTTGTATAAAAAGCAAACCGATGATACACGCCACTCGTATTGAAAAGTATTACGACCAATTACAGGTCTTAAAAGGAGTCGATTTACACATTAAGAAAGGGGAAATTGTATCGATAGTAGGCGCCTCTGGTGCCGGTAAAACCACTTTGCTTCAAATACTGGGAACCTTGGATAAACCCGCGGCTTCCGACGGCACCTCCTTGTTTATAAACGGCCAGAACACCCTAAAACTCAATGATCGAGAACTGTCGGCCTTTCGCAATTTAAACCTGGGATTCATCTTTCAGTTCCACCAGCTCCTACCCGAGTTTACCGCATTGGAAAATATTTGTATACCCGCATTTATAGCGGGAAAAGATAAGAGAGAAACCGAAGCTGAAGCGCGCAGACTCTTGGAATACTTGGGACTGAGCCATCGCGAAAAACACTACCCTTCACAACTTTCGGGTGGCGAACAACAACGGGTAGCGGTCGCTCGGGCTTTAATCAATAAACCACAGGTTATTTTTGCCGACGAACCTTCGGGAAATCTCGATACGCATACCGCAGAAAACTTGCATCAGTTGTTCTTTAAACTGCGCGATGAGTTTGGACAGACCTTTGTCATAGTCACCCATAATGAAGAATTGGCCAATATGGCCGATAGAAAACTCGTTATGGTCGACGGTCTCATCCAACTACCCGCTGCTGCGGATATACCGGATTACCCGTCGCTATAGCCGTTTCAGACAGGGAGGAAACCCGAATAGTACAGCTGTTTTTACATAAAAAAATGGCTAAGCGGTCGATTGCCGTTTAGCCATTTTTTTTATTTATAGAACCAAGTCTTAGTATTATGCTAAAAAGCTCACGAACAACTTGATAAAGACGTTGTTGATGATGTCGACAAAGAAAGCACCTACCATGGGTACGATTAAGAAAGCCTTGTGCGACGGACCGTATTTGCTGGTTATTGCCTGCATATTGGCCACCGCTGTCGGTGTGGCGCCCAATCCAAATCCGCAATGCCCCGCACTGAGTACTATGGCGTCGTAATCCCTTCCCATAACGCGGTAGGTAACAAAAATGGCGAAGAAAACCATCAAAGCGGTTTGCGCCAGGAGTACAACGAGTATTTGCGTGGCCAAACCTGCCAAGTGCCACAGTTGTAACGACATCAGAGCAATGGTTAAAAACAGGTATAATCCGGTATTTCCCAAAACATCCACGGCGTGATCGTTAACGATATAAGTAGTAAAATGCGCCATGACGTTTCGGATGAGTACTCCGATAAACAAACACCACACAAAATTGGGCAATTCCAACCAAGTACCCTTAAAGTACATAAACAAAAACTGTCCTAAGGCTATGCAAATCGCAAACATGGTCAGCGTCTCAATCATGTTGTGTACGTTGATGCGGCGCTTAAACAAGGGGTTTTCAAAATTCTCAGTCACCACATCCTCTTCGGTCTGGTCTTTGGGTTTGATTTTGTTTTTATTGAGGAGGTACTTCGCTACGGGTCCGCCTATAACGCCGCCCATAACCAAGCCGTAGGTGGCACAGGCTAAGGCGAGTTCCGAGGCACCGCTAATTCCGAAAGTCTTGGTCAAATCACTGGCCCACGCAGCCCCTGTACCGTGTCCGCCGGTCAAGGTAATCGAGCCGGCAATCAATCCGTAACTCGAATCCAAGCCCACCAGGTTAGCCACCGAGATACCAAAGACGTTTTGCACAAATATAAAGCCACCGGTGAGTAAGACAAAAATCACCAAGGGTTTACCCCCGCGCTTCAATCGCGCAAAATCGGCACTCAATCCTATGGATGAAAAGAAAAACAACATCATTGCGGTTTGCAAGGAGGTTTCAAATTCAAAGCTCATCCCGCTAAAGTAGTAGATCAAATAGAGGATAAGCGCTACGACAAAGCCCCCAACCACGGGTTCGGGGATGTTATAGTCCTGAAAGAACTTTACTTTTTTAACGATAAAAAAGCCCATTAAGAGCACCAAGCACGCAAAGGTTAAGGTTTCAAAAATATCAAATACCATATATTGATTTTATAATTACAGATTCTAAAAGTAAAAGGTGTAAATATAAACATTCACGAACGAACCGCTTTAAAAGACCGCTTAAAATTTAAAAAAGCGACTGTTAAAACGTTAATTCTAAAAATCAATGGCGCAGCTCACGCAAAAAACCGACTGCACTAACCGCGGGTTTAACGCGTTTGATTCGCTTTAAAACGAGCAAAAAATCAGCGGAGTAGTCACTGGATTTAAGCACTAAAAATCCGCTATAAAAACAGTACCTTTGTAGCTTAAATCATTTTATGTCATTTCAATCACTAGGAATATCGTCTCATTTGAGTAAAGCGATCAATCAATTGGGCTTGTTAAAACCCTTTGAAATTCAAACGCAAACCATCCCCCTAATCCTCAAGGGAAAGGACGTGATGGGAATTGCGAAAACGGGCTCGGGAAAAACGCTTTGTTTCGTGGCGCCCTTGTTGCAAAACATACAGCATCAAACCTATGACAAGAGTCGTCAAATCAAGGTATTGGTACTGGTGCCCACTCGAGAATTAGCGGTACAGATCGAAAAGACCTATCAAGACTTACAACCGGCGCTCAGACGTCCGGTGCCCTGTATGGCTGTATACGGTGGGGTATCGATTAATCCGCAGATGAAAAACATCTACGGTACCGAGATACTCATCGCTACTCCAGGTCGTTTATTGGATTTAATCGATCAGAATGCCCTGTCGATTTCAGCCTTGGAATACCTGATTATAGATGAGGCGGACAAGATGTTTCAATTGGGTTTTGAAGAGGAGATGAATCGCATACTGGCGATGATCCCCGCCAAAAAGCAAACCATTATGTTTTCGGCGACGCTAAACGACAAAGTGAGCCAAATCAAGACTACCTTGGGCATTACACCGGAAGTAATCGAAGTCAAAGAAGAAGCTACGGAATTGGAATCGATCGAGCAAGTGGCCTATCGGGTTGCCGCAGCAAACAAGGGTCCCTTTTTGAGGTACCTGATTAAAGAACAGCACATTTCCCCGGTTTTGATTTTT
Organism: Flavobacterium sp. JP2137; assembly: GCF_050562195.1. GTDB lineage: Bacteria > Bacteroidota > Bacteroidia > Flavobacteriales > Flavobacteriaceae > Flavobacterium. The sequence goes on from NZ_CP191647.1 coordinate 2,878,052, forward strand.
GTTTCTTCGACGAGAACAGCAGAAAACTTGGTTGAAAAACTAAAGAAAAACGGCATCAATGCCTTGGCTGTTCACGGTAAAAAATCGCAAGGAGCGCGTATGGATAATTTGGCCGACTTTAAAATTGGCGATGCCGATGTTTTAATAGCAACAGATTTAATCGGTCGGGGTATACACATTGAGGGCCTGCCCTATGTGATCAATTACGAATTGCCCCGCTCCCCACTCGACTACGTGCACCGCATCGGCCGAACGGGACGTGCGCATGAATTGGGCAAAGCCATTTCGCTGATTACACCCGATGACGAACACCACTTTAAAATCATTCAAAAGAAAATGGGTCGCCAAGTCGAAATACTCGAAACGGAGTCCATCGATTTAAAGGGAATCTAACGATATCACTAGGGCATGAGGAGCTAAAATCCCCATGCCCTAGTTTGTTTTAAGCAATTAAAATCCCTCGAAGATCCCCAGGCCGAAAAGGGCAAAATCGTATTTTACAGGATCGTTTTTATCCAATACCCGCAATCGGCTATCGAGTTCCAACAAAGCTTTAGCATCGTTTTGCCTGCGGTCCAACAGACCCAATTTACGCGCTACATTCCCCGAGTGCACGTCTAAGGGACAGGACAACTTGGAAGCGGGTATATCCTTCCAAATGCCCAAATCCACCCCGCTATTATCGCTTCTCACAAACCAGCGCAAACACATATTGATGCGCTTGGCTACCGATCCCTTTTCCGGATTGGCCAAATGTTTTCTGCTGCGCAATTCGTGGGGTATTTCAAAAAAGATGTGGTGCAGTTCGGCAATCGCCCCTTGTAGAGAATCTGCCGTTTGCCCTTGGGTAAATAGCTGCTCCAAACCGCCGTGATGGGTGTAAATATGCCGCAATGCTCGTACAAAATGTACCAAATCCGTCGCGTTAAACGTTCGGTGTACAAAACCCTCCAAACGCTCCAACTGCGATTCCTCATAGCTCATGACAAAATCAAAGGGCGAGTTGCCCAACAAATCCATCATGCGATGTCCGTTTTTAGTGATGATTTTCCGATTGCCCCAAGCGATGGTCGCTGCGAGAAAACCCGCAATTTCGATATCTTCCTTTAAGCGGTATCGATGCGGAACGCTAATCGGGTCCGGCGCGATAAAATCGACGGTATTGTATTGAATAACTTTGGAATCCAAAAAATCTTTTAACTCGTTTTCAGGTATAATCATGGTCTGGTTACTTTCAAGCAGAATTACAGGCAAATATAGTCTCTTTTATCGTATCACAAGCCCAATCGACCGCCGAGACTGCCGTGTCCTACTCCTTAGGCAAAGGCGCAGTCACCGTCGCCAAAGTGCAGCATCAGCTCCCTACAATCAATGGGAAAACACATTTTGCCACTGAAATGAAGAGTTATTCCACAATTTCACTAAAACAAACTAAATGCTGCACGTTCCCTATTCACCTACTGTTGACTGCATAAATTAAAATGCTTTTTTGTATTCACAAAATACATTTGACTTACTCTAGACCATATTTATATAGAAAATTTCCTCGCTTAATAGTTTAATAGAAGTAAAAAAAGCACTTGTTTTCACTAGCCGAATATAAAAAACAAAAAACGACGAGAAACTCGTTTAAGCTCCTCGCCGTTTTTTGCGATTAGGGTTAGTTATAAAACTACATATCTTGGTAATCCAAGGGAATACTATTGAAGTAAATCGCCTTAACGACCCCGTCGGACAAACCGATTTTGGGCACGTAAATCTGCTTGGCTCCACTCCATTTCATCGCATTGACGTAAATCTTCAAAGCTGGTATAATGACATCGGCGCGATCGGGATTTAATCCCAAGGTGGCGATGCGCTGCTCATAGGTCAAAGATTTCAACAAATTCAACTGGGTGGTGAGGTATAAATATCCCAAGGGCTTGTCTTGAGCTTTGCGCGACATTTTAAAAATCTTGTTGATATTCCCTCCCGAACCGATCAGCAAGATGTCTTTATGCGCTTCGGTTTGCTGTTTGAGCCATTTTTCAATCTCCTCCCACACCGAATCGGTCACCATATTGTTGATTAAACGCACCGTTCCGTTTTTAAACGATTTGGACACCGATGCTTTTCCATTGGTAAACAAGGTAAACTCTGTGCTTCCACCGCCAACATCGACATAAAGCACCGTTTTTTCCAAGGCGATAAACGCTTTTAAATCCGAAGAAGCGATGATACTCGCCTCCTTTTTTCCGTCGATAATCGCGATTTTAATGCCGGTTTCTTCCCGGATCAAATCGACGATTTCCTGACTGTTATACGCTTCGCGCATCGCCGACGTAGCACAGGCCATAAAGCGTTCGACTTTATAGACGCGCATCAGCAATTTGAAGGCCTTCATCGCATCGACCATACGAGAAATGCTCTCTTCTGAGATTTCCCCTACGGTAAAGGCATCTTGGCCCAAGCGAATCGGTACGCGGATCAGGGAGCTCTTGCTAAAAATAGTCGGCTTCCCCTCCTCCTCAATAATATTCATAATCAATAAGCGCATGGCATTCGAACCGATGTCGATGGCTGCGTACCTCTTTATTTTTAACATAGCACTAGTCTAAATTTACATCTAATTGGTCTCTAAAATATCTATAAGTCTGCGTCTGTGCCTGAAAGGCCGATGTGCCTTCGTGTCGGTATTCATTGGACAAATCTTCCGAGTGTATCCGCGCTTTAATATTGCCCTTCCAACCTATGGCAAAGGTATCAAGCAACTCTTTTTTGATGTGAACGTCGTAAATCGGACAGGTCACTTCGACGCGGTCGTCTAAGTTACGCGTCATAAAATCGGCCGAAGAGATATAAATATCCGGATTGCCTTCGTTGCCAAATATATAGATGCGCGAGTGCTCCAAGTACTTATCGACTATACTGATCGCTTCGATATTCTCACTCATCCCCGGTATTCCCGGAATCAGACAGCAAATCCCCCTTACGATTAATTGAATCTTAACCCCGGCGTTACTCGCTTCATAGAGGCGGTCGATCATTTTGATATCGGAAAGGCTGTTCATCTTTAATTTTATATAGGCCTCTTTTCCCAATTGGGCATTTTTGGTTTCCCGTTCGATTAACTTATAGAATTTTGAACGGGTATAATGAGGCGATACCAACAGGTGCTTGTATTTGTGCACCCGATAACTCACCTGTAAAAAGTCGAATATCTTCGACACGTCCTTTAAAATTTGAGAATGACTGGTGAGCAAGGTCACATCGGTATAGATTTTGGCAGTACTCTCGTTGAAATTTCCCGTCGATATAAATCCATAACGCTTGACTTTTTTGTTTTCCATACGCTCGATGACACAGATCTTCGAATGCACTTTTAGCCCTCTAACGCCAAAGATCAGCTGTATGCCTTCGGTTTGCATCAATTCGGCATAATAAATATTGCTCACCTCGTCAAAACGCGCTTGCAATTCAATTTGTACAATGACCTTTTTGCCGTTTTTAGCGGCATTGATTAGCGAACTGATGACCTGAGAATTCTTAGCCAATCGGTACAGGGTAATTTTTATCGACAACACCCTGGGGTCCAAAGCGGCTTCTCTCAAAAAGCGCACTATATAGGAAAAGGACTGATACGGCGTGTGAATCATAAAGTCTCGCCTTTGGATTTCGTCGAGCACACTGCCTTCAAAACTCAATCCCGGCACTGGTAGTGGCGCGTCGCTTTGCGAAATTAAATCGGTCCTGCCCAAGGTGGGAAAATTGACATAATCCCTTCTGTTGTGGTAGCGACCTCCTGGTATGATGCTGTCTATCGCTTCGATTTTTACACGACCCAACAAAAAAACAAGGGTATCGTTGTCCATCGATTGGTCGTAGACAAAACGCACCAACTCCCCATCTCTACGATCGCGAACACTAGTCCAAATTTTCTCGACAAACGACTTGTGCAAATCGGTATCGAAATCCAATTCGGCATCTCGAGTAATTTTAATCATGTGGGCCGAAATGCTTTCGTAATTAAAAATACTAAAAATATGATGCAGATTAAAGCGAATGATATCGTCTAATAGGATGATGTTCTTTTGATTGTCCTGTGAGGGTAATTCGACAAAGCGGTTGATCGTATTGGGGATCTCCACTATGGCATAGCGAATTTCGCGCTTCAACGGATTGATCTCCGAAGGCTGTTTCATCACCAATTTTACGGCCAAATACCCCGAGGTATCTTTGAGCAATGGAAATTCGGCCAAGTCGTTTAATATGATGGTCACCAAATCGGGACTGACTTGGTGTAAAAAGAACTCCTTGACAAAATTCTGCTGTTCCTTATTGATTTGAGTTTCGTCTAAAATAAAGATGCCGTGATGCTGAAGCTTGTCTTCAATCTCTTTGAGAATGCGCAAGCTCTCCGTTTGCTGGTTAATCACGATTTTAGTAATCTGCGCAATTAAATCCTGAGCAGTAATACCACTTTCGAGCTTTTTATGCGCATTTCCTGTAAGGGTAAATCGGCGAACTGCGGCATAGCGCACACGGAAAAACTCGTCTAAATTATTGGAAAATATTCCTAAAAATCGAAGCCGGTCTAATAAGGGCACCGATGAATCTCCCGCTTCCTGTAGCACTCTTTCATTAAAAGCCAACCAGCTCTTTTCTCGATCTAAATATCTAAACTTTATAGGTTTCGGACTCATATTTGTAAATCTCTTGGGAAAATAGTTTGCACAATTTTACCTTTCGAGATTTGGTTCCAATCGTCGGTATCGAAATCGATCTCAACAACACCAGTGGTGGGGACATTTTCTATCGAAAGGTCTCCAAATTTATTAACAAATTTCGTTATAGCATCATTGTGCCCAAAAAGAATTAGGTTAGCATGACGGTTTTCACAACTTTTTATGATTTTTTCCAATTCGGACGACTCAAAAGTGTATAAATCGGGCATTTGAATCAGGGATTCCAAGGGGATTAAAAAATTTTGAGCAAAAATTACCGCGGTCTCTCGCGCCCGCTTTGCCGTGCTGGTCCATATTATAGCCGTTTTGGGCAATTGACTTACCAGAACATCCGAAACCTTATGCGCATCATTAATACCTTTCTTAGACAAAGGCCGATCATGATCCTGAACGGGGGTGTTCCAACTGGACTTTGCATGTCTTATTAAAATTAATTTCTTCATTTGTATAATTTTAAGTTTTCTTCTCTTAGAATGATAATATCAGGTTTAATTTCTTTTTTTATTCCTTTAAATATAATCAATTTTACTTCAATAATACATTATAACATTATTTTTTTATACCGGGATAATTAGTTTAATTTTGATTTTTTAAAAATGAACTTACCATGAAAAACTATTCAATTGAATTCAAATGGGCAGCTATTAGTACGGTTTTGGCCATAGCTTGGATGTATTTGGAAAAAAACCTGGGCTACCACGACGAGAAAATAGGCATTCAAATCTTGTTTACCAATCTTTTTTCACTGGTGTTGATTGCGGTTTTTATCATCGCCCTGAGTGAGAAGAAAAAGCATTTTTTTCACTCGGTAATCTCGTGGAAGCAAGCTTTTTTTTCCGGGATGATACTCACGCTGATGATCACCATCTTCTTCCCCTTGGTTCAATACATTACGTATACCCAAATTTCACCTGATTTTTTCGACAATTTATTGGCTGTAGTCATCGAAAAGGGAAGCATGTCGTTGGAATCGGCTCAAACGTACTTTTCCTTTGACAACTACCTCAAACAAGGCGCCTTCAACAACCTGTCGCTAGGCGTGGTAACCTCGGCCTGTGTCGCCTATTTTATACAGACTAAAAATCCGAAAAAATAATTTAAAATTCACTATCTTTGATAGTACAAAACGATATAAAATGGACATCAATAACATCCCTTTAATAAAACATACAGACAGCGGTAATTTTTTCCTATTGGCAGGACCTTGCGCTATCGAAGGCGAAGAAATGGCCTTTAAAATTGCCGAACGCCTGGTTCGGATTACCGACGATTTAAAAATTCCCTTCGTCTTTAAGGGCTCATTCAAAAAGGCCAACCGCTCGAGAATCGATAGTTTTACGGGTATAGGCGACGAAAAAGCCCTCAAAATCATCCAAAAAGTGGGGGAAGCCTTTAAGGTACCTACCGTAACGGATATACACGAAAATTCCGATGCCGCTATGGCTGCACAATACGTAGACGTACTTCAGATACCCGCTTTCTTAGTACGGCAAACCGACTTGGTAGTCGCAGCGGCCAAAACGGGAAAAACCGTCAATTTGAAGAAGGGACAGTTTATGAGCCCCGAAAGTATGAAGCACGCCGTACAAAAAGTGTTGGATTGCCAAAACGAAAACGTGATGATTACCGATCGCGGCACCATGTTTGGTTACCAGGATATGATTGTGGATTTCCGCGGCATCCCGACGATGCAGCAATACGCTACTACGGTTTTGGACATCACCCATTCGCTGCAACAACCCAATCAGTCTTCGGGCGTAACCGGAGGAAGACCCGATTTAATCGAAACGGTAGCCAAGGCGGGAATCGCTGTAGGTGTAGACGGTATATTCATAGAAACGCACTTTGATCCTGCACACGCCAAAAGCGATGGAGCCAATATGCTGCACTTGGATTATTTCGAAGATTTGATGAAAAAATTAGTGGCGATTCGACAAACGATAAGACAATTCTAGTTTGGTTTAAAAAAAGCAAAAAAAATATAAAGCATATAAATGTCATCTTCAAATACTTATAAAAAAGTTTGGAAATATTTCGAAAAAAAATGCTCGCAACCCTTGCAGATTCGAAAAACAGCTCTATATTTGCACCGTTGAAACAAACAAAAATAAGCAAGTCGCTTACTGGGGAGATACTCAAGCGGCCAACGAGGACGGACTGTAAATCCGTTGTGAAAACTTCGCAGGTTCGAATCCTGCTCTCCCCACAAAACAGATCGAGTTTTCTCGGTCTGTTTTTTTTTTGCTCTACTATCTATGGGGTGAAGACGAAAAACTGTGGAAATTGAAAAAGGGCGGATTTGCTGATGCGTCCATTCGCGTTGAATTCAAAATTATTTTCTAGCCGAAAAAACGTTATGCTTTACGCAAACTGGTGAATCATCGAATCCGCAAATCATCGAACTTGCATAAAAAAAACTGATTCGCTGATGCGTCCATTCGCCGATTTGATTGGGTCTGCAGTGGAGATGAAAAACCAAATTATTACCAAAATCGATTTACTTTACGCAAACTGGCGAATCCGCGAATCCGCAAATAAACAAATCCGCACAAATACACTTAACCGTATATTATATTTCTTTTTTTTAGTACATTTGTTTTATGCAAAAATCAGTAAACATTTTAAACAAACGAGCGAGATACGATTACGAAATACTCGAAAAATATACTGCTGGAATGGTTTTAGCCGGAAGTGAGATCAAATCGATCAGACTGGGCAAGGCTGGAATTACAGAAAGTTTTTGCGAATTTCAAGGTCACGAGTTATTCGCCATCAACACCCATATAGAAGAGTACGCCTTTAGCAAGCACTTCAATCACAAAGCCAAAACCGAGCGCAAGCTACTCCTGAACAAGAAAGAGCTTAAAAGCCTTTTAAAAAGCGTTCAAAACAAGGGTTTAACCATTATTCCGCTACGCCTATTCACCAACGAAAAGGGATTGGCCAAATTGGAGATCGGACTGTGTAAGGGTAAGAAGAATTACGACAAGCGAGACAGCATAAAAGACCGCGACAACCAACGCGATTTGGACCGGGTAAAAAAGGCGTTTTAGCGCCCAGGCGATTGCCAAGAGGTAATCGCCACTCTGAGTATCAATACCGCAATTCGCCAGCTTAAAAAGCCAAAAAAAAGCGCCTTGAAATCTTTCAAGGCGCTTTTTTTATTTAATTTTTATCGCCCAACATGGGCACAAAGCGAAAATCGCCAAATTCGTGTTTTTCAAATTGGGTTTCCGAGCGGCGAATCAACAGCGTCATGATTTGCACCTCTTCACCCACGGGTATAACCAAGCGCCCGCCAATTTTGAGTTGTGCCATTAAGGGCTGCGGTATAAAAGGGGCACCTGCCGTAACGATAATCGAATCAAAAGGCGCAAAATTGGGCAATCCCTTATAGCCGTCGCCAAAGGTTAAATGCCGTGCTCTAACGCCGAGTTTAGGCAGTAATTGCGCGGTTTTCTTATACAATTCGTTTTGTCTTTCCACACTGAATACCCGAGCGCCCATCGCGAATAATACCGCCGTCTGATAGCCCGAACCCGTGCCGATTTCCAAAACCTTATCGTCTTTGCTCAATTCCAACAATTGCGACTGAAAAGCTACCGTATAAGGCTGCGAAATCGTTTGTCCTGCACCAATTGGGAATGCGGTATCTTGATAGGCAAAATCCTCAAAACTCGAATCCAAAAAAAGATGTCGCGGTATGGATTTAATCGCTTGAAGCACATTTTTGTCGGTAATTCCCTTTCGTTGTAAAACGTCTACTAATTGATTTCGAAGACCTTGATGTTTGGCAGAATCTCTCACTATTGCATGTATTAATTTGGGTAAAATTACGCAATATTTCAGTATAAAAACAGCTTAAAACCCAAGTAGAATAAAGATACTACAAAACTTTAGACTTTAAATCTTAGGGATTAAGTAAATATGTTTTATTTTTGTTCCAAATTGAATTTTTATGTTGAAAATTGGGGTATTGGGAGCAGGACACTTGGGTAAAATTCACCTTCGTCTACTGAATCAATCGGATAAATACGAATTAGTAGGGTTTTACGACCCTTTTCAAGAAAATGCAGCAAAAGTAGCCGCAGAATTTGGCTATCGAACTTTTGATAGCATAGCCGAATTAATAGCCGCCGTAGATGTGATCGATATCGTAACACCTACCCTTTCGCATTTTGACTGTGCCAAAGCAGCCATTCAACAAGGCAAGCACGTCTTTCTTGAAAAACCCATTACCAACACCGTGGCAGAAGCGGAAGAACTCATCGCCTTGGCCAAACAATACGGCGTTCAGGGTCAGGTGGGCCATGTGGAGCGCTTTAATCCCGCTTTTCAAGCGATTAAGGGAAAGATTGAACAACCCATGTTTATAGAAACCCACAGACTGGCCGAGTTCAATCCGCGTGGTACCGATGTACCCGTGGTTTTAGACTTGATGATTCACGATTTGGACGTGATCTTAAGCGTGGTCAATTCGCCGGTGAAATTCGTCAGCGCCAGTGGGGTATCGATCTTAAGCGAGTCTCCGGATATCGCCAATGCTCGGGTCGAATTCGAAAACGGCTGTGTAGCCAATATCACCGCCAGCAGAATTTCGATGAAAAACATGCGCAAAACCCGTTTCTTTCAGAAAGACGCCTATATCTCGGTCGATTATCTCGACAAAGTATGCGAGGTAGTCAAAATGAAAGAAGCACCAGCCGCTCCTGGAGATTTTGATTTGATTTTTCAAAATGCCGAAGGTGTAAAAAAGCAAATCTATTACGACAATCCCAAAGTGGGCAGCAACAACGCCATCCTGGAGGAACTCGAAACCTTTGCCGAGGCCATCAACAATCAAACCACTCCCGTAGTGACTTTGGAAGACGGTGCAGCCGCCTTGCGATTGGCTCACCAAATCATCGCTTGCTTTAAATAGTCTCGGGCGTTTGTAAGCCGAGCGGTAAAGCGCAATACGAACAAATGTAACTTGCAGAATTAGTAACAACCAATAAAATAACAACACATGAAAAATATAGCTGTAATAGGCGCGGGAACTATGGGAAATGGAATTGCCCATACTTTTGCTCAAAAGGGATTTAAAGTTTTTTTAATCGATATCTCCGAAAAATCCATTGAAATGGGTATGGCGACCATATTAAAAAACTTGGATCGTATGATTGCCAAAGGAGCGATTACCGAAGCCGATAAAAAAGCAACTATTGAAAATATCATTACTTATAACGACATCAAAGACGGGGTGATCAACGCCGATTTAGTCGTGGAAGCCGCTACGGAAAACAGCACTTTAAAATTGAATATCTTTAAGGAATTGAGCCAAGTTTGTTCCAAGGATACCATCTTAGCTACCAATACCTCTTCGATTTCCATTACGCAAATCGCCTCTGTGGTTTCCAATCCGGAACGCGTGATCGGTATGCACTTTATGAATCCGGTGCCGATTATGAAATTGGTTGAAATCATCCGCGGTTACAACACTTCCGATGCGGTGACGGAACAAATTATGGATTTGTCTAAGCAATTGGATAAAACACCGGTAGAAGTTAACGATTACCCAGGTTTTGTAGCCAATAGAATCTTGATGCCTATGATCAACGAATCGATTGAAACCCTATACAACGGCGTTGCGGGAGTTCCGGAAATTGACACGGTGATGAAATTGGGTATGGCCCATCCGATGGGACCTTTACAATTGGCCGATTTTATCGGATTAGACGTTTGTCTATCGATTTTAAACGTGATGCACGACGGCTTTAAAAACCCGAAATACGCCCCTTGTCCCCTATTGGTCAATATGGTGATGGCCGGCAAATTAGGCGTAAAATCCGGAGAGGGTTTCTACGACTATAGCGAAAGTAAAAAGGCTGATAAAGTAGCCAAAATGTTTGCATAAACATTTTAAAAAAAACAAAAAGTCATTGGACTTTCGAGTTCGATGACTTTTCATCCTTATAATCTGCTTTACAATGGCTAAAATTGCACCATTTCAAGGCTTGCGACCTACTTCAGATAAAGTTAGTTTAGTCACGACTCGTTCTTACGACGACTACAGCACGACCGAACTGGCTTACTCCTTAGAATTTAATCCCTTTTCTTTTTTACACATACTGAATCCGGCCTATGCCAATCAGCAAAAGGTAAATATCGAAAAGCGATACAAGGCCGTGGCGACAAAATTTTTGGACTTTAAAAAAGAGGGCATCTTTGTCAAAGAGGACAAACCGGTTTTTTACCTGTACCAAATCGAGTCTAAAAACCACCAATTCATCGGGATTTTAGCCGGTACCGCTATAGAAGATTATCAGCGCAATGCCATCAAAAAGCACGAAGATACCTTGGAATATCGCGTCCACACCTTTAAGGATTACCTGCACTTTACCCGTTTCAACACCGAACCGGTATTGCTGATGTATCCGGAAAACCTGGCGCTCAATCAATGGATAGCCGATTTTAAACAAAGGGAATCGCTGTATCACTTTAGCACGTCTAACAAGGAGAAACACACCTTTTGGAAAATAGACGACCGTGCCGATCAACAATGGCTGGTAGAGGCCTTTGCCGCCATTGAGCATTTATACATCGCAGACGGTCATCATCGTTCGGCCTCGGCCGAATTATTGCTCAATGAAGAGCAGTCGTCCAACAATCCGCATTTGAATTACTTTATGAGTTTTTTAATCGCCGAAAACAACATTAAAATATACGAGTACAACCGTTTAATACACGATTTAAATCAGCACAGCAAGGCGGATTTCCTCGAGTTATTAAGCGAAAAATTCAGCGTAAAAAACAAGAAACAACACCTGTGGAAACCGACAAAAAAATCGGAGTTTGCCATGTATCTCGACGGCGAGTTTTACGCGCTACAGCTCAAGAACAACGGTCAAATCGACGACGTCCTCAGCAGTTTGGATGCTCAGGTTTTATACACCGAACTCCTACACCCCATTTTGGGCGTAGAAGATTTGCGCACCGACAGTCGCATCGAATATGTACCGGGAACTGAATCGATCATCACGATTAAAGAAATGGTGGATAGCGGTGAATTTGAGGTCGGATTTATGCTCTATCCCACCAATGTTTCAGAAATAAAAGAACTTGCGGATAATAATCAGATTATGCCACCAAAAAGTACTTATATTGAGCCCAAATTTAGAAGTGGGTTAATCATTTATGAAATTTAGAATATCATGACAATATCATCCCGTTTATTGGAAATTAAAAAGGCATTGCCAACTGGGGTTACTTTGGTTGCGGTTTCGAAAACCAAACCCGTAGAAGATATCTTGGAAGCTTATCAGGCGGGTCAACGAATTTTTGGGGAAAACAAAATTCAGGAGATGACTGATAAGTACGCCGTACTGCCCCGCGATATCCAATGGCACATGATCGGTCACGTACAGACCAACAAGGTTAAATACATGGCGCCTTTTGTCAGCCTTATTCACGCTGTAGACAGCTTAAGACTGCTGCAGGAGATCGACAAACAAGCCAAGAGAAACGAACGCGTTATCGACTGTTTGTTGCAGTTGTACATCGCAGACGAAACCACAAAATTTGGCTTGGACGAAACAGAATTAGATGAAATCTTAGCCTCAGAAGCATTAAAGTCATTAAAAAATATCCGCATCGTCGGTTTGATGGCCATGGCCACCTTTACCAAAGATCAAACCCAAATAAAAGCAGAATTTGATCATTTGAACGCGATCTTTAAACGCGTACAGCTTCAGTATAACACACTGGAAAACGCTAGCTTTAAAGAGCTCTCTATAGGGATGAGTAACGATTATATCACGGCGATCGACAGCGGCAGTACGATGATACGAATCGGAAGTACTATTTTTGGCAGTCGTAATTATTAATAAATAATCTTGTAAGAATTTGTACGCCGTATTAGACATTGAAACCACTGGTGGTCAATTTAACGAAGAGGGAATAACGGAAATCGCCATTTATAAATTTGACGGTGCTCAGGTTATAGACCAATTTATAAGTTTAGTCAATCCCGAAATTGAAATACAGCCCTTTGTGGTAAAACTCACGGGCATCAACAACGCGATGTTGCGTACGGCACCCAAGTTTTACGAAGTGGCCAAACGCATTATTGAAATCACGCAAGACTGCGTGGTTGTCGCGCATAATTCCGACTTTGACTACCGTATTTTACGCACCGAATTTCGGCGTTTGGGATACGAATTTCGGCGGCCAACCCTTTGTACGGTCGAACTGTCCAAAAAACTAATACCGGAACAACAATCATACAGCTTGGGCAAATTGGTGCGCTCTTTGGGCATTCCCATCGCAGACCGTCATCGGGCAAATGGCGATGCCATTGCCACCCTAAAACTCTTTCAGTTGTTGCTGTCCAAAGATTTGGAGAAAAGCATCCTCAAAGAGATGATCAAATCCGACATCAGAACGGGTATTGCCCCTAAATTACTGGATATACTCGATCAGTTACCCGCCTCTACGGGCATTTATTACATCCACAACGAGCAGGGTCAAATCATCTATATCGGCAAGAGTACCAACATCAAAAAGAAAGTCGGTCAGCACTTTACGAGTCCAACCGCCGTTTTTAAGAAAATACAAAAAGAAGCCTATACGGTGACCTTTGAAAAAACCGGCAATGAGTTAATTGCCCTACTCAAAGAATCCGAAGAAATTGCGATCAACAAACCGCTATACAATCGCGTAAGCCCCAGAACCATCTATCCGTATTCGCTGTATATCAAAACCAATACGGCGGGATTTCTTTATTTTTCAATCGAGAAAACCGACGGGCGCAAAAAGAACATCATGGCTTTTAACTCGCCCAATGAAGGGTTGAAATTCGCGGAGAAAATCATTGTGGACGGCGATTTAAATCCATTTATCGCACAATTTAACAGTAAGAACAATAAAAAGATCAATACCGAAACCTTTTCGGACGACAGCGCAGAACTGTACAGTTCCTATAATGCCCGGCTGCTGCAAGCCGTGCAACCTTATGTATTGGACGACAAAAATACCTTGTTGACCGATAAGGGGCGCCGTTTGGAAGAAAAAAGTGCTGTGGTCATTGAAAACGGCAAACTCTTGGGGTATTGTTATTACGATCTCAACTATCAAATCACGTCAAAAGAACGCATTCACAGCATATTAATCCCCTTGGAATTTCATCGCAATCACCGGAATATCATTTTGAATTACATGAATAAAAGGCGGGGTTATAAATTGATTTCCTACTAACATCACAGCAAGCTCCACATACCATGAGGAAAAGGTTTAAGAATAAATACGATATACTCAGACAAAAAATTTATATCATTATTTATGGTTCGAATACTTTTGCAGGAAAGTTGTTTGACATCGTTTTATTGGCGGTTATTTTATTGAGCGTTTTGTTGGTGATGTTGGAATCGGTTGAAAAACTCGACACCAAATACCACACCTTTTTAATCGTATCAGAATGGATCATCACGGTCTTCTTTTCCATAGAATACACCTTGCGGATTATCAGCAATAAAAAACCGCTTAAATACATCTTTAGCTTCTACGGATTGGTCGATTTGATTTCGATTCTACCGATGTATTTGTCGTTCTTTATACCGGGATCTCGTATATTATCGGTCGTTCGGGCCTTGCGTTTACTCCGCCTCTTTGGCATTTTAAACCTGATGCACTACGTCGGTCAAGAATCTCATTTAAAACTGGCGCTGATAGCCAGCAGAACGAAAATCATCGTTTTTGTCTATTTTATACTCATTGTTTCCGTATTACTCGGCGCATTGATGTATATTATCGAAGGTAAGGAAAGCGGTTTTACCAGCATACCTACCAGCATCTATTGGTGTATAGTAACCCTGACTACGGTGGGTTATGGCGATATAGCACCGGTAACGACCTTAGGACAAACCATAGCCTCCTTTATCATGATTATGGGTTATGGGATTATAGCGGTGCCCACGGGTATAGTAACGGCAGAATTCAGCAATGCCAAGCGCAACAGACTCCAGGAAAGAAGTCGCAATTGCCCGTCTTGTACCACAATTATTTACGACGAGGATTCAAACTACTGCTACAATTGCGGTCAAAAATTAAAAAATGTCAACAACAATACCAACAACTAATTATCTAATCGCGGTAGTAGGTCCGACGGCCATAGGAAAAACAGCTCTGGCCATACAACTGGCGCAGCATTACCACTGCGAGATCATTTCTTGCGACAGCCGTCAGTTTTACCGTGAAATGACAGTGGGAACTGCCGTACCCACTGCGGAAGAGCTCGCTGCGGTGCCCCACCATTTTATTCAGGATAAAAGCATTTTTAACCCGTATACCGTCGGAGATTTCGAGCGAGAGGCCCTGACTAGACTCGACGCCTTATTTGCCGTCAATCCCATACAAGTTCTCGTTGGGGGTTCGGGACTCTTTGTCAATGCCGTTTTACAGGGCTTCGACGAATTTCCGGAAGTAGCCGCCGCAGTGCGCCAAAACCTCAATAGACAACTGGAAGAGCACGGGCTTGAGTACTTGCAGCAACAGCTCAAGGAACTCGATCCCGTTCATTACCAAAACGTCGCCCTGCAAAATCCGCAACGCGTGATACGCGCTTTGGAAGTGTGTATCGGCAGCGGCAAACCCTACTCCTCTTTTTTGAATAAGAAGGAAAATAGTCGTAATTTTATACCAATTATCATCGGATTGGAAGCCCAGCGCGATTTGATGTATGAACGCATCAACCTGCGCGTAGACAAGATGATGGAAAGCGGTTTGCTCTTGGAAGCGGAAGCGCTGTATCCCCATCAAAAGCGCTCTGCCTTACAAACCGTGGGCTATCGCGAACTCTTCTCCTACTTGAACGGGGAGAATAGTTTGGAATTTGCCCGAGCAGAAATACAAAAAAACACCCGTCGCTTTGCCAAAAGGCAACTGACTTGGTTTAAGAAAACACCCGATACGCACTGGTTTGACATACATACGCCCTGGGAAACTATCGCGGAAAAAATAGAAGAAGAAATAAAAGAAAAAAGCCATTGATTCACCTTAAAATTACTGTTGATGCCCATATCTCCTAATTTTACATCGCTCTATTCGCAGACCCACGAGGTCGATTTTTTAGAATGCGCACCCAGCGGCAAACTGAAGACGGCTGCTATTGGACAAATCTTGCAAAAGGTGGCAAATACCCACTCGATATTGGGCGGAATTAGCCTAGAAGATTTGCAGCGCACCCAAATTGCCTGGGTGTTAAACAAGATGAAAATTGAGATAGTCAAGCTTCCGCAATGGCAGGATGTGATTGAAATACAAACTTGGATACAAAGTTTGGAGGGTTCGCGCTCGATACGCGATTTTGAAGTGTTTTTAAACGGGGAAAAGATTATGGGAATCAGCACCTTTTGGGTCATTATAGACACGGAAAAGCGCCGTCCGGGCACGATAACCATACCGTTGGACCACTTTACGATATTCGAGTCTAAAAAGGCCTTAAAAAAGGGTTTTAGCAAATTTCCGCTTCACCTTCCCTTTGAAAAAATAAGTGAGAACAGCGTGCGCTATTCGGATTTGGACATGGTAAACCACGTCAACAACACCAAATATGTGGAATGGGTATTGGATGCGGTTCCCTTTGACAAGATCATGCATCAAGATTTTAAGGAAATCGAGATGGTCTTTAAAAGAGAAATGGTTTACGGCATGCCTTATGAAGTCAATCACCATGCTGACCAAGCTGACCGAGATACCTATAGTATCAGCCATGGTTCGTCGACCTATTTTATCTGCCACTTAAGCTGGAAACCCCGAGGGGAAAAGGCCCAGCAATAGCGGGAATTCACAGCTGTAAAAAAACAAAAAAAGGGTCTTACTAAACTTGACGTAAAACCCTTTTTTTAAATAACTATTTTAGTTCTTTAACTACCAGACGGAATCCTTCTCCGTGTATATTTAAAATCTCCACTTGTTCATCTTGCTTCAAATATTTTCTCAATTTGGCAATATAAACGTCCATACTACGAGAAGTGAAGTAATTATCATCTCTCCATATTTTGGTTAAAGCAGCTTCACGAGGCATTAAGTCGTTCTCGTAAATCGCCAACATTTTTAGCAGTTCATTTTCCTTTGGTGAGAGTTTGATTGGCTCGTCATTCTCAAACGTCAGAAAACGCAACTTGGAGTTCAAGTGGAACTTACCGATTTGAAATTCAAATTTGGTATTGTCTGTTTTCACTTCAGAAGCCTTTCTATGAATAATGGCTTTGATTTTCATCAGCAATACTTCAGAGTCAAAAGGCTTGTTTAAGTAATCGTCTGCTCCTACTTTATAACCTTTTAAAACATCCTCTTTCATCGACTTAGCCGTTAAGAAAATGATGGGAATGTCCTTGTTTTTGTCTCTGATTTCACGCGCTAAAGTAAAGCCGTCTTTGTAGGGCATCATCACATCCAAAATACACAAGTCATAACTGTCTCTCTTGAATTTTTCAAAACCTTCCATTCCGTTCTTAGCGAGTGTCACTTCGAAATCGTTGATCACTAAATAATCTTTTAAAATGGCTCCGAAATTCGGATCATCTTCTACGAGTAAAATCTTTTTGTTGTTTGTTGTTTCCATATTATTAATTTATTAATGGCATTTTAATGATAAAGGTACTTCCTTTACCTTTTTCGCTTTCCACAAACACTTGCGCATTGTGGTCTTCGGCGATCTGCTGTACGTAGGCCAGGCCTAAACCGTGTCCCTTAACGTTGTGCAAATCTCCAGTGTGTTCCCGGTAAAACTTCTCAAAAATTCGCTTCTGAGCAATCTTACTCATTCCAACACCCTGGTCTTTTATTTTTATCAAAATAAAATCCTTTACGTTTTCAGTATAAATATCTATTTGCGGCTCTTTAATAGAATACTTAATCGCATTGTCTAAAATATTGACAATAACACTGGTAAAATGGAATTCATTCAATAAAACGTCGGTTCTTTTGGCTTCTAAATGCAAACGAGCCTCACCACCTCTGTCTTGTATAATTAAATCGACATGATCTAATGCATGTTCAATAACATCGTGAACATTTAAATTTTCTTTAGAAATATCGAGTTCGCGCTTTTCCAACTTAGAAATTCGCAACACATTTTCTACTTGCGCGTGCATGCGCTTATTTTCTTCTCGAATCATTTGTAAGTACCGCGCGACCTTCTCTTTGTCGTCGGTGACTTTGGGATTCTTTATCGCATCCAAA
This sequence comes from Flavobacterium sp. JP2137, assembly GCF_050562195.1. Classification (GTDB taxonomy): domain Bacteria; phylum Bacteroidota; class Bacteroidia; order Flavobacteriales; family Flavobacteriaceae; genus Flavobacterium. The sequence goes on from NZ_CP191647.1 coordinate 2,895,997, forward strand.
GCCAGGTTAATCGTAGCTATGGGCGTTTTAAATTCATGGGTCATGTTGTTGATGAAATCGGTCTTAATCTCCGAAATCTGCTTTTGCTTGATCAACTGATTAATCGCACTAAAATAGGCCGCGATAATCACTACGGTAAACAATACAGACATAAAGGTGATTCCGATCAAGGACGAAAACAAATACTTGCTCTTGTTGGGAAAGGTCACGTAGAGCTGATATTTGCTCTTACCGTCGCTTTCCGTCAATACGGGAACCCCGTAAGTGGCGTTTTCCTTGTAGACAAAATCGTCCGATTTTATCTTAGTCGCTAGACCATTGCTGTAAATCCCAAATTCAAAAGGCGCTGTAACTCCGTACTGCTTGAGTTCGGCCGTTAACAAATTTCTCAACTCACTGCGAGAAATACGATCGCCTATGGCTTTTAAAGCCACGATATCCTTAAAGTATATTTCGAATTGTGCCCGATCTAGTACATCTAGGTTTTCTGATTTTTCTACCGTCTGGTCGGGCATACCACTTTGAGATATCGAAGACTTATCCACGGAACTCCCGTTGTAAAACTGGGTTTTCCTTTTGGATATGAAATTTTTTATTTTAATGCTATCCGCATTTTTATCAAAGAGCGCTCCTTTTAAGTTGTAATCTTCCAGTATTAGTGTATTCGAATAAATAATTTGTTCGTTGGTGTTTAAATTGCGCTCCACATACATAAACTGCTTGAGTTCATTTTGCTTGGGAGCCACCCCTATACTGTCCTTTAATTCGTTGTACTTTTTGTAAAACTCCAAAGCTTCGCGCTGCTGCACTTTAGTAGCCACGTTTCCGATAACCTGTTGAACGTGGTATTTAAACTGCTCTTCATTATTTTGGTAGGACGAATTAATCCAATACAATTGGACCAAAATGATTCCGACCAGAGAGAAACTCATTATCAGAACTAATAAACGAAACCTAAATTTATTCATGCTATATCAAAATTAACATTAAAATGCATTACTGAGTATATCGTTAACATACAATTAACACTTAAAAATCATTTATTTTTAGTTAAAATGTTACTGATAACTTTTTCTACTTGTAATTTCGTTTTACTTTTATCTGTATTTTCTATAATGTAATGACAATACTGTCGTTTTTCCTGATCCTTGATCTGATTTATCATAATATTTTCAACGTTTTCCCTGCTTACGCCATCTCTAAGCATCACTCGCTGAATGCGTACCTCTTCGGGCGCTGTCACTAAAATTATTTCGTCGCACAGGCCTTCTGTCTTCGATTCGAATAAGATAGCGGACTCCTTAATGACAAAAGCGGCGTCTTGGTGCTGTTGTAGCCATTTGCTAAAATCCTCCGCCACTGCCGGGTGTACTACGGCATTTAATCGGCCTAACAATTCGGCGTCTTTAAAAACCAACTCCCTAAGTTTCGGTCTATTGAGCCGCTGATTGTCCAAAATCACCGGGGTATCAAACAGCGCTTGAACCGCTGCAATCAACTCGGCCTCGTCCATAACGGCTTTGGCGCGCTCATCGGCTATATACACGGGAATCCCCGCTTCTACAAAAAAATTAGACACCGTTGTCTTGCCGCTACCGATACCTCCTGTTAAACAAATTATCCGATTCATTTCTTAATTTTTAAAGAATAATTCAGGAAATGCTATCTCTGGCTTCAATTTCACTACAAATATTCTATAATATGATATAGCAAATCCCGTACCATAACCGTAGAATTGAATAATTGTTGCCAAAATTGCTAAAAAACCGATCAAAATATTTTTTTCACTCCACACGGCCACCAGGAATAAACCGGCAAAATACAGCCCGTAAAGTCCGAGTAAATGCGGAAAACCAAGCAGTGCAAACAACAATCCCGCGACTGCCCCTACCAAAAATAAAGTCGGAAACCAAAATGTCGCTTTGGCATATTGTGGATATCGCGCATTCAAAATCGGTCGCGCCTTTCCAAATTTATTCACCTGTATATAAAAGCGGTTCCAATCGATGCGCCTCTTGTGAAAGACGTAGGCATCGGCAAACAATTTGGTTTCATAACCCAAATTCCACAAGCGTATGGTCAAATCGGGATCCTCACCCGGATGAATATTGCCAAAGCCTCCCGACCGTTCAAACGCCTCTTTGGAAATGCCCATATTAAAGCTTCTCGGTTGGAATTTTTCCAATTTCTCCGAACCCCCGCGTACACCTCCCGTAGTAAAAAAGGAGGTCATCGAAAAGTTAATCGCCTTTTGAATGGCGGTAAAACTATCCAAAGCCTTGTCCGGTCCCCCAAAACAAGAAACGTATTCGCGCTTTAACTGCGCATCCACCGCGGCCAAATACCCTTGCGGAAGCAAGCAATCCGAATCCAAAATGATAAAATAATCCCCCGTTGCGCGTTGCATTCCGTAATTGCGAGAATCGCCCGGTCCGGAGTTCGCTTTATAAAAATAACGGATATTCAATTGACCCTCATATTTTGCTACAACCTGCTTGCAATCGACCTTTGAGCCGTCTTCTACAACAACTACTTCAAAATCTGATGCATAGCTTTGGCGACTTAAGCTGTCGAGCAATTCATCCATTTCATCAGGACGATTATATATAGGTATAATAAAAGAATAACGCATTTATAAAGTTTTATTAAAACATTCAACAAATGTATTATTAAGTATTGTAATTATGAAATTCATTGTTATATTTATAATAAATAATAATATAAAAATGATTATTTTCTCATAGAACATCACCTAAAGCTAGAAAAATCAGGACATGCGACGTTTTAACAAATTTCAACAAAATGAGGTTTTCCTCATAACAATGTCGATAAGTCCTTGTTAAAAGATTGTTTTCAAGCATTAAAACCGCAGTTTTTTAATTTAACTTGCACCTAAATACGACAATTACAAATCGATGAATACAATAAATATTTTGTGGGTAGATGATGAAATTGACCTACTCAAACCACATATCCTTTTTCTCGAAAAGAAAAACTACCGCGTGACCACGGCAAACAACGGCCAAGATGCCATTGAACTGTTTCGGGACACCAATTTCGACGCGGTTTTTCTCGACGAGAATATGCCGGGATTAAGCGGTTTGGAAACCCTATCGGAAATCAAGGCAATCAAGTCGTCCATACCGGTTATCATGATTACCAAAAGCGAAGAGGAATACATTATGGAAGAGGCAATCGGTTCCAAAATAGCCGACTACTTGATCAAACCGGTTAACCCCCACCAAATCCTGCTGAGTTTAAAGAAAAACCTGGATGTCTCTCGTTTGGTTTCCGAAAAGACCACCTTGGACTATCAGCGCGAATTTCGCAAAATAGCCCTGGATATGCAGCTGGTAAACAGTCATGAAGACTGGAGCGATTTGTATAAAAAACTGGTATTTTGGGAACAAAAACTCGAAAATGTCGACGATCAAAACCTGATCGACATACTCGAAAGCCAAAAGGCCGAAGCCAATACGCAATTTGGAAAATTTGTCGAAAAAAACTACGAATATTGGATCAACAACCCCGAAGACAGTCCGGTCTTTTCCCATCAGCTCTTTCGCAAATGGGTGGCACCGGAATTGCAAGGTGAGCAATCGGTCTTGTTTATCGTCATCGACAACCTGCGCTTTGATCAATGGCGCAGCTTGGAAGAAACCGTTAACAACCACTATAAAACCATTAAGGAAAACAGTTTTTACTCCATACTGCCCACAGCAACCCAATATGCGCGAAATGCCATTTTTTCCGGCCTAACCCCCTTGCAAATGGAACAGCAACTGCCGCAATATTGGAAAAACGACGTGGACGAAGGCGGGAAAAACCTATACGAAGCCGAGTTTTTAGCCGAACAATTGAATCGTTTACGCCTCAATATCAAGCACGAATACTTTAAAATAACCAATCACAGAGACGGTAAAAAACTCGTAGACAATTTTAAATCGCTGAAAGACAACAAACTCATCACAGTGGTCTATAACTTTGTCGATATGATTTCTCATGCCAAAACCGAAATGGAAGTCATCAAAGAACTCGCTTCCAACGACAAGGCCTACCGATCGTTGACCCAAAGTTGGTTTAAGAACTCCCCCCTGCTCGAAATCATTCAGCAAGGACAGGCAGCCGGCTTTAAACTGATCATCACCACCGATCACGGGACAATCAATTGCAAAAACCCCTCTAAGGTCATCGGCGATAAAAACACCAGTTTAAACCTGCGCTATAAAACCGGAAAGAGCCTGACTTTTGAAGGCAGAGATGTCTATCACGTAAAAGATCCTAAAAAAATTCAATTGCCCGCTATAAATTTGAGCAGTTCCTTTATTTTTGCCAAAAGCGATTATTTCTTAGCCTACATCAATAACTACAATTATTATGTGAGCTATTTTAAAAACACCTACCAACACGGAGGTATTTCCCTGGAGGAAATGATTGTGCCATTTATTGTATTAAATCCGAAATAACCCGATGGAGAAGCTTTTTTCATTAGAACAAATTGATGCTGTTGCCCGCGAAATCCTGTCCGACGACAAACTGTGCAAAATCGTTTTGTTTCAGGCCGGTATGGGTGTGGGCAAAACCACGCTCATCAAAGCCTTAGTCACGGCTTTGGGCGTGACCGATGCCACGAGTAGTCCCACCTTTTCCATCGTCAACGAATACCAGTCCACTCAAGGCGACATCATCTATCACTTCGATTTATACCGCATTGAAAACGAAGAAGAAGCCTATGATATGGGATTGGACGAATATTTTGATTCCGGCAATTGGTGTTTTGTCGAATGGCCGGAAAACACCCCCAACATCGTACCCGAGCAACACTCGCAAATCCACTTAGAACTCCAAGCAGATGGACAGCGCAAAATAACCCTAAAAAACCGTTCAAATTAATCCGCTATGGCTATAACGACTCCTTTCTCCTCACACGAACTGATTCCTCAGGAAGAACGACTATTGGTACAAAAGTCCAAGAGCTCTTTGTTTATTGGTGTTCCCAAAGAAAACGTCAAACACGAAAAGCGCATTTGCCTAACGCCAGAATCCGTCCATACCCTGGCTTCTTACGGACATCGGGTACTGATAGAATCCGGTGCTGGTGAGGCGTCTAATTATTCAGATTTGGAGTACAGCAAGGCCGGTGCAGAGATTACCAAGGATACGAAAAAGGTTTTTGGCTGCCCGATGCTCGTCAAGGTCGTACCGCCCACTCTAGAAGAAATCGAATGGATGGTACCCGGAAGCTGTCTGTGGTCGACCATTCAAATCAAATCGCGCAGCAAGGCGTATTTCGAAGCTTTGTGCCATAAGAAAATCACCGCTTTGGCCTTCGATTTTATGAAGGACAAAAACGGCTCACTCCCCGCCGTACACGCTTTGAGCGAAATAGCGGGAACCTCGTCTGTACTGATCGCCGCAGAGCTGATGACCTCCTTAAAAGAGGGAAAAGGACTGCTCTTTGGCAACATCACCGGTGTACCACCGACAGAAGTCGTGATATTAGGCGCTGGTATCGTTGCGGAATTTGCCGCCAGAGCCGCTATTGGCCTCGGCGCCAATGTTAAGGTTTTTGACAATTCCATCCAAAAACTCAAGCGACTGCAAAACAATTTACCCTTTAGAATATTTACTTCAACCATACAGGAAAAACTGCTTCAAAAGGCCTTGATGCGCTGCGATGTAGCCATTGGAGCCATCCGGGGCAAACACCGCTCCCCCATAGTGGTTTCCGAAGCCATGGTCGATCACATGAAACAAGGCGCCATTATCATGGATGTCTGCATCGATACCGGCGGTTGCTTTGAAACCTCCGAAATAACCACCCACGAAAATCCCATAGTCATCAAAAGTGGCGTAGTACACTATGGCGTACCCAACATCACCTCGAGGTATTCCAAAACCGCTTCCATGTCGATCAGCAACATCATTACGCCGTTTTTAATCGATTTTGCCGAAAATGGAACCCTCGAACAAGCCATCAGCTACGAATCCATCATACGCACCGGAACTTATGTTTACAAGGGGTTGATCACCCATAAATCCGTGGCAGACTGGTACGACCTCGAATATAAAGACATCGATTTATTTGTGTTTTAAACGGTGGAAATTGGCGTATAAACGAATTGGTTTATACGCAATTTGCTCTTTCGGCAGTTGACGGGGAAGCGCGCCTACTCCAATTAAAAACGCGCAGCTATTTCGATATTTACGCCACCCATTTCACATGAACGCATAGGCCAATCAACGACGAGACTCATACACAAATCACCACAGCAAAAATAACCTCCTTAAATTTTTGATAATACAGTAGTATTACCAGTCTGAATTGCTAATTTTGCACAAAATAATTCAACATGAAATTCACACAGCGTTTAGCTTATTATTTATTTGGTTTTTTAATTGGAGGTCTATTTTTAGTTTTTGTATTCGGACAGAAGAAAACAACATTTTGCTATTTACCCAATTGTCGCGTATTACAAGATTTAAGAACCAAACCCCTGATGTTGGCTCCTGATGCCGAACAGAAATTAACCGAAGATTGGGTGAATATCGATGATGTACGGAATTGTTTGACCTACGGTAAAGTGGATTTCGAAAACAGTAAGAAGGATTTTGAAAACGGTAAAATTTACGTGATCAAAGGTAAGAACACTAAAAATGAACCGATTATCGTGGAAATGATCAATTACGACGATAAAGTGGTTTTAAAAGATGTAAGAAAAATCTAATTTTTTCCTACAATCCCTTGCAGCGTATGAATTTTAGCGTATATTTGTACTCGTATTCAAGGATACAACGGGGCGATTAGCTCAGCTGGTTCAGAGCATCTCGTTTACACCGAGAGGGTCGGGGGTTCGAATCCCTCATCGCCCACCAACAAGGACAAAGGAGTTTTCTTCTTTGTCCTTTTTTTATACTGTTTTCTTAAAAAAGTATTGAGACTCGCGCGTGGCAAATGCTTTTCAATATTACAGTTACAACATCTTCCCCCGCTGGTGCCAGCGTCACGCTGGTATCCAAAAAACGCTAATCTTCTAAATCATTTCAGTAAGTGTGGTTACTGATTTTGTAAAAAAATCAGGACGAAGTATAATGCGCAGCAGCAAGATGCTGGCGCGGTAACGTAGTTCTTGTATTTAATATAGACGACGCGAGAGGACTCGCGCGGTAACGTAGTTCTTATATTTAATATAGACGACGCGAGAGGACTCGCGCGGTAACGTAGTTCTTGTATTTAATATAGACGACGCGAGAGGACTCGCGCAGTAACCTAGTTCTTGTATTTAATATAGACGACGCGAGAGGACTCGCGCAGTAACCTAGTTCTTGTATTTAATATAGACGACGCGAGAGGACTCGCGCAGTAACCTAGTTCTTATATTTAATATAGACGACACGAAAGGACTCGCGCAGTAACGTAGTTCTTGTATTTAATATAGACGACGCGAGAGGGCTCGCGCAGTAACCTAGTTCTTGTATTTAATATAGACGACGCGAGAGGACTCGCGCAGTAACGTAGTTCTTGTATTTAATATAGACGACGCGAGAGGACTCGCGCAGTAACCTAGTTCTTGTATTTAATATAGACGACGCGAGAGGACTCGCGCAGTAACCTAGTTCTTGTATTTAATATAGACGACGCGAGAGGACTCGCGCAGTAACGTAGTTCTTATATTTAATATAGACGACGCGAGAGGACTCGCGCAGTAACCTAGTTCTTATATTTAATATAGACGACGCGAGAGGACTCGCGCAGTAACCTAGTTCTTGTATTTAATATAGACGACGCGAGAGGACTCGCGCAGTAACCTAGTTCTTGTATTTAATATAGACGACGCGAGAGGACTCGCGCAGTAACGTAGTCAAATTAAATTACATCTAAAAACAGTTGTAGCAGATTGCAATTGCTTAAAAATCAGAAACAGTTAAAAATTGCGATTTTAATATGATAAATGTTCTATTTTATCAAAATAGGTTCTACTAAATTTATATTTAATGATGATAACATTACTTATAATTAGAAAAAATGAAAAAATTGTTGTTTTTAGGTGTATTGGGACTATTGATTTCTTGTAAAAAGGAGGGCAAATCGACGGAGGCCGCTACTTCCCAGCCCCAATCGGATTTATTCCAACGGGCCACGACCTATTTTACATCCATCTCCGCCAAGCCTTATGAAGAGATCGATCCCGATGAAGCGATGCTGGGCAAAATGCTGTATTTCGACAAAAGATTGTCCAAAAAAGAAAATATCAGTTGCAATTCCTGCCACGATTTAAATACTTTTGGCGTCGACAACCTCCCTACTTCCCCCGGCGATGACGGTATCACCGGTGCGAGAAACTCCCCTACGGTTTTTCACGCTTCCCTACATCAGATGCAGTTTTGGGATGGCCGCGCCAAAGACGTTGAAGAGCAAGCGGGTGGTCCCATACTCAATCCGGTGGAGCACAATATTCCCGATGAAGCTTATCTAGTCGAAAAACTGCAAAAAATAGAAATCTACCAAAAGTGGTTTTCCAAGGTTTATCCCGATGTCGACCAGCCGATAACCTATGCTCACATCACGAAAGCCATCGGTGCATTTGAGAGAAAACTCAACCCCAAAAGTCGTTTCGACGACTATTTAGACGGTGACGAATCTGCCTTTACTGATCAAGAGAAAAGAGGACTTACCGCTTTTATGGATTCCGGTTGCATTAGCTGCCACAACGGCATAGCCGTTGGAGGGCAATTGATGCAGAAATTCGGAGTATATGCCGACTATTGGTCGCTCACCCATTGCGAAACCATAGACAACGGTTTGTTTGACCTGACTCAGAAAGAAGGCGATAAATTTATCTTTAAGGTACCCGGACTTCGAAATGTAGCGAAAACCGCTCCTTACCTGCACGACGGTTCCATAGAATCTTTGGAGAAAGTGATTGAAATCATGGCCAAAGCCCAAACCAATATCGTTTTGGATGCCGGGCAAATCAGCGATATAGCCGCCTTTCTAAAAACCCTGACCGCAGACATATCGGAAGCCGACAAAAAGTCGCCCTTTAGTATTTAAGGCCTACTCAGTCGTAGCAGCCTATTTTCTTCTCGGAACGCGCTACCCATCGTGCGGGTTTCGAGAAGAAATAAATCAAACTCCCGGCTATCACCTTACTTTTTCAACTGACTGGGCACAAAACCGTATTTCTTTTTAAAGGCAGCTGATGTGGGACATACAGCAGCAATCCAGCGGTTGGAAGGTCAAGTAAACCGACACGGCGGTTTTTGTGTATCGCCGTTTATCCAGCGCGAATCAACGGCAGTATGGGTTTGTACTATCCACCGGCAGGGAAGGTCAGCAAGTTTTTGGCGCGATCGTTCAAATTCCTGCCCTTTTATGCCGATAAGTTTTCTCAAAAATCGACAAAAGCCTTATCTTCGTCGATTATAATGTCCAATCATGCAAAACAATCTTCTTGAAACGCCTATAGAATACTTAAAGGGCGTAGGTCCTTCTCGCGGTGATTTACTCAAGAAGGAACTTCAAATATTTAAGTATAAAGATCTACTGCATTGGTATCCCAATCGGTATATGGATCGAACGCGTTATTACAAGATCAACGAATTGACACCGACTGCCACTGAGGTGCAGATCATCGGCAAAATCACTCATATCAAAACCGTAGGCCAGCAGCGCAGCAAGCGATTGGTGGCCACCTTTAGCGACGGAACCGGTCAAATAGAATTGGTCTGGTTTCAAGCGACCAAATACATCCAAGATTCACTGCAAATCAACACCCCTTATGTAGCCTTTGGAAAGACCAATGTTTACAACAACAGTTTTTCTATGCCGCATCCCGATTTGGAATTGGTCGAGGAACACAAAAAAAACCTGAGGTCCGCCATGCAAGCGGTCTATCCATCTACCGAAAAACTGGTTCAACGCGGCATTACGAATCGCGTGGCCAATAAATTGATGCAACAGGTATTTATTGAAACCCATACCCTCTTTATCGATCAGCTTCCGCAATCGTTGGTAAGCGAACTCGGATTGCTCAGCAGAAGCGAGGCTTTGTTTAACATTCACTTTCCCAAAAATTCCGAATTGCTGGCACAAGCCCAATTCCGATTGAAGTTTGAAGAACTGTATTTTATACAATTGCAGTTGTTGATTAAAAACGTCACCAGAAAAAATAAAATAAAGGGGTTTCCCTTTGACCAAGTCGGGTTGCTCTTTAACGACTTTTACCAAAACCACCTCCCCTTTCCCTTGACCAATGCGCAAAAAAAGGTGATCAAGGAAATTCGAAACGACTTGGGCAATCCTGCACAGATGAATCGTTTATTGCAAGGCGATGTGGGATCGGGAAAGACCATAGTCGCTTTTATGAGTGCCTTACTGGCATTGGACAACGGTTTTCAAGCGTGTATCGTAGCGCCTACAGAGATTTTGGCCAACCAACATTTTGTCGGTATTAGCGAATTGGCTAGTCCGATGGGCATTCAAGTAAAATTGTTAACGGGTTCGAGCAAAATTGCCGAGCGTCGGGTAATCCACGCCGATTTGGAATCGGGAGACTTACAAATCCTAATCGGTACCCATGCCCTCTTTGAAGACAAGGTCAAATTTAAAAATTTGGGTTTGGCGATCATCGATGAACAACACCGCTTTGGCGTAGAGCAACGATCCAAACTCTGGAAGAAAAATACCATTCCCCCTCATATATTAGTGATGACGGCCACACCCATTCCCCGTACTCTAGCCATGAGTCTGTATGGAGACTTGGACATTTCTGTGATTGATGAATTGCCTCCGGGGCGCAAGCCCATACAAACCGTACATCGCTTCGAAGGAAAACGACTCAGTGTTTGGCGTTTTATCAAGGATGAAATTGCCAAGGGACGTCAGATATACATCGTATATCCGTTGATACAGGAAAGCGAAACCTTAGATTACAAAAACCTAATGGAAGGCTATGAAGGCATTTCAAGAGACTTCCCTTTACCGGAATACAGCATCAGCATCGTACACGGGCAAATGACTCCTGCGGAAAAGGATCGCGAAATGGAACGCTTTGCACAGGGACAGACCAATATAATGGTAGCGACCACGGTAATCGAGGTCGGGGTTAATGTACCCAATGCCAGCGTGATGATTATAGAGAGTGCCGAGCGATTTGGTTTGTCGCAACTACACCAGTTGCGAGGTCGCGTTGGTCGCGGTGCAGAACAGAGCTATTGCATATTGATGACCGGAGCCAAATTGAGCAACGATTCGAAGATACGCATGGAAACCATGTGCCGAACCAACGACGGTTTTGAAATTTCGGAGGTTGATTTAAAACTGCGCGGACCGGGTGATTTGATGGGCAAACAGCAAAGTGGCGTTATGGCTTTGCGCATCGCCGACTTGGTGCGTGATCAAGACATCTTACAACTGGCGCGCCACCACGCTATTTTACTGTTAAAGGCCGATCCGAAATTGGAGCAGCCCGAAAACCAAGCGCTCAAAATAAACCTAATCGAATTGTCTAAAAAGAGTTCCATCTGGAACTATATCAGTTAAAACAACTACAAACTAGCCCGTACCCATGAAATTAATTTTTGCATCGAACAACCCACATAAAATTGCCGAAATCAGAAACCAACTGCCCCATACCATAGAGATATTGAGTTTGGAGGATATAGGCTGTGTGATCGACATACCCGAAACGGCCGATACCATTGAGGGCAATGCCATTTTAAAAGCCGATTTTATCAAGAGACATTACGGATACGACTGTTTTGCCGACGATTCCGGTTTGGAAGTCGATGCATTAAATGGAGCACCAGGAGTGTATTCTGCGCGTTTTGCAGGTCCACAACGCAGTGATTCCGACAATATTGACAAATTGCTAAGCGATTTAGAAGCGCATACCGACCGAAAAGCGAATTTTAAGACCGTTATTGCGCTGCACCTACAGGGAGAGCTGCACCTATTTACCGGCTTGGTCGTGGGCGAAATCATCGCAGAACGCAAGGGCAACGACGGTTTTGGCTACGACCCTGTTTTTAAAGCCATTGGGATGGATAAAACATTTGCCGAATTGACTTTGGTAGAAAAAAACGAAATAAGCCATCGCGGTAAAGCCGTTGCTGAATTAATTGCTTTTCTAAATCGCCAATAAAACATATTCTATATAAAAAATATATTAAAAATAGTTTCAAAAGTATTGTATTTCGTCAAATTGCAGTATCTTTGTCGCTATTTTAAATTTTATATGAATAAATTCGAACAATTAGGATTAAATGAGTCGCTATTGCTGGCGATTAAAGATCTAGGATTTGAAAATCCGTCTGAAGTGCAGGAAAAAGCGATTCCCTTATTATTAGAAAAAAATACTGACATAGTTGCGTTAGCCCAAACTGGGACTGGGAAAACCGCAGCTTTTGGTTTTCCTCTAATTCAAAAAATCAACGTTGATGACAAGCAAACACAAGGTATCATTCTATCTCCGACGAGAGAATTATGTTTACAAATTGCGAATGAAATCAAACAATACTCGAAATACGTAAAAGGTTTACACTCGGTAGCTGTTTATGGTGGTGCAAGTATTACAGAACAGGCTAGAGATGTAAAGAGAGGAGCGCAGATTATTATCGCGACTCCAGGAAGATTACAAGACATGATTAATCGTGGTATGATTAACATTAAAAACATCCGGTTTTGTATATTAGATGAGGCAGATGAAATGTTAAACATGGGTTTCTATGAAGACATTACTTCTATCCTATCCGATACACCAGATGACAAAAACACTTGGTTATTTTCTGCAACCATGCCTATTGAGGTTTCAAGAATTGCAAAAGAGTTCATGACAGATCCAGTTGAAATTACTGTAGGTCATAAGAATCAAGGTTCCGCCAATATCAGCCATGAGTTTTTCTTGGTAGGAGCTAGAGATCGTTATGCAGCTTTGAAACGTTTAGCGGATGCTAATCCAGACATTTTTTCTGTAGTGTTTTGTAGAACAAAACGCGACACCCAAGCCATTGCCGAGAAATTGGTAGAAGACGGTTACAACGCGGCTGCTTTACATGGAGATTTATCTCAAGCACAACGCGACGGCGTAATGAAGTCTTTCCGTGGAAAGCAAATACAAATGTTAGTAGCAACCGACGTTGCTGCTCGTGGTATTGACGTAGATGATATTACTCACGTAATCAACTACCAATTGCCCGATGAGATCGAAACTTATACACACCGTAGTGGTAGAACAGGACGTGCCGGGAAATCGGGTACTTCTTTGGTAATCATCACTAAAAGTGAGTTGAGAAAAATCTCACAAATTGAACGCATCATCAAACAAAAATTTGAAGAGAAACCAGTTCCTTCAGGTATTGAAATTTGCGAAGTTCAATTGTTTCACTTAGCGAACAAGATCAAAGATGTAGAAGTAGATTCTGAAATCGAAACTTATCTTCCAGCTATTTACGAAGTGATGAAAGATCTTTCTAAGGAAGATGTGATTAAAAAAATGATTTCAGTTGAATTCAATCGTTTCTTAAATTACTACAAAAAAGCGAACAATATCTCTCAACAATCATCCTCAAATGACCGCGAACGCAGTAGCCAGACTACGAACTATACGGACAATGGATCATCGGTTAGATTCTTTGTGAACTTAGGTACTAGAGATGATTTCGATTGGATGAGTCTTAAGGATTTCTTACGCGAAACTTTGGATTTAGGAAAAGACGATTTGTTTAAAGTAGACGTTAAAGAAGGATTCTCTTTCTTTAATACCGAAGCAGAGCATTCTGACAAGGTTATGGATATTTTAAATGGATACGAACACGAAGGCCGTAGAGTCAATGTGGAGATTTCGAAAAACGAAGGTGGAGGATCAAGAGGTGGAAGCCCAAGAAGAGACCACAACGGTCGTAGCGGAGGCGGAGAACGCAGAAGCGGCGGCGGTGGATTCCGTTCTAGTGGAGACAGAAGATCTTCTTCATCTTCCTCATCTAGAGGAGGTTTCTCTTCAGACAGAGATCGTCAACCTAGAAACGAAAGAAGTAGCAGTAGCAGTAGCGGAAGAAGATCTGATAGCGGAAGTAGCACCGGTGGTGGCTTCGCTAGAAGACCTCGTAGAAGTTAATTGTTAATATTTACAAAATAATACTCCAAACTGTAAAATATCCATTATTTTAGAGCAATCTTTTATAACATGCGATATTTTACAGTTTTTTTATTTCTATTCGTTATTACTGCCACGGGTTTTGCTCAACAAAAAGCAATCATCAAAGGTACTGTACTCAACGATATTTCCTTTCTTCCCGTAGAAGATGTGAACGTTATTAACTTGTCCAAAATCAAAGGCACAACCACCACTTCAAGTGGTACCTTTGCCATAGAGGCGGCGCTTAATGACTCGATTCACTTTTCTTATCCGGGCTATCTATCTATTAAAATTCGCGTGACCAACGATTGGTTAAACGACGATCGCTTAAAAGTTTATTTGACCGAGAAATCGATTGAAATGAATGAGATTGTCATTCAACGTTACCGCCTAACCGGATTTTTAGAAGCGGATACCAAATTGATCACCCTCAACGAGAAAATGGAATACAACCGCTTTCGACGAAACAATGAACAACCTTACTTCACCTCTACGGTGGGCACTTTTTTTAGCCCAGTAGATGCGGTGTACAATTTATTTAAGGGGAAATCGGCCAATCTCAAAAAGATCAGCGCTATAAAACAGGACCAAAACATGATTGCCCTATTGCAATCGCGTTATGACCGCGAAACCGTTTGCGGCTTATTGGGCATCTCCAAAGACGATATTGTCAAAACCCTACAGGGTTGCAACAACTCCGATCAGTTTATCTATACAGCGACAGACTATCAGATCTATATCGCGTTAAACGAGTGCTACGATCAGGCTCGGGTTTTGTCGAAATCCAAATCCAATGCATCCCTTTAATTAAGGATGCATTTTTTTTAGCAATTATTGCAGCCAGTCCCGTTTAAGTTTGAAAATAACCATATTTTTGCAAAGACATACCGTACCGAATATTAACAACTAATCTAGACCGCATAAAAATGAATATCATTTTAAAAAAAGCTACAATCATTGATCCCGAAAGTCCCTTTCACCTTCAAATAGCCGATGTTCAAATTCAAGACAACCGAATTATTGCCATAGAAAAAAACATAGTCGACAGCGATTTTACCGAAGTGGAACGCGAAAATTTGCACCTTTCTCCCGGATGGATGGACAGTTCTGTTTGCTTGGGCGAACCGGGTTATGAAGAGAGGGAAACCCTGCAAAACGGTATAGCGGTAGCCTCGAAAAGCGGCTTTACCCATATAGCCATTCAACCCAATACCCAACCGGTAACCGACACCCAAAGCATCGTGGGCTTTATACTGCAAAAAGCCGTTGGTGCCGCTACTGAGGTCTTCCCTATCGGCGCATTGACCAAGAAATCGGAAGGTTTGGATATGGCCGAATTGTACGATATGCAAAATGCTGGAGCCCTAGCATTTGGCGATTACAACAAATCGCAGAAAAACAGCAATTTGCTTAAAATAGCCCTGCAATACACCCAAGATTTCGACGCCTTAGTGCTGGCCTATTCCCTGGATCAAGACATCAAGGGCAGCGGTGTAGTACACGAAGGCGATGCCAGTATAAAACTGGGATTAAAGGGAATCCCCGCCTTGGCAGAAGATTTGCAAATTGCGCGAAATATTTATATCTTAGAGTATACCGGAGGCAAGATGCACATTCCGACGGTCTCGACCAAAAACGGCGTGCAACTCATCCGCGAGGCCAAGGCCAAAGGACTGGCGATTACGTGTAGTGTGGCGGCACATCACTTGGTGCTGACCGATGCGGTTTTAGGTGGATTTGACACCCGTTTTAAGGTGTCTCCGCCCCTGCGCGACGAAGCCCACAGACAGGCTTTGTTAACCGCGGTAATCGACGGAACCATCGATTGCATCACTTCGGACCACAACCCTTTAGACATCGAACACAAAAAATTGGAGTTCGATCACGCCAGCAATGGTACTGTGGGCTTGGAGAGTATTTTTGGCGCCCTGATGACGGTATTACCCCTAGAGGTTGTCATTCAAAAGCTCACCGCTGCTAAAGCGATTTTCAAGATTCCAACCACTACCATAGCCGTGGGACAAACCGCTTGTTTGAGCTTGTTTTCCCCTGAAGAAGCTGGCGTATTTAGCCAGGAAGACATCTTGTCCAAATCGAAAAATGCCATCTTCCTCAACCAGCCGATCAAGGGAAAGGTATATGGAATTTTCAATCAAAATCAATTAATTTTAAAGTAAATTGGATACTACAAAAACACCTACGGAAGGAAAAACAACGGCTATCATTGCCCATTTCACTATTATAGGAGCCATAATCGCTATTTTTATGAATCAGGAACCCCGCAATACATTTGCCGGATTCTACGTAAAACAAGCCTTTGGCATCCACATCGTATTCTACGCACTGGCCTATTTTATCGGTTATTTTGACAGCTGGATGATTTCAAGTGCTTTTTTTCTGTTCATCTTTATTTTTTGGACCTATAGTTTTATTGGTGCCATACAGGGAATTTACCATACCGTACCGGTATTAGGTCCTAAATTTCAAATATGGTTTAAAAATTTATCTGCATAATTATGAGTACTTCCCTATTTTATTTAGTGCGCGAGCCCGAAGTGATATTAGACAAAAACCCGATGTTGCTGCTGCTACACGGATATGGTAGCAACGAAGAAGACCTGTTTTCCTTTGCCGCCGAATTACCCAAAACCCATTACGTCATTTCGGCACGAGCGCCTTATCCGATGCCTCCTTACGGCAATGCGTGGTATGCGATTAATTTCGATGCCGATCAAAACAAATTTTCCGACGACCAACAAGCCATCAGCTCTCGCGATACCCTAGTGACTTTTATAGACGAATTGCTTGCGCTATACCCGATAGATTCTCAAAAGGTGTCTTTAATCGGCTTTAGTCAAGGGGCTATATTGAGTTATGCCTTAGCCTTGTCGTATCCGGAAAAAATCGAAAAGGTCGTTGCCTTAAGCGGTTATTTTAATCCGAATATCATCGCGGATAACTACCGCGAAAAAGACTTGTCCAAGCTTCGGTTTTTTGTATCCCACGGTTCGGTTGATCAGGTGGTTCCCGTAGAATGGGCGCGAAAAACCCCCGCTATACTCGAGGACTTAAAAATCCCTTATGAGTATAAGGAATACCCAGTAGGACACGGCGTAGCACCGCAAAATTTTATGGATTTACTGCGGTTCATCCTCGAAAAATAAACCCCAACCAATAGGGTTAAAAAAATAGGGTTGAGTTCTGTGGAACTCAACCCTATTTTTATTCGTTATATATCGCTACAGTGAGGACACCGTCTTATTCGTCGTCTATTTGGTCGCTACCCGTCACTTTAAGGTCAATAGCCTTAGCGGCCGTATACTTTAAAACCCCTTGGTATTTTAACTCCCAATCCTTCCGGATGTCCAGTTCCCAATTTTGGTTGCTATAAACACCGGTAGTCGCCTTTTCAACAAGTAATACGGTATTGTCTTGATTGGGCAGGAAAATCTCCGCCTTAGTCCTGTCTTGATCAAAAACGACAAAGCCGCTTACTTCGTTGTCTTCGAGTTCGTTTTCGGCCGGATCCCCCTCTTCAATATCGGTAGGATTCAGTCGAAATCCCTCTTCAAAAACACGTATGCAATCGTCTCTTAGGGCACTCCAACGATATCCCGCGCTGATTGCGCAACCATTGGAATCCAAATCCGCACCCAAAACGACATTTTCCTTAGCCGGAAAAACCGGCTCTGTCTTCTCTTCTTTTTTAAAAATAAAATCGCAGGAAGAGAAAAGAAAAACACTTAAAAATAAATAAAATAAACTTTTCATTGTCTTTTGTAAAATTCAAATATACCACTTAATTCGTTGTAGAAGTATATAAAACGGTTTCTATAGTGTTAAATTCCGTTGGGGAATCCGCTTTAAAAAAGTATTTAATCAATACTTCTCCGTGTAATTTACCGGAATAAAAATCGGCAATAATCCAACGGTGATTGATGACCTTGGCCTTGTTTAGAATAAATTTATTCCCGTCTATCGGCGCGTAAGGCACCAACGGATTTCCATTGGGCTGATGGTTTAAAGCCATCAATTCCGCTTCTACCTTGCCCATTACCTCTTCAAAGTCGTAGTCTTTAAAATAATCTTGCGCCTCTTCGTTCTGTACTACAGAAAAATAATTGGCGTCCATCAAACGCTGCTCACCCGATTTTAAAGAATCGCGTATAATATCTATGCGCTTATGCGAAATATCCAATTCCTTTTCCTTGCCCTCATAGATTTTATTGGCATTAACGTATTGGTATACATTGAACAAAAAGGAAAAAACAAAGAGGTAAAAAAATATTTTTTTCATAATAAGGGCTAATTGTTGTTGTTGTTTTTATTGTTTAAATCAAAACCAGCGGTATTGAACGGTTTGTTAGGTGTTAAATTCGAGCATTCCCAACGGTTTAGTCCGGAATTTCAAGTTGTAAATTATCGTAGGCCAAATATACGTTTTTCGGCAAATCTTGTTGTATTTTTTCGTGAAAACCCAATTCGTAACCAATATGAGTGATATAGGCTTTTTTGGGCTGCAATCGCTCGATTAAACGCAGGGCCTCTTCCAGGTTGTGATGTGTGGGATGAGGGCGTATACGCAGGGCATTCACCACCAAAACATCGATGTTTTTGAGCTTTTCCCATTCGCTATCAGGTATGTATTTCGCATCGGTAATATAGACAAAGTCGTCGAATCTAAATCCGAGTATCGACAAATCGCCGTGTAAGATTTCTATGGGCACTATGGTTTGATTGCCGATAATCAGGTCGCTGTTTCGATCGATTAAGTGGGGCGACACCGCAGGGGCACCGGGATAGCGATCAACCGTGGCAAAAACATAGTCAAAGCGCCGTTCCAAGCTCTGCATCACGCGTTCGAGAGCATAGACGGGCATCTGTCCTCTTTGAAAGCAAAACGGCCTGATATCGTCTAAACCGGCTGTATGGTCGGCGTGTTCGTGGGTATAGAGTATCGCATCGATACGCTCACAACCCGACACCAGCATCTGCTGTCTAAAATCGGGGCCACAATCGATCAACAAGCTCAACGCCTTCCACTGAATCCAAATAGAGGTACGCAGTCGCTTGTCTCTGGGATCGACACTCAAGCATACCGGATCTTTACTTCCGATTACTGGGATTCCCTGAGATGTTCCGGTACCTAAAAAATATACTATCACTGCTTTCGATTTTTACAAAAATAGGGTTTTATCTTTTTTTAAACTGTATAATTTACTACGTTTGTTATTATTATAATAGACTATGAAAAATTTTGCCGAAGATTTGGTACTTGATGGGGACAGAATCATTGAACACCAGCCTGCCATATCCGATAAAGCACTGCGTATCAACCTGAATAAAAACATTTACGGCACTTTTGCCGAAATCGGTGCCGGACAAGAAACCGTGCGACACTTTTTTAGAGCGGGTGGCTCGTCCAGAACCATAGCCAAAGCCATGTCTGCTTACGACAAAGATTTTAGCGATGCGATTTATACCGTTGAAAATGATGGCCGCTATGTAACGGAAAGCCGATTGAAAAAGATGTTGATACACGAAACCGATTTGATCGAAGACCGTATTGAACGCGAAAGACATCCGAGCAAAACCTTTTTTAGCTATGCCAATACCGTAGCGACGATCGATTTTGCCAAGAGTTTTAAGGGTCACGGTTGGGTGGGTATCCGCTTTCAATCCAAGCCCGATGAAGCTTATAGCGAAATTATCCTACACATACAATTTAAAGAAACCGACTCCAAACTCCAACAAGAAACCTTGGGAATACTAGGAGTCAATCTGATATATGGTGCATACTACCAACACAACGACCCCAAAAATCTAATCCGTAAACTCTACGATCATATCGATAAAGATCAAATTGAAATCGATAGTATCAATTTTTCGGGTCCGCTTTTTAAAGCGGTTGACAATCGATTGATGAGTTTGCAGTTGGTTAAAAACGGCATGACCGATGCTGTGATGTTCGGTCCGGATGGACAGAGCAAATTGCCGGCCACTACCCTCTATCGCAAAAACATATTGGCACTGCGCGGAAGTTTTAGACCGGTAACCCTCGTCAATATGAATATGTATAAGAAATCGCTACAGCTCTTTGTAGAGGAGAATCAATTGGAAGCAGAAGAAACCCTGGTGGTTTTTGAGATGACCCTTTCCAACTTACTGATGGAAGGCGAGATTGACGAAGTCGATTTTTTACATCGCGCAGAACTCTTATGCGCTTTGGGGCAATCGGTGATGATATCGAACTTTCAAGAATACTACCGAGTGGTGGAATATTTTTCTCAATACACCAAAGAGAAAATTGGCCTAACCATGGGCGTGAGCAGCTTGTTGAATATTTTCGACGAAAAGTATTACACCCATTTAAACGGCGGTATACTCGAAGGCTTGGGCAAATTGTTTTACCGCGACCTCAAGGTATTCTTATATCCGATGAAAGACGAAAATCAACAAATAGTGACTACGGAAAACCTTAAGGTAGCCCTACACATCAAGGAACTCTATAAGTATTTTAAGAAAGCGGGGAAAATTGTCGACATCAAGAATTTTGAAGAGAAAAACCTCAGTATATTTTCTCGGGAGATATACCAGATGATACACGATGGACAAAGCGGCTGGGAAAGCGCCTTACCCGAGGGAATAGCGACCGAGATAAAAAGCAAAAAACTCTTTGGCTACAAGGCTTAAGCGTAAAAATACCCCAACAAAAGAGGCTGCCTTTTATAGGCAGCCTCTTTGTTTTTTAGTGTATCGCAACCGGAAATTCGCAGGGTCAAGAGCAGTGGCAAACCGGCTAAATTACCCACGCGATTTTACTTCAATATCTGATCGGCGTGTACTTTGGTTTTCACTTGACCAATAATATCGCTAATCACGCCTTTTTCGTCGATTACAAACGTGGTTCTGTGAATGCCGTCATAGGTTCTGCCCATAAATTTTTTAGGTCCCCATACGCCAAAAGCTTCGATTACAGTACGATCTTCGTCTGCCAACAAGGGGAAGGGCAAGGCGTTCTTCTCTTGAAACTTCGCCTGTCTCGCAACAGAATCGGCACTGATACCCAAAATCTCATAACCCAAAGACTGAAAGCGCTCGTAGTTATCGCGCAGGTTGCACGCTTGGGTGGTACAGCCCGGGGTACTGGCTTTGGGATAGAAAAAAATCACCAACTTCTTCCCGGTATAATCTTTGGATTCACGGGGCTGCCCGTCTTGATCTACTCCTTTAAAAAGGGGCGCTAAATCGCCTATTTGCAATGTGGTCATGGTCTATGTTTTAATTCAAAATTAAGGAAAGTATAGCACTTAATCTACTTTTACCTTTGCTTATAACTCCTTATCTTCGTAAAAAATAGTTATATGACCAAAGCGGAAAAAGTACAATTTGTAATAGACACCTTGGATGCGGTATATCCGGAAATTCCGATACCCCTGGACCACAAGGACCCCTATACCCTATTGATCGCCGTATTGCTCTCAGCGCAATGTACCGATGTACGAGTAAACCTGACTACTCCGGCTTTGTTTGCCAAGGCAGACAATCCCTACGACATGATTAAACTAACGGTAGAAGAAATCAAAGAAATCATACGCCCTTGCGGACTTTCACCGATGAAATCCAAGGGAATCCACGGCCTATCGCATATTTTAATCGACAAGCACAACGGAGAAGTCCCGCAAAATTTTCCAGACTTAGAAGAATTACCGGCTGTGGGTCATAAAACCGCTAGTGTCGTATTGGCACAGGCTTTTGGCATTCCCACCTTTCCCGTAGATACACACATCCATCGATTGATGTATCGTTGGAATTTGTCCAACGGCAGCACGGTACAACAAACGGAGAAAGACGCCAAACGCTTGTTTCCAATCGAAACCTGGAATAAATTGCATTTGCAAATGGTGTGGTACGGTCGGGAGTATTCCCCGGCACGCGGATGGAATTTGGATCTGGACATCATTACGAAGGTCATCGGGCGTAAGAGCGTACTCGATGCCTATAATAAAAAAGCCCTTAAAAAGTAATTAAGGGCTATAGTTTAATTTAACAAAGGCGTCAGCTTTAAATTGTTAACGCGCATCACTTGCAGGGCTCGGGAGTATTTTAAGATAAAATCTATCGTTTCTCTTTTCGGAATACCAATCTCTAGCTTGCTCGTTTTTTTTGAGTAGTTTTTTGCCATATAAATAATTCGTTAGTTAGAATAATAACGCCGAACGAATTACTTTATTATGGAAAACCACAAAATTATTCCATCAGTACCAGATTCTGCACATCGACCATCTTTCGGATGTTCATCAAAGCATAGCGCATTCTCCCCAAAGCGGTGTTTATACTCACATCGGTAAGCACGGCAATTTCCTTAAAGCTCAAATCTTGATAAATCCGCATCACCAATACCTCCCGTTGGTCGTCTGGCAGTTGCTCGATGAGTTTTTTTAAATCCACTTCGGTCTGATTGGATATCAGTTGACTTTCGATGTTAGGCTCGCTGTCGGAGATAAAGGAAAAGACAGAAAAGTGATCGGTCTCCCGCAACATGGGCATTTTCTTGGCTTTTCTAAAGTGATCGATGACCAAATTATGAGCGATGCGAATGACCCACGGCAAAAACTTGCCCTCTTCGTTGTATTTTTTGGTCTTTAAAGTGTGTATAACCTTGATAAAGGTCTCTTGAAAAACGTCTTCCGTCAAATCGCGATCCCCTAATTTGGAGTAAATAAAACCGTATATTTTCGATTGATGCCTTAGAATTAAAACTTCTAACGCTTTTTCGGCCCCTTCTATATAATGTTGAATCAATACAGAGTCAGGCATATTGACATATCCCATAATACTTTTATATTATTTATGTTGCAAATCTTTTTAAAAGTATTTTTTTACAATAGGCTAAACGGTTTTTTTATGATTTCCCAAATATATGTTATTTTTTTTTAATAAGTATTTATAATCAAAAAAAATTTTGTATTGTTTAACAGTTGCCATTCGAAACAAAGCATAACGAAGTTCTTTTTAACCTTCCGAATCGCTGTAATCGCGATGCAACCGCAGCTATTCCCTTAAAACATGGCATATACACCGCGAAAAACCCTCTTTTCCCACCCCATAGCACGCTATAAGGCAACTGCTGTAAGCAGCTGCAATCGGCTGTGGGCGGATTCAATTTGCTTGGCAATAAATTTCAACTCAAAATAATAAATGATTACCTTTGTCTATTACAGGTTATTTTTATGAAAAAGATAGATTATTCCAAAATAGATCCCAAAAAAAACATTATAATCAAAGGGGCTCAGCTGCACAATTTAAAAAATATTGATGTGGTTATTCCTCGTAATCAGTTCGTTGTCATCACCGGTTTATCGGGTTCTGGAAAGTCGAGTTTGGCATTTGATACCCTTTATGCCGAAGGACAGCGCCGCTATGTAGAGAGCTTATCGGCCTATGCACGGCAATTTTTAGGGCGCATCGACAAGCCCAAGGTAGAATACATCAAGGGTATAGCTCCGGCCATAGCAATCGAGCAAAAGGTCAATACGACCAATGCGCGTTCGACCGTGGGCACCTCCACCGAAATATACGATTATTTAAAACTGCTCTTCGCCCGAATCGGAAAGACCTACTCTCCTATTTCGGGTAAGGAAGTCAAGAAAGATACCGTAAGCGATGTGATTGAAACGGTAAAAAAACTCGATCTCGCATCCAAGTGGTTGCTGTTAACCCCCGTTATCGTCGAGGAAGGTCGTAGCCTAGAAGACAAGCTTACCGTGCTGCTTCAACAGGGTTTTGCTCGGGTTTATGTAAAGGGGGAAATGCTTCGCCTCGACCAGTGGCTGAGCGATAAGGAGGCACTGACAAAAGTAAAAAATTCGGATGTGCAGATTATAGTAGACCGCATCGTCGTTGCCGACGAAGAGGAATTCTACAACAGACTCGCCGATTCCATACAGACTGCATTTTACGAAGGTAAAGGCTATTGTTACCTACAATCGGTTGAAGACCCTAAGAAAAAATGGGCATTTACCTCCAATTTTGAATTGGACGGCATACCATTTCTCGAACCCAACGTACATCTGTTTAGCTTTAACAATCCCTATGGGGCCTGTCCGACCTGCGATGGGTATGGAAGCATTATCGGTATAGACGAAGAGCTGGTATTTCCCAATACCGGTTTATCCGTATTCGAAAATGCCGTATTTCCGTGGCGGGGCGAAAGCATGAGCTGGTACAAAGACCAGTTGATCAGCCACGCCTATAAATTTGATTTCCCCATTCACAAGCCGTATTTTGAATTGTCGGACGAGCAAAGACAATTGCTTTGGGACGGCAATGCCTCCTTTACGGGCTTACACGCTTTTTTTGCCGAATTGGAAGCCAAGAACTACAAGATTCAAAATCGCGTGCTGCTCTCGCGCTATAGGGGAAAAACCAAATGCACCAGCTGCAAGGGCAAACGCCTGCGTCCTGAAGCCAATTACGTCAAAATTGCCCACAAAACCATCTCGGATTTGGTCGATTTGCCCATTCAACACCTGATTGGTTTTTTTCACAAACTCGAACTGTCGGACTACGACCGCCAAGTAGCCAAGAGATTGCTGCTCGAAGTCAACAACCGCTTGGAATTCCTAACCGAGGTGGGATTGGATTACCTGACGTTAAATCGAAACTCCGCCTCCTTATCCGGTGGGGAATCCCAGCGAATTAACCTGGCTACTTCTCTGGGAAGCAGCTTGGTTGGGTCGATGTATATCTTGGATGAGCCCAGTATCGGCCTTCACCCCAAAGACACCGAAAAACTGATTCGCGTACTTGAAGACCTCAAAGCACTCGGCAATACCGTTATCGTAGTGGAACACGATGAGGACATCATGAAAGCGGCCGATCAAATTATCGATATCGGTCCCGAAGCAGGCAGCTACGGAGGCGAATTAGTAGCGCAGGGCGACTATGCGACCATTTTAAAATCGCACTCCCTCACCGCTCAATATTTGAATGGCGAACTGCAAATTGAGGTACCCAAAAAGCGCAGACCCTATAAACACTTTATACAGGTAGTAGGCGCTCGTGAAAACAACTTAAAAAACATCAACGTTACCTTTCCCCTCGAATGCCTTACGGTAATCACTGGGGTATCCGGTAGTGGTAAGAGTACCCTGGTCAAGAAAATCCTTTATCCCGCCCTGCAAAAGCAATTGACCGGCGTGGGCGAAAAAGCGGGACAGTTTACCGAACTGCTCGGCGATTACTCCTTCTTAAAACACGTGGAATACGTCGACCAAAATCCGATTGGCCGAAGCTCGCGTTCCAACCCCGTAACTTACATCAAAGCCTATGACGATATCCGAGACTTGTTTTCCAAACAGCAGCTGTCCAAACTCAGAGGGTACCTGCCCAAGCACTTCTCCTTTAACGTCGATGGCGGACGCTGCGAAACCTGCAAAGGAGAGGGAACAGTCACCATAGAAATGCAGTTTATGGCAGACGTACACCTGGAATGCGAAACCTGTAAGGGCAAACGCTTTAAAAAAGAGGTTTTGGAAGTCAATTTTGAAGGCAAAAACATCGATGACATCCTCACCATGACCATAGACGATGCCATTGCGTTTTTTGAACAGCACAAACAAGCGAAAATAGTTCAGAAAATCAAGCCACTACAAGATGTTGGTTTGGGTTATGTACAGCTCGGACAATCGTCTTCTACCCTTTCGGGTGGGGAAGCCCAGCGCATAAAATTAGCCTCCTTCCTCATCAGTGGAAACACCAAGGAGAAAGCCTTATTTGTTTTTGACGAACCCACAACGGGACTTCACTTTCACGACATCAAAAAACTGCTTAAATCATTTGAAGCTTTAATTGATAAAGGGCACTCTATCATCGTGATTGAGCACAACTTAGACCTGATAAAATGCGCCGATTACATTCTTGATATCGGTCCGGAAGGCGGAGAAAACGGCGGTAATCTCATCGCTTTTGGTACGCCGGAAGAAATCGTTAAAAACAAAAAATCAATTACCGGAAAGTATTTAAAAGAGAAATTGTAGTTTTTTTGCGGATTCGATGATTTGCGGATTCGATGATTTGCGGATTCGATGATTCGATGATTTGCGGATTCGATGATTCGCAGCACAAACGACAAAATCGCTCAACAGCGGGCAAACCGTTGCGTAAAAAAAACCGCCAACACCTTTGCAGTGATTAGCGGTTTAGCTTTTCAAATTCTCCTGTTACCCAAGTAAGGGAGAACTAGTAAGTGTGACATTACAAAAATGGACTAAGCGCGTCTAACTTGAACTGCTGTCAATCCTTTTTTACCTTCTTCAACTTCGAAAACTACTTCGTCGTCTTCGCGGATGCTTTCCAATAAGCCTGTGCTGTGTACAAAAATATCTTGTGATGATCCGTCCTCTTTAATAAATCCAAAACCTTTTGCTTCATTAAAAAATTTAACTGTTCCTTTTTTCATGCTTTTTAATTAAAATGTTATACTAACAAATATAAATAGAGAATATGTAAAAGCAAGTGTTTTGTTAATTTTTTATTTAAAAATTTTAAAAGTTTCTATTGTTTTAAATTTTCAATACCATTTGTTCCATAATTAGCGCATGAAAGCGCCGCTTTACGACCTGATTTTTATCGAAATTGTTGGTGTTTTGACTCTAAAAGGCGCTTATAGCCCTTTAAACGCTGAGGCAGCTGCTATGCGTTCGCTTCTAAAAAGGCCAAAACTTTCGACAGCTGCGATTTGCCTCTAAAAAATTGACGGTAGATAAAAATGATTTTTCCCGCTTCGTCGATTACAAAAGTCTCCCTGCCGGTGAAAAACCCGACTTTTCGCACGCCAAAACGCTTTAACACCGCCTGATTGACGTCGCACAGCAACCGAAATTTCAAGCGGTGGTTTTGGGCAAATGCCCGATGACTGACTATCGACCCCGCATTGATACCTACCACATCGACCCCTCTTTGCTGCAAATCGCTATATGCGTCGCGAAAGGCACAGGCTTGTCGGGTACAAATCGGGCTGTCGTCTTTGGGATAAAAGAACAACACCAATTTTCTTTGCTGATATTGCGGATCAAAATCAAACCGATCGCCATTCTGATCTATCAAACTGAATTTCGGCGCTAAATCACCTAACTGAAGTCTTGTACTCATAACTTGTGCTTTACGAGGTTAATAGGCGTTAAAACCGCCTTCTAATTGATTTATACGACTCGCAATGCCCGATTCGTAGGGGTAAAAACGCCCTCTGGCAAATTTGCGGGTTTTAAAGGGGATTAGTCTTCCAGTTTTTTAAAAACCCTACTGGGCAAAAAGCCGAAATGCTTTTTGTAAATCATCGTAAAATAGGTCGTTTTACTGTAGCCCAATTCAAAGACCACTTCGCTGATGTATCTATATTTACCACTGGCCAATAACTCATTGGCCAATTTCAGTTTTTGATTCTTAAAAAACAAAGCCGGGCTGCTTCCGTAGATGCCCTTGTATATCTTGTTGTACTTAGACGGCGACATGTGCGCAATTTGCGCCAATTCCTCATTGCCGGGAAAGGACAAATAAAGGTTGGTCAGCAAAAATTCTTGGCTTTTCTCCACGGCTTCCACATCCTTTTCGTACGCTTGTTTTACGGGTAGTCTCGCGCTGACGCGCTCCAAGAAATAACCGAGCAAATTAAATACGGTACTCTTGACAGCAAATTCAAAGTTTAAGTCCTGTATAGCCTGTTGCTTAAGTTTATACAAGACCACCTTACTGCGACTATCGATATACCTATAGAAGAATATTTTCTTCTTCTTTTTGTTGAAAACGTCTTTAAATTCCTCTTTTAAGTCGACGTTTTTAAGGATGTCTTTCATCGCGTTCTTTTCGATAAAAATGCGCAAGGAATAAATATGACTACCGACTTTAGTGTGGTAGGAACTGTGGATAGCACTGTCGATGACCCCTAATCCGTACTTGGAATTATCGCCGATGTCGTAATGGACTTTATTGACGGTATGCTTGTTTAAATTATCGCTCAAATCGTAATAGATAATCCAAAAATCATCCTCGGAAGGCATCCGAGTAAATCGGATGGGTATTTGGACTTCTGCATCTATCAGCAGTGCAAATATACCGGGAGCCACTTCCATAAAATAGGTTTCCCCCTTAGCAGCGGCTTGTTCAAAAAGCATGATTCTCTTATCTGCAAGGATTCGAGCACCCAATTTTTCAACAAAAGCAGCGCGCCAATGATGGGATAACGAAAAAGTATGATTCACTTCTATCACTGAATTTTCCATGGTCGTTTAAAGTAGATTTTGATATTCTTTCGGATAGATTCCGTAGGCTTCCTTAAAGCGCTTTGCCAGATAAGAAATACTCGAATAATTGAGTTTCACCGCCACTTCTCCTATGGTGTATTGTCCGGTAGCCAATAATTCTTTGGCTTGGTACAGCTTATTGCTTTGAAAGTATACTCCGGGACTGGATCCGGTAATTTTGGTAAACAACTTCTTGTATTTGGATGACGACATCGACACCATTTCCGCCAAAGCTTCCACACCGGGAAAATCGCCTTCGAGTGAATGCAGCAAGAAAACTTTGGATTCCAATATCCTTCTGAAATCTTGGTCTATCGCCTTGCCGATAACAATTTTATCCAAGCGGAGTTGCTGTAAATACTCACTCAATAGCGAATTGATTAAACCCTTGAAATAAAACCCATAAAAGGGATTGTCGTAAGAGATTTTTCTGAAATTCTGAATCAATAAAGCACTGTAAATCGTCATGCGATTGAGTCGCACTATAGTATTGGTTTCGCGATTGAAAATCTCCTCGGCTAAAGGCTCGAGTTCGGGCATGTTTTTAAAATACCTCTTTAACGCCTTTTTCTTGATAAAGATACAAATGGTATAGGCATTGGTGTCTTTATCAATGATGTAGTCCAAATCCAAATCACTGTCGAGTATCGAAATGTTGTAATTGAACTGCCCCAACAAATTGCGTTCGGTTTCGTCTACGGCCAAACCGATGTTTGCCCCTTCAAGACTGTAGTAGTAAATACCTACAAAATCGGCATCTGAATTGGTATACTTAATTCGGACATCCTCTTTGTAATTCGTATCTTCCAACATGGCAGTAATATCTGGTTCTATGGAATCGACGTAATGCACGCCTTGATAAGTGTCGTTGTTGCCCCGAATAAAGTTATGGTCAATAACCCCACCTAGCGCTTCAGCTAACACCTCAATCCAATTGAGTTCGACCCGATAATGTGGATGAATGACTTTCATGTTTAGCACTTATTTATTTTTTAACACCCCTAAAATCGCTGTAGCTTACACGAAGTTTTATAGTCAATACAGCATGGGTTCTCTTTTAATTGAAATTCCGGAAAAACAAGCCGGTACGCCCGACAAATCAACAAGTATACGCCGATAAAAAAAAGCGTGAATATCAAATTTTTTAATTAAATTTGGTGAAAAACAAAACAAATATAACAAAAATACCAGTAATAGTTCCTATTTTACCGGGCGAAGATTGGTGCAAATTGAAAGAAAACAAGGGAAATAAAAAAAAACCTGCAAATTTCTTTGCAGGTTTTCTTTTTCATAGCAAATTTACCTCTTCTATCAACTCCATATGGAAAAGAGTTGGAATAAAAACAATACAAACCAGAGCCAAATGTCACTTCAAAATAGACCAACAAAACAACAAAACCAAGTAATCCCTATAAGTAGCCAACTCAAGAAAAACTTAAAAATAAAAAAGTCCATTTTTCCGCTTATACACAAACAACTCGGATTGTATTTATAAACTTGTAAAGCAAATTTAGTTTAGTTTTTGACGAAATCAAATAGTCTGATTCACATTTAACAAAGTAGGTCCTTTTGAGATAAAAAATGTTAAATTCTCTTTAGAACACAAATTTTAACCTTATTACAGTATTACCATGAAAAGCGATAAATTAAAATACAAGATACTGATTTATAGCCATTTATTTGCTAATATTAAAAAATACTTAAAAAAATACTTTGCTTCAATTGGTATACTTAAAGAAAGTATATTTACAGTATGAAACCGAGGCCAACCGCTTATCAGCCAGATCTTCTTCCTGTAAACCGGGTTGTACACCTTATTTTAAGCAAATACAGGTTTGCTTATACCACGGTATTAAACGCCGTCGCAGACGATTTATTATGGCTCATATCGAAGCGATTGCCGATTGTCGATTTCAAAATAACCGACCAAAGCTCAGCCGATAATCCTTATACTAATCCCCCATTAACCTATATTGCCTAATGAGAAAGCCTTTTGTTCAAACACTATTGGAAAACAACCGAAGTTCTGCTAGTTTTTTAGATAAAATGCGGATAGAAAATTTTACCGACGTACTGTTTCGCTTTTTATTTCAGCTCGAAGACAAGAAATACCTGTCGGAAGAAGCGATAGAGATTCGACTAAACAGCTTAAAAAGCGAATTTACCACCCTTCTCTACCACTCTTTTAACGATGCCGCAGCCGTGGCTATCATCGTCGATGAGTTTTTTGACGCCCTACCCGACATGTACTTTAGGTTGCACGACGATGCGACTACGATATTGGACAACGATCCAGCAGCCACCTGCTTGCAGGAAGTATTCATTTCCTATCCCGGTTTTTACGCCATTGCGATTTACCGTTTCGCCCATCAATTGCAGCTGCAAAAGGTCAAACTGATTCCGAGAATATGGACGGAATTTGCCCACGGCAAAACCGGTATCGACATCCATCCCGCAGCCACCATAGGCAGTCATTTTTTTATCGATCACGGTACCGGCATAGTAATTGGAGAGACTACGGTAATAGGCGATTACGTAAAAATATACCAAGGGGTGACCCTGGGAGCTATCTCGGTATCCAAAGACAAAGCACACACCAGACGACACCCGATTATCGAAGATCACGTGGTCATTTATTCCGGTGCAACGATACTGGGCGGGGAAACGACGATTGGACACAATAGCGTTATCGGAGGAAACGTGTGGCTGACCAAGAGCACCCAACCGCACTCCATTATTTACAACAAGAGCAAAGTGTATTCCAAAGACAAGGAAATTATTCCAGAGCCGATACACTTCATCATATAACCCTTCATTCCCGTTGCTGTACTAGGGTTTATCCTATGGGAGCGCACCAAGGGAATATTCCAAAACCAAAAGCACTAAAATATGAAAGCAAACACCATTTTAGAAACGATCGGCAATACGCCTCATGTCAAAATCAATAAGCTGTTTCCAAGCGACATCGAAGTTTGGATCAAATTGGAAAGAAGCAATCCCGGCGGGAGCTTAAAGGACCGCATTGCCCTGGCCATGATTGAAGATGCGGAAGCCAAGGGACTGATTGATAAAGACACGACGATTATAGAACCCACATCGGGAAATACAGGAGTGGGTTTGGCCATGGTATGCGCGGTAAAAGGCTATAAATTGATTTTGGTCATGCCGGAATCGATGAGTATGGAAAGGCGAAAACTCATGGCAGCCTATGGCGCACAATTTGTGTTGACACCTAAGGAATTGGGTACTTCAGGATCGGTGGCCAAGGCGGTGGAACTGTCTTCGCAAATAGCGAATTCTTGGGTACCACAGCAGTTTAACAACCCGTCTAATCCCGAAATACACCGACAAACCACAGCAAAAGAGATATTAGCCGCCTTTCCTCAAGGCTTGGATTACCTGATTACCGGTGTGGGTACAGGAGGCCATATTACCGGTATAGCCGAAGTATTAAAGGAAAAGTTTCCTGCCTTAAAGGTCTTTGCCGTTGAGCCCGAACAATCCGCCGTACTCAGCGGAGATCAGCCCGGACCACATCCCTTACAGGGAATTGGAGCGGGATTTGTACCTCAAATTCTCAACACTCATATCTACGACGGCATCGTAAAAGTCGCCAAGGAAGAGGCCTATCAATACACCCAACGCATCGCCAAAGAAGAAGGCATATTGGCCGGGGTTTCTACCGGTGCCTCACTGGCGGCTATCGCCAAGAGTTTAGGCGATATTCCCAAGGGCTCTAAGGTGTTAACCATCAATTACGACACCGGAGAACGCTATTGGTCTATAGCCGATTTATTCGATGAACGCGGAGCAGAAATCCAGCTCTAACACAGGAAAACCAGAATTAATTTTCTGGTTTTTTTGTAAATAAAAACACAAAAAAATGATTTTAATTCTGATTTCAAATAAAAAAACTATATATTTGTATTTATTTTATTTAAACCCGCTGCTTTAGTAAAAAACAGCATCTGATAATTTCTTTGTTTTTTAGCTGTCGCTAATACCTATACTCACCTTGTTTTTCAAAGATTTTATTTGCTATACTTTACGAGCGGCAAAAAAAAGATTAGATGATTCAGATCAACAAAAAATCACCCGAGCAGTTACCGTCAAAGAGTGAATTCGAAACTTATAGTGCTTTTTTATATCAGCATTTAGAAGAGTACGGCGATGCACACGTAGATATTGAAAAAGCTTTGAATTACGCCTTGGCAAAAAACGGTAAACCCGGAGGGTTTATCCTGATTGCCCAAAAAAATCAAACCGATATTGCGGGTATAACCGTGGTATTAAATACGCAAATGGACGGTTTTATACCGGAACACATCTTGGTGTATATCGCTACGGATTCCGCTCTTCGCGGTCAGGGCATTGGAAAAGCCTTGATGGAGGAAGCGATTCAGCAGAGCAGCGGATCGATTGCCCTGCATGTAGAGGCGAATAACCCCGCAAAAAAGCTGTATGAAAAACTGGGTTTTGAAAACAAGTATTTAGAAATGCGTTTAACGAAATAACCATGGCTTTTATCACTTTAAACACTCGAAAATTAAAGGAGAATTTCGATGTTTTAAACACGCTTTTCCAAGCGAACGACATCGAATGGGCCATAGTGGCGAAACTGCTTTGCGGCAATCGGCTTTATTTGGAAAAACTTCTAGAGCTTCAACCCAAGCAAATATGCGATTCCCGGGCTTCCAACTTGGAGATGGTCAAAAAAATCAATCCCAATGTGGAAACGGTCTACATCAAACCACCCCCAAAGCGAAGCATCGAAAAAATCGTAAAATACGCCAATATCAGTTTTAACACCGAATTGGAAACCATCAAATTACTGTCCAAGGCTGCCGTCAAACAAAACGTGATTCACAAAGTGGTCATCATGGTGGAACTCGGCGAATTGAGAGAGGGCATATTAGGCGAAAGCCTCATCGCTTTTTACGAACAGGTCTTTGAGTTGCCGCATATAGAGATCATCGGTATCGGTACCAATCTGACTTGTATGTACGGCGTACTGCCCAATGCGGACAAACTGATTCAATTGTCGCTGTACAAGCAAATACTCGAAGTGACCTTTAAGCGGGAAATCAAATTCCTTTCTGGCGGTGCCTCGGTAACCATACCACTTATTTTAAACAACAGCCTGCCCGCAGCGATCAACCACTTTAGAATTGGCGAAACCCTTTACCTGGGAACCAATGTATACAGCAACAGCCTGATTGACAACATGCATTACGACGTGTTTAAGCTGTATGCAGAAGTCATCGAATTGCACGAAAAACCGATGATTCCCTCGGGTGAAATGGGGCTCAATCTCCTGGGAGACAAAACGGCCTTTGACCCCGCTTTAGAAGGGAGCATCAATTATCGCGCAATTATAGATTTGGGCTTATTGGATATAGAAGCGGAACACATTACGCCGTTGGACAGTCGGATGAATATCGTCGGCGCGAGTTCTGACATGATCGTCATCGATTTAAGTCAGAACGAAAACCAAATTAAAGTCGGCGATTTGATTGCTTTTAAAATGAACTATATGGGCATACTGCGGATTATGAATTCGGACTATGTCGATAAAAAACTGGAATAAACACGGAATAAACACCAGAGGCTGTCTTACAAGACAGCCTCTGGTGTTTTAGCAGTAGTTGTAGCCCAACTTGCGTTATAAAACAGCCGACTGAAACAACGCGCTAACCAGGGCGTCTAAATCCGCGGTTCTGCCCGGATGGGGTCGCGAGGTTTGTATGCACGAACTCCTCACTGCGGTGAGCCATCGAAAGCGTTCGGACACCTCCATCTTGGCAATGGGTCCCCCTTGCGACTCGCCGTCGACGATATGTTCAAATGCCCGTATATAGGTCTCTAAATCCGACCACTCTACTTCGGTTTTAAAGAGGTTGTATTTGGCTTTATCGATAAAAAATTGGGCGCGGATATATTTGGATTGCTTACAGAACACGATTACTCCGATGTTGAAAAACTCTTCGCGTTCTACCTGTGGTACAAATCGAATGGTGGCGTATTCATACAATTGCATGTCGTGCGTTTTTAGCTTCGTTAATAAATAAATCCGAATGGGCTAAGCGCGTGTTCAGAAAGGACAGGTAAACCGCTCTAATTTGACCGGGAGTCCATTCATAGCCTTCCCATACCAACCACTCTTCGGGAATCAATTGTACGATGCCCTCCAAAACTGCGGGCGTCAATATCTTTTTAAAGGCGCTATCCACCGCATCGAGTTCCGATGCCTGAGGCAAGAGCACATGATCTTTAATCAGGGCAAAGGGAGTTAGCGCACTTTTTTCCCAGTTGGTAAAGGCATGGTGAAAATAAAAAGCCGCTCCGTGATCGATCAGCCACAGTTCTTGATGCCAATACAACATATTGGTATTTCTAAAGGTGCGGTCGACATTGGTGATAAAAGCATCTAACCATACGATTTTAGAGGCCAAAAGCGGATCGATTGCTTTGGTGGCAGGATCGTAGGTCAGCGAACCGGACAAAAAGTGTAATGCCAGGTTTAATCCCTGACTAAATTGCAACAAATCCTGAATTTCCTCATCGGCTTCCGTCC
The DNA here is from genome assembly GCF_050562195.1 of Flavobacterium sp. JP2137. Taxonomy (GTDB): domain Bacteria; phylum Bacteroidota; class Bacteroidia; order Flavobacteriales; family Flavobacteriaceae; genus Flavobacterium. Next base: position 2,931,012 of record NZ_CP191647.1, read on the forward strand.
TTCCAAAAGCTTCGTCCAAATGGGCAAAGACAATTTCGGGCACGTACAAACCCAAGCTGCGCGCAATTTCTCCGCCCAGCAATTCAGCTATTAACGCCTTGACTCCGTGACCAGCTCCTTTAAATTTTAAAACGTATTTAAAACCGTCGTTGGCCTCGGCCAAAGCCGGTAATGACCCGCCTTCTCGCAGGGGCAATATATACCTCGTCACATCGACGGTGCGAAGATTTACTTGATATTCTTTCATAGTACTAACTCTTTAGCAACAAATATTTTTTGCACCCTGCTGTTGCACTTTAAAACAGGGTGTTTTCCCTACCGCTATTCCCCTTGTTGCATCCACATGGGTTTGGTGAAAAGCAGCTGGTTATAAATCGGACAGGATTCCTGATGTGCACCGGGTAAATAACCTATGCTCATCAAGAATTCATTGACGATTTCCCCTCCGGTAAACTTAAAGTGCTTCTTGAATAACGATACCCATTCTTGTTTGTTTTTAGGATGTTGCGCTTCGAGCCAATTTTTAAAACTGCCGCATTCCCCCTGTATTTTTAACAGCTGCTGTGCATTGTATATCGCCGCATTGACTTTGAGCTTATTGCGGATAATACCGGAATCGCCAAGCAAGCGATCGATGTCTTCTTGCTGATAAGCCGCTACGGTTGCGATGTCAAAATCGTGATAGGCCCGATAAAAATCGGCCTTCTTTTTTAAGATAATCGTCCAGCTCAACCCCGCCTGATTAATCTCCAGTATTAAACGAGCAAAGAGTTCATTGTCGTCCGCTATGGGAAAGCCATATTCGGTATCGTGGTATTGCTTGTTCGGATTGGCATCCCCTGCATCTAAAGCATTGGCGAAATCGCAATAGGTTTTTTTTGCTTCCATTATCCTTTGATTGTTATGCCTACTTTTTTCATTTTGGCCGGTATATCGATGGCTTCATCTCGGGTGCTGATATTGGAAAACTCTCTGGTTTTGCCATTTTTTAGCTTTAAATACGCCTTGGAGCGTATGCCCTTTGCCTTTTTTAAATAACTGATGTGGTCTATAGCAATGATGGACTGACTGGTTTTTAAAAAGAAGTTCTTGATAAAAAAATAGGTGAATACCCCAAAGATAACGACAAACAAATAATCGTATTCCGTGATGTTTTTCCAGTCGATTGTAAACAATTTTACGGTCGCTGCAATCAGCACTAGAGAAACCACGATGCGCTGCGCATTGAGCAGGGCTTTCATATCGTCTTGAATCTCGATGGTATTGGCTTGGGAATGGTGAATGATCTTCATGGATTATACGGTATTTTGTTCGGTTTAGAAGTTCCAATATGTATGCCAAAATAGTCTTTTTACACCAATTGGCAGTGCCCTAATCGCAACAAACGACAAAAAAAGCCATTATCGGTAGTAACCGATAATAGCTTTTTAAAATGCTTATAAGAGCTTGATGCCTTAGTTATTGTTTCTTAAAATAAAGATATACCTTTTCATCTCCTGAATACAAGGTAAATTTATCTTCTACTCTTAACATACCGCTCTGAAAACCGATTTCCATATTTCCTTTAAAATAATTTTTTCTAATCGTATCGACAGTAATGACCTGAGTTTGTCTATGAGTATCTATTCTCACGTTGTAATCATAAATATCTGCATACATTTTACCCTTAGAGGACATGCGTACTTTTCTAAAGGTTCTATCAAAATCCAAACCACAATCCGTTTCGCGAACCGTGGACTTTTTATAGCTGTCGTAGTATATAGAATCATTTTTAGCCGAAGTAGTACCGAGATAAAAAATCATTTTGTTATTGCGCAAGCAATTGCCATTGCTCATAGCTCCAAATTTTCTATCGCCGATCTTAGCGCCTTCGTACTTCCAAACATGCGAACCCAATTCGTCAAAGGAATTTAAGGCTTCATAAGGCGATTCAAATACGGCATCCGCATGGTCTTGCACATTGTCATCGCCGTTGGAACAAGCCGAGCCAAAAACAGCCACAACGGCCAATAGCAAATAAGGGGATTTATTCATGAGTTGTATATTTTATAGCGGACAAATAAAACGTATTAAATAGGAATTACCAAACTTTTAATCCATATTTTTCGAGATAAAAACTCTAATTTTATTAATTTTTCGCAAATGGAATCAAAACGTTTTAAATTTTGGACAATTTACTAAGGGGCTGATGTTCAAACATCGCCATAATTGCTTATTTTTTTCTCTTTGATTTTTATAGTTTGCCGGCATCTAGCCGTACAAACTGCCTCTGTCATTAACAACAGCTGGCCGTTCGTCGACTGTAGAAAAAAAATTATCCTTTTTTGAAATATAAATAGACCTTAGCGGTGCCCGAAAAATCGGTCAACTTATCTTCTACTCTTAAATAACCGGCTTGAAATCCGATTTCTACTTTTTTCAAATAATCCGAATTTGCATCCATGCTCTTTAAATTAGCTACTCTATTTTCATCAGTTGGCGGTGTGGTTGGCTGAAAATATTCCTCATCCTCTACTATCGCATCTTCGTCTTCTGCAGGGACATAGTTTAAACGCTTATATGTGCAAAAAGCGGTTTCATCGGCTATGTAATGAACCATTAAGCGAGTTACAAAACTCACTTCACAGGCTTTCTCACCGGATGAATAACTATAGAAGTCAAAATATCCGTTAATGTGATCTTTATTGTTGGTTCTAAACACCAACAAATTTTTCTGTAAGCAATGCTTTTCAGAAATAGCTCCGAATTTTCGATCACCCACTTTAGATCCTACATAAAACCACGTATTGCTTTCCAATTGCTGTAAGTTTTGTAGTGGTTTATATTCCGCGTCATAAACCGGATCACCTACATCGGTATCGTCGCTTTTTGAGCAAGAGAAACTCAAAAACAGCACCATTAACAGGCTAAAAACATAACTTTTTCTCATAATATTGAATTTAAAAACGATTGCATCCTTTGATTTTGGCATTTTCAACCGAAGTCGCAACAACAAACAAGGGGGTTAGACCATTTAATTTAATGGCAATATAGTTAAAATTTATGTAAATAATTTAAAAAAAAACACAAAAAAACCTGCCCAAATTAATGAACAGGTTAACTGTACTTTATAGCAATAACAGTTTCAAGCAAAATGCCGAAACCGGATTTTCACATCGTGAACTAGATGTTTAAAGCTCTGTTGTCTGTAGCGGCCAAAGCTGCTTCTTTAAGTGCCTCTGCAAAAGTTGGATGTGCGTGTGACATTCTAGAGATATCCTCAGCCGATGCGCGGAATTCCATAGCAGTAACCGCTTCTGCGATTAAATCTGCCGCGCGAGCACCGATTATGTGAATACCCAAAACTTCGTCTGTAGTCGCATCTGCCAATACTTTTACCAATCCGTCCAAATCGCCACTAGCTCTAGCACGTCCTAAGGCTTTAAACGGGAAAGATCCCATTTTATAGGCAACACCCGCTTCTTTTAATTGTTCTTCTGTTTTACCCACAGCAGAAACCTCTGGCCATGTATACACCACACCAGGAATTAGATTGTAATCGATATGCGGTTTTTGACCCGCGATAAGTTCGGCAACCATCACCCCTTCTTCTTCCGCTTTATGCGCCAACATCGCTCCGCGTACAACGTCTCCAATAGCATAGATGTTCGGCACTGACGTTTGAAGGTGGTCGTTGACTTCTACCTGTCCTCTATCCGTTAATTTCACACCGGCTTTGTCTGCATTTAAACCGTCTGTATACGGACGACGTCCCACAGAAACCAAGGCATAATCTCCTTCTAAGGTAATGATTTCACCCTTTTTGTTTTCCGCTTCCACGGTCACTACATCTCCAGCGCGTTTTACCGCTTGGACCTTATGCGAGACGTAAAACTTCATGCCCTGTTTTTTCAAAACCTTGGTCAGCTCTTTCGACAAGGTGGCATCCATACCCGGAAGTACGCGGTCTGCAAATTCCACAACAGATACCTGAGCACCCAATCGCAAATACACTTGCCCCAATTCCAATCCAATAACGCCACCGCCGATAACGATTAAGTGTTTAGGAACTTCTTTGAGTTTTAAGGCCTCTGTAGAAGTGATAATGCGTTCTTTATCCAAAGTGATAAAAGGCAAAGAAGACGGTTTTGACCCCGTAGCAATAATGGTGTTTTTAGCCTCGATTTTTTCCACTGTTCCGTCGGCTTTAGTCACCTGAAGTACCGTAGCACTTTCAAAAGACCCCACGCCTTCAAAAACCGTGATTTTATTTTTCCCCATTAGGTATTTTACTCCAGCAACCGTTTGGTCTACAACCTCCTGCTTGCGGGCAATCATTTTCTCTATGTTGATTTTTACATCGCCCGGAATTTCAATCCCGTGTTCTGCAAAATGAGCCATTTCTTCTAGATGATGAGAAGAAGACAATAAAGCTTTTGAAGGAATACATCCTACATTTAAACAAGTACCTCCTAATGCTGCATACTTTTCAATAATAGCAGTGTTAAATCCCAATTGTGCACAACGGATGGCAGAAATATATCCACCAGGTCCCGAACCAATTACAACTACGTCAAATGAACTCATAATATTGTGTTTATGTTGTATATGTTATATAAAAGAACAAATTTACAATTTTATACCCACTTGGGAAGTATTTGCGGAAAAGATTTTTTACTAAAGTCGATATAAACTTTGCCAAACGCCGCCCTACTATGACCGACTATTGGCGGTGTCCTCAAAAAAGACTAAAGGCCGATAAAAACGACGCCTTTGCAACAAATGCCCTAAAGGACTTTATCCCATTATATTTTCTAACAAAAGACGTTTTACAAGAAAATACAACTATAAAATCTAAAACAATTAAGACAAAAAAACCAAATACACCATAAAAAACCCAACAACTTATCAAAATGACAATAATTCGCTTATTTTTGAAAGTCAATGTAAAAACTATAACAATGAAACATTTTGATGCCGCTGATAATATTCAAGATTTACAATATTTTGGAGAATTTGGAGGGGTAAACCCATCTATTTCAGACTCTTCTACTTATACCTTTTTGTCTGCAAAAACTATGTTCGACACCTTCGAAGGCAACACGGATGGTTGTTATTTATATTCTCGTCATTCATCGCCGAGTAATTTATACTTGGGTCAGGCACTGGCCGCTATGGAAGGTACGGAAGCGGCTAATGTTACCGCTTCGGGCATGGGTGCTATCACCTCTACCCTTTTGCAACTGTGCAAGAGTCAAGACCATATCGTTTCCAGCAGAACCATTTATGGCGGTACCTACGCCTTTATGAAAAACTTCCTTCCCGGATTTGCCATAGAAACCAGCTTTGTAGACATTACCAAAATAGAAAGTGTTGAAGCGGCAATTCGCCCCAGCACCAAAGTTCTTTATTGCGAAACCGTAAGCAATCCCTTATTGGAAGTGGCCGACATCGAAGCGCTTTCCCAATTGGCCAAAAAACACCGATTAACCCTCGTTGTTGACAATACTTTTTCGCCCCTTTCGGTAGCTCCAAGTCAACTGGGAGCCGATGTGGTTATACACAGCTTAACCAAATACATCAACGGCAGTAGCGATACGGTGGGCGGTGTAATTTGTGCTTCGGCCGAATTTATCAATGCCTTAAAAAGCGTAAACGACGGTGCCTGTATGCTTTTAGGACCTACGATGGACAGTTTGCGCGCTTCGAGTATTTTAAAAAACCTGCGCACCCTACACATTCGAATCAAGCAACACAGCCACAATGCACAGTATCTGGCAGAAAAATTCGAAGCTGCCGGCATCAAAACCGTGTATCCCGGTTTGGCAAGTCATCCGAGTCATGCCCGTTATCAAAGCATGATTAATCCCGACTACGGTTTTGGTGGTATGCTAACCATAGACGTAGGAACCCTAGATAAAGCTAATGCCCTAATGGAGCTGATGCAACAAAACAATCTCGGATACCTCGCGGTGAGTTTAGGTTTTTACAAAACCCTGTTTAGCGCTCCGGGAACCTCTACCTCTTCGGAAATCCCCTTGGACGAACAGAAGGAAATGGGACTGACAGACGGCTTAATCCGCATATCTATCGGTTTGGACAACGATATCGAGCGGACTTTCCAAGCGATGAAATCCTGTATGACCACACTGCAAATTCTATAACAAGCCATTAGGGGTCGGTCTATTGCCGGCCCTTTTTTAATTGCAGTACTTAACAGAAATCGACATATCCTCAAATATTCCATTTTTTACCATAAAATATTATATTTAAATTCGGAAAATTAGTTTTATTTTCTAATTTTTTAACTGTATACAGTTTTTTGTATTATTTTCACCCTTATTAATTCTAAATAATTACAAAATGGACAACAAGACGTTTTCAATCGTTTCTTACATTACCCTGATCGGCTGGTTAGTAGCTTATTTTGGAGGTAAAGAAAAAGCAGATGACCTATTAAAATACCACCTAAAACAATCTTTAGGTCTCTTCTTAACGGCATTTCTATTTCAGATTGCCTTGGGTATTGTAGTTTTCATCATTCCAGCCCTGTCTATCCTTTCCTATATCGGAATCTTCTTCTTTGTACTGTTTATACTCGGAATAATCAATGCGGCCAATGCAGAGAAAAAACCGCTACCCATCATCGGAAAAACCTTCGAAAACAGTTTTAGCTTTATCAATTAGAACACACGAAACATATATTTCAAGCTCCTCTTGGATTTAGAGGAGCTTTTTTTTATCGCCTTAACGTCCCAAACACCTCGGGCAAACCACCCGCTTTGACGGTCTTTTCAACGGATTATTGCGCTATAGCAAAGACTTGTTTTCAATATTTACAAGGCTAGTACACACCACTACCTCCTAATTTCTTCCACTGACCACGGGGCGCTTTTGCCTATAAAAGGACGACCCATGCGTCGAAAATTTCGGTGAGTGCACTCCTTCAGATATTTAAAAACTGGACTTTAATACAGTAATCACTTTCTTAATTTAACTAAAGTAAACCTTTAACATTAATTACATAACTCATTAATTTAAAGCACAACTAAATAAAACTATAGATTTTACCTATACATCGAAACAGCTTTTTTTGCGGTTTGCATTTTACGGAAAAATCATCGCCGTAAAACTCATTCAAAAAATGCGGAAACACAAATCTGCTAAAAAAGGCGGTACGGCAAACATCAAGCTTTTGCGAGGAAAATATTAGGTCAGCTCACCGGAAGGCAGTAGCTTTGATTGGAGTGTTAAAAGAAAAAACAGCATAACATGAATATCAAAAAAATTCTGACACAAGTCGATCACCGCCCTTGGGCATTGCCAACGACTCCCTGGGTGTATTACCAAGAGTGGAATGAGGTGTGCTTTATGCACTGGAAAGTGGATTCGGAAGCCCTAGAAAAACTGCTTCCGCCCGGTGTTGCTTTAGATTTATTTGAAGGAGAAGCATGGGTATCCTTGGTGCCCTTTACCATGGAGCGCATCCGACCATCGTTTTTGCCAGCCTTTGCACCGATTTCCAATTTTCACGAGATCAATCTGCGCACTTATGTCGTTAAAGACGGCAAGCCCGGTGTGTATTTTTTAAACATCGAATCCGCCAAGTGGCTTTCGACCTTACTCGCCAAAAAATTATCGGGTTTACCCTACGAAAACGCCTCCATTAGCCGCAAAACAGATGGAAATCAACAGCTGTATTCCAGCCTGAATACCCTTAAGGGTTTCCGCATTTCGGCGCGTTTCACGACTAGCGCCCGAAAAACCGCCAAGAGCCCTTTGGAAATCTGGCTTACCGAGCGCTATTGCCTCTATGTAGACCAAGGGGCTAAACTGTATTGTTATGACATACACCACCTGGAATGGGAATTGGAAGAGGTCACCCTACAGCAATTGACCATCGACTACCAAATAGGCGGTATCGCTTTACAGCAGCCCCCGCACCACTTGAACTACTCCAAAGGCATCCGCGTTGTCGCTTGGGACAAAGAACTGTTAGACTGGGAATAAATTCAAATTGCAGGCGAATTTTACTTTTTGACGATAGCCTTGCTCAAAAACTCACTGAGTTGGTCGAAAAGATCTTTGGGATTGGAATACAGCAATTGCACATCGCTAATACCGGCAAGGGTAGTAGCGTGTTCTGCCGATATATGGCGCAGGTATATAATCGGTTTTTTCTTGGCTTTGGCATAGCCCGCTTCAATGCCTATACCAATTCCCTTATAAGTACATTCGGCTACTAAAAAGCTGCAGCGGTCAATTTCCATCATTGCCTGACGCATCATTTCGCGTTCATTGGTCTCGTCAAATAAATATTGATCGACAAAAATCATCGATTCGACATTGACGCCGTTTAAAGCCATACCGATAGCGATGAGTTCTTTGCTCAAGTTCTTCCTGTTTTTATAATTTACTGCTATGTATGCTTTCATCGTTAAATCTAAAAATTAATAATGCTAACTGCGCACTCTCATTTGGCGCGGTGCTTATTTGGTTTTGGTCGGTCTGATTTCAATTTTACTCGGCAATACGTTGGGATTCATCTGCAGCAAATCGGCAATCAGCTGTCCGACGTCTTCGGGTTGTATCTTCCAGGAGTCCGCATCGTTTGGAGTATGGTTGTTAAAATGAGACGTTACCGATCCGGGAAGTATTACGGTGACCTTGACATCTTTTTCGCGCAAGTCCAACATCGCCGCTTGGGTAAAGCCCACCACACCAAATTTGGAAGCATTGTAGCCCGATCCACCGGCAAAAAAGTTTATACCCGCCAAGCTGGCTATCGAAATAAAATACCCCTTTTGCTGCTTCAGCTCTTCTACCGCCGCCTTTAGACTGTGAAAAACTCCGGTTAAATTGGTGTCAATCATGTTTTTCCAATCTTCTACTCCCAGCGCGTCCACCGAAGCAAAAACCCCTAAACCCGCGTTGGCAATAAGCACATCGAGCTTTCCAAAATGCTGCTTAATCGCCGCTACAGCCCGAACTTCCTCTTCCCATACGCGAACATCCGATTGCAAACCGATGATTTGACTGCGGTCTCCTATAGTCGAAGCAGCCTGTTGCGCGTCGGCTAGTAAACGTCCTGAAATTGCTACGCAATAACCCGCAGCAACCAAAACCTTGGCCACTCCGTATCCAATTCCCTTGGTTCCACCGGTAATATACACCACTCGATCATTATTTCTCTTCATCATTTTTCTTTTTATTTATTAAAAAGTAAGCACTTATCTTCAAATTTAGAAAAATTAGATAATACTATCTATTTTTTAACCGAAAAAGCACGCGCTTTAACGATAAAGTATCCAAAAACAGACCACATGGAGCCAAAATCAACAGCGCCCTGCTACCACGCAAATTTTGTGCACTGCGGCATTTACTTTAATTTTACAGGTGTTTTCCCTTGCAAAAGTAGGCTTATTAACCGGAAGTCGCGCAAAGAATAGCAAATCCCTTGGAAACCTGGGACTCGTATCAATAAGGTGCTTTTGAGCGGGTAAATCCCGTTCTCGGACCTCGCGGACAAACGAGTAAAACAAGCGGCAAAACAGCCGTAAAGGAAAACACTCAAATGCTGACATTACATTTATAAAACGCATTTAAAACCACCTAAAACGCAAAATAATTCCCTAAATTATCGCTATTGATTAAATTTAATCAAACCACTAAAAAACAACAAAAGACTTCTTAAATTGCAGGGATTTTTAGTACATCTCCGCCGTAGCTTATGAAAAAAATCCTACAAATTTATATCGATTCGTATAAAGGCCTCTCCTCGGCTTCGTGGATGTTGGCCTTTGTGATGTTGCTCAATCGCTCCGGCTCTATGGTATTGCCTTTTCTGGGAGTGTATATGACGGGGAAACTCGGTTTTAGCCTGGAGCAGTCGGGATATGTTTTGGCCTGTTTTGGCGTGGGCTCTTTGGTGGGTTCCTTTTTTGGCGGTTGGCTCACCGATCAGATCGGCAATTTTAAAGTACAGAGCCTCAGCTTGTTTTTAAGTGCTCCGATGTTTGCGATAATGCCGCTATTCGACACCCCCCTTGGCCTGGGATGCATCATGCTGATTCAAAGCACCATCAGCGAGGTTTTTAGGCCCGCAAACTCCGTAGCCATCACCGTTTATGCGCGTCCCGAAAACATCACTAGAGCGTTTTCACTCAACCGTATGGCCGTCAATCTGGGCTTTTCCATCGGACCGGCCATGGGCGGTATGCTCGCTTCGATTTCGTATGCACTGCTGTTTTATATCAATGCCGTGGCCGCCTTTTTAGCCGGCTGTCTCTTTGTGTACTTCTTTATCAACAAAAAGTCGACTAAGGAACTGCACAAAGACAAGCAACGCGAAATGATTCAACCGGAATTCGCCCCGGTAGAACGCTCGCCTTATCGCGATGGTCCCTTTATACTCTTTAACCTCTTTTGCGCTTTTTATGCCATTGCCTTTTTTCAACTGTTTAGCACCCTGCCCATCTTCTATCAGGAAGTGGCCAAACTCAGTCAGTTCGACATTGGAATCATCCTGGGATACAGCGGCTTGATCATCTTTATACTCGAGATGCTCTTGGTACACGTGGCAGAAAAGAAACTAACGATCACGCAGATTATCGTATTCGGCGTTTTGCTAACCGGAATCGGTTATGGCATGTTGGCCTTTTCGCACGGTTTGATCATCATCTATGTGTCGATGACGGTGCTGTGTATTTCGGAGATGCTGGCCCTCCCCTTTACCTCGACCGTGACTGCCCTGCGCTCCGGTGCCAACAACAAGGGCGCCTATATGGGGTTTAACGGACTGGCTTTTGCCTCGGCCTTTGTGATATCGCCGATATTGGGAACCAAAATTGCCAAAATGTACAATTTTGAAATCCTGTGGATGGGCACCGCCGCTTTAACGGTGATTTCGGCCGTTGGTTTTTACTTTGTTGTACAAAAGATGTTAGCTACTCGTAACGCTTAAATTTTACCCTTATGGAAATCCAAGAAATAATTATATCCGACAATGCTTTTAACCACAGCGATCCCCGTCAAGTGATCCTGTCCAATATTTCTGTCATCAACTTGTTGCGCGAAGAAGGCGTAGACGAAGAACTGCTCTTTGAAGATGGGCTGATTAGCTATTTGGTCGACTACTATTTTTCTCAAGTCAGCGAGGGCGGATTTTCGCAGTTTGTGTGGAACAGCAAATGGTCGGAAGACATCAATGAAATGATCGTAGAAGGTTTGACGCAGCTTCAAGCCGTGGAACACCTGGCATATTTCGAAAAGCAACAACGCCGCATGAAAGCCCTGAGTGCGATTAAAAAAAAGAAGTTCTTCGAACTGCCCTTTTCCGACAAAAACCCGATCAAAACGACTATAGACGACAACAGTTTTACAGCGATTGCGGAAGATTTGATTCAATTGCACTCCGATTGGATTAAAAACCACCCCCAATTAACCGTGTTGCCCATAGCGGATATGTTTGAGAAACTCGAAACGATAGTAGGACATTCCATCAGTCGATAAGCAGCGTTTTTACCACTATTTTTTTGTATCTTAGTACGACTTTTGGGCCTTTGAGCCCGAGTTCGTGTTTCATTAAAAAAACGTCTATGTCAAATATCGCATTTATCATTGAAGAACGCCCCGCGGATATCGGTAATTTTCTCGTTGGTCGACTACTTCCCTTTCGCCAAAAACGGGCCGTAGGCCCCTTTGTCTTTATCGACCACATGGGTCCGGCGCATTTAAAGGATTATCAAAACCTCGACGTGCCTCCGCATCCGCATATCGGACTGTCTACGCTAACGTATTTGTTCGAAGGCAGCATCATGCACAAAGACAGCTTGGGCACCGAAATAGAGATCACCCCAGGTGCCGTAAACTGGATGACAGCCGGCAAGGGAATCACGCACTCCGAACGAACACCGGTATACCTGCGTCAGTCCGAAAAAAGACTACACGGTTTGCAAATATGGGTGGCCCTACCCAAGGAATTGGAACAAATGGATCCCTCTTTTGCCCACATTGGCGCGGAACAATTGCCGTCGTGGACCAGTGAGGGTGTCGACTATAAGTTGATTGCCGGCTCGTTAATGGGCAAAAAATCGGCCGTTCCCGTTTATAGCCCGTTGTACTTATTGGAGATTAAAAGCACGAAAAGCACCGTGATCAACATCGGTAGCGACCTCTTTGGCGAAAGCGGCATGTACATTTTGGAGGGCAAGGTACTCAGCGAAGGACACACCTTTGAAGCCAAGCACATCTTAGTGGCAAAAGACAGCCAATTGTGCGAATTCGAAATAGGCGAAAATACTACGGTATACATTTTCGGAGGCGAAGTTTTGCCTGAACCCCGTCATATAGAATGGAATTTTGTGTCGTCTGAAGCGGAAACCATAGAAAAAGCCAAGGCAGATTGGGTAGCACACCGCTTTCCGACCGTACCCGGCGATGACGGTTATGTTCCCTTGCCTCAAAAACCATAAGCAGACTAAAAATATGCGCATAGCATCGGGCAGCCACTGAGGCTGCCCGATTTATTACTGCCTCGAACACCACCGTTTTGATCGCACTTGCAACCCCTGCGAGTAGTGCTGTTTACGATTTCTCCATTCCACTTATTCCACCCCGTTCGTTTTCCAGTCCGACTTCGATTATAATGTCGTTTTTTGTCGGATCAGTTGCTGAGTTGCGCTCAAAAAGCTAAATTAGCATCTTAAAATAAAAACGAGAAATGAGAAACACATCCTTACTGGTTTTTTTGTTGGCAGGTCAACTGTTATTTGCTCAGCGAAACCTAACTATAGAGGAAGCCACTTCAGGTAGTTATACCAAGTTTGCTCCCAAATCGATTATGGCTCCACAATGGCAAGACGAGCATCAATTGAGTTATCTCGATGCCAGCTATCAGAATTTAATGAGCCGCAAACAGTCCGACCAATGGAAAGAGCGGGTATTGGTTTCCAAGGCAGCGCTTCAAGCCGCTTTGGACAAAAGCCTGGGACAGGTGGGAATCAGTCTGAGAATATTTCCCTATACCTATACTTGGAAAGATTCCAATACGCTGGTATTTACCGCAACAGCAACCGCGCATTCGTATCTGATAGAATACGATGTGGCAGCCCAGAAAATCAGCAAGTCCTTTAAGATGGATGCCTCAGCTAAAAACGAAGTGCGCTCCGCAAAAGGCGACTATATCGCCTGGTTAAAGGACAACAACATCCTGATCACCGATCAGGCGGGTGTTGATATTGCCGTGACGAACGATGCCCCCTTGGATATCATCAACGGCAGCAACGACACTCACAGACAGGAATTTGGCATCGACCGCGGCATGTGGTGGAACCCCAAAAAAGACCAGTTGCTCTATTACAGAAAAGACCAGAGCATGGTTTCGTCCTATCCCCTGGTTCAATTTGGAGCGCGGGTTGCCGAGGTTAAAAACATCAAATACCCCATGGCGGGCATGAGCAGCGAAGAGGTAACCTTAGTGGTTTACGACCTCAAATCGCAGCGAAAAGTCAGTTTGCAAACCGGCGAACCCAAAGAACAGTTTTTGACGATGGTCACTTGGGATCCCAACGGAGAATATGTGTACGTAGGCTTGCTCAACAGCGGTCAAAATCACTTGCAACTCAACCGTTATAATGCGACTACAGGCGCTTTTGACAAAAGGATTTTCGAAGAAAAATCCGAAACTTATACCGAGCCTTCCCACGCCTTGACTTTTGTTCCCAACAAAAGCGACGAATTCGTCTACCTCTCGGAAAAAGACGGCTACCGCCAATTGTATTTGTACAACACCAATGGCAAAGCGCTACAACACTTGGGCTATAAAGACGTGGTAGTCAAAGATTTTTTAGGATTTGATCAAAGCGGCACTTATGCGTATTACGTCGGAACCGACAATCGCGGTTTGGATCGCAAACTGTATCAGGTTTCACTAAAAACCAAAGCCACAGAGGTGATTACCACAACTTCGGGTACCCATCAGGTTCAGATGAATGCGGCAAAAACACTGTTCTTAGATCAGTTTAGCGCGGTGGACACACCCAACGAGATGAATATCATACAAGTTAAGAATAAAAAAACCGTTGAATTGGCCAAGTCGGCCAATCCGTATGAAGGTACGGTAACTTTGCCCAAGATGGAAATGGTCAAACTAACGGCCGCAGATGGAACGACAACCTTAAACGGGCGTATAATCTATCCAGCCGATTTCGACGCTGCTAAAAAGTACCCCGTAATGGTTTACGTATACGGAGGGCCGCATGCGCAATTGGTGCAAAACAAATGGCTGGGCGGTGCGAGTTTGTTCGATTACTATATGGCTCAAAATGGCTATATCGTTTTTACGGTAGACAACAGAGGTAGCGACAACAGAGGCCGAGATTTTGAACATGTCATCCACCGAAAATTGGGTGAAAACGAAATGGCCGATCAAATGCAAGGCATTGCTTATTTAAAGAGTAAACCCTTTGTAGATACCGATAAAATCGGTGTATACGGTTGGAGTTTTGGCGGTTTTATGACCACGTCCCTATTGGTGAATCAACCTGATGTATTTAAAGTTGGTGTAGCCGGAGGTCCTGTTATGGATTGGAAATACTATGAAATCATGTACGGGGAACGCTATATGGATACGCCGCAGGAAAATCCAGAAGGCTATGAAAAAACGAGTTTGATCAACAAGGCACCGCAGCTTTCGAGCCGTTTATTGGTCATTCATGGCGCACAGGACCCCGTAGTGGTACAACAGCACTCTATGGCGTTTATAGAAGCCTGTATCAAGGCGGGAAAACAGGTCGATTACTTCCTCTATCCCACACATGAACACAATGTGTCTGGAAAAGACCGCATTCACTTAAATCAGAAAATTGCCGATTACTTCTTTACACACCTTCAGCCCTCAACGCTGAAATAAGATTGCCGATCGTAGTATAGCAAAAGGGTTGTCCACAGTGTTGGACAACCCTTTTTTTTATGGTGTAAATTTGCGCGATTGTCCGCGGCTGTTTTTCCAACTGCGCTAGGGGCTTAACTAGGTCAATACAAAGTCGCGATTGTGCGCTTTGACTTCGGGTAGTGGCTTTTCGGCCAGTTCGCACAGGCTGTATTCGATATTCTGACACATATTGTCCAGGGCCAAATCGTTTTCTTCAAAGCCAAAGGGCTCGGAAATTTCGGCAACGATTGCATCTAAGGCAATAAAGGAATAACCGACAAAAGTCACAAAAAACGGCATGGCCCAACTGATGGTGTCAATCAGTCCAAAGGGCAGCATAAAACAGTAGACATAAACGGTGCGATGCAGCAACACAAAGTACACGAATGGAATTCGCGTGTGCAAAATGCGTTCACAACCACCGAGTATCACAGAGAGTTCGTTGATGTTTTGATCGATGCGAATCTTTTCGACCGAATCGATTTTTCCCTCCTTGTGCTGTACGTGCAGCCAGCGGGTCAATTCGTTTAAAATCACTGCGGGTTTATATTTTTTATCGGCCAAGTAATCGCAAAATGCCTCGGGTAACAACCGCCTCATATCCGACATCGCGTCTTGATTGCGCAATTGTCCGTTGAGCGCATAAGAAAATGCGATGATTAGATCTAGGCTGTACGACTGCTCTTTTTTTGAGGTATCGATATAATTCAACAGTTGAAAGGCCAAGGAACGCGAATGAATCACCAGGCTGCCCCATAGCTTACGCCCTTCCCAAAAGCGATCATAGGCCGCGGAATTGCAAAATCCCAAGAAGATAGCCAAGGAGATTCCCATCAGCGTAAAAACGGTAACATTTAGCGGAAATTCCGTCTGGGGAAAATTGATGTGATAGCCGTATACCAGCCAAGAAAAGACAAACAGCAGCAGCAGTATTGGATAAATCTTTTTGAGTACAGATCCCTTCCACGAAAACAACATCCGCAAAATGGTACTTCGATACCTAACAATCATAGACTTCTAATTTGCCGTAAAGTTACAAACAACTCATAAAAAAATCGCTACTTCTATCGGTAGATAAAAATAGCGATCATAGATGCCTCTAAACATCAGAACAACATTCAATATAAATTAAACTTAAAATCAGAAAAAAGAATTAAATCAAATAAAATATTTGACAAAAAATCAATTCTACCCGATTTCTATACAGTAAATATAATTAATTTATATAAAAAAAACAAATGATATACCGTCAAAAATCCAAAAAACCGCCGCTAGCAACGGTTAATATCTCAGTTTCATTATTTTATATCACAAAAAAAAATCAACCAACTTCATCAAAGCAACCCTCCGCTATACACTAGGCATTTTTAACGCCTCCTTCCCCCCAAAAAAGCAACCCAAAACCACAGTCGCGATCCGTAAAAACCTGCCACTATGAATTGTAGTACCCTGATTAATCGCGGCAGTTGATACTGTCGAAATTTTAATAATAAACCGCTATTGACAATCAATAAACTTTTAACTGTTGTGAATTATTCTTATCTTTATTGAGTAATTGCAAAGGAGCGTTGACCACTGGTTTAATTTCAACAAACGATAGAGTTCATCTATTGCGTTATAAAAAATGATAATCGAAAACAATAGCTTTAACTTTTTTGAAGTGGTACTTTTGTAATAGAAAATTAATAGTAATCATAAAAACACCAAAACATGTCATTAGTAGGTAAAAAATTCCCAAACATTACAGTAGATGCTATCTCCGAAATGGGAGATGATTTAAGAATCAACGTATTAGAAGAAGCGACAAAAAAGAATAAAAAAGTTATTTTATTTTGGTACCCTAAGGACTTTACCTTTGTATGTCCTACTGAATTACACGCTTTCCAAGCAGCCTTACCGGAATTCGAAAAGAGAAATACCTTGGTAATCGGCGCATCATGTGACACTAACGAAGTGCATTTCGCTTGGTTAAACACCTCAAAAAACAACGGCGGAATCGAAGGGGTTACCTACCCAATCCTTGCCGATACTACGCGTAACCTTTCTAACGTATTGGGTATTTTAGACGTAGAGAGCACAGAATATAACGAAGACCTGGATGCTGTTATCATCAACGGATCTAACGTAACGTACCGCGCGACTTATCTAATCGATGAAACTGGAAAGATTTTCCACGAATCGGTAAACGATATGCCATTGGGAAGAAACGTAAACGAATACCTGAGATTGATTGATGCTTATGCACACGTACAAACTCATGGAGAAGTTTGTCCAGCAAACTGGGAAGAAGGAAAAGAGGCGATGAATGCCAATAGAGATGGCGTTGCTTCTTACTTAAGTCACAACTAATTTAAAAAAAATAAAAATATGCTAATAGAATTAGATCAAGACAACTTGCAAGAAATTGTAAATTCGAACGAAAAAGTGGTGGTACAATTTTCAGCCTCTTGGTGTGGAAACTGTAGAATCATGAAACCTAAATTCAAAAAATTGGCAACAGAGAAAGAGAACATTACTTTCGTCATTGCCGATGCGGAGAATTTTCCGGAGTCAAGGAAACTAGCCGACGTATCCAATTTACCCACTTTTGCTACGTTTGTAGGGGGAACACTGAAAAATCAGGCCCAGACCAACAAAGCGGAAGTACTCGGTGAATTAGTCAACGAGATCGCTTAATTTTCTATAACTATTAACTCAAAAGTCCTGCTACTATGAAATTACCGATAATCAAACATTTAACTGAATTTATTGAAGAAAACGATCAAGATTACATCATTGAAACCCTTGAAGTGCTCGAAGCACTGACCGAGGTTTCTTCTTTAAAAGACGAGGAATTAGATGTTATAGGTGAATTAATTTCCAATATGTATGGTGCTATTGAGGTCAATAAAATGATCAAGGAAGGCACTAGCAAAAAAGAAGCTTTAAACGCATTTATGCAACGTGTCTTAGGATCCATTGATAAATAAAAAGATTCTTTTATATCAAAAAGCCCTCTTCGGAGGGCTTTTGTATTTTAGAATGCAGTCATCGCGAATTAATGTGTGGGAATTTTAATCGGTTGCGGTCTGGGTTTCTTGCCGTCGAGCAGTTCAAATAGGGCGTTTTCAAAGGGAACGGCTTCTTCCAGGTTCAAGCCCCTCTTTTGAATACCGGCTTCGAATTCTACAGCAATTGAAATGATTTCCGGATTCGCCTCGCTAAATTCACCAGCTGTTTGCGGCTCTTCTACCTGATCGATGAGCAGGCGCAATACGCGCTCGAGCTTGTCCATCTCCACCAAATACGACTTGCTAAACAAGGTGGAGGATTCCCCGTCTTGTCGCTTATAACTCTTGTTTTCAATTTTGTAAAAATCGCCTATCTTCTCGGCTTTTAGCGTGATTTCCTGTACGGTATGCAAGTCCGGATTGTGTATTTGCACCGAAAACGGCCGTATGGCTACCGGCGTCTTGGCGGGTACTTCAGCATCCAACGGACGCAACTCCTTTTTGTCGTTACACGACATCCCTAAAGAACCGATAAACAGCAGACAAGCAACGAGACAGATTTTGTGGTGGGCAATCATCATAAGATTCGATTTTGAAGGGCTAAGCTACGAAAAGTACTGCGATATTTTGGCTTATTTTCGCGTTTTACGATTCAGTAAAAAAACGCCGAATACAACCGTCAACAAGCCTATATTGGCCCAAGTCGTCAGTTGGTAAGCATATAAGTAGGTGGCGTTTCGCGTTAAAGCCTCAAAAAAAAGTCCAACTATAACCGCAATTCCCAGGGCAATAGCTAGCTGCTGCACGGTCAGGTACACCCCAGAAGCGGCACCGACCAACGCATCGGGTATACGCCGAATCGCCACGGTAAGCATACAGGGCAAAACGGTTCCACATCCCAAACCATAAACAAACAAGGTGCCGTAAACCAAGGCGGGATGCACTTCGGCCGTACGAAATACATAGAGGTGTGCCAGCAAACTAAGCACCATAATTCCCAGACCAATCTGTATGAGTTTCTCCTCTAAGCGCTCCAAAAGTTTTACCGCAATTACCGAGGCAACAACATAGCCTATACCTTGAAGCACAAAGTAATACCCCGTTTGCGTGGAAGTGATGGATAAACCGTGTTGCAAGTAAATCGCATGGACGAAAAAGTAGGTATCCTGTACCATAAAGTAAAAGATAACGGCGACCAAACCCCAGTTAAAATCGCTGAATTCAAACACCCTCAAATCGATTAATACAGCCTTGTTATGTCGCTTGCGATACCGCTGATGCACCACAAAAACCAGACTGAGCAAGCCGCTCGTACCCAAAACTATCAAGGTCCACAGCGGCCAATTTTTTTCGCGCCCCTCAATCAGCGGATAGATAAAAGCCACCAACAGCAAAATCAACAGCAGCTGTCCCACAAAATCAAAATCCACGCGACTTTGTTTGTCGCTTTCGGGCAGCAATTTATAACCCCAATACACCGAGAGCAGTCCGACCGGTATGTTGATCAGGAAAATCAAGCGCCATCCCTCTATAAACGTGTGTATATCCGGAAGCAGTCCGCCTAAAAACTGACCGATTACCGAGGCGACCCCAGCTATACTGCCGTAAATGCCGTAAGCCCGCGCCTTTTGATTGGCATCGGTAAACAGCAAGGGAATCAAAGCCAATCCCTGAGGCACCATAAAAGCAGCACTGACCCCCTGCAGCAATCGCGACAAGTTGAGCTGCAGTGCGGTTTGTGAGACGCTACAGCAGGCGGAAGCCAGGGTAAATACCAACATACCAATTAAATACACGCGCTTTTTTCCATAGCAATCACCGGCCTTGCTACCGGCGATTAAAAAGACGGCGTAGCCGATGACGTAAAGCACTACAATGAGCTGCGTATCTGCATCCGAGGCATTTAACGCCGTTTTTATCGAAGGTATAGCGACATTGACGATAAAGAGGTCTATGACGCACAAAAAAATAGCCATGGACACCAATACCAATGCCAACCATTTTTGTCGCGAAGTTTCCATAATACGATTTTAGGAGAAATTGGCAACAAAAATAAAGTTTAATCGACGGTATTGCAAGCGCCCTTGCAGAAAAACTGCCTTGTTATCGCCTAAAAAAAACAGCAAACCGCTCGCGAAAACCCGACACCGCAGCAAAACACCCGCTGCGGCAGATCCCTGCACAAA
Source organism: Flavobacterium sp. JP2137 (assembly GCF_050562195.1). GTDB lineage: Bacteria > Bacteroidota > Bacteroidia > Flavobacteriales > Flavobacteriaceae > Flavobacterium. The sequence goes on from NZ_CP191647.1 coordinate 2,951,099, forward strand.
ACGGCCCTATAAATAAAATGAAACCGAAACTTCCAGACTCGGATAAAAATGCCTAATTTTGATTTTTTAAAACCAGATATATTATGGCTACCATTACCTTAAAAAACAATACCGTACACACCTCAGGAGAATTGCCAGCCGTGGGTACCACAGCAGCTGATTTCGAATTGGTTAAAACCGATCTTTCTTCCGTATCCCTAAAGGATTTTAAAGGAAAAAACGTCATCCTCAATATTTTCCCTAGTATAGATACACCGACTTGTTCCGCTTCGGTTAGGCATTTTAATCAGGAGGCATCTCAATTGAAAAACACTGTTGTACTGTGTATTTCCAGAGATTTACCGTTTGCACAAGCCCGTTTTTGCGGTGCTGAAGGCATTGAAAACGTGGTGATGCTGTCTGACTTTAGAACCGGAGATTTCGGGACTAACTACGGTTTAACGATTGTGGATGGCCCGCTAAAAGGCTTGCACTCCCGTTGTATCGTTACTTTAAACAGCGCGCATCAAGTGATTTATCAAGAGCAGGTTAGTGAAATAGCCGATGAACCCAATTACGAAAAAGCAATAGCCCTTTTAAAATAATGGCCGATTTAAAATCGTTTGTGTTGGGAAGGATCAGGAGCGTCAAATATGCCTTTATCGGCTTGTACCGTTTGGTATCCCAAGAACACAGCATTATAACTCAATTGATTATCGCCGGTTTGGCTACCATAGCCGGTTTCTACTTTCAGATTAGCACCACCGAATGGATGATGCAGATATTCTCTATAGGACTGGTGCTCAGTACCGAGGGAATCAATACTGCCATTGAGGAAATGGCCGATTTTATACATCCGGATTTTCACAAGAAAATCGGACTCATCAAAGATGTCGCTGCCGGCGCCGTGACCATATCTGCACTGACAGCACTGATTATAGGTATTATGATCTATTACCCAAAATTGTTTTAAAAAAAAAGATTTTTTTACACTCATGGCGAAGACAAAAAACGAAACGACTAAAAAGAAAACCGATAAAAAGTCCAAGGAAACTCCACTTCCAAATACTTCGGTGATGAACAATAGCAAGTTTATCATTTCGGTGGTACTCATCATTTCGGCTGTAGCTCTGTTACTGAGTTTTATATCCTATTTTATCACCGGTTATTACGACCAGAGCAATGTAGACCTGTTTTCGGAACGCAATGAAATCGTTTACAATTGGCTGGGTAAATTAGGCGCCTATCTCTCGCATTTCTTTATCTACGAAGGATTTGGTTTGGCCTCCTTTATCTTTGTCAAAATATTGATTTATGCCGGATTGTTTCTATTCTTCGGTATAGCGGCCAGCAGATTTAAGAAAATGCTTTTTTGGGATTTGTTTTCCATAGTAATACTTTCGGTAGTATTGGGGTTCTTTTGGAACAGCAATCCCCTCTTAGGCGGAATCATCGGTTTTGAAATGAATATGTTTTTACAGGATTACCTCGGAAAAACGGGAACCATATTGTTGTTGCTGTTTTCCATGGTGGTGTTTGTCATTTTTAGACTCAAGGTCTCCCCTACCGGTTTACGGGACAAAATTCAAGATTTTTCCATTAAAAAAGACAGCGAGGGCGATGCGGATATTGCGGCCGACAGCGAAAGTGTAACCGACACCAAGGAGTCGAATTCGTTTTCCATCACCGCTCCCACTACTGCGGTAGCCCCGGTAGCACCACAAAAACCGCTGACCGTTAGTCCAACGCCGCCGGTTTCTTTAGATTTGGAACACCAAAGCGCCAAACCGACTATCGAACACAGTTCCGAAATCGATTTCCACAAGACTTCCACCGTGAAAGCGCCGCTAGAACACAGCGCAGACAAGCCTCAGGAATTGGTGATTGAAGCCGTTCAGGAAGAGGCGACCATGGAAGAGAATCTCGCCGCGAAACTCGTACAGGATTTTGGGGTGTTTGATCCGACTTTGGAACTGTCCAACTACCAATTTCCGACGATTGAATTGCTCAAGGACTACGGAACGGGAGGCATTACCATCAATCAGGCCGAGTTGGAAGAAAACAAAAACAAAATTGTCGAGACCCTGCGCAACTACAAAATCGACATTGCACAGATTAAAGCCACAGTAGGTCCGACTGTAACCCTATACGAAATCGTACCCGAAGCCGGCGTGCGCATTTCGAAAATCAAAAACCTCGAAGACGACATCGCCCTTTCGCTATCGGCATTGGGTATTCGTATTATCGCTCCTATACCGGGCAAGGGAACCATCGGTATTGAGGTGCCCAACAAAAACCCGTCGATTGTATCGATGCGCAGTGTGGTGGCTTCGCCGAAATTTCAAAACGCAGAGATGGAATTGCCCATTGCCTTGGGTAAAACCATTTCCAACGAGACCTTTGTAGTGGATTTGGCCAAAATGCCCCATTTGCTGATGGCCGGTGCTACGGGACAGGGAAAATCCGTAGGCTTAAACGCCGTACTGACCTCTTTGCTGTACAAAAAACACCCGGCAGAAGTTAAATTTGTCTTGGTCGATCCGAAAAAAGTCGAACTGACACTATTTAACAAAATTGAACGCCACTACCTGGCCAAGCTCCCGGATTCCGGCGATGCGATTATCACCGACAACACCAAGGTAATCAACACGCTAAACTCGCTTTGCGTGGAGATGGACAACCGCTACAACCTGCTAAAGGATGCGATGGTGCGAAACATCAAAGAGTATAACGACAAGTTTAGACAACGTCGATTAAACCCCGAAAACGGACACCGCTTTTTGCCGTATATCGTTTTGGTGGTGGATGAGTTTGCCGATTTAATCATGACAGCTGGAAAAGAAGTAGAAACGCCTATTGCGCGTTTGGCCCAGTTGGCCCGTGCCATTGGTATTCACTTGATTATCGCCACGCAAAGACCATCTGTCAACGTGATTACCGGTATTATCAAAGCCAACTTCCCCGCTAGAATCGCCTTTAGAGTAACCTCTAAAATCGACTCCCGAACGATCTTAGACAGCCAGGGTGCCGACCAGTTGATCGGTCGAGGCGATATGCTATACACCCAAGGCAACGAATTGGTGCGGGTACAATGTGCCTTTGTAGACACGCCAGAGGTGGAACGCGTAACCGATTTTATCGGATCGCAAAAAGCCTATGCCGACGCTTACCTATTGCCGGAATTCTTCGGTGAAGAAAGTGGCACAAGTCTTGATATGGATATCAGTGATCGCGACACTTTGTTTAGAGAAGCCGCAGAAATCATTGTTGTCGCACAACAGGGATCGGCCTCTTTGCTACAGAGAAAATTAAAATTGGGTTACAATCGCGCCGGTAGAATAATCGATCAATTGGAAGCCGCTGGAATCGTAGGCCCCTTTGAAGGTAGTAAAGCCCGTAGCGTGATGATATCCGATTTAGTCGCTTTAGATAACTTTTTTAAAGACGAACAAAACTAAGACCCCATGAAAAAAATAATCACTTGCGTGTTTTTGGCGCTTATCAGCTTTCAGGCTTCGGCTCAAAACAGTGCCAAAGCTAAAGCCCTGCTCGACGAAGTATCGGCAAAAATCAAGAGTTACAACAATATCGCAATCGACTTTAGCTATAGCTTGCGCTACGCCGACGGTACGCCTAATAACGACAGCAAGGGAAACCTGACTACGCTAAAGGATTTGTATGAGTTCAACTTTATGGGTATGACCAAACTCTTCGACGGAAATAAACTCTATACCATAGTACCCGAAGATGAGGAAGTGACGATTTCCAAGTATAACCCCTCGGATTCCGATGCGCTAACGCCATCTAAAATACTGGTGTTTTTCAATACGGGCTATTCCTACACTTGGGACATCTTACAAAACATTCGAGGACGTCAAATCCAATACATCAAACTGGTGCCTACCAACTCGAAATCCAATGTAAAAGAAATCCTATTAGGCATAGACATCCAAACAAAAAACATCTACAACAAGATCGAAGTAAACAAAGATGGAACAAAATCGATTTTAACCATTAATTCTTTTAAAACGAATCAACCTTTGTCGAAAAATCATTTTACCTTTACAGAATCAAAGTATCCTAATTATTATATAAATAAATTAGACTAATTTCTGGAGTGAAAATATTAGACCGCTATATACTAACGACATTTGTATCCACACTGGCCACCGTGTTTGTCATACTTTATTTCATCTTTATCCTTCAAGGGGTTTGGCTATTCATAGCCGATTTAGCCGGGAAGGATTTGGATATTTGGGTCATTCTGCAATTCCTCCTCTTCTACTCGCCTAAGATGATACCGCTGGTTTTACCGCTATCGGTTTTATTGGCATCGATTATGACCTTTGGAAGTTTTGCCGAAAACTACGAGTTTGCCGCGATGAAGTCGTCTGGAATATCGCTGCAAAGAGCCATGCGGGTGTTGAGTATATTTATCACTACCTTGGCCCTGTTGTCGTTTTGGTTTGCCAATGACGTCATTCCCAAATCGGAATACCAGTTCATCAATTTGCGCAAGGAAATCTTGCAAACCAAACCCGCTATGGCCATAGCCGCAGGTCAGTTTAACGACTTGGGGAAAATCAATATAAAAATCGACAAGAAAAGTGGCAAAAAGGGCGAATACCTCGAAAATGTCACCATGCACATTAAGTCCAATGTCGGTTACGAAAACAAAACCGTTATCAAATCGCTAAACGGCGAATTGGTTACCAATGAAGAGTCCAACATTTTACAGCTACACCTGCTCGATGGAAACTACTATGAGGAGATGGAATCCAAAACCTATCAGCAAGCCGTAAAAGAACCGTTTATAAAAACCAAGTTTGAGAAATATACCATCAACATCGACCTAAACAGTTTTCAGAACAATGCGGACGATGGCGAAAAGATTACCAATACCAATACGATGCTCAATGTCAATGAGCTGAACTACACCATCGACTCGCTGCAAACCTCATTGATTAAGGAAAAGGTTTCCAATACGGAAAACCTCTCCCTACGCGTAGAAAGTACTTTTGGCTATAGTAAAAACATCGATGAGAAACGAACTAAATTGGATAAAGCGCCCAAAGACCTCTTGGCGGCTTTTGATCCAAAAGCCCAGTTGCGCATCGTGCAATCGGCCTTGGACAATACCTCAAACCTAAGCTTTAATGCCGAGAGCAATGACAGCGGTATTTTGGAGCGTCAAAAATACATCAACACCCACTACTTGGCCCTACACGAAAAATTTGTAATCGCCTTTTCCTGCTTTCTGATGTTTTATATCGGAGCACCGCTAGGCGCCATTATTCGCAAGGGAGGATTGGGATTGCCCATCGTATTTGCGATATTGATTTTTATCACCTATCACTTTATCAATACCTTTGGAAAAAAAGTAGCACAAGAAGACGGAATGTCTCCGATTTTAGGAGCCTGGTTGGCGTCGTTGGTCTTAACCCCTTTGGCGATACTCTTGACTTATAAAGCGACGAACGACAGCGGAATGTTCAATATGGACAACGTTTTACTGCCCATTCAAAACGCGTTTAAAAAAATATTTAAAAAAAACAAACCCACTAATCATGTCTAATTCTAATATACAACTCAATACTATAGAGGAAGCGATTGAAGATATCCGTCAAGGAAAAGTGATCCTTGTAGTAGATGATGAAGATCGTGAAAACGAAGGCGATTTTATTGCCGCAGCAGAAAAAGTAACACCGGAAATGATCAATTTCATGGCTACACACGGACGTGGATTAATCTGTGCCCCCTTAAACGAAAAGCGCTGTAAGGAGTTGGATTTACACCCTATGGTGAGCAACAATACCGTTTTGCACCAAACCGCTTTTACCGTTTCGGTCGATTTAATCGGTCACGGTTGTACGACGGGCATCTCGGTGCACGATCGCGCCAAAACCATAGCCGCTCTAGTCAATGACGATACCAAAGCCGAAGACTTGGGACGCCCAGGACATATTTTTCCTTTAATCGCCAAGCAAGGAGGCGTTTTAAGACGAACAGGACATACCGAAGCTACGGTAGATTTGGCCCGTTTGGCCGGATTTAAACCCGCAGGTATCCTGGTCGAAGTACTCAACGAAGACGGCTCTATGGCTCGCCTTCCTCAATTGATTGAAGTGGCGAAGAAATTTGACCTCAAAATTATCTCTATAGAGAATTTGGTGGCCTACCGCATGAAACACGATAGTCTGATCGTTAAAAAAGAAGATTTCGAAGTGGAAACCCGCTTTGGAACTTTTAGACTGAGAGCCTATTTGCAAACGACGAACAAACAGGTGCATTTAGCCCTGACCAAAGGATCGTGGAACACCGGCGAATCCATATTGACCCGCATCAATGCCTCTACCGTATACAACGACGTTTTAGGCGCGCTAAGCGGCGATTTGGACGAGAAGCTAGAATCTGCCTTCCAAGCAATTAATCAGGCGGGAAAAGGCGCTATATTGTTTATCAATCAAGAGCTGCAAAGTTCCAACCTGCTCAACCGTTTGGCTTATTTAAAAGAGCAACAACAAGCGACAGCAGCGATAACAGCCCCCAAAATGCCGTCTGACAATAAGGACTACGGCATAGGTGCGCAAATCTTACACGATTTAAACATCAGCAAAATCAAATTGATGACCAATTCGGAGCAAACCAAACGCGTTGGTATGACGGGTTACGGCTTGGAAATTGATGAATACATCACTTTTTAATAAAAAAAATACCGCGCTAAAGCGCTTACCGCAAATTAGTTAAAAAAGACACCTAAATAAATTGCCTTTTTTATGGCATTAAAGTTTGTTTAAGTCGAAAAAGCCCCTATATTTGCACTCGCAATTCAGTGATGAAATGCACTGGAGAAATGGCAGAGTGGTCGATTGCGGCAGTCTTGAAAACTGTTGACTGTAACAGGTCCGGGGGTTCGAATCCCTCTTTCTCCGCAATAAACACTGATACTTAATCAGTTAAAAGATAAGCACCCAATTTTACACCCAAAAATGTAAAGTTGGGTTTTTTTATATCTTTTATTTAAGTAGATTTGTTACTCTGATTAAAATTATTATAATATTTTGTTAATTGTATTTTCTGATACTTAAAAAAGCGGATATGAAAAAAAATCAGTATATGATTTTAATTATCATTAGTTTCACATTAACTAGTTGTCAAAAATGGGTGGAATTTGAAACTAAAAGATTTTTATATGGCTTTATACTTACTCTATTAATTGGAGTTGTAGGATATATTCTTTCTTTATTTAAAAACAATAAAAAATGAAAAAACTAATTTTACTCTCACTTCTTTTTATATTTTCTTGTTCAGAAAATACAAAAAAGGAAAATCAATTTCAATACTTCATAGATGTTGATATTAATGGAGATTATACAAGTTACTTCGAGAAACTTTCAGATGAATATAAAGATGCGCTTAAGTTTAAATATAAAACTACTGAGATAGGAATAGTGTATGATAGTATAATCGAAGAAAAAAAAGAATTTCATAATTTTATAACTAATAATGAAATTATATTAAAAAACTTTATTATCGATAGTATTGAAAGCACTGAAGAAAACTATAGATTGATAAAATATCGCGTTAGTATGTACGACACGAAGCAAAATGCTAAACTTTTCAAAGATAGAATTCTGATAGAAAGTACATATAATGGAGAAAAAAAGTATACTCCATATGATCTTAAGTTGACACCTAAAATTGATTCTATTATAAATGACAGAATTTCTTCTAACTTAATAGTAAAAGCTCATGATTTGCTAAAATTTAAAGAATATAATAGTAACAATTCTGATTTCGAGAAAATAAAAAATAGATTTAGCAAGTATGTTAGTTATCTCGAATCAAATGACTTGAAATTGTTAGAGTTTATTTATCCCCCTATTTTAGAAACCCTTCTTATAAATAGTAATCAAACAGAATTTACTCACAAACAGAAATTAGAATTAATAGAATACATAATAAGTAGTCGAAATTCTCAAGAGATGAAATTTAAGAGATTTCTTATTAATCAATTTGATGAAATAGATTGCATAGCTCAAAAAGAATCTTATATACTTGATTATGCAATAGATATAGAAAACAATATATATATTCAAGGAAAAGCAATAGTAATAAAGGATAATAATAATTTTTATTTTATAGAAGCTGATTTAGAAGAGCTTAAACAGAATTTTGAGAATATTTTTGATCAAAATACTATTGATTGTTTGGAATTTTTATTAGGAAAATAATTTACATTGAGAGAAGTATAGTATGTATTAATAAGTGGGATAAATATCTTAGGGAAAATTGATTGTAAAAATAAACCTCCTCTTGGTTTATATAAAAGTAAATTAATATATTAAGGCACTGTCTCTTAAAGTGTGTAAGTTAAAAAATAAAGCTTGGGTTAGGTTCTACTTTTTAGAGTCTAACCCTTTCTTGATATAGGATTAAGAATTGGTCAATAATAACACCCCAGTTTCTCACAGGCATTGACCATTTTTTAGTTGCTTCTCTTACAGCCAAATATACGGATTTCATGACAGCTTCGTCTGTAGGGAAGGATAATTTATTTTTGGTATACTTCCTTATTTTACCGTTTAGATTCTCAATTAGATTGGTGGTATATATGATTTTCCTAATATCTACGGGGAATTCAAAGAATACAGTAAGATCTTCCCAGTTGTTTCTCCAGCTTTGGATGGCATAGGAATATTTATGTTCCCATTTAGTAGCAAAGTCGTTTAGAGCAGCTTCAGCCGCTTGTTTGGTTGGAGCATTGTAAATCGCTTTCATGTCTGTAGTAAATTGCTTTTTGTCCTTCCAAACAACGTATTTACAGGCATTTCGTATCTGATGTACAACACAGATTTGTGTTTTAGATTCAGGGAAAACAGTGCGTATGGTGTCAGTAAAACCGTTTAAGTTATCAGTTGCGGTAATTAAAATATCTTCAGTTCCTCTGGCTTTCATATCGGTTAAAACACTCATCCAAAAGGAAGATGATTCATTTTTTCCAAGCCATAGTCCTAAGACCTCCTTACGTCCATCACGTTTTAATCCTACTGCGATATAGATGGTTTTATTAATTACTTTAGAACCTTCTCTAACTTTAAATACAATACCATCCATCCAAACAATTAAATAAACAGGCTCTAATGGGCGATTTTGCCAAGCTACAATATCAGAAGTGATAGCATCAGTTATACGAGAAATAGTGGACTGAGAGACATCAAAATTGTAAACCTCTCTGATTTGTTCTTCAATATCAGAAACGGACATCCCTTTGGCATAAAGTGATACAATAACGTTTTCTAGGCCTTCTACCATACTTTTTCGTTTAGGGATAAGCATGGGGTTAAAACTTGCATCACGGTCTCTAGGGACCTTTATTTCTTCTTCGCCGTAACTGGTCTTTATCTTTTTGTTAGAATAGCCATTACGCGCATTATTTCCCTTTCTTGAATCATGCTTATCGTAATCCAGGTGAGCATCTAACTCGCCTTCTAGCATTTTTTCAATTCCTCGCTTTTGCAGGTCTTTTAGGAAGCTTTGGAGTTCTTCTCCAGTTTTAAACTGTTTGAAAAACTCATCTGGGAATAGGTCTTTTGTTTTCATAACTGTATAAATATTAAATATATAAAAAAATTCTGCTCGGTTTTAACCCAAGCAGAATTTCATACTTACACAGTTTTTGGTACAGTGTCTATATTAACTGACCATCTTTATAATTCTCTACACTTTCAATATTACCATTTCTATCGTAGCCATAAGCTTTACCATTGGGCTTACCATTTAAAAAGTTCATTTTAGCTTCAATATTACCATTGTCATAGTACATTATTAGTTCCCCATGTGGCTCACCATTTAAAAATGTTGATGTAAGTTTTTTCTTTCCATTGCTGTAATAAGTAATCGATTTTCCTTCAAGTTTTCCATTTTTAAAGCTTTGTTCGTACTCAATATTGCCATTTAAATGATAAGTGTAAGCTTTGCCACTGTATGGTGTAGTACTGTAATAAAAAACCCCATTTTTATTTTGAAGTTTATTAAAATTTATTTCTTGTGAGAAAACAATTAAAGATGACAACAATAATAGAATACTAAAAACACTTTTTTTCATAATGATTCTTGTTTTACATGAAAAACAAATTTATTTATTATTTACTTAAGAATTTACATACAAATAAAAATACATCTGTCGAAGTAGTTGTATATACACAATTAGGGAATGGAGCTTTTCACACTCCCTGAACTAAATTTATTTTCTTTTATCTATGAAATCAAATTTTATATTATGATATGTATATTGTCCTTCTTCTAACCAAGAATCCCCTGAAGAAAGAATTAATCCGTTTTTTATTACTGTTCCTTCCCATCGTAATTGATTTATTACAGATGTTGTTTTATAACCATCTATATCATATGAGTAGTAATCAAAAACCATAAAAATTTCATTTTTTCTAAGTAGGTATTTACATGAGTCTTCACTTAAATCTTCATCTGTAAATGCTGATAAATCTTTTTCAATTTCAGTGAAATCATCTTTCTTCCATTCTTCGTATTCAGCTATTGTAAGATTCTGCCATAGGTAAGAAAAACCATTTTCGCTAAAGACTAAAATATAATATAATTCAATATAGCCTCCTTCATTGCTTTTTAATCTATGCTTTCCTAAATAGTAACCATGAAAACGTAAAGTGGCTGATGTACTAAAATCAAGCCCTTTACTATTTTCAATTACAATAGCTTCTGAAGGATTCTTCTGTTTGTACTCTGCCCAATCTCGATTTGTTTTGTTTGTAAAATAAGAGTCATAAATAAATTTTAGTATGATACCACCAATTATAATGGTTATAAAGTAGAACATAAGTAAAAAATTAAAATTTGAAAACGAAGGTATAACTTTTCACTTGATTCCATTATATTTTTTTTAACAATATTTTTAATCAAAAACTGATTTAGGTGTATTAATTCATTTTTTGAGGTTCATGAATATTTCATATCTCGATTTATCAATAGTGTTTTTAACAGCCACATACATCGAAAAACCTGTTGTTAAAACTAAGAAAATGTTCAATACAATCAAGTATAATAACCTCTTAGAGCTAACAGCCTTGTGAACCTTCAAAAGCTTTTCATTGTTTTTTGTTATCTCTCGATGAAATTCTTCAAAGTCATTTAGTAATCGTTGACGTTGTTCTTTTTCAATCTGTCATAGTTCAGCATCATTTACTGTTATTTTGATATTTATTTGAATACATTTATAGCTAGACATATATTATATCAAGTTGTAGGTTCCTATTTATATAAGTACTTTAAAAAGAAGTAAAACTGTAAAAGCACCTTTACAGTTTTACTTCTTTAAAAAAACAAAGGAACCGTTTTGTTACATTGGTGGATTAGCGTGAGTTTTTTTATGTTTAGTCCTAGTATAGAAGGAGGGGGTCAATTGATCAGTATACTCACTTTCTTTTTAATTCCTATTGGAATTTATGATAAAAGGAAATGGCATTGGAGTATAAATCATTCTTTAAATAATGTTTATAGCGGTATATTTATAAATTCTTTTTATATAATAATTAGAATACAAATTGCAATAGTTTACTTTCAGGCTATGGTTGATAAATTAAAAGTCTCAGAATGGAAAAATGGTACAGTGCTTTACTACTGGTTTGAGGATAATGTCTTTGGACTTAATCATTTTGTTAAAGAATTCGTCTTGACTTTAATGACCAATTATTACGTGATATCACTTATGACTTATACGGTCTTGGTTTTAGAATTGTTATTGGCAATGGCTATCGTTATACCGTTTAAGACAAGAAGAATTTTGTTATATTTAGGTATATTATTTCATTTTTTCATCTGGATTGTACATGGATTACCTACTTTTTTCCTGACAATGACTGGTGCTTTAATTATTTATATCATACCGTTTTATAAAAACATAGATTTAAAACATAAAAATTTTAATTAACCATGATACAGTTTTATTGTTTACTATTTGCGGTGTTTATGTTACTGTTTACTCTTTTAAGTATGAAGTTCACTAGTGAAAAGAGAAGTTTTTTTGGTTATAAGACTAAAAGATCTATGAAAAATGATACTGTATGGAAATATGCTAACAAAATTGCAAATCGGGTACAACTCGCAAATGTAATTATCTTCATTATAGCAAATTTTATTTTGTTTCATTTTACTTCTGAGACACTAGCTTTTAATATTTTAATGATATTTTTTACAGTAGCTTCAATTTTAATTATTCCAATAGTCGAGTTATGCATTAATAAAAAATTTGATCATGACGGAAATTTAAAATGATTTCTCGTTATTGTTAATATGCGATACATAGTTTTGAGCTAAATTAAGTTTCGTATTTATTAAAGATTTTTTAATTCAACTTGAAATTTTTGATTTGTATGTTAAAATCCAATCAACATTAGATCAAAAAAAAGACATTGTCCAAAAACTATGTAAATAGTTAAAAATGACTTGGGTTAGTAATTCTATTTTGACACAATCAGAAGGCCTACTTTTATCGATAAACTGTCTTTACAAACACAAAACTCTCCATATATTTGAGAGTTCTTATTTATAACGTAGACCACGCGAGAGGACTCGCGCGGTAGCGTATCCGGATATTTTTAATACTCGCGCACCAGCGGGGGGAATATATTCTGAATCATCTAAATATTCTTAAATTAGGTGTAATAATTCCTTAGCATCAGTAATCTCTGCTTGTCTAATTAAAGCTTTTATCTCTTTTTTTTGTAGAATCTGTTGTTAAATAAATTTCATTCTATACTTTTAGATAAATATGTAAACGTCCCTATTCACTTGAAAGCAGTTTTTCTAAATAAGCTACCTTTTCTTTTTCTGCTTCTAATAAACGCTCATAAAGTTTTTTATTTTCTTCATGCGCTTCTATTAATTTATCAAGTGGATTAAAAGTGCAGAAGTTGTTATATATTGGGCTGTCCGTAATAGTGCTATTTATGATATTCATTACTTTATCATCAGAATATTCCTTGATAGCTTCAACAGGTACTTCTAATATCTTAGCAATACTTTCCAATTTAGAATCTTCAACAGATTCACTGTTTTCTATAATGGATACTTGTTGCTGACTAACGCCTAAAAGCTCAGCTAAGGTTATTTGCTTCATTCCTTTTATTTCTCGGATTCGACTAATATTTCTTCCTATATGTTTTTGAGTGGCTGTTGTCATGGCTTAATCTGTTTAGGAGTTTTACAAATATACTAAAGAGGTTTTCTAAAACCTATTGTGTATCTATGTGTAATAATAGTGTAAGATACTAATTTTCAATTGTATTATACAAGTAAAATTAGTTCTATACCGCTAAATCCATTGCAAACTTTGACAGTATTAATAATCAAAACACTGTTGACGTATGAAGACTAAATTAGAAATCAACGAATTACAAGGTATTCCGCTTGTCGTTCAAGAGAAACTTCTCCATGAGATAAATAATGGGAATGTTGAATTAATTTTTGCAACAAGTCCGCATTTCTCAACTATTAATCAAATAACGGTTATTCTGAATAAGGATATACCAGAGGCTAAAAGGCAAGAACTGCAAGAATCTTCTTGGACTAAAGAAGTGTTTAAACAGTTTGGTGTAGTTGTCACGTTTTGTATACACATCGTATTTCCATTTAAAAGTGATTATCACCTTACTTATCTATCTCTTTATCTAAATCCACAGTTTATTATCTACTCTCGCAAAGACAATAGTTGGGGAAGTTTATTACAGAATTTTTATACTTTCTCCATTAGAAGACAACTCTCTCAACTTGATAATTGGGTATTAGAAATAAAGCAAAAGCATGAGGATTATAAAGTCCGTTTTATTGCTTCACTTGTTCAAGAGAAGCAATTTCAGGCTGTATTTATTATGTATGTGCATATTATACGCTTTTATCTTCACAGCGTTCAAAGTATGCTATTTCCTAAAAACACTATAATCTTTAATTCAGATGTTGAGCTATTGGAATCAATAGAAGAAAACTACCCAGAACTAAGTCAAATCTTTATTAATAATGACATTGATAAAATGTATCTGTGTAATCTGTTAGATGCTGATTGTAAAACCGAGATAACATTTGAAGAAAATGATTTTGCTAAAGTTGAAAATATATGTACTGTTATACAAGGACAATTCGAAATAGCAGTCAATAACTTCTTTATCCCAAGAATTGAGTATCTATTAAGCGATCTAAAGGGAAAGCAAATCTTCTGTAAAGTAGAATATGAACAGTTTATGCTCGATGCGGTAATTAAAAGGCTTCTTCAAAGCTATGACATAGACTTAGTCTATTTGATAGAAAGTAAAGTTTCTAATGATTCTATGGAATTCCTCTTGTTTATAGTCGGTAGTGATATCAAGATTCAAATGGAACAACACATATCAACCTTAATCAGAAATCACTTTAATCAGCGCGTGGAAATTACTTGCCTGTTACATAAAACTACCTGGATAGAGCGTCATGGCACGAAATTCTTGCCTTTTATCTACGAGCGTATCACAGATGCTAATGTAATATACAGTAGAACCCCAAAAAAACATTCTAAGTTTATTCTTCCTGTTTTTGAACTGCCCGAAGATACCGATAGCTCTTATTGGCAAAAGGACTTTTGGAAACTATGCCAAGATAACTTAGAGAGTCAATGGTTGCAGATGGATTTGTTTAGTTTTTCTATCTATCAAATCGGACATGTTGCACAACTAGGAAGTATTTTTAAGCAATTGTGTCTTACATTCTTATATAAGAAGCTAAACTATGTACCTCATTTTGCCAGTCCTCGTTACTTGTGGAAACTCGTACAATGGGCTGATCGAGATTATAGCAATGAATTAATGAGTATTGAACAATCAGATGCTTTTTTCTCTTTTCTAAATACAAAACTGCCCTACTTTCCAAGACAATCAACCTCTGCGAATAATCCTTCCCAAGAGCAGTATTTAAACACATTACGCATTTGTAAAGACTTCTACAACCGCATTAAAGAACTATATACCAATTAAAAACCCTTAAATATTTTAAATTATGGAAACTAAATTTCAATTATTACAAGAGCAGAAGTTCCCTGAGAACCTTGAGAAAGAGCTAATAAGTAGTATCGCGAATAAACAAGTTACTACTATTTGGTATGGAGGAGTTTACACTTCTTCTAATAATCTTGAAGTACTCTGGCTTCGCGTAAAAGACAAAGAAGTGGCTGCTAAGGTATTTAGTAAAGAATATACTAAAGGACTCTTAGAAGATAATAATTATTATATTGTATTATTAGATGATAACGATTTTGAATTACAAGATAAAGCAGGTAGAGCATTTACAAAATTAGGCTTAGGTGATACGCTTTTACTCTATAAAGATGATAATGTAGAATTACCAAGTAGTTATTGTTATTCTTCTGATGTAAAAAACTTCAAGCTTAGATACATAGAAACCTATAATCTTCTATCATCATACAGTAGTGGTATTAATAAAGATGAAGAGTTTGGCGCTACTTATTTCTATTTGAAATTTTTCGAACATGATGTAGGGACTATTGAAACTATGCTCTTTGGGACTATTAATGTACAGTGTAATCTAACAGAAAGATTGTTATTACTCGAACAAGTATTTCCTCAGATAAAGACACTACTTGTGAAAAACAAAGAGAACCTATTCTATATATTAGAAGCAATCGATAGAGATCCTGAATCTGCACGATTTGATGATTGGGCGTTGGCACTTGAGAAAGTTCAATTGAAGTTACATACAATGGTTATACAGCTACTTGATAAGTTTGAGTTTGACGTAAGACCTTATAAAATAAAGCCCAAGATAAAAGAAAAAAAGAAAAAGGCATTCCAATATATAGACCAATTATTACCTCTGACTACGGTCAAAGGAGTGGAAGAAATCTATAAATTTCACGAAACACTAACTTTCCTAAATGAAAGAACAATCAAACATTTTTACCTTTTAGTGCTTACTACTGAAGAAGAAGCTGATGAAGTACAAAAAGTAATTGATCGTTTTAGCTGTAAAGATGATGATGTTAGATTTACGATTATCGCTCACACAAGACTTTTCATACAAGAGTACAGTTTTGAAAACATACACTTTTTTGAAGATGTAGTCAAAGAAGAAAACATAATTTATTCCAACGGATACTATCCTTCGATTCATTGGATGGATAACTATGATTGCGATTATGGTGAGAGTGTGTTTAGGCTGAAATATCCACTTTCAAAGATTAATAAGCTTATTAAGAAGAAGATTGTTCAAGCTAAAAAAGAAAGTTTTATATCTACCAATAAACTACATAGGTGCTTATATATAAAGCTACAGATGTATATACTTGTTCACACAACCTTTTTACCCCATACTTCAAATCTAAATACTTTACTCGGTTTAGCTTTGTATGCGAATAATGAAAATGCACCTAAATTAAATGGGTTAATTAATCAACTAGATTCTTTTTTGCTTACTTATACTCAGAAGAATATCCAGCAGAAAGACAATAATCTAATTTTAGATAGCTCTACTATTGATTCATTAAAGCAGTTTTTAGATTTTATAGATGCATAAAGGAAATGGGATATTTTTATTAAAAATTGCACAAATTTAGGCAATGATTAGCGGTTCGCTAACAAGAAATTCCCCCATAAATGCTTGACTAAAGTCTTCGCTTTATTGCGTTGCTTCTTGCGCTTGCTAAGCTATTACCGATTGTAGTTCCCTAATTAATTTAAAAATTTAATATTATGGAAACTAAAGTTTTACAAACAGATTGGCTGGTAGCCTCAGAAGTAGAATTAATTTACAAATCAAAAGTAAAGGCTTCACAACGGCCTCAGATTTCATCTTCAGACAAAGCGTATCAAATAGCTTTAAAAGCCTGGGATAACAATAAAATAGAATTATTAGAACAATTTAAAGTTCTGATTCTTTCGAACAGTAATAAAGTACTAGGAGTTTTAGAAGTATCCTCTGGAGGAATAACTGCTACTGTTGTGGATATAAGAATTATCTTCTCGGCTCTTTTAAAAGCCCATGCAACCGCTTTTATATTACTTCACAATCACCCTTCAGGAAATTTAACTCCCAGTGAAGCTGATAAGCAGATTACTAGAAAAATTAAAGAAGCAAGCAAAATACTTGACATCTCTCTTTTAGATCATTTAATTATAACCTCAGAAGGATATTACTCCTTCGCAGATCAAGGCGCCTTATAAGCGTCTTTGTTATTTGAAGTTTTCATTGATATAATAGTTCATTGATATTTTTTTTTATCGAACAATGATTTCTGTATTTTAGACAAATAAATCAAAAAATTAATGAATCATGAAAGAGTTTGGGATAGTCTATGGTTATTATGAAATCTTTAAGAAACAAGTTCCAACTGACAATTTTATTTTTTTAAGAAAATACTCTACAAAAAATATTCTGATAAAAATTGCTGAAATAAATGCTATTATCTTGAATTTCAATACTCCAGATTCTAATTATAAAATATTTGAAGACGTGTTTTTTGGCGACTTATCAATTGTAAAAGAAAATATTGACGATTTAGATAATAAGTTAAGATCAGGCAGTTTTTTTGTTTCACAAAACATATCAGAACTCATTAAAGAAGTATTAAGCAATTATAATGAGATACAACAAAAAGATATTCCCTATTCAGAATTTGCGCTTGATCTATTCAAAACAATTCTTATTTATAATAAAAAGTATAATGATAACTTTAAAATAGAGAATAATTTAAGTAGTTTTAAAGATGTATTTACACTAAGTGTATTACAACAAGGATATATAAGATCGACTCATCCAATCGTTTACTTTATAAAATTTGCATTGATATGTAAATTTCTAAGTATTGATACAGAATTAAAAAAATTAACTGCTAGTTTATGCGAAAAATATGATATTGGTAATCCTTGGAATATTTGCAAGTTTTTATTGGATGTATATATTCAACCCGATAAAAACAACTTAACTTTTGTTTTAAGCAAAAACTCTATACCTACCAATTTCCTAAAAGAATGGTATCTTACTAAAGATTTTCTTTCAAAAGAAAAAAAAATAACATTGAATTTTACTATTATTCCAAAACCTTTATTTGAAATTACGGAAGATGAAATAATAGTACTTGATTTTGATTATTTTCAGTATACAATTAATCAAGGATTTTTTTTCCGCTTTTTTGAATATAATGGAAAACCAAAATCTAGTTGGAACGCCTTTCAGACGTATCTCGGAAAGAATTACTTTGAGGATTTTCTATGTAAGCTATTACTAGAAAAAACATTTAAACATAAGAAACAAATTGTTTATGGTGATAAAAAATATCAAGATTTTCTGGTAAAAACATCAACTTCTGATTTACTTATTATTGAAGCAAAAATGACTAGTATACATCCTAATACTTTAGAAGACTTTAACTTTGAAACATATAAACTCGAAATAGAAAAAAACCTACTTTCACAAAAAGAAAAACAAGGTAAAAATAAAGGTGTTTATCAACTTTTGAATCAAATAAAACAGCTAAAAGATACCAAAAACCAAATTGAAGTGACCGAAATTTTAGATATAAAAAACATAAAGAGGTTAAATATCTATCCCATTTTACTCACTGATGATGTAAATTATAATATTTTAGGAACTAATGAATTTATTAATGAACAATGTTCTGATGAATTTACATTACTCAAAAAAGATTTTCAATCTATAAAACCTGTTTTAATTTTAAACGTATCTACATTGATCGAATTTCAGGGATATTTCAGTTCGGATAAAAACTGTTTTACTCAATTAATAAAGGAATATTTCAAGGAAATATCAAATCAAAAAAGACAATTTAATCTTAATAAAAATGGATATAGATATTGTAAATCAATGCAGTCTTTTGACACCTATTTGCAGAGAAAATTAAAACAAAAAAAAAGTCATTTATGACTTTGATACTTTTGCCAAGAATTTTAGCCAAGAATTAACCTTTATAAACTTTTAAATTCTTCTCACGACGCTTATCAAAGTTGTCTTATGCTTTTAGATCATTTAGTTATAACTTCAGAAAGATATAATTTCTTCGAAGATCAAGGCGCCTTAAAGGCGCCTTTTTTTTTCATAATCTAGGTATAGGAACCCTTTGCCATCTTATGCCTAGACACTATGTCATTTTATTTTTTTTCACTTTGAAAATCAACAAATTAAGTAACCTGTTTTTTACTTCAAAGATTTACTGTAATTATTTTATAAGAATAAATATAAAAGGATATTATGATGCAATCCGATACTTGTAGCATTCGTTTTTTAAAGTAGTAAACGAAAAATTCGATAAACTTGCCTTGGGCTTTAAACGAAGTAAAAATGAACTATTTACTCAAATGGTTGATTACTTCTATCGATCTAAAAAAGACCCATCGGATGTTGGGGATGAAGTTTTAAAAAAAGATTTATCTTCGGGTTTAAACAGAATAATATCCATTATTAAACAACAAGAGAAAGATTTCTTACTTCCTATGTTTACCGATATGGGTCTTGTGAAAAATGTATCTGGAAATAATAAGAAATTCTTAGAATCAATAGCTAGACACCTACTTTCTGAAGGCGAAAAAGTTACGCGTCTAACACTGAATACGGATATTATACAAAACGATATAAAAATACTTATCGCCTCAATGAAGAAAAAAGAACAACTAAAATTACAGTTCAGTATCTTACTAGAGCACTACATAAAAGAACGCGAAGAAATAGGCTGGACATCGGCCAACATCAAAAAAGAAGAGCTAATCAATTACGTAAGACAATCCTTAAAAAACATATAAGCTTTGTTTATCAATATCACCGATTCAGAAACTGGAAATAACAAAGCTAGTTCCGTTAAACTCGTTGAATACTTAGAAAAGGAAAACAAGTTAAAAGCAAATAATCTGCAAAAGGAACTTTGGTTTACTGGTGGTAGACATGATGTTTCCCATCAAGAAGTACGAGTTAAAATTGATAATAACATCGCAAAGCTAAGCCACAGCGATGCTAAATTTTTCCTTGTAAGCATAAGCCCTAGTGAAAAAGAAATTCACTTTTTAAAAGAAAAATACGGTCACGATTTACTAGAAGAAAAGCTAAAAGAGTACGCCAATTCAGTTATGGATATATACGCTCAAAACTTTAAAAAAGAAAGTATAAAAGCAGGAAGCAATCTACTTTGGTATGGAAAACTCGAACACTTCAGATATTACTCCAATACAGATGAAAAAGTAAAAAATGGAGAAAGTAAGACAGGTGACATAAAACAAGGAGAACAAATGCATATCCAAATAATAGTTAGTCGGAAAGATATTACTAACAAAATAAAACTCAGCCCTAAGAATAATTCCCGAGGGAAAAACGCTAAACATTCAGCAAAATTTGGGCAATTTGATAATCTTTCTTTTAAAGAAAATAGCGAAAACCTTTTTGACCAAATGTTTGAATATCAGAGAGAATTAAAAGACACAATCCTGTTTTCTGTAACAATGAAAAATGATAAAGTTGATGATAAAAAATCGTTGGAATTATTGAATCAGATTGGAGAAAATTTAAAAGAGTCTGAGTCTGAAAAATATTTTGAAATTCTAGAAAATGCCTCTCTAGAGAATATTCCTCTATTCGAGGATATTGTGGAGATTTTTAGTTTTGAAAGTTTAGGGATTTTAAATGGACTTTTATCATCGAAACAAGACCGATACGAAGACAATAAAAATGAAACATTTAAGCGAAAAAGAAACAGGTTGCTTTGAATCCGATAACACTTTAATAAAAACATCTCTACAAATATCCATTAAACTTTAAGTCAAATCCTTCCCAAAGTATTTTTGAATTGTACACCCTTCGCGGCAGTATGGAATAGATTTACCCATATGTTTTGTTATCTAAATTTTTAAAAATATAAAAATGCTTTTACATTTTTAAAAATTTATATTTCTAGGCATAGAAATAAAAGCTACCGTTTGCAAAACGCTAAAGTTTCAAATTTGTATGACTGTAATTATACATTTAAAAACATCAACAAATATTTAAGAAACCAACTTACCTCCTACCTTTTTTAAGGATGATACATGGTTTTGAAAAAAGCAAGCAGGACTTGGGCGGAGCCCTAGTCACTTGCCTTTTTACTGACGTTACAAAGGGCTTGAGTATACCTTCAGTATACTTTTAGATAAAAGACATGATACTTACAAGGTTTTGCTCTATGAAAAGTATACTTTGGAGTATACTAATAAAAATTACCATTATGGTAGCAGCAAGTTATGTTTTGAGGCACTCGAAATTACATTCGAGCTTTCAAAACGACTTGCTCTTGCAGAGGGCTGGAAAACTGCTCCATAGTCGATAGTTTTTATTGAAATAGTATATAGATTCAAAATATTGACGAGTTTACGGATTTACGTAATAATATTAGAGAAATTTTTAATATGTTTGAAAAAAATTAATATTATTTAATTGTTTCGCTATCCATATTTTAAAAAAACAATTTTAGTTTGGATAGTTTCGCTATCCACAACAAATTAGTTTGTTAAACACTTAATTTACAGAAATTTAATTATTATGGTAGCGCATTATACGAAATACAGATATAGATTTAGTTTTACAAAACTACACTGTATTCTGTTTCGTGAAAAAACAATGTTGTGCGTAATGTAAGAAAAAAACCGAATGCAATGAATGAAAGTAAATCAAAATATTCCACAATAAGTAAAATCGGCCCAATGTTTAAAATTGAAGGTGGAATCATTTTTTTACATCCATTTAAATCTAGTCCGCTACAAGGATTTAATTCAGACGATGCATTTCAAAACTCTGAATTATTTTTGAATTCAATTACAGAAAATGCTAACAAATGGTTTGAAAAATTCCCTAATTGTTGTGACGAACACAAACAATTATCAGAAATGGGAGAATTTGACAAGAAAAAATTTGATTTCATTCCTAACCAAATTCTAAACAATGTTAAATATTTTGGATACGCATTAGAAACTTTTATTGATAAAGATGGAGGAATAAATGAAATTAAGGATTATTTAGATTATTTAATCCAAAGTTTTGGAAATCCAAATATTGGTGGCCATATTTTTGAAAGTAATATTATACACTTCATAGAAAACGGCTCATTAACAGACAAAGAATTTACTGATGACCAAAGATTAGAATTATTACAACATTTAGAAGGTGAAAAACCACCAATTGATTTGGATGAAAGAGATATTGCATCTCTTTACGAAGTTTTCCAAAAATGGATTGACGCTATTCCTAATATTGGGAAATTTAAGGAGTTGAAAAGTCAATTTAAAGGAAAAGTACCTATGAATATTTTTGCTATTGAATCAAAAACAAACAAATATACAGGCACAACTTTACTAAAAACTAGAAGTAAAAATGAATTATTAGAATTTCTAATGAATCTTACAAATGATATTTTAAAAATATCAAAAATTGAAGTTTCGAAAGAAAATTACAATAGAAATGAATTTATAATTATTGCAGAAGAAAGGTTAAGAATAAAACAAAATATTCTATTAAATAAAACTGCTAATGAATTAGAATCAAATTACCTTGAGTTGATTGAACGATGGCTAGCTATAGTCATTGAATTTTATCAAATTATAAATCAAGTGATTCAAGAATCCAATAGTGAAGTTTTATCTACTAATCTTAATAATGTAATAGCAAAAATAGATGAAATTAAAATTGAATTATCTTCATTTTGCAACTCTGAAAATGTTTTAAATTGGCTTAATAAGGAATATCCAAAAAAATCAGTAGATACTTTAATAAATGATTTTGAAAACCTCAATTCGAATGATGAAATTATGGTTTTAAATGGTATGTTGAAATTGATAAAATCGAAAGATAATCCAAATATAAATCTAAAAAAAGTAGAAGAGAAAATTAATGACCCTGAAATATCAATTAAGCATAAAATAAAAATATCAATACCTATATTTTTATTTACAAAATATGAAAGTGAATTCGAATTAAGCGCTAAACAAAAAATGCCCACTTCACTTAAAGAATTAAAAGAGATGTTTCTGTGACAATACACTACGCACAACACACGCTACAAGCAATTTGGACATTTGGCTTAATGGAAAAATTGGTTTGTATTTAAATGATTTGACAAATCCGAAAGACAACGCTGATTTAATCCCAAACTGCTTGTAGCGCGAGAACGTTACCGCCAAATATAAGTAAGACAACAACAATGAAGTTAAAATGGATTTAATGAAAGAAATAATTGGTGATTCTTGGAAAAAGAATATTGTACTTGCCAGTATCCCCTTATGGAAGTATTGTAATGAAATACCAATTGCTAACGCATCAGGTTGCCTGATTAAATATAAAGGTAAATTATTTATTATCTCTATTGCACACTCTTCCATAGCTGAAAGCACTTGGAATGTAGGTGCAAATGATTTAGAGGAAAAAAATGGAGAACTATGGACTACACATCAGCCAGTTAATATGCAAAGTTTGTCACAGTTTAAACTTGTACCTGAAACAAATAATTTTACAGAAACGACAATTGTAGATTTTACGTATAGAAAATTACCTGAAGATTTTAAATCCACCCATTTTATCGGTATAACTAATCAAAATGAAATAATTCAAAGTAATAGAACTGTATTCGAAACAGATTTAGATTTCGAACCATCAATATCCGATAAATATGGATTTTATGGTAAAATTAAATTTAAAGGAGTTATAGGTAGACATATGAATTTTGAACATCGATTAGAAAGCAATTTAAAATATCTAAGAACTGAAGGTGAATTCTTAGTATTCGAATTGCCACATAAATATGGTTCTCATAGTAAATATATAGGCTGTAGCGGAGCTCCTATAATAAATACAAATAATAATGTCGTAGCTCTTGTTTCATTTGGATTAAGGAGTACAAATTGTATCTATGGTATTGATATTAGGAAATATAAAGCAGTATTAGAAATAGAAACTTTAGACTAACGAAAAAAAAAATATAATATGTTTAAACTTTGCAATGATGATGGATTACTAAAAATCCTAAAGGAAACTTTTAATGCAAATCCTATTAAAATACCAGAAGAAAGAATTAAACCATTAATCGTCTATTCAGGAAAGAACAAAAGATTCAAATACATTGGAGAAATTGAAAATTTACTCTCTGATGATAGCCAAATAAATCCTGAATTGAAGGATTCTCAAATGGCTAATTTATCTGCAACCC
This sequence comes from Flavobacterium sp. JP2137, assembly GCF_050562195.1. Classification (GTDB taxonomy): domain Bacteria; phylum Bacteroidota; class Bacteroidia; order Flavobacteriales; family Flavobacteriaceae; genus Flavobacterium. The sequence continues at coordinate 2,975,325 of NZ_CP191647.1, forward strand.
AATCAAAATCTATTGATACAAAATTAGGATTACAAGTAATGAGTGGATTTCTTCAAGGTTTTGGTGCTAATGGCATTTCTTTAGACTCTGTTTTTGAGGGTGTAGAAAAAATTTCATTTTCATTTCAAAACGTTAGTAGAAATTATGTTGATGTTGGAAAATTATGTCTTGAATTGTCTAAACGAAAATTCAATTTAGAACATCCAGTAAATAAAAGATTTTTAGATGAAGACGAGATGTGTATAATTGTTGATAGTATAATTACTAGCAATAATTTTTCAATTAAGGTAGAAAAGGCTTCTAAAAGTGATTTTAAATTCAATATTCCCGAAATTGAAAATATATTCAGCTCGAGTGAGAATAAAATTTCAAGTTCTTCATCAAGTAGTTTAGACATTTCATTTGAAGGAGAAAAATCTCTTGCATTTGCATTTACTAGTTTTGTTCTAAATTGTGATGAAGACGGCTCAATTTATTATGAAGGAGAGGAAGACAAAATGCATTTAACAACAATTCCGAATGTCGAAGATACAATTCCGCCAAGCATTGATTTATTAGAAGCAGAATTCGGCTTATTAGAAATTGAATAGAACTACCTGGCGGTTACAGGCGTTTGGCTCAATGGCCGGTGAAGTGGTTAATTAAACATTCTACCTCGCATCAACTTTTGTAGTTAAATGAAAGTTTTGTGCTCCGAAATCCGCCACTGCGCCAGAACGTTAGCTGAAAGTATTAAAAATCTAACCTAAAAACAAATGTCGAGTGATAAATTTATATTGGCCTGTTTATAAAAATTTAGAAAAAGAAGTTATTGAACTTTCATTCAATATATACTTTGATGACAATCAGTTTGAGTACATTAAAGATAAAGAAAAAGGCTTATTAAAAAGTCCTCCATATTCTCTAAAAATTGGAGAATTATTAATAAGATGTTGTACTGAAATAGAAGCTTTAATAAAAGAATTAACATCAGGAAAAGATACACTTATTAAAAGACTCCCAAATGTTGACAGTAACAAAGCTATCACAAATGGTTGTAGATTGAAATATTTATTTAAAACGTATTGTATTGATGAAAAAATTGTTGTTGTTTCATCTAACAATATGTATTTTAAAAATGCTGAAAATAAATCATTTACTCCATTTAAATACCAAAAAAACAGCTTTGATGATTATTATTCTGCTTACAACGCAGTTAAACATAATAGAAATTTAGAAACATTACATAAAGGGAATATCAGATATTTACTTAAAGCATTAGCTTCTCTTTATATTTTAAATTTATACTATAGAAATGATATAATCAACTTAGATAGAAACCCTAACTATGTTCCAAGTTTTTCTGATATTTTTATGATAGAATCTTTAAAAGCTTCAATGACAGAAAAAAACGGTAAAGTAAAAATCACATATTCAAATTTTAATGCTTTAAAAAGGTCAGTTTTTCTAGTAAAAAAAGGTACTAGTTTTACGAAAAAAGAATATCAAATAATAGATAGTTTTAATTCTGAAGTTAATAAAAAAATAGCCGAAATAAAGTTACTTAACCCCAATATTGAACATATTAAAGCTATAGAATTAGCTATTCAATTGTCTCAGTCAGGTCAACAGCTAAAAGAGTCTAGTGAAAATATAGAATATGAAGCGATAATAGTCAATCCAAAAGATATTGATTTCTATATTAGCATTGGTTGTAAGGAAAAATTCAATGATGAAGAATTAAAAATTATTGAAACTGAAATAGAAAATTTAAAATTAGAGCATTAAAAAATAATACCTTCAGCTAACACAAGTTTGGCGCAATGGCGGGTAAAGGCAAACTATTAGGTTGGTTTTATTTTTTGTCGGACTCGCCTATTTCCTATTTATTTATTAAATTTAAAAATCAAAAAGGCGTTGCTTAGTTTTGGTTAATCGTAAAGTTCCGGCTTTATTTTTTCGCCACATGCGCCAAGCTTCGTCATGTTATGCCACATTATAAAAAGACGACAGTACAACAAATGAACGACAGAAATATGACGGAAAGAAAAGCCTACACTTCGGCAAAATCAAAAGAGGTGCAAGCCAACCCACAGTTTCACCACATTACTTTTGCCTCAACCACACCGCGACAACACTCATAATTCAATAAAATGTTAGAAGTTAGAAAAAACACATACTCAAAGAATTATGAAAACACATTTTTCAGAGAGTTTGCTAGATACTTACATAAATCTTTCGCAGACAATGGACGTTTTGGACTTCTAATTGGAAGCCCATTTTGTGAAGTTGACGAAAGATTTCAAATTGACGCTTTACTTATTACCGACCAAGTAGTTTGCATTATTGACTTCAAAAATTTTAGCGGTAAAATAAATCTCCCCAATGAAAGAAATTTTGAAATGGGTATTTGGACAAATGCAACTGGCGACCAAATCAAAGGCGGTAGTTCCATAAATCCGTTCATTCAATTAAAAAATCAGAAAAGACGATTTTCAGAAGTTTACAACAAGCACATTCAAAAAAACCTGAAAACAGGCGACATATTTAATCCACACCATACAGTAAGAATAATTTGTTTTCAAGAAGAAACCGAATTGTACGGACGAATTCCATCAAACGAAGCACTCAACTTTTTCATTCTCGACAAAATAACCTTTCATGAAGGCTTATTGGATATTATTGATGTTTCCCACAAGGATGTAAACGTTTCGCCAAATTCTTATGATGCCTTTAAAAAAGTATTTCGTGCTGACAAGTTTAACTTTGACGACAAACCACTTGAAGACAAATTAAAAGTGTTTGCAGATAAATCAGCAACACTTGATTTCAAAAAATTGTATGCTGACCAACATTCAGCGTTAAGTGAAATAAAAGCATTTTTGGAAAATCCCGAACAACAAATTTTCGTTTTACAAGGAACTGCAAATAGTGGCAAATCATTTCTTATTTCTTTCATTCAAGAACTTGCCTATAATATGGGAATACAGGAAACTGAAATTTTCGCTTCGTCAAGTAGAGTAGCAAACAACTTACTTACAATTGGTGGATTAGAACGAGTAAGCAGCATTTACTCATACATTTATGGCGGACAGAAAAATACTATGCAAGAAGATGAGCAAACTAAAGAAAAAGAGAACAGCGAAGAAATAGACGAAACGAATGATTCAGAAGAGATACAAGTTGAAGAGGTTCCGTTAAAAAACTGTGATAACGCGGACAATGCTTTATTCATCGTTGATGAATCACAACTTGTTTCAGATTCCTTTAATCAATCCATTGATTTAATTTTTGGAACAGGTTATTTACTTAAGGATTTTTTGAATTTCACAAATTCAGCAAACACTAAAAGAAAAATAATTTTCATTGGCGACCCGTTTCAACTTCAATTAGGAAAAACAGATGAATCGCCTTTAAATCCATTGTATTTAGAAGAAGTATATAAGTTCAAAACCAACACATATCAACTATTAGACAAACCTAACTTTTCTGTAATTAATAAAAACGCTTTGTTTTGCGTAGATAAAATCCGCACCAAATATTTCAATTCACTTCAATTCATCGCAGACGACAATTTTTGCTTTTTACAAAAAGAAGATGTTACAAAGGCGGTTTCTGAAATTATCTATAACAAAACTGATTGCCATATTCTTTGTTTCAGCAACGAAGAATCTCAAAAAGTAAATTATTGGATTAAACAGTCAATAATCAAAAACGGAGAAGATATTGCTCTAAATGATTTAGTTCTATTCAACAATAACATTTCTATTGAAGATATAAACGACCCATTTACTGAACCAAAAAAGGTTTACAACGGGCAATTTGCAACAATTACAGGAGTAAACAATACACCTATTGAAAAGTCAATAAAAACCAAAAAAAACCAAGAATCAACTGTTCTAACTTTTAGAGAAATTTCTTTAACCCTCAATGAAACTGGACAAAAAGCTATTGTTTTAAGTTTAGAAAATTATAGGGTAAATGCAAAAGCTGAATTATCTAAAAATGAAATAGTAGCGTTCAAGATTCTCTTGAACTCATACATTACCGAAGACATAAAGTCACACCCATTTGAAAAAACATCCGAATATTCAGAAATTTTAAAATCAGAAAAGTATGTTTTTCTGGAAACTGAAATAAAAGATTTAAAGCAAAAATTTGAAAATGGCGAAAAGGTCAAAACTAAATTAGATAAAAATATAAGAGAACAGAAAAGACTGTTTAAATCTGCAAGCAAAAAACATCGTTCAAATATTGAATCAAAATTAAGAAAAGACCCAGCAACAGAATATTATAAATTTAAAAATTTTGCTTTGTTGCGTTTTGGATGGGCAATGACAGTTCATAAATCAATGTCTTACAAATGGCAAGAAGTAATTTTCAACGTTGAAAAAGCAGGAACAACAAATGAAAATCATTTCAGATGGCTTTATTCTGGAATTAGTAGAGCAAGGAAAAAGGTTTCTTTAATCAATTACAAACCAATAAGCCCATTTGATAAAACTGAATTTGTTGATAGCAATAATGGAAATGCAACAAATGAGTTTTTTTATATTGCCGAAAGCCAAGAAATAGAAAACCGCTTAACAGAATTTAAAGATTTTGTTTTAAGCAAATTAATTGACACAGAAATAGAAAGAGTTGAAAACCTAAACTGGCAAGAACGTTACCGTTTAAAAAGCAATACAAAAACAACTATAATTTCATTCAGTTACAATGGTCAAGGAAAATTCAGATTTCCTACCTTGGCAGGTGGTGATAATGCTTTTGGGCGTGAAACTATTGAGCATCTAAAATCAAAAAGTATTTCCTTTGATTTTGGCATTGTTAAAGACCTTTGGCGAAAGAACCAGTATGAAATTCTTTCAAACGTTCTGAAAAAGGACAATTTATTTCTCACTCAAATCATTCAAACCAATTTCAAGGACAGAATCAAATTGTTTAGCAAAGAAAATGAAGAAATTGACTTAGAAGTTGATTATAATGGAGATGGTGCTTTTAGTAAAATCACAGCAAAGTATTATTCAAATCAAGCAATATGGAATACTTTCATAAATGCTATCAACCAAATCAAAGCGTAAATTATGACGTCATTATACGACTTTAGTCAAGCTATATCTAAACTCAACAAAGAGAAAAAATTTACTGAGACATTAAAGTATTTCAAAGATGGCAAAAATGAATTTACGCCTGAAAAAATCGGATTAAACAAATACATCGTTTATGAGATGCTTTCAGCTTTAATTGAAACAAATCATTATGATGTTATTTTCAATTTCATTGAGCAACATAAAGTGGTTTTAGAGCCAAAGAACTTTTCATATTTGCTAAAAAAATTCAAAGACAAACCATCTGTAAATTGGGCAGTCGTAAATAAGTTTTGTGATTTAGTTTCTGCAGATTCACTTGACACCGAATGCAGAACCATAGAAGTTGAACGAAAAGGAGAAAAGAAGCCAATGGAACTTGCATCAAGCAAAGAAGATTGGTTTGCATTTAAAACAAAAGCACTATTTGAAACGCAACATTATCAAGAATGCTTCGATTTGTCAAAAGTTGCTCTTGAATCATTTGAAAAATTCCACTATTCAAATGATGTTTGGTTTGCTAGAAGAATAGCATTATCAAAAAAACATCTTGGCAATTCTGCTGACGCACTAAATGAATTGCTTTTAATTCTTAGACGTAAAAAGGAATGGTTTATTCAAAACGAAGTTGCTCAAATCTATAAGGAAAACGAAGACAATGAAAAAGCTTTCAAGTTTGCAATAAGTGCAATCAACAATTTTGGCGACCTTGAATATAAAGTTGGTTTACTTGTACTAATCGCTGAACTTTTGGCTTTAAAAGATGAAAAGGAATTATCTTTTAAACATTACTCATTGTCAAAACTACTGCGACAGCAGCAAGAATGGAATGTTCCAAATTCTGTTTCTTTGGCATTAAGTCAATTTTCTTTTGAACAAATCGCAATTAGAAAATTACCAGATTTAAAAAGAGAACTAAAAAAATACTGGAGTAGTTTTAATCCACAACAGACAGTACCAAAACAAAATTTAACCCAAAGACAAACAGGGAAAATTGACAGAATTTTACACAATGACGAAAAGGGTGCGGACGGTTTTATTAAATTTGACGGTAATAAATCTGTTTACTTTCGAATAAACACAACAGAAGAAATTATTAAAAAAATAGCTATTGGTTTAGAAGTGGAATTTAAAATATTACCAATTTCAGATGACAAAAAAGAAAAAGCGGTTCAACTAAAGACAAAATAAAAGCCAACACACAACGACACGACAAGGAACAGACGAACAATTGTAAGCAAACCTACACCTTTACTCATCTTCATTCTTTACATTCCATTGTTTTGTAGTATGTTTGTAGATTGGGATATAGTAAATTACTGTAATATGGTAGTAAAGCAAAGTTTTAAAAAAATTGAATATTAGGTTAGAGAAAGTATTTAAATTGGCGCAAACCCAAATGTAAAAATTTATGATAACGAGTTTTTATTTGCAAAATAAATTTAATGAGGTCAAGGGTAACAAAAAGACATCGAAAGTAATAAATGAAAATATGAATATAATAGCAAGGAAAGAAAAAGGGTTTTATGGCACAAAAAATGGTTTAATAAAACCTCTTTTCGAAGTAACAAATAATGACTATAAATTAGTAAATCATGAAGATTATCCAAATAGTGGAAATATATTTATAACAGCTGGGTTTGATAATTTTGAAGATGATTATCTATATATATTTGCTTCAGATAAATTACAAGACAATACAAAAAATTATGAAACAGATTTAACATCCTTCAACGAAGGAAGTTCCACTAAGAATCCTTGTTTTAAAATTTTGACTTTTCATAATAGTACTACTAGAAAGTTACCACCCAATGAATTAATACCAATTTATCAAAATAAATTCGACAAAAATGTAAACAGATTGTTTACCACAGAAGGTATCAATAACAGGATATTTTTTTTAGAAGACGTTGTTACAAAAACTCTATATGGACCATTTGAAAGAAATGGAAATGAATTAAAAGCAGCCAAGTTTGGTGCGTACGAAGATGACTTTGAAAATGATGATGAATTTTTAGAGTTTCTTGATATTTATAGTGAATTTGATGGGAATATTATTTTTAGTATTAAAATAAATAATGCTGAAAACTTTATACTTATTGATAACGATAAAAATGTTTTTTTAGCAAATTTCAAGGATTTTATAAGCAATAATATTGGAGACCCTATAGATTTCACTCCAACAGATGAACTTCACAAGTGGGTGATTGAAAGACTTCAAAACAAAGCTCCAAAAATCGCATCGACTTTAACTGAAATAAAAAACATAGTATCAACATTAGATTCTCAAACAGATAAGTTAAAATGGAAAAAATACACACAATATCTTGAAAACATACAAAATGATGAGGAAGATATTGAACAACTTGTAAGGGTTTTAAATGATAAAAAGTTCAATAACTCAGTTGATAATACAATTAATGTTGAAGAGTTAGAAAAAGAAAACAGAATTCTTAAAGAAGACCGCGATTCAAAAGGGAAAGAACTTGCAGATTTAAAAGAAGAAGTTAAAACTAAATTGGAGGATTTAAATTCTCAATTAGAAGAGGAAAAATTAAAAAAACAAGAACATAGTTATTTAGATGCTACATTATATCCAAGGATATCTAAGATTTTAAATTCAAAAGAAAAATTAGAAGAAACCGAAAAACTTTTAAAAGAAAGTCAAATTTCCTCTGAATTAACAATTAAGATTACTAGGCTTGAAGCAAGAATAGAAGTATATGAAGATCAAATAAAAAAGAAAGAAGAAGATGTACGAAAACTAGAGGTGGCCGTACAAGAGATAAATAAAAATTTTGCTAAATCTGCTACGGAACACTCTGTGAAATTAGCCGAAGCCAAAATGTATACTGATTTACTAAATGGTATAAATATAAAACCGAATATATCAGTAGATTTAAATTCAAAAATTGTTACACCTCAAATTTCAATACCCCAATTTGAAGTAAATAATGCTAAATCATTGATATCAGAGGTAAAAGAACGGTTGTCAAAACAAGGAAGATCGCATATATCATTTAATGATGTAGCGAACATTGTGATAACAATAAATCAATCATTTTTAACAATTATTGCTGGTGCACCTGGTGTTGGTAAGACTTCGTTAGTCGAAAAATTAGCGAAAAGTTATGGATTGAATGATAATTTTGGATATTTAGAAATTCCTTGTGCAAAGGGGTGGACTTCTTCCAAAGATTTAATTGGTTTTTTTAATCCTCTTACAAACAAATTTCAACCTGCCAAAACAAAATTAAAAGGAGCGTTAGAGAAATCTAGTGCCCATTTAAATTCTCCTTATATAGTATTACTCGATGAAGCCAATTTGAGCCCCATGGAGCATTATTGGTCTGATTTTATTAAACTTGCAGACACTAATTATACGAGAAAAATTAAAATTTCTGATGACGAAGAAATTGAATTTGGTGACGGATTTAGATTTATAGCAACGATAAATCACGATCATACTACAGAAACACTATCTAATAGGCTTATAGACAGAGCTTCTATAATTCAGATAGAAAAACCAGAGAATCCCGAAGATGTAAAAGATACTTTAGAAAATGTGGAAACTATTTATGATTTCTATGATTCGAAAAATTTATTTATCAAAACAAAAAAATGGCAAGAAGATGAAGGTATTATCCTCGGAACTCTAAAACTCATAAAAGAAAAATTAGAATCAAGTAATAGTGGTATTAATATAAGTCCAAGAAAAGAAATAGCAATTACAAAATATTGTAAAGTTGCCACGGGCTTATTGGAAGGCAATAGTTATACTGCTCTAGATTATGCTGTTTCACAACATATATTACCTTTAGTAAATGGACGTGGTGAGGATTTTGAAGAGGTACTTATAGGACTAAAAGAAATTCTGAACAATAAAGCAATGTCGAAATCTGAAAAATTACTAAATAAAATAATTCAAAGAGGAAAAGGATTAAAGCATTTTAAATATATTTATTATTAATGAAATATGGGAAATTATGTATTTCATTGTTTTAAAAAAGCACATAATCAAAATATAATTGAACTTAACGACTTTGATTCCATTGACGAAGTTGATAATTTTTCAATTTGTATTGAAAGTGATGTAGAGTTAACTAATTTTACTATATTAATAACAGATATTCCAATTGGATTATCTGCTATTGGTTTTAGTAATACTAAATTTTGGTACCAGCTAGATATCGCAGATATAAAAAATTATTTTGCAATACAAGGGTTTGAAGATAGCTTTGAAAAATATTATCTAACCAACGAATATTTTGAAAAAATTGGTAAAGAAATATCATTTACAAAGTTGTTTATCAATTACCCTATAGGTCTCTGTAATATATCATTATATAATAATGAATTTGAGAAAAGTATTCTTACTATTTCATTTAATATTATATCTTCAAAAATTGAAGAAAAAGAATTTATATCATTAGTTTCTTATGTAGAAGAAAAAGGAACTTCTATTTGGGCGAAACATTCATTGCTAAAACATACAGCTGATAAATTTGATAATCAAAACAAGACAGAATGGTTACTAAATCTTTGTGAAACCTTTATAAATGAGTTGAATAAAAAATATTTAGCACTTTTTGGTATTGATAAAATCAAAGTAATAAAAACGAAAAATGAAGTTTTATCATACTCCTCTGAAGTAAATATTTCTGAGGACTCGTTGTTTTGGTTAGCAAATAATCTAGATGTTTTGCACCCTACGGTTTCTTATGATACAAATAAAATTTTAATAAAAAACAGACTTTTCTCTCCTGTGGAAATTCTTGCTTCTGAATTTGAAGAAAGTACAGATATAAATGAGAATCATTTGATTCACGGGTTCATAAGTGAATTGACACGTTTTTTAGTAAAAAATAAGTTTGAATTTAAAGAAAAAATAAAAAAATGTAATCAAGTTAAGTTTGAAGATATAATTGAATATTACTCTTTTAAAATAAGTTTAAATAGAATAAATATTATTTTAGAACATTTAGACGAAATTAAATACCTCTTAGATAAGTATATTCCAGTAACTATTGAGACCTTAGAATTTTTCAATACCAATAAAATAGAGTCAAAAGAACATTACAATTATGTTTATGAGAATCTTATTGAGTGGCTTTTATATAAAGATGTTCTTTTTTCGAATGAAAAAAAATATTTCAAAGGAATAAACAGAATGGATAAACTATTTGAAAGGGCATGTTTCTTTAAATTAATGGATTCTTTCAAAAAACTAGAATTTGAATTTAAAATAATTGAAAAAAACAAAGACGAATTTCCTTCTAAAGTTATGCTAACCAAAAACGGGGTTATACACTATCTATATTTTGAAATTATTCCAGATTCGTTATTAACGGTCAAAAATAATTCACATGTTTTAAAACCTGATTTTATTATTGAATTGGAAAATAAACGTTATATAATTATTGATGCTAAATATAAAAAACAAAACAATATTTTTAAATATGATTTATCAGATTTATCAATGAAATATTTACATGGTATAAGCTATAAGAAAGGTGGATATTTCAGTCCTTTAGGATTATTTGTGTTATATCCTAGTATTCAAAAAAGAATTGATTTTTATCATAAAAAAGAATATAATTTATTTAGTGAAAAACCAGTTTTTCCATCAATTGGTAGTATCCCGTTAAATTTTGAAGAAGATAGTGAGTCATTGAATATGAGTATAAAAAAATTACTTGAAGTATAAAAATATTATGTCGATCTTAAAATAGCTGATACATTAAGAAGTTTCGGGATTTCGTAACCATTTTAGTTAAATCTAACTACACATCAAGAGCCAAGAAGAATTTTCTTCGGGGAGTGTAACACAAACTGTGTCATCTCCTTTTTCTTAGCTCTGGGACTTAAGTCCCAGAGCTAAGAAAAAGGAGGATCTTTACGGCAGTAGCCTATCCCCAAATTTAATATAAAGCTGCGACATAGTCAAACCCCAATTGTGAATTGGCATCGTCCATTTCTTAGAAACATTTTTAAGACTAAATATATTAGCTTAAGCAATGATTGATCCGAGGTAAAAGCTCCTTTGGTTTTAGTTACTTTTCTAACCTGTCTATGCATGGCCTCTATCGCATTAGTAGTGTATATAGCCTTTCTTATGTGCGGATCAAAATCAAAATAAGTAGATAAATGGCCCCAATTATCCATCCATCCTTTAGCTGCTAATGGATATTTACTACCCCAGGTTTCTTCAAACTCTAAAAGCCTTTCATAGCCTTGTTCTTCGCTAACAGCGGTGTAAATCGGCTTTAAATCTGTAGCTAAAGCTTTCTTGTCTTTATGAGGCACAAAGCGAAGACTTGTTCTTATTTGATGCACAATACAAAGTTGTATTTGTGTCTTTGGAAAAACAGCTTGTATAGCTTCCGGAAAGCCCTTTAAACCATCTACACAGGCAACAAGTATATCTTGTACCCCGCGTGATTTAAGATGAGTTAAAACTGATAACCAAAATTTTGCTCCTTCGTTTTCTGATAAATATACACCAATGAGTTCCTTTTTGCCCTCTTGATTTATGCCTAGAATATTGTAGACAGCACGTGAAGTTATACTTCCTTGATCTTTAACTTTATAATGCATAGCATCTAGGAATACGAAAGGATATATAGATTCTAAAGGCCGATCACGCCACTGGTTCATAGCCGGAATAATCTTATCGGTAATGCGGGAAATTTCACTAGCGGATATCTCCATACCATACATTTCCATGATAAAGCTAGCAATATCACGTGTGCTACTGCCTCGGGCATATAAAGATATTACGTTTTCTTCGTACCCGCCCGAGCAATTACATCTTGTGAGGAATAAACATTATTCTACAGCGTCTATGATTAACGTTTTATAGTTATGAGGATATAGGTCTGTAATGTTCTTGTGGTTGATGGATTGAATATTTTCAAGAACATATTTTAACCATTGGTATGGATTAACGTCGTGCTTTTTACAGTTAGCAAAAAACGTATAGGCCATAGCAGCTCTTTGTGCAGCATCATGAGAACCAGCAAAGAGATAGTTTTTACGCCCAAGTGCTACAGGTCTGATTGCGTTTTCTACAAGGTTGTTATCTATCTGTAAGTTCCCATTGTATAAATACGCACTTAGGTTATCCCATCTAGTTTGTGAGTAAGCAAAAGCTTTACCTATTTGACTTTTAGGTAAAGTTAATTTCATCTGAGTAAACATATATTTACCAAGTTCATTGATGATTGGTAAACTCTCTTTCAGACGAAGCTCTTTGATTTGATCAGGAGTTAAGTTTTGTTCTTTAACCTGTCGTTCCACAGCATATAGCTTCTGTATTTCTACAAGTACATGTTGAGCTCTTGTTTTATCATTGTCTAAAGCTCTTTCAAATTCACGACGAGCGTGTGCCCAACAGCCAAGATGTGTGACACCTGACTTATTCCCATAGGCTTTATATCCCGCGTAACCATCGGTCTGCAGGTATCCTTTAAAATTTTGTAATACAGGTAGTGCAGCGCTACTGGCACGAGTAGGGCTGTAATTAAATATCACGAGCTTGGATATAGGTGCGTGATACACCCAATAATAGCCAAGATGAGACTTATCTTTCTTTTTCTCATCTAGGACTTTGATGGTGGTTTCATCTACTTGAAGATAACCTTTATTCTGTACATCTAAAAAGAAGCTTTCATACAGCGGTTTTAAAGCATCCATACATTGGACTATCCAACCATCTATTGTAGAGGAAGCTATATCGATATTTTCTCTAGAAAAACGTTGCTTTTGACGATATAGCGGAAGGTGGTCTACATATTTATCAACAAGTATGGTTGCTAGTAGTCCCTCAGAGGGTATTCCTTTATCGATGATTCGCTCTGGAAGACTTCCTATACTTATCTGTGGATTGTCTTTATCCTGAGTAGCGTATTTATATCTAATGAACCTCTTTATTTTAAAAGAACTTGGGATGTAGTCTAAGATATCAGTTATCTCTTTACCAATACAAATCATCCCTGATAGGTCTCCCTCAGGATAGATATGTACTTCTTCTACGGGCAGGTGATCTGGTAGTTTAGCTCGTCCTGGGTGTTTTTTCTTTGTACGAGAATAAGTAATCTCTTGTTTGATTACTTCTTCTTGTTCTTGTATTACCTCTGGATCAACATCTAAAGGTAATTTAGTCTGATCAGGATCCTCGAAACGCTCTCGAGATTGACCAAACTTCATGCGTTGAAGTAGTTTTACTTGACGTTCTAGTTCAGCTGATTTTTCTTTCTCTGTATTAAGTTCAGATTCTTGCTTGGAAATAGTCTTTTGAGCTTTAGTTAAAAGCGCCAAAAGTTCTTGTTTCGATAAGTTTTCTAAGTCTATTTCCATGAAGTAAATATACGTCAAAAGCCTTATTTACACAAGGATTAAGGCTGTTTTATCCCGTGGAAAATCGCCTTTTTTGACTACTTTTTATCACCTGTATTCCCTCTATCATTAGTACTAAATCACTCCAGCTGATTTGTGACTTGTTATGAGAAGGAAAGGCAAAAGTTCCTTGTTCTAATCGCTTGTGATATAACACAAATCCACCTGTTTCCCAATGCAAAAGCTTCATCTGGTTACAGCGACGATTGATAAAGACATAGACACTTCCATTGTGAGCTACTTGATTCAATTCGTTTTGAACAAGACCACAAAGACTATCGAAACTCTTGCGCATATCGCATGCTGATTTATATAAATAGAATTGGTGGCTACTACTCAGACTAAACATTACACAAGGTTTATTAATGAATAAAGATCACTTAAGTCTTTCGTTTCTACACGAAGCTTCACTCCATTAGGATACACGATTTCGTATTCTGTACCTTCTGTTTTCAATGTTTTACCTATTGCTATAAAGTTGCTTGCTCCATCTTCAACTGTCTTATTCTTATATTTTACTACCCAATAGCTAAATGTCGCCAAGTTAATTCCTGCACTTTCACAATACTTTGATTGTGTTAATCCACTTGCTTTCCAATCCTCTACATGAGAGTACATAATTTCTTGTTTGCTCATCTCTTTATTATTTCAAGCAAACTTAATACCTTACACTATGTTATGAAACATGTGGTTGCTCGGGCGGATACGTAAAAATCCTCCTTTTTCTTAGCTCTGGGACTTAAGTCCCAGAGCTAAGAAAAAGGAGATGACACAGTTTGTGTTACACTCCCTTGAAGTTATCAGAAATGATATGTGGAAATGAAGCTTTTAATCACTTTCCATATCGTTCATCCTCTAAACTAACAAAATTTTTCATAGATAACGACCTTGACTTTGTTCACGATGGCTCAACAAGACATTCTTGGGTTCAAGATGTTTTAAATAAACTAAATGAACAATCAAGTGAACACGAAAATTTACCAAACAAAGATTTAATAAAAATAATTATATCTTTAGTGAACCCCGATTATTTTATGTTTGATGAAAAATTAGACCATAAAAAGGCTGTGGAGGATGTAAACAAGGCAATTAAAACCTCAAAACTCATTCTTAAAGAAAAGGCAGATGGGCAATTTTTACTAACAACTCTAACGGGGCAATTTATCTCAACTGGTATTAGTGAAGTTGAAGCAATACAACAAATAACATTCACACCTTCTGTATTTATAATACCTAAAATGCCAACAAATTCAAAATTAATCTCTGTAATGATGCCTTTTAGTCCAGCTTATCGAGGAACATATGAAGCAATTAAGCGAGTGGCTGACCATTTGGGATTAGAATGTTTAAGGGCCGATGACATATGGGACAATTCAACTATTATACAAGATATTTTTGACATAATATTTTGCTCAAGAATAGTTATCGTTGATTTTAGCGAAAGAAATCCGAACGTTATGTACGAAACAGGAATTGCCCATACGCTTGGTAAAATCGTAATACCAATAACGCAATCAATTAATGATATTCCTTCAGACCTAGGACATCATAGGGCGCTAAAATATTTGGCAAATGACGAAGGTTATAGAAACTTATCAAATGAACTTTACAAAAGAGTTAAGACTATAATAGAAGAAAAATAAAAACTACCCATACTCACCGTTTAGTTAGAAAGAGGGTTAAATCAGAATTAAAAAAAAGTAAATATATAAGATAACACAGAATATATTCCCAAAAAAAATAAAATGATCCGTACGTTATGTTTCTGGCCTATCATAAATCCATATTTAAGTCTTACGGGTGTTTGAAAAAACATCTATCTTAAGGATTGTGGGGAGTGTAACACAAACTGTGTCATCTCCTTTTTCTTAGCTCTGGGACTTAAGTCCCAGAGCTAAGAAAAAGGAGGATCTTTACGGCTGTAGCCTATCCCCAAATTTAATATAAAGCTGCGACATAGTCAAACCCCAATTGTGAATTGGCATCGTCCATTTCTTAGAAACATTTTTAATGACTAAATATATTAGCTTAAGCAATGATTGATCCGAGGTAAAAGCTCCTTTGGTTTTAGTTACTTTTCTAATCTGTCTATGCATGGCCTCTATCGCATTAGTAGTGTATATAGCCTTTCTTATGTGCGGATCAAAATCAAAATAAGTAGATAAATGGCCCCAATTATCCATCCATCCTTTAGCTGCTAATGGATATTTACTACCCCAGGTTTCTTCAAACTCTAAAAGCCTTTCATAGCCTTGTTCTTCGCTAACAGCGGTGTAAATCGGCTTTAAATCTGCAGCTAAAGCTTTCTTGTCTTTATGAGGCACAAAGCGAAGACTTGTTCTTATTTGATGCACAATACAAAGTTGTATTTGTGTCTTTGGAAAAACAGCTTGTATAGCTTCCGGAAAGCCCTTTAAACCATCTACACAGGCAACAAGTATATCTTGTACCCCGCGTGATTTAAGATGAGTTAAAACTGATAACCAAAATTTTGCTCCTTCGTTTTCTGATAAATATACACCAATGAGTTCCTTTTTGCCCTCTTGATTTATGCCTAGAATATTGTAGACAGCACGTGAAGTTATACTTCCTTGATCTTTAACTTTATAATGCATAGCATCTAGGAATACGAAAGGATATATAGATTCTAAAGGCCGATCACGCCACTGGTTCATAGCCGGAATAATCTTATCGGTAATGCGGGAAATTTCACTAGCGGATATCTCCATACCATACATTTCCATGATAAAGCTAGCAATATCACGTGTGCTACTGCCTCGGGCATATAAAGATATTACGTTTTCTTCTAATTGATCCGTAACGATAAGTTGCCTTTTTGGAAGTATCTTAGGTTCAAAAGTTGCATTGCGATCTCTGGTAGATTCAAGTTCAAAACTACCAGATTGCATACTTCGAACTGTTTTAGTTGTCCTGCCATTGCGCCGATTAGTTACCCCTTTTGCCTTTTCTTCCGCTAAATGATGTTCCAGTTCACCTTCCATCATTGTTTCTAGAAAGTGTTTCAAAAGAGGTGCAAAAATGCCATCAGGCCCACCCATTTTCTTGCCTTGGTACAATCCAGCCATAGCCTCTTCTTTGAAACTATCAAAATCAAATCCCGTGTTTTTATTATCTGTATTCATAATACTAATTTACGTTTTTATTGTGTAATTAATTTATGTGACACAGTTCACGGCACACCCTCGGATTGTGTTTTTTTCAAGCAATTTATATTTTGAAACTCTTCATGAATGAGATGTCTTTCTTTTTTTCTTTTGAAAAATTAGACTGTCAGGGCTAGTGTAGGCTTCCGCTTTATAGGACACCTCTAAATTCAAATAAAATGATTTAAAATTGAGTATTCTTTACAAATCTCCTTTAAAATAAAATTACTTATCTTCGATTTACAATTAAAATGTTCATCAGTAAAAAATCATAGATTTAAGACTCGGTCAATTAGGTGCGCACAAAAATTAAAAACGTTGAAAGCCCCTATTTATAAATCATACAGAATATAGGGGTATTCCCTCTTTCTCCGCCAAAAAAAAGAAACCCGACCTAAGTCGGGTTTTTTCATTTTACATCTTTTTGGCGTCGAGCTCGCTCGTAAGCACAAAAAGCGGAAAACGAAAAGCAACGTTACGCAGTAACGGTGTCTTTTTTATGAACCGCCTCCCCTTGAAGGGAACACCCGAGCGTAGCGGAGGTAATCCTCTCTTTCCAAAAGCTTGCTTAAAACAAAAAAACAAGGACGAAGGACGGGGTTTTTGTTTGAGTCTACTCCCCCTTCGGGGATTAAGAATTAATCCCTCTTTCTCCGCAAGTAGCGATACAAAAAAGAGCAAAACCCTGTGAATCGTACGATTTACGGGTTTTTTTCATTTTGTGATACTATGAAAAAAGCACCAAAAACTTTACATCACAACCACATCGCAGAAAAACCCTAATGCCTTTGTATTTTCTATATACCGTAACACCATCCACAAATTGGATCCATCACGTAAATTATTTTCACTTTAATAAAACTTGTTTAATTTCTATTATGGGTATAGTTAATATCAGCTATACTGGCATTCTGTCTAAAATTAGCCTGTTTAATTAATCTTTCTACTTTTCTGTTTTGCCTGTTTTCGTATTCATGGTCTGTTAATAAAGCAATGTATTCATCTATAGTAAAAGATGTGATTGTATTGTCTTTAAGGTGTCTGCTGTGTAGTAAAGCCATATCGCTTAATCGCATTGCTTTTAGTTTTTCGATGGTCTGATTGTTATCCATATAATTAATTATTAAAGTTTATTGATAAGAAGACGCTCCTCTAATATTGACGTGTGAAGGGATATGAGGAGTATCTGCGTTGAGTTGTTGGATTGCTTCTTGGTTGAGATCCATTTTGTGCTTAAGGATGTTTTTAATGTGTGTGTAGGTTGCTATATTCTCTTTTAAGGCTAGTTCACAAGCTTTTTCTAATCTATCAGAACCATAGCTTTTATGTAGCTATATTAGTCCCATAACTCGTTTATATCCTATTTCTGGATATTCAACATGATCAAGTATTTTCTCTACACATTTAACTACATTGTCCCCATGGGGTTGCGCTTGCTTTTTAAAGAATTCAGGGCTCCAACTAGTATAGTATTGATGTGTGCTTGACAGATGGTCTTTTGTTGTGTTATATGATCCCTTTGAAGGATTTCGTTTAAGTAAAGCTATGCGTAAATGATTGTAATAAACTTCAACCGTGGTATTGGTATAATGAAGGGTAGTTTGATGACCTATATAGCGGTAAGGGACACTGTAATAGCTCTTATCAGATGAAAAATACACATAACCTATCTTCTGTACTTTTGCTCTTTTATAATCCTTGATTTGATAGTTTGTAGATGGCAAAGGTTTTAGATACGGCCGTTCCACAGATTGAAAAAGTTCTGTTCGACTTGCTTCTTTACGCTGAAAAAGGAGTTGATTGTAATGAGCTAACCTTATTTGTATTTCTTGGTTTAATTCTTCTAAGGAAAAAAAGGTCATTTCTCTAATGGGATAAGAGATTCTTTGATACACCAGATGAACTGCGTTCTCCACTAAAGCTTTATCTTGTGGAGAGTAGGCTCTTGTTGGATTCACAACACAGCCATAATGTGAAGCAAAGTCTTTAAAACTTCGATTGATTTGTGCTTCATATTTACTAGAACGAGCTACAGCCGATTTTAAATTATCAGATACAATAGCCAGTGGAACGCCTCCATAAAAGTGTAAAGCATTGATGCAGCACTGGATTAAATCTTCTTTCTTTTGACTAGCACATGCTTGAACATAGGTGTATTGACTGTTGGGAAGGATAGCCACAAATACTTCTACAGGTATTATTTCTCCTGTTTGTTTATCTATATAGGAGAGCTTTTTACCTGCAAAGTCGATGTACATTTCTTTGCCAGGTTCATGCTCTAACTTCATGGAACCTTTTGCTTGTTTATACTTGCGATTATAATGCTCCATAAACTGAGTATAACTATAGGGGTTTACTGCTGTTTCAGCATATTGACTATAGTGATAGAGAAAGGTAAAACCAGGATGATTACGAGCTTTATTGACTGTTTCAAAGTACAACATCAACGCATTATGGCGCAGTGTATCAACAGTAGTAAAACTAGAAAAAAGCTCTGATAATTGCAGGGTTTCAAACGATAATAGCTGCTTAAATGAAAACTCACTTGCAGCAAAGAGCTGCATATACGTATTAACTGTGTTGCGGGAAATACCTAACGTATGAGCTATTTTTCGATTACTATAGCTATCTAAATGCAAGGTAATAATTTGTTTTAAGTCCATTGGATCAAGTTTATTAGCCATATCTTATCGTTTAGAAAACAACAAGATAGGTGTAATTAACTTTCCAAAGTGGCACGGTTTGAACCGAAATAACTAGAAGAGTTATTTTAAGTGGCACAAATCAAAACGGAAACTGGCACTATTCGAAACGGAATCACTGGCACGGTTTGACCGAAATCACTGGCACAAGTACTCCGAAATCACTGGCACAAATCGAAACGGAATATCCACACCGTAGCGAAGCGGAGATAATCTTTGACTTTCAAGCTCCCCCACTGCCGTACGAAATGTAAAAGGTAAACTCTCTACGTAAACATAAAACCTACAATATGATTGAGAGTTCCTGTATTTAATATATAACGTGAGAGGACTCGCGCGGTAGCTGGAGCTCAAGCAAAATTTGCGTTCAAAGTTTGATGCTGCTAACAACCTATTCTCTTCATTTTGTCTTGACACAAAACGAAGCAAAAAGTCAAGACTCTATAAAAAACTCCTAAAATCACTTGACTTCGCCTAAAAGATTTTAACTCCCTTCGGTCAAACACAAAATCTTTTTTCGGCTGCGTTGCAGTGATTTCTTAACGGATTTTTTATAAGGTCGAAAAGATTGTGCAAAATTCAAAATTAGCGTAGTACACATGGTTGTACTATCGCTGTAATTATTTAAAATATATGTGCGCCAGCAGGGGTAATAAAAGTCAGCATCTAACATTAACTCTAGCAGATTTTTTTTTTAGTAGTGACGAAGTCTAGGACTCCCTCATTACCCTTTAATACAGAAAACTAAGCTAATCCCTGCATAGCATAAGTCTGCTATATTTTATCTTGTGAAATCCTACTTTGTCTCTGGCACAATCTTAT
Organism: Flavobacterium sp. JP2137; assembly: GCF_050562195.1. Classification (GTDB taxonomy): domain Bacteria; phylum Bacteroidota; class Bacteroidia; order Flavobacteriales; family Flavobacteriaceae; genus Flavobacterium. The sequence continues at coordinate 2,995,476 of NZ_CP191647.1, forward strand.
ATTCGTTTAAAAATTTCAAAAAGTATTGTTTTTGTTCTCCTTGTTGTCCGATATCAATATCCGTACTGTAGTTTTTTTTATTTCTAATTAATTTTAGAAACTCCTTATATAACTTTACTTTTTTATCAAATTTACATCTTTTTGCTAGTTGATTAAATATTTTACTAAAAGACTCAATTTTAAGTAATCTAACTAAAGGAAATCCTTCATTATACAAACGTATATATAAATCTGAGAAATGTTCTTTCTGCCCTTTTTCACTTAAATCAAGTAAATATTCCTGATAAAGATCGCTGAAAATTTCAAACGATTTTTCATCATTTTCCAATTTAGTAGATACCTCGTCAAATAGTTTTTTATCTATAGTTTTTTGTTGGCTAAAACTAAACGAAAAAACAAATAAACTAATTATTAAATACAATGCTTTATTGTTCATGTTAATTCCCAAAAATAAATTGTTCCACCATATGAAATATAATTATGTCCGCCAAACGCATTTTTTTCACCACCAATCCACAATGTTGCATGCCCTGATATTCCACTCGAAAATCCACCTAAAATTATATAGATTCCATTTTTTTCTCCAATCGTTTTTTTAACATCCATTACATCTGAAGGTCCTTTAATTTCCTCATCAGCATCTCCCCAAACTTCACTTCTCGAAAGCCAATTTTTAAGATTTACCGCACTTGCAATAAACCCTTTTCCCTTAAACTTTCCTTTTTGCACAATAAAGTCTTTTTTCACAGTCATTCCTCCATTTAACAAACCTAATGAAACCCTAGTAGCACATGCATTTGTAAATGTATTTCTATCATAATTATCTCCTAAAATTGATGTAAAAACTGCTTCTGCGCTCCTGTCATCTGTTCCTGATTCATCTTTCGGATATCCTTCAAATACTTTACTCCAACTAGGCCTTTTTTTATTTTGGCTTGTAGTAGTATTCTGAAAAAAGGATGAATCAATTCCCCACTTATTTACTTCTTCTCCAAACCATTCCGAATTTTCAGCACTCCAGGGATTATCAAATTCTTTAAAATCACTCATAAAGTTTAGTTTTTATATAGACAAACTATCGTTGTTAAACAACCTTACTCCATCTTTTTATCATTGCATCCACATCCACCGCTTTGAGGTACATCACAACACTCTGTAAACACTTTCTTATATAATTTCGCTCTTTCTTCTGGAACATTTATATTATCAATAACTTTAATGGCTTGTTCTAATCTTTGATTTTGAAGTGCTGCATTTTGAGTTGCCGCATCTTGTAATTTCTGATTATAACAATCTAAACTCTCGCCCTGTCCGAGTAAAGCATCAACAATTAAAGATGGTGTTCGCAAAATTCGTTCCGAAGTATTAAGTATAATTCCTTGGACTTTTTTGTCTTTATAAATCTGTTCCAAGTTCTTTCTTACTTTTACATACTCTACAGTTTCTCCTCCATATTTCGGATCAATACAATTACTCATTTTTTCTGTAACTTTTTCTATTAGACTAACCGTCTTATTTTCATGATCCCGAATACTACACAATTGAGTAAAAATCATTTGTTTAGTTTTCTCAACCGTTTCTTTGTCCTTTAAAACCTCGTCCAAGAGTTCGTCCAATCCCATCATTCTACAAGATTTTCTATTTCCTAAGCCACCATAGTATACAAAAGATACGTCTACTAGATGCGTAATACTGATATATTCCTGTAGCAGTTGTCTAAAAACAAAATTAAGCACTCTACTTTTATTGATATTCTCCAATTCTCTAACAGTGGTTTCTTCATACTCTGAAAGAGAAGAAGTCGTCGTTTCTGTATTAATTTCAATTTGACGTAAAGAATCAGATTTAGACACGTGATGAGAAGTAGCTGAGGAAAGCATATTTACTTGTGTCTGTATAGCGTTACTAATTGTAGACGTGGAAGAACCTGTGCCACCTCCACCTCCGCCTCCGCCAATCTTTACAATTCCAAGGTTTAATCCAAACCCACCTCCAGCTTTCCAATTATTTGTTTTAGTACTTACTTCCTGTTCGCTCATATTAATAGCATGACCTACTTCATTTTGAAGCGCTTTTTGTAAATCTTCTGCACTGCTCTCACTATAACTATCTAAAATATTTTGCGCCTGTAAGCGAGTTGTTTGTTCTTGTAAATAGGTTCGTATAGAAATAGTTGTTCTTTCACCTGGTAATAACGAAAATGTTTTAATTGTCTTTCCTGCTCCATAATCTCCTAAAAAAGAAGACATTTTCATTTCTAAAGCAATCATTAACTCAGGAGTTTCAAACGTCTGTTTTTTCGTATCAATAAACCGAGTTAGTATTTTATCTCCTAGTGGGTTTACCTCTAATATAGGACGATACCCATCTTTAATCATTGAAGCAACATAATCAACAGGGATATAGGCTCTTTTTAATGGAGTAGCTATATGTACCGTTTGTCCTGTAGAAGGACTAATTGGGTTTGTAGTTAATTGCGGAGTGATTGGATTCGAAATGAATAACTCTTCTTGATTAGCATCTTCGAAATTAAATATTGGATCAATAGCATATAAGCTAGTTCGTCGATCTCTTTCAATAGAAGATTGCTTTTCTAACTTAGTTCTTTCTAAAGCTACATTGACAATCGCAATATTACTTCTATCAAGTAAAGCCGAATTATCTATTATTTTCAACGCCCCACCACTTTGAATATCTTGCAAAACCAAAGCTTTAATTTCTTCTATAGGTTTCTTAACTAGTTCCAACCAAAAAATATTTTTCTCTGTTGGTTTGAACCAATCCTTAGGAATCTGAAGATTTAAAAATGAAGTTACGCTATATGACGTATTTTGAGGTAGGTTATAATTCAAAATACTAGCCTTGCCATCTTTATCCAATTTGATAAAGGGCTCTTGAGGTAAACATGAATCCATAATTATTTATATTTTAAAAATAATATTACAAAAGCTACTTATCTACATGAGTACATAAATATAACAACAATTAAGACATATAAACAAATAATATTATGAAAATTCAATTAAAAAACATAAGAACAGGGAGAATAAAAACAAAATATTTAAGCGAAAAAGGAACAGGTTACTTTGAATCCGGTAACACTTTAATAAAAACATCTCTACAAATATCCATTAAACTTTAAGTCAAATCCTTCCCAAAGTATACTTTGAAGTATACTAATAAAAGTTACCATTATGCTAACATCAAGTTATGTTTTGAGGCACTCGAAATTGAGATTCGAGCTTTCAAAACTACTTGCTCTTGCAGCCGGCTGGAAAACTATTCCGAAGTCGGTAGTTTTTTTGTTGAAATAATAGATAGACGCAAAATATTGAGGGGGTTTACGGATTTCCGTATTGAAGATTAATAAAATTATATTATGTTTGAAAAAAATTAATATTATTTAGATATTTCGCTATTCATAATAAATTATATGCTATAAATTTAACATACAAAAAGTTAATTATACTATTAGCGAGTTATACGAAATACGGATATAGGTGTAGTTTTACAAAACTAAACTGTATTTTGTTTCGTGAAAAAACAATGTTAGGCGATATCTTATTCAACAATCCCTCATAAACTATAAAATGATTAAAGGCTCAGAATGGAGAAAGTGGAACTTTCATGTCCATACAAAAGGAACTAATAAAAATGACCAATTCACATCTAGAAATATAGACGAGTTTTTTTCTATTTTTTTTAAAAAGGCTATAGAAAACGGAATTGAAGCAATTGGTATAACAGATTATTTTTCACTTGATAGATATAAAGATGCTATACAATATGTTTTAGATATTGATTCTAAAATAAATGAAATTACTCAACACAAATTATTTTCAGAAAAAGAAATTTCCACAATAAAGAAAATGTTTCTTTTTCCTAATGTTGAATTAAGAATGTTACCTTCTACAGATAGAGCAAGATTAATAAATATTCATTGCATATTTAATCCTACTTATGTTCCACATTTAGAAAATGATTTTTTCGGTCACCTCTCAAATCAAGATGGGATAAAAATGAATCGACATGGTCTTATTGAATATGGAAAAAGATTAGATACAAACTTATCTACTGATCAACTAAGATATAAGAAAGGTATTGATAATTACACAATTGATCTAAAGTCTTTAAAAGAACTTATTGCGAATAATAAGAACTTTAAAGACAATTGTATTATAGTTGTTAGTAATTCAAATAATGATGGTGCTTCTGCTATACAGAAACATTATGATTTATTTGAAAACGAAGATGGCTCATTAGATGGATTGAGAAAATCAATTTACCAAATTTCTAATTGTATTTTTTCGACAAACGGAAAAGATATTAACTATTTCCTAGGTAAGCGATTAGAAGAAACAGAAGGATATAATGAAGAGATTTACAAAAAGGAAGTCGAAGATGTAATAAGAGATAGAGGGTCACTTAAACCTTGTCTTGTTGGTTGTGATTCACATTCAGAAGAAACTTTATTCACGAAATTTACTTGGATTAAATCGGATTTAACTTTTGAAGGATTAAGACAAATTTGTTTTGAACCAGAGCAACGTGTAAAAATTAAAGCATCAAAACCAGACTTTAAAGAAGATAAAGTGGTTATTGAGAAAGTGAAATTTATGTCACAAAGTAAAAAGTTTAAAAATGAAGAAATCCACCTTAATCCAAATCTAAACGTGATTATTGGAGGTAAATCATCTGGTAAATCTATATTGTTATTTTCAATTGCTAAGACTTTACTACCTGACCAAGAAATTCTAAAAAATGATAATGATGAAGAAAAATACAATTTACTCTCATTAGATTCTGATTTCAATTTTGAGGTGACTACAAAGGCAGGGTTATCTCAATTTTTATTTAGAGATCCAAATGAAAACTCTATTATTCCAGACATTAAATATATACCTCAAAACTATTTAGTTAAGCTAGCGGAGCCTGAAATAAATAAAAAAGGAAAACCATTAAATAAACTAGTAAGAGACTTAATAAATGAGGATGCTGATTCGAAATCTAAATATGATTCATTTATTACAAATGTTAAACAATTTGATAAAGATAGAGAAGATAAAATTAATAAGTACTTTGATTTATTAGATAAAGTTGAAAAATTAAATGAGGAATTAAAAACAAAATCAAATAAAGAGGTACTTGACACAAATATTAATTCTAATACAACTAAAGTTGAAGAACTTAACAAAGAGGCTGGATTAAATGAAGAGGAACTTACTAAATATAAAGAATTACAAGAAAAAGACAATAAGAATAAAGAAAGAAGTGAAGATATTAAACATGATTATAAATTAACAAAAGACTTTATAAATATTTCTATTGAAAAGATACAGGAGCTTAAAAAATTAAAATCTGAGTTTATTTCGAATTTAAAAGATGTAAAATTTTCTGCATATTATAAAGAAAAATTATCCTTGATTGATACGATTGAAAATCAGTTGAATGAATTACAAAAAGAAATTATTTTTATAAAAAATGAAGAAGGTAATACTGTTTTTTCTCATAGTAATGTATTCAAAACTAAAATGGAAGAAATAAAATCAGAAAAAACACAAATCTTCACTGATTTGACACCATTTACTCGTAATGAAGACATACAAAAACAAATAAAAATATTAAACGAATCAATTCAAACCGATAAAAAATTATTACTTGAAATTGAAAGTTTGAGCAAGCAAATTACAGATAAGAAAACTTCAATCAAAACATATAAAACAGAAATATTCGATTTATACGACAACGTTTACAATGAGTATCAAAAAGTTATCGAAGAACTAAAAGACAGAACTATCGAATTAGAAAAAGATGGACTTAAAATAGAGGGCATTTCTCAAATAAACTTTTCGAAGATATATAAATCTATTTATCAAATAAGCGATGGAAGAAAAGCTCATTACAGAAACTATGAAAAATTATTAGATTTAAATAAAAAATCTACCGATAGCTTTGTCTATGTAGAAATAAAACAAGAGCTTATTAAAATATTTGATTCTATTATGGACGGTACATATGCTGTCTTACCAAGTACAAATAAAAAAAATGCAATCAAAATTTTACTAGAAGATTACTTCTTTGATTATTGGAAAATAACTTTCAAAAATGATAAGTTAGGAGAAATGTCAACTGGTAAAGCAAGTTTTGTCATTTTAATGCTTATAATTGGACTTAGTAAATCTAAATCTCCGATTTTAATAGATCAACCTGAAGATAACTTAGATAATAGGTCAATAACCAAAGATTTAGTAAATTATCTTAAAAATAAAAAATTAGAACGACAAATCATTGTAGTAACACATAATTCAAATATTGTTGTAAATGCTGATGCAGAAAATATAGTTATTGCAAATCAAAAAGGACAAAATGATACAGAATCAACAAGTGAATATCATTTTGACTATACTAATGGTGCTATAGAAAATAGTAAGCAAATAGATAAAAATGAAACCGATTTATTAAAATCTATGGGTGTAAGAGAACATATTGCAGAAATTGTCGAAGGTGGAAAAGAAGCATTCATTTTACGTGAAAAAAAATACAGATTTATAAAAAACATCTCCTAACATCGGCTTGGCGAAATGGCGGGTTAAAGGGACACTGTCCAAAAAAACTACGTAAATACTTAAAAATGAATTGATTATATAAAAAACAAGTATTTTTTTTATATTTAAATTTTATACAGTTATGAAAACAATCGATTCCATTCCAGACGAGTTTTTCAAACAATTTAAGACAGGAGAAGAACTCAATAGCTTTTTTAGAGAGCTACAAAAACGAGCCGTCGAGAAAATGCTAGAAGGTGAGCTAGATGCTCATTTAGACTATAAAAAGTATGACTCTCGCAAAGAAACCAATACCCGTAATGGTTATTCCTCAAAGACCATTAAAACTAGTTATGGCGAGGATGAAATCCAAGTTCCTAGAGACCGGAACGCAAGTTTTAACCCTATAACTAATCCCGAAACGAAAAAGTATGGTAGAGGGTTTGGAAAACGTTATCGTTTCCCATTATGCAAAAGGGATGAGTGTTTCTGATATTGAAGAACAAATAAGAGAGGTTTATAATTTTGATGTCTCACAATCCACTATTTCTCGTATAACAGATGCTGTGACCGCAGACATTATTGCTTGGCAAAATCGCCCACTTGAACCGGTTTATTTAATTGCTTGGATGGATGCAATTGTATTTAAAGTCAGAGAAGGATCTAAAGTAATTAATAAAATCATCTATATCACAGTAGGATTAAAAAGGGATGGACTCAAAGAAGTACTTGGATTGTGGCTAGGTAAAAACGAATCTTCTTCCTTCTGGATGAGTGTATTAACAGATCTTAAGGCACGTGGCACCGAGGATATTTTAATCACAGCAACCGATAATTTAAATGGCTATACCGACACTATTCGTACTTCTTTTCCTGAATCTAAAATACAAATCTGTGTAGTACATCAATTGCGAAGCAATCACGATTTCCAATAATAAATATAAAAGAATTAGTAAAGTATACTAAAAATAAATTATCATTCCCTACAGACGAAGCAGTTATGAAATCAATATATTTGGCTGTAAGAGAGGCAACAAAGAAATGGTCTATGCCTGGGCGAAACTGGGGAGTTATTCTAGATCCCTTTCTAATTCTTTACGAAAAAAGGGTTAGACTTTAATTAAAAAATCTAACCCAAGTATTTTTGACTTACACACTTTATGAGACAGTCCCCTAAAAAACGACTGACTTTATTATTTCCCCAAGAGCTATCGGAAACTGCAATTACAAAATTGGTTCGGAAATGTAGTTGAATCACTAATTATTTAATAAACCCTATAAGAGATGAGAATTATTGCCATCAGACCATTAAAAAACTGTCATCCAGATTATTTAAAACTATTGTCAACAGATACTACATACTTTTTGTTAAACAGTTTTGAAATCGATACAGAAGATAAAATAAGAGAAAAAACAAGTCTTCCAAAGAATTTCTTTTCATCTAACAAACCACAAATCAATATTCAGGCAATAGTTGGTAAAAACGGTTCAGGAAAAAGTACGCTCATTGAATTACTCTTTCGAGCCATTAATAATATAGCTTTTGATTATCAAAAAATTAAAATCGCTGATATACAGAAGTTAAAGAATCTAAAAGTAGAACTATATTTTGAAACCGATACTTTTTATAAAGTTAAAATTGTTGACGACAAGATTTCTTTCTTTAAATACGATGGAAGAAGTAAAAGAATAAATATTCCCATTAAACATGAAGCGATAGACCTAAAAGATTTCTTCTATTCTATCGTAGTTAACTATTCTCATTATGCTTACAATGCAAGTGACAACGATGAGTGGCTTGATGGATTATTTCACAAAAACGACGGATATCGTACTCCTCTAGTATTAAATCCGTTTAGAAGAGAAGGAAATATTGATATTAATAGTGAAAATCACCTTGTGAAGTCACGCTTTATTACAAATCTGCTCCTGCCAATACCAGACAATCATTTCAGAAATATTTCAAAAAATCTTTATGCTAGCGATTTAGAATTAAAAGTAAACAACAATATCAGTAATAAGCCCTACAAAGAACTTTATAGACTAAGTACTAAAACTAAGGTAACGATGAATGAAGTTATTTTAGATAATGACGACCTACTAAGAAGACTAGATAGTTACTTTAAATTTGGATATAAGAACCTTGATTTAGAAAAATATAAAATTGCCATAGACTATGTAATCTATAAGTTGGTAAGTATAGCATTAAAATATTACAATCACGAAGATAATTATTTTTTAAAAGAAGAAAGACAGTTTAATAGCATAAAATTAGACCAGTTTTTTAAAGAAATATATGAAGATACTTCTCATGTCACTTTAAAATTGAGGCAAACTATCAATTTTTTAAAATTCAAACATTTTGAATTGAAAGATCAAATAATATCTCTTGAGAATTTATCCAAGATAAATAATGATATAGTAATACGTAAAACTATAAAAGCTGAAAGTATAGAACTTCTTCCCCCGCCTATCTTTACAGTTGAGGTAGGGTTAACTTCTGTAACTAATAAAAATAAGAGAATTTTATTTAGTACATTAAGTTCAGGAGAAAAACAAATGATTTATTCTGTCAGTTCTATTCTGTACCATATTCTTAATTTAGAGTCGATTCCTTCTAACACTCAAAAAAGAACGGTTTATAGATATATAAATGTGGTCCTCGAAGAAATAGAAATGTATGCTCATCCAGAAATGCAAAGAACATATATTAATTATATTGTAAAAAGTATAGAAAAACTTTCTCTTAAACGGACTTTAGGAATCAATATCTGTTTTATTACCCATTCACCATTTATACTATCAGACATTCCCGAATCAAACATTTTATTTCTTAATGAAATTGGTTTACCAGAACCATTAGCGGAAACACTAAAAACATTCGGAGGAAATATACACGATCTATTAGCCCAAAGTTTCTTTTTAACAGAGGGGGCAATTGGGGCATTCGCTTTAAATAAAATAGATCAGACTATTAAAACACTAAAAGAAAAAACTATGGAGAACAGTACTGATTATGAAAGAAATGAAATATTAGAAAATATAAATATTATTGGTGAACCCTTTTTGAGAAACAAACTCTTGGATATGTATTATTTAAAATTTGAAAAACAAAAACGTATCGATGAACTAGAATCTGAACTTAAAAAATTGAAATCAAATGGTTAATCTCAATCTAAATGATGTTGCGGCTAACAATCACTTTAAAGCTCTAAAAGATTGCCTACAAAATCGGATAAAAAAAATTCTAAAAAATGGTGTTGTAAAAAGCAAGACCAAATATCTTCCTAATAATGATTTGAAGATATATTTAAATTACTTGCTCATAGATGATAATCTGAAACAATTAATAATTGCCAGACCTGAATCTATAACTGAGATTATATCTTTTACTAAGAACCGTTATGGTAGTTTTTTAACAAAGAACCACCCATCAAATATTATTTTAAATAATCTTTTTGTAAAAAGTTGCTATGATGATACAAAAGTATTTTCAAAACATGATTTTATAAAAACCATAGATATCGATACTTGTCCATATTGCAATAGGAGCTATATTTATTATCTTTCTAAAAACAAAGAGATTAAACCAGAAATAGATCACTTTTTTCCAAAATCAAAATACCCTTTTTTGGCTATGTCATTTTATAACCTTATTCCAAGTTGTCAAACATGCAATGGATTTGGGGGAAAGGAAGAAAAAGATCCTTTAAAAGAGGATTTGATCAATCCATATTTATTAAAAAGCTCTGATTTTTCATTCACATTTGAACCTATCTCTAGTAGGATCATAAGTACACTCCTTGATAAAAACAGTATTAAGGTTAAAATCATAAAGAATATTCCGGGCCATTTAGATGTATTCAAATTAAAAGAATTATATGAATTACATTCTGACCATGTTGTAGAATTAATATTTAAGAGTAAAATCAAATATTCAGATACTTATAGGGCTTATCTTGAAAAATATAAAGACAAAGGTTTAGAGTTTAGTGACAATGAAATTGACAGGATGATTTTAGGAAATTATGCTACAGAAGAAGAGATTCATAAAAGACCTTTGACTAAGTTGTATCAAGATATAGGAAAAGAACTAGGGTTAATAAAATAGGAAATAGTATATTTTTTAGATATTTATTTCGCTTAAACCTATTGGTATATTACTAATCAACATTTGGTAAGTATTAATGATTTTTAGAATTATAGTATTTGTCAGTTTGAGATGGCTTGATATATTTGGTAATTACTGTAAAGGAAAAACGAAAATTTTAAGAATGAGAAAGATTCCATAAGTTTGATAATATCAGTTAATCAAATAATTTTTTAGAACATTTAGCATAATTAATATATTTTGTTGAAATAGTGATAGTCATTCAGAAGAATATACAGATTTATATATATCTTTGAATTATGTCATTTTTGTATAAATAAATTTATAATAAGTAATGGGAGAATGGTCCAAAAAAATTGGAGAATACGGTGAAAATGTAGTGAAAATCTTTTTTTCTGCAATAGGCTGGTACGACTTAGCGACAGGTATAAGTTTACCCTGTTTAAATAATCAGACACATCTAAATGATAAAGATAAGCCAAAAGAAACGCATGGAATTGATTTTCTATTTTCTTATATCAACCCTCTTGTTTCTGGCCAACTTAATAATATTGTCATTTCTTCAAAATATAAAACTGAAAAATATCCTAATAGCGCAACAAAGCTATTTAAGGAATTTATGGAAGATTTAATAACAACTGTTGAATGTTATCAAAGCTCAACTCTAAAATTCAATTCAACTTCTAATTTTAATTATTCTTCTGCAAATGACATAGGAGTTCTTTTTTGGTTAAATAATAATCCTGATAGTACTGATGATCTAATATCTATAGTCGCAAATGCTCGTATTGTAGATACATACAGTAATAACACTATATTCTTAATGGATAATAAACGTGTTGCCTTCATACTTGAAGTTATGAAGTTCGTTAAAACTAAAAGCAACAAATATGATTATTCATTTTATTATCCTAATACAGGACAAAATATTAATCCTGTAGAGAGACAAAATGCAGGAAAAATACTACCTGTCGAATATCTCAATTCTTCTATTATTCCTGTCAGATTAGTTAATAAGGACAATCAAAAAGAGATCTGTTTACTACTTGCAACTTTAGATGATTTTGACATTCATGATTTATTACGACTAATAGGTTTAGCTAAAGACATTACAACAGAACTTGTAGGTTCTATAATTATAGCTTTCCCAGATTATCAGGAACTAAAACATAGTGAAGCTGTTGCTATCGCTAAACAAAATTTTCAAGCTAATGAGTTTACAAAAACAATTTCTGTTATAAATTTTCTTAACCCAATAAGTGTATTTTAATAATGAACACAACACATAAAGACATACATAAAATACTCCCGTATGGTGAACAGCTGAGGGGATTTGCTAATCAGAAATATATTACTCCTACTGAACTAAATAGAGTACTTAGAGAAAGAGGCATCTTTTCTTTAACTATTGATAAAGATTTTACTGTTCCACTATTACAAACCTTAATGCTTTCTCCAAAAGAATTTGATAAGATAAGAGAATCATTCTCTACTAGAGAAGATAACAGAAAAGTAAATTCAAGTAGTATTAATTGGTCTATAAAAGATAGTATTATAATTCCAGAAATACAAAATGTTGATGTAAATAATTTCATGCAATCGAAATTGCCTAGTTGTAGTTTAGAGAAACCTGTTATTTTTTTACCAGTAGACGATAATAAAAATCATTTAAGAGCTGAAATCCTTTTGAAAAGAAATGATATTAACAAATCTTGGTATGAACAAACTAATATTTTTGAATGTACAATTGATTTAATCAATGATGATGAAGGAAAAGGACGAGCTATTATTTCTCATACGGCCTCTGAAACCAAAGATCTTGCAGAATTTGTACTAAAAACTCAAATTCAAGAATATAAAAAACGGAGTTATATTAATGAAAAAGAAGAACTAAGGAAAATAGTTTTTAATGATTTTACAAATGAAGAAAGATTTAAATTTTTCTTTAACTTAACAAAAGATTTAGATTTAAGTTCTTTTACGTCCACAGATATTAAGGATATTTCTATTAGACCAAATGACTCTACTCTTCCTGATGAAATTAAATGGATGGAAAAATTAAATAGAATAGTATTATCTGGGAAATCTTTAGATAAAAAAGATTTTATTAAAGAGGATCAATTCCATAAGCATTTAGAAGTATGGAGTATTGAGTCTTCATTTAATTACGATATCAATAATCAGAAAGGTATATGTACTTTTATTTTCGGTTTTCCAGATTATTTAACGAAAAAAGTAAATGCTGAATTTGAGCTAAATATATCTACGTTGACCCCATCAAAAACTATTGACTCTAGGGCAAAAAAACTATTAAAGTCTACCTTATTAGCAGAAATGGACAAACAGAAATCTAAAATATTTAATGATTTTCTAAATACTAGTGAATAGTTAATTAGAATTGTATTCGATTTGTTCTTTTAAAAGGTACTAAAAATGAAAAAATAAATTTTATTATTTTATCTTTACATCAGAATCAAACGATTCTGTAGGCTTCCCCTTTTTAGGACACCTCCTATTCGATAAACAATTTATGTCAACATAGTATTCTCTACAAAATTACTTTAAAATAAAATTACCTATCTTCGATTTACAATTAAAATTTTCATTACATAAAAATCGTAGATTTAAGGCTCGGTCAATTAGGTGCACACAAAAATTAAAAACTTTGAAAGCCCCTATTTATAAAGCATACGGAGTGTGGTGTAAATCCCTCTTTCTCCGCCAAAAAAAAGAAACCCGACCTCAGTCGGGTTTTTTCATTTTACTTCTTTTTGGCATCGCGCTCGCTCGTAAGCACAAAAAGTGGAAAACGAAAAGCAACGTTACGCAGTAACGTTGTCTTTTTTATGAACCGCCTCCCCTAGAAGGGAACACCCGAGCGTAGCGGAGGTAATCCTCTCTTTCCAAAAGCTTGCTTAAAACAAAAAAAAGGACCAAGGACGGGTTTTTTGTTTGAGTCTACTCCCCCTTCGGGGATTAAGAATTAATCCCTCTTTCTCCGCAAGTAGCGATACAAAAAAGAACAAAACCCTGTGAATCGTACGATTTACGGGTTTTTTTCATTTTGGGATACTATGAAAAAAGCACCAAAAACTTTACATCACAACCACAACACAGAAAAACCCTAATGCCTTTGTATTTTCTATATACCGTAACACCATCCACAAATTGGATCCATCACGTAAATTATTTTCATTTTAATAAAACTTGTTTAATTAAACGTATCCTGCTTGATAATTTTTCATTATTCCTTGAAATAAAGGTGATAACACGACTATGTTATACATAAAATTAATGGAAATTTTGAATCATCAAGTAGCATACGCTATAGACAAGTGTTTTATAAAAAGATTAGTAAGCAACGGTGAATCGCTCCTTAATGTGTTTTGGTTGCTCAACTTCATCTACGATAGCAACAGCTACATCTTCTGCAGAGATTATACTTCTGTTATTTTCATCGAAAACGGGGTTTTCTAAACTTGTACGGTATGTCCCTTTTCTTTCACCGGAAGTTCCTTGGTGCATTTCAATAGCTGGACTGATGAAAGTCCAATCTAAATCTTGTTCTTTTTTAATGATGTTTAAATAATCTCTGGATGCTAAAGCACCTGCTTTCCATTCTTCTGGGAAATCCGGGCTATCCACAAGTTGTACACCATCAGCAATATATAAACTTCCTGCTCCACCCATTATAATCAATCTTTTTACACCTGATTTTTTTACACTTTCTTGAATAGCTTCTGAACCTTTCAAAAACTCGTCGTAGATATTTGGATTAGTCCATCCTGCATTGAATGCACTTACTACTATATCGTGTCCTTTTACAGTATCTGCTAATGCAGCAGTATCAAATATATCTACTTTTATTGCTACTACGTTTTCTGTTTTGGCCACCGCCTGTGGATTTCTCACGATAGCGGTTACTTGATGATTTCTGTTTACTAATTCATTCAAGATTTTTGATCCTACGAAGCCTGTTGCTCCAATTAATGCTACTTTCATCTTTTTTAAATTTAAATTTTTAATAGTACTTCACCAAACTGTGTATTGTTTTGTTACAGTTATTTTTAAAAAAAATCAGAAGAATTTTTTACTGAAATCTTCTAATGTAATTTGATTAATTTCTTTAAGAAATGCTTTATCGACTGTTTCGAAAAGATTTTTTAAGTGGGTATTAATATCTTTACCAACGGGACACTCTGGGTTCGGATTATGCGATTTTCCTAATAGATGAACTTCACTTACTGCTTTGTATAATTCCGATAAATGTATTTTTTTTGCAGACCTTCCGAGAGCGTATCCGCCACCTTTACCTTCTTTACTCGTAATAAATCCAAAAGTTTTCAGATTTTTTATTTCTTTTCGTATAGCAGCAGCATTTACATTTACACTTCCAGCTATATACTCAGACGACAATAATTGTCCTTCTTTCATGCGGAGGAGTGTTAGAATATGTAATACCGTAGCAAATCTAATATTGTTCATACTGTAACATTTGTTATTACAGTACAAAAGTAAAACTTTTTATGGAAACAACAATATGACATTTAAATTTTAACTTATTTTAGCATAGTTTGCTTTTGATGGAAATGTGTTATGTAGCAAAATAAACGTGAGTCCGACTTAAATCATTATTCCATTTTTCATCAATAGTATCAATCCAAAGCTTTTCTGGGGAATAAGAATAAGCAATCAAAGCTATTAATATATTTGCAATCAGGTTATTGAAGAATTGCAACTTTAATTTGGAGACTTTTTTACGCAGCCATTGGCTGGAAATTAATCAATAGTTTTTCCCTTTCATTAGGTGTTAAATATCCCAATGAAGAATGCCTCTTTTTCTTATTGCAAAAGCCTTCTATGTGTCTGAAAATATATAACTTAGCCATTCCTTTATTGCTGAACTTTCTATGATATACCAGTTCGCATTTCAGTGATTTAAAGAAACTTTCTGCTACTGCATTGTCCCAGCAATTTCCTTTGCGACTCATACTGCGAGTTATTTTTTTATAAGAATCAAGAACATTTACAAACTTTTTACTCGCATATTGGACACCTCTATCGGAATGAAAAATCAAACCTTCTTCAATATTTCGGTTTTTAACCCCCATTTTCCAAGCTGCAAGTGTAGTTTCATCCGTACTCCTTCCGTCGCTCAAGCTCCAGCCTATAATTTTTCTGTCGTACAAATCCATTGTAGTTGTCAGGTATATAAATCCTTCTTTGGTTAGGATATAAGTAATATCCGAAACCCATACTTTTGAAGGTGTTTTTATGAAAAACTCCCTATTTAATATATTTTCGACGACTAAATAATTATGATTCGCGTTGGTCATTACTTTGAATTTCTTGCTTAATTTACTTCGAAAGCCTAGCTCTTTCATATATTTCGCTACTGTAATTCTACAAATTTTATGACCTAAAATCTGAAGTTCAAATGTTATTCTAGGACTTCTATAGCGTTGCTTGGATTCAAAATAAATTGATGTTATCTGTTCTTTTATGGCAATTGTTCGTCGCAACCTAGCGCTAATTCTTTGTTTTCTCCATCTGTAATAACTTCCATTGCTAACCAAAAGAACTTTGCACATTTTTTCAATCGGGAATAGTTGTTCATTGTTTTTAATGAAACTATAAATCATCGACCGCTCTTGGAAAAAATGCCGATTGCTTTTTTTAATATATCACGTTCTAACTCGGCATCCTTGAGTCTTTTCTCTAATTCGTGGATTTTTTCTTGCTCGGGAGTGAGTTTTAAATTTCCTTTCCCAGGAAAACTTCCTTCTCCAAATTCCTCGAACTCTTTGCGCCATTTATACAACTGTGGTGCTGTTACTCCCAACTCTCTGGCGAGTTCTGATACATTTGTTCTATCATAACTCAATTGAACGGCTTTTTTTTAAAAGCTCTGTCATAAATTTTGCGGACTTGTTTCATAGATTAAAATTAAGATTATTTCTTAACTTACTGTGATGGCTAAGTTAGCATGTCTAGCTGTTATTATAAATGCTATAAGTATGAGTTGTTGTGATATAATCTGAAAAATGATAGTAAATAGGATAATCATTGTCTTCCCCATTAATTTTTCGCCACCATCTCTCTAGTCCTTCGGAATAATTTTGATAATAGTTCGCAATTTTTCCGACTTCATATTCACAAGAAACGATACCAAAAGCGACAAAAACAACTAATAATTTGAATGATTTCATTTGTCCTGTTTTTTGTCACGGGTATAATACGCTCCCTTTTAAAAATAATTCGCTATTAGAATGGATACCCGAAGGAGTAACGATAAAGCAGTTTTCGCATTACTTCACTATTCGTACTATGATTGTCATATATCTCGCTTTACCGATGCCGTAGGAGCCTACAGCCGTGACCGCACTTCCCCCTCTGTTTGAGGTGATTTTATAACCCGTTTCCTTGACCTACTCTTACACTAAGGAGTATTTCCTCTTTTATTCTCCTCCGCTTTGAGAAGAACATACAAATTCGACAGTATTATACCCTTAAACTTCCTTTTTCCCTCCAAATGAAGCTAAATTTACCAACCCATAAATCGCATTATGTCTAAACAAAATACTCATAATTCACAAATAATAGCTACAATAACACATAAACAATGAATTTTAGAAAACAAATTAACATTATTTATAATTAAATTAATTTGGTAAAAACTAAAATATATTTATTTTTGAAAAGAGTAATTAGTAACTTTTAAATTATTTACAGATGAAAAAAAATTTGTTTGCAGTTGCTTTTGCCTTAATAGGTTTTTTGGCTCAAGCCAATACATCGACTAGTAATCAGTGCGGTGTATCCAAATTAAACGAATCCATACGTCTTGAAACAAGTAAATATCACTGTTTTGATTTTTATGATTCTTGTGGTGGAAGTTGGGAAGTATGATATCAAGGATATGCTTTAGATCAAGTAGCCGATTTCCTATTTGACTGGGATGGTTTCTGTTAAAAGAAGTTTTATCAATTTAGCGTACGCAGCTGCGTACGCTACTATTTATTAATCTAACAATAAAAAAATTATGACACTATATTCAAACAAAATAAAACACGGTTTTATCCTCGTTTTTCTTCTCTGTACACTTAATACTACAGCTCAAATCGCAAATAATCTCGATAAAAGATTGATATACCAACTAAAATACCAACCGGATTCAACGAATTCCAAGAGAATCGAATCGGAATATTTTTTTCTTGATTTCTCAGCTAAAGAATCTGTTTTTCGAAGTGAAACTACGCATCTAAAAGATTCTATTAATAATTCAAAAAATCCCGCGAGTCTTCTTGGACTTAGACAACAAATACCCAAAACACGTTTCAACTATAGGATAGGAAAAAAAATAGAAAAGCAAGAAGCTACGACCTACTATGACTATCTAGCCTACCAGTTTATTTTAGCCGATGAACCCCTAACATTAAACTGGAAAATAAACAGCACCACCAAAGATATACTGGGACATAGCTGTATCGAAGCAA
This sequence comes from Flavobacterium sp. JP2137, assembly GCF_050562195.1. Classification (GTDB taxonomy): domain Bacteria; phylum Bacteroidota; class Bacteroidia; order Flavobacteriales; family Flavobacteriaceae; genus Flavobacterium. The sequence goes on from NZ_CP191647.1 coordinate 3,013,628, forward strand.
CCGTCGGGTTTAGAGGGCGCAATTATGTCGCCTATTTCACAGAGTCGATTCCCTTTTCAGATGGACCTTATAAATTTAAAGGCCTTCCCGGGATGATATTAGAACTTTATGACACTAAAAAACACTATCACTTTGAAACCGTTTCCATAGAAAAACTACCTATATCTTACGATTATCACTTAGCTTCCCACAAAAAGTATAAAATAATATCCAACAAAGAACTACGCGAATTTCAAGATAAGATTAAAGAGAGTCCCGCCTTAATGCTTGCGAATCCTAATATTCAATTTCCTCCCGAAGCTTATGAAATAACCAATCGAAGGGGACGTGAAAGAAACAAAACCAGAAACAATCCAATTGAATTAAGTCATGACTAAAACGAAAGCATTATATCTGTGCTTTTTGTTTCTATTAAGTACCAATATAAATCTTGCACAAATAAATATTAAAGGAACCGTCGTTTTACAAGACCAGGAACAACCACTTAGCGGAACAAATATCACCATTACAAACCATCATAAGGAAATTATAGGATTTGCAATCACGGATAGTCATGGTGATTTCTCCATACAACTAGACAATAGTGCTTACAGTAATCTATTTATAAATGCTCGAAAGCTCGGCTATACCTTATATTCTCAACCAATAGACAACAAAACACAGCAAATACTGATAAGCTTAGTTTACGAATCTACCCTACTCGATGAACTTCTTATCGTAAATAAACGTCCGATTATAAGAGACAAAAATACCCTTATTTATAATGTCGAATCCTTTTCAGAACAAAAAGACAGAAGCATTGGAGATGTCATCGCTAAATTACCCGGAATAGAAGTACTTACAGATGGCAGAATACTATATCAAGGAACTCCTATAGAAAAGTACTATATCGAAGAAATGGATTTACTCGAAGGCAAATATAATCTTGCCAATGACAACCTATCTCACAAGGTAGTCACGAGTGTTGAAATTTTAGAAAACCATCAACCTATAAAAATTCTAGACAATATAGTTTATAATAATAGCGCAGCAATTAATATCCGATTGAAAAAAGAAACTACGCTTACTGGAGTTGTTATTGCTGAACTGGGAGGAAAACCCTTATTATGGGGAGCTAATATTACTCCCATGTTGTTTAGAAAAAACCTTCAATCCCTTTTTTCGTATCAAGCTAACAATACGGGTCATAATTTAGCAAGACAACTTAAAACCCTTACGCTCCAAGATTTAAAAGAACAAATACATAACAATACCGAAAAACCCGATAATTTAGTACAACTCGTATCTCCGGCAATTCCTCCTATTTCTGAAAAAAGGTATTTAGATAATAACACCCACTTATTTACTGGAAACATACTAAAAAAGCTCAAAAATAAATCTGAAATACGATTTAACCTTTCCTATTTAAATGACTACCAAAAACAGTTAGCAAGCAATACGACTACCTATTTTTTACCACAGGGTGATATGCTGATTGAGGAGGCAATGAATAATAAAATTTTCACTAATAGTTTAGAAACAAATCTAACTTACCATAAAAATACCGCTGACAATTTTTTAAAGAACAGTTTTAAAACTGATTTACATTGGGACAATCAAAATGGTATAGTACAAATGAATGATATACAAAACAATCAAAATTTAAGTAACCCTAATTTTTCTCTAAGCAATCAATTTAAATGGATTATTCCACTTGGGCAATCGCTTTTGGCTTTTTACTCTTTTAGCAATTTCACACATACCCCACAAAGCCTTTTCATGACCTCCCAACAACTAACGCATCCACTAAATGGCACCGATGAAATACGAACCAATCAAGAAATTACTCGAAATACGTTCCAGTCGAATAATTACACCGAATACCTAAAAAAAATTAAAAACTTTACTATAGAAACCAGAGCCGGTTTAAGTTTAATAACTCGTTATACAAGCAGCCATTTAGATGAATCGGAATCGCTTAGCTGGGATTGGGAAAACCAAAACAAACAGTTCTCTAATTCGCATAGATATTACCTTCAGACAGAAGTTACACATAAGCATAATAAATGGGAAACTAGAGTAAAACTCCCAATAAATCATCAAAAAGAAGCCGTAAATGATCGAGTTTATAAAAAAACACTACAAGCTGCTGGAATAGTAATAAACCCACAATTGCAAATTCAATACGACTGGAATTTTGATTGGCAATGGAATACTAGCATTGGCTACAACAATGAATTTCAAACTACGGCCTCGTTGTTGCCCGGGACTGTAATGAAAAATTATCGAAGTTTTCAAAAAATAGATTTTCCGATTTATCGAACTGACAATTATTCGATTATATCACGAATAAATTATAGAAACCCATTTAAATCCATTTTTTTTAGTTCATCCTATACTTTCACGCTTACTGAAAATCCATTGTTATTTCACAATCTTATATTAGAAAACGGCACCAACTTTTTAACCACTAGTGAATTAAATAATAGCTCCACCAACCACAATGCAAATACCAAAATATCTAAATATTTCAAACATATAAAGTCTACCGTGTCCTTAGGCATCGATTTTAAATTGCTGCGAAAAGATCAATTAATCAATGAAATGGTTCTGGTTTCTAAAAATAAGAATTGGAAACCCAATTTAAAAATCAATACCCAATTTTCCGATATCATAACTGTAGATTACACTCTGGAAACCCATTTTAATTCCAACAAAATCATACAAAAACAGAATACACTGGTCGTGTATCAAGCTCTAAAGTTTCACCTATATCCCACCACCAATCGCTATATAGGTTTTAGTGCAGAACATTACTACAATGATTTTGTATCCATCGACAACCACAATTTTTATCTCGATTGTTTGTATCGATACAGCATTACCAAAAGAAAAATTGATTTGGAAGTCCGTATTTCCAATATACTAAATGAAACCTATTATATAAACTCATCCTTTTCTGATTTCTATTTCTACCAAAGCATTTTCAATATACGACCACAACAAGCAATGGTTGCCGTGAAATTTAACCTTTAAACTGACAGTAAGCTTTGGATCTACTGGAAAACAATTACAAAAAAGTCACGATAATAGCTGTTGGGACTACAATCTCAATTGTCCCTAATTTAATTCTTCCCTCCTCTTGTGTATTTCCTTTACCCTTGTTGGTACCTCCTCAACCCCCAGAAGCTTGTATATTAGGACACCGCTACTAGGTTTTACGAATTAGTACAATATGGAAAAGTAAAAAAAAGGTTAAGCTGCTACTACTAATTAGCTTTATCACCTCTAGTAACGCGAGTGGAACAGAAGCATGTTTTTCTTTTAATAAATCACTTAAAACAAGCAAGATCAGAGAATTTGTACAAAAACTCCATGGACTGAAACGCGACCTCCTAAATCGTAACGGCGCATCACAAGCCTGGAAGTATTTGAATTCCAATCGCTACTTTATTACTTCTTGGCTTTTCATCACTTCCAAAAGTATTTATTGTTGCTAAAAACCTAAGTTGGTCTAACATGGTAATACCCGCAATAATTATTAACTGTGTTGTGGGAAATACCTAACGTATGAGCTATTTTTCGATTACTATAGCTATCTAAATGCAAGGTAATAATTTGTTTTAAGTCCATTGGATCAAGTTTATTAGCCATATCTTATCGTTTAGAAAACAACAAGATAGGTGTAATTAACTTTCCAAAGTGGCACGGTTTGAACCGAAATAACTAGAAGAGTTATTTTAAGTGACACAAATCAAAACGGAAACTGGCACTATTCGAAACGGAATCACTGGCACGGTTTGACCGAAATCACTGGCACAAGTACTCCGGAATCACTGCCACAAATCGAAACGGAATATCCACGTTTATTACAAAAAGGTATTCTATTTCAGCTTTTAGTTTATTTATTAAATCATTACGATTTATATCTTGCGAATAAGATTTTATACCTAAACATAGAATGGTTACTAATAATATTTTTGCTAGAATTTGCATTAAATTAACGTTCAGTAATACTTGTATATAGAGTGGGACTTGGCTTGGCGAAGTGTGGCTTGAATTGAGCGAATGTTCAATCCAGACCCAAACGAAGCCAAAGCTGTTCCACTATTTGTAAACTTACAAAAATACGAATATGGACAACTTTTGGCGGATTAGAAAACAATAGCGTTCAATCTAACCTAAACCCGGCATTTTGCTAAGCCGATGTTATATGCCGTTTTTATATTATCATCGTTCCTTGATAATAGAATGTCATTCTAGCATTTTCTATAAATTCTTCAATCGAAGTTTTTTTGGTTGCATTTTGATTATAAAGTTCAAAATAATATTCAGTTGGATTTGCTACTCCAATTCTAAAAAGCCAAAAAATAAATCTTTTCGTTCGTGGATTTGGGTTTAGCTTTTCTAGTTCTTCAACACAACAAATTGAAAGACTGTCGTTTCTTGTTAGATTATAAAAAACTTTTTGATTTTGGGATAGCGTATCAAATTCTGATTTAGTTTTATTAGTCGTTTCTTTTCCAAATACAATATCAGGATTGAAAATCCCTAACTTGAAAATATTTTCATATTCTAATTTTTCAAGTTCTATTTTCAAATATTTTTCACCGAATTGATATACTCCATTTTCGAGCCTTAATATTTCTTTGTCAAATCGAGGGTAGTTATCTTGTTTGTATTTTTCGGACTTGAATGCTTCTTTTGCAAATCTATATTTTTCATCATTTCCATCTTGTCCAAGTATAATTTGGACGTTAATGAAGAACAAAATTATTAGAAGCAACGTTTTCATAAAATGGCATATAACTGGACTTGGCTTAGCGAAGTGCGAGATGGAATTGAGCGAATGTTCAATTCAGACCCAAGCGAAGCCAAAGCTGTTCCATTATTTGTAAACTTACGAAAAATACGAATATGGACAGCTTTTGGTGATTAGAAAACAATAGCGTTCCATCTAACCCCCTTTTGCCAAGCCGATGTTAAGCGTAGTTATTTTCTAAGTAAAGAATATTAGGGTACAATTGCATCTTACAAATTCTCAACGGTAATTTTCCAATATATCCGTAGCGTAATTATCCTTGACGCTTATATATGCCTCTTTACTGTAAATATTAGCGCCTAATTTACGTTTTTCAAATACAGCAGAAATACCAAGAAATACTTTTTGAAATTTCCTTTTTTTAGCCTGTATAATGGTATGAAATAAGAGTTGACGGTATAAACATAGTCGGTTATCTTCAAGCTCTTCCATTCCAATTAACATGGGATTATAAGAATTACCAGTTTGATTTATAAAACAAAAAACCACTCCTATTGTTTTACCACAGTCCTTGTCTTTAGCAATAAGGAAATCCCAGTTTATATTTTTATTTATACCTTCAAACATACTAAAATCATAAGTAAAATTATTAACCGCTAGATTTCTTCCTTTAACATTCAAGTATAAACTATACGCTAATTGAAGCTCATCGACAGTTAGTTCTTCCTTAACCGTAATAGCATACTTATCTACAAAGGGTAGAACCTCTTCTTTAAAATGACGTTTGGAGCGTTTGGTTAAGATGGTATCGAAGTCATCGATATCTGTGAACTCAAAATTTGAAAAAACTGCAGTTTGTGGCATTTCTGCGATTAAGTAACCTTTATTAAGGGCAATAGCCCCCAAATCATGGCCTTTGCTAAAGTCTCGTAATACGAGCTTGTCCGCGCCTTTTAAATCAAACTCTCTCTCTATACTATTTAATAAAAAGGTATACAGAGTATTTCTATCGCTATCTGTGCTCATTGATTCAGTAAAAACATGCTTCCCCTCGGTAAATGTAGAGCCGGTACTTAGTGCTTTACTGGTTAGAAATAAGGGATTGTTTTTACGGATATCTTCTATCTTACTTGAAATCTGCTCAATGGCTAACATATCTTCTTTCCATAAAGCCCACGAGGTATGTGTTAAAGCAACCGTGTTCCCCTTTTTATCTGTTACTAAAAAATACTTAAACTGCATGAAATTGGCATTATCCGATTCAAGATTTGAAAAATAATCCTCTACAAAACAGATGCCATCGTAATCCAACGCATTAGAACTACCTAAAAGTCTATTCCAAAGCTCTTTTTCAATTTCTCGAACACTACTGAAAACACTTAAGTCAAATAAATCATTTTTAAGTGCTTGGTGATTAACTTTATTTTTTAGTCCAAAAACCTTGTCAATGGATGATCGGGTATTATTAGTGTCTTCTAATGCTCTTCCAAAATGGAGCGCAAGGGAATCAGCAAGTTCTTTAATCTGCGCGATATCATTATGCGCAGAGATAGTAATGCGTAATCCTGCATTTTTCAAAGGAACAGCGGGATAAATTCCGGGATTCACAAAAAAGCCGTCTTTTTGCAATCGCTGTACCAAGTTATATGCTGTCTCAGGCTGACCGGTGCCGATATAAAATACAGGGGTATTGCTATGTGAAATCAGAGGTAGTTCAAAATCAGTTAGTAAATTTTTAAAGGTATCTATTTTGTTAATCAACTCCACTTGTAACTCATAAATTTCGTAACTTAAGTGAATATCTGCTGAAGCAATTGCCGCGGCTACTGAAGCCGGTTCAAGCTGAGCAGAAAAAGTAAGTGGACCTCCGAAGTTCTTTATTTTTTGTTGGATTTTTTTATCGCCACAAATAATAATTGCACCACTAGCCCCAAAGGTTTTGCTTAAAGTACTAATTAATATCATATTTTGAGGTAAAACCTCCCAATAGCTCTTAATAAACCCACTGCCATTCTCGCCCATCCAACTCATACCGTGGACATCGTCAAAGTACAGATGCAAACACGGATATTTAGTCATTAATTCTTTTAGTTCAATAATGGGTGCATGATCTCCGTACATTGAGTAGATACCATCGGCCATATACCAAATTTTTTGATGTTTTCCTTTAAATTTATTTAAAAGATCTTCTAACTGTTGCATATTATTGTGGCGGATAATTCCCACTGGGATTCCTCTATTTTTGAGCATTTGGCAAGCTTGTTGCACACTGTAATGTACTTGATGGTCTAATATTACAACATCATTATCATCAATTGCATGCGGTATTGCGGCCATATGTGCCAAGGTGCTGTTTTTTGCAATAATGACAGATTCTTTATAAATAAGCTGCATTTTGTGTTCCAATTCTAAATATAAAGGATGAGAGATATACGTTTTCGACAAAGGAAACTGCGTGCCATATTTATAAATAGCGCTGGCCGCTGCATCTTTTAGACGTATGTCTTGTTCAAGACCTAAGTAACCGGTAGTTGCAAAATGCCATAGTTTGTTACCATTAATTAAAAGGGAACTTCCATTAAGAGCTTTATCCTGCGCATACAAGTGAATGGTATTTTGCTTTTTAGCATTTTCAATTACTTTATCAATTGTTTCAAAAGCATTATTGTGGTTAATCTTGGCCATAATGTAAAAAATTTAAGATTTAAAATTCAAAAATATAATCCTTAAAAGCGTTATTGCATCAAAAAAAACTCCCTTTTTTACACTTTATAATACCTTTTTTACATTTTAATTCAATAAGGAGTAGGTGTTTTCAGATAAAACCTTCCTATTTTTATAAAATCAAAACACAAATGCCATCAAATATTTTGTTATGAACAATCATTATGAAAACAAATATGCCGTTTATCAAATTAGAGATTACATCCTTTACATTACGTATAAAAAGGGATTAATACTTAACTATGCTGCAGCACGTCAAATCGTACATGACCGTTTAAGTTTACAATCTTACGAATCATATCCTGTAATTTGTAATGTATCGGAGGTGAAAAACATTGATTTTGAAGCTCGTGGTTATCTTTCAATCTATGGCTCTATTTTGATTACAATTGTTGCATTACTATCCAATAATAAAACCATCTATTCTATGGGACGATTTTACATCGAGGTGAATTCGCCTAAAGTACCTACACAAATTTTCAACAATTTAGAAGAGGCAGAAATATTTATAACAACAGTAATAAAGATCCTATGAAACAATTTGTAATTAGCAAAAGACGATGGGAAAATCTAGTGCAAGGATTATTGGAATTAGGAAAAGGGAAACTTGATCAACAATTACTTATTCGCAACCTCAACGATGATTTTGAGACTATAGAAGCTCTTTTTAATTTAGTCAGTGAAGAATTGCGAGAACGACTAATTCATTTGTCCTTTACAAAGCCGAATGAATTTCAAAAATATACCAACCATTTTATAATTATAGTAAATCGAAATTTCATTATAAAAAATGTTTGTGATTCGTTCCTTTCCCATTTCAGTATGGATTTCAGCAGCTTAAAAAAGCAATCATTACTAGGATACGTAGATCCAGATACTGCGGATTTTCTAAAAAGTCCATCTGATGTCCTGCAGATTACCAACAACCAAGCCATGCAATCTATAGTTCTTTTAAAGCAGAGTTTTCTTTTCAATATAAAATCGTTCAATAATAATAAAACACAGCTTATCAACCTTTATCAATTACAGATAGACAACAAGTACTTTAATCCTGCTTATCTAAAAGATACAATTGAAAAAGGGAGATTAATTCAAAAAAGGAGAAATGAAGACATTATCGAACAGGTAAAATTCAACTTGGATAACCGCTCTTTATCCCAGAAAATTAGTTTAAAGCAGTTATGCATAGATTTTGGAATTAATTCCAATCAATTAAAAAAACTCTTCAAAGAACAATACCAATGTTCTGTATATGAATACCATATTTCCCTTAGGATGAAGCATGCACATTTGCTTATTGAAACCAGTACGCTTCCTTTTAAAGAAATATCTGAGATGGTGGGCTATTCGCAATACTCCGCCTTTGTAAACTATTTCAAAATGTATTACAAAATCCTCCCAAATCAATTACGTAAAATAAGTCAAACCATCCAAAAATCATAAAAAAACTCCCGATTAAAAACTTTTAAATACGCATTTAGCATTTTAAAATCATCTGAATTACAGAATTTTACAATACCCCGAAATTCAAATGCCATGCGTACCATCCTATCAATCAGTAAACAAGTAATTATTTACTTTTTCATTATCTTATTTGTTTATGCAGCTTTAAGTAAAATACTTGACTTTGAAAACTTTCAGATACAAGTAGCGCAATCTCCATTATTAAGCGCCTATGCCACTTTGATAACCTATATTACAATCATAAGTGAACTTATCATTGCATTTCTACTTTGTTTTCCCAAAACTATAAAACTGGGATTATATTTATTCTTAGGAATGATGACCGCATTTTCTGTATACATATATCTTATTTTAAATTTCAGTCCTTTTGTCCCTTGTTCTTGCGGCGGTATTTTAGAAAAAATGGGGTGGCAGGAGCATTTATGGTTTAATATAATTATTACATTAATTGCAGTTATTATTTTAGTTTTCACACCTAAGAACATTGAAGGAAAAGCAAAATCTCAAGATCAAAAACAAACTCTAATATTAAGCGTCCTAACCATTATTGTTAGTAGTGTTATAGTTGTTGGATTATTTCTACAATCAGAACATATTATAAAAAAAGAAAATCCATTTGTGAGAAGATTCTTACCGCATCCTATTGATAAAGCGCAATATCTTGATTTGGAAGTTAATTCCTATTATATAGCCGGATTGACCAAGGACACTATTTATATAGGAAATTATACAGCTCCCCTATTTATAAAAGCCATTTCTACAGATATGCAAAATATAGTAGAGCATACGATAAAACTAGATGAGACCAAAAGATTCTTTAGAAATCTAACAATTCGAATACAAAATAAAACTGTTTTTGTAAGTGATGGAACTGTGCCTATCATTTACAAGGGAAGTGTCTCAGATTGGAAAACCAAGAAATATATGCAAACAAAAATATACTTCTCCCTTGTACAGCCCCTATCAGACAGTATTTTCTTATTTAGAAGCCAGTATGCAAAAAATGGTGAGCATGTACTTGGCCAACTAAAAATTTCTCCAAACAATGATTCTGCTTTTGAACTGTATGAAAATATCTTGCAAAAACAGATTGACGGTTTATTTGATACAGACGGACAGTTGGTAGTGGATACAAAAACAAATCAAGGTATTTACACTTATTATTACCGAAATCAATATATGGTATATCACCCAAAAATAAACATATTTTCAAGCGGTAAAACTATTGATACAACGAGTGTTGCGCTTATCCAAGTTACAAAACTGGCAAATGGAGAGCGTAAAATGAACGCCCCTGCGTTAAAAGTGAATAACAAAATTTATGCTTATAGTGGACTACTTTATGTCAATTGCGGTTTACTTGGTCAAAATGAACCTAAGAGCATGTGGAATCAGGCAAGTATTATTGATGTATATGATTACAACAAACAGGAATATAGATACAGCTTTTATATTTATGATTATAACAGAGATAAAGTACGCGAGTTCGCTTTAAATGATGATTATTTTTTCGGATTAGTAGGAAACTCATTGGTTCGATATCAACGAATTATTAAATAAAAAATCTATTGGCCGATAGCAGGATTAACGGTTGAAAACCTGTATAAAAGAGTAAACCAACCAAATAAATTTTAAATATGACAACAAATTTAAAAAAAGTCATTATGCCACTTGCTGTAGTGGTGTTTGGCGCAGTAGCAGCATTTGCATCAAATGCAGTGAATAAGAGCGAGAAAGCTCCAATGGATGCTTATCATTATGATATTTCAAAACCGGCAGGACAGAAATGTGTCAAAGTACGTGTTGATTGCCAGAATACAGGAACTATATTATGTACTGATAGTTTCGGAAATCGAGGGTGTGCCGTGAACTGTGTCACATAAATTAATTACACAATAAAAACGTAAATTAGTATTATGAATACAGATAATAAAAACACGGGATTTGATTTTGATAGTTTCAAAGAAGAGGCTATGGCTGGATTGTACCAAGGCAAGAAAATGGGTGGGCCTGATGGCATTTTTGCACCTCTTTTGAAACACTTTCTAGAAACAATGATGGAAGGTGAACTGGAACATCATTTAGCGGAAGAAAAGGCAAAAGGGGTAACTAATCGGCGCAATGGCAGGACAACTAAAACAGTTCGAAGTATGCAATCTGGTAGTTTTGAACTTGAATCTACCAGAGATCGCAATGCAACTTTTGAACCTAAGATACTTCCAAAAAGGCAACTCATCGTTACGGATCAATTAGAAGAAAACGTAATATCTTTATATGCCCGAGGCAGTAGCACACGTGATATTGCTAGCTTTATCATGGAAATGTATGGTATGGAGATATCCGCTAGTGAAATTTCCCGCATTACCGATAAGATTATTCCGGCTATGAACCAGTGGCGCGATCGGCCTTTAGAATCTATATATCCTTTCGTATTCCTAGATGCTATGCATTATAAAGTTAAAGATCAAGGAAGTATAACTTCACGTGCTGTCTACAATATTCTAGGCATAAATCAAGAGGGCAAAAAGGAACTCATTGGTGTATATTTATCAGAAAACGAAGGAGCAAAATTTTGGTTATCAGTTTTAACTCATCTTAAATCACGCGGGGTACAAGATATACTTGTTGCCTGTGTAGATGGTTTAAAGGGCTTTCCGGAAGCTATACAAGCTGTTTTTCCAAAGACACAAATACAACTTTGTATTGTGCATCAAATAAGAACAAGTCTTCGCTTTGTGCCTCATAAAGACAAGAAAGCTTTAGCTGCAGATTTAAAGCCGATTTACACCGCTGTTAGCGAAGAACAAGGCTATGAAAGGCTTTTAGAGTTTGAAGAAACCTGGGGTAGTAAATATCCATTAGCAGCTAAAGGATGGATGGATAATTGGGGCCATTTATCTACTTATTTTGATTTTGATCCGCACATAAGAAAGGCTATATACACTACTAATGCGATAGAGGCCATGCATAGACAGGTTAGAAAAGTAACTAAAACCAAAGGAGCTTTTACCTCGGATCAATCATTGCTTAAGCTAATATATTTAGTCATTAAAAATGTTTCTAAGAAATGGACGATGCCAATTCACAATTGGGGTTTGACTATGTCGCAGCTTTATATTAAATTTGGGGATAGGCTACTGCCGTAAAGACCCTCCTTTTTCTTAGCTCTGGGACTTAAGTCCCAGAGCTAAGAAAAAGGAGATGACACAGTTTGTGTTACACTCCCCGGAAATCAGGTATGGGCATCACCGATTGAAAACAATCAATTGCTAACTTGTTCTACGCAATTATTCAGATTGTAATTTAAAAAGAGGGCTGCCTAAGGCAGCCCTTCTATTAACCAAGAAGGTTCTTCTTTATTTTTAAGATAAAAATCAAACCAACTCTTCATCTTAAATTCAGCGTCTTTTTGATTTTCAGGATTCATAAGAACATGTCCTTCATTTGGATATAATAAAAGATTAACTTCTTTTCCTAACCTTTTTAAAGCTACATACATCATCACAGACTGCTGCCAGTTTATTTGATAATCTTCCTTTCCTGTTATCAAAAGCAGTGGTGTAGTTACTTGTGAAATATAGCTCATAGGAGAACTTC